>NZ_RHNP01000001.1 GCF_003950295.1 Loigolactobacillus iwatensis
TTATGTTTGGCGATTTAATCATACGGGGAAGGTCTTCCCTTTTCAATTACTATTTACACAAAATATTGTACACTCCCCAGCTTGCACCAATTAACCATCCTGCGTAAAATCAAATCAGAGAGATTAAAAAGAAAGAAGGTTATCGCTTGGCAAAGAAAACAGAGTTTGAAAAATTACGTAACATGCTCAAAGAAGGTGCCCGTGAGTCGCCATTACTCATCTTTCGGGCAACCAATAAAGCAACCGGTGAAAGTTTTCGCGAAGTTTCTAATCGCCGCCGCTTCAAAGACTTGGAACAAATGCTAGCAACTAAATACCAACTGATTGTTGATAACGATGAGCTCTTCGTTACTGATAATGTTGTTCGTTGGGCCATTGCCGAAAATAAGTTACATGATCAACCAGAGGACCCGCAAAATAAGCAGGCTTTCAAAGAAGCAACAAACGCTGTCTTACGGGACCATAATTTACCAATCAACGTCTAGGCAGCTATTTTAATACATAAAACGAGTGCTATAATCGCCAATTTCGGCCAGTTATAGCACTCGCTTTTTTTTACTATTGATTATCTTTATCTTTTTGAGTCTGATTCTGCGATTCACGCCATTCCTCTTTAGTAAGCATATCCTTCACGGTCATTTTAATTTCCGTTATGGTTACGTCAGTCATATTACTGATTGCTTCTTGAATTTTGTGAATAGCCTCATCGAAAACTCTTGGCGCATTTTTGCCATACTCCAACGTTGTTTCAAGGTCAACTGTAGCGGTATGATTATCATTATCCAAATCTATTTTAACGCCTTTTGTTGGGTCTTCGTCGCTGCGGAATCGATCCGCAATATCATCAATGACGTTGCCTTGGACTGATAAAATGCCCGGGACATCATTAATTGTTTTGCCAACAATTTTGGCAAGAACGGATTCAGTATAAACTAACTGACTTTCAACTTGGTCCACCTTTGGCGAATCTTTAATTACTTGTGCCATTAAAATCATCCTCTCGTTTTTCAAAATTAGTTAACTCGATCTTTAGTCTCTTCTTTGCCTTCTTTAGTGTGATTGGCCCACTCGCGTTTAGACATAATGTCAATCACGTTTAGATTAAGCTCAACTAATTCCAGCCCAGTCATTTGTTTCAACGATGTGTGAATTTGATCGCAGAGTTGGTCAAAAATTTGTTGCGCATCAGCACCATATTCCAAAGTTGCTTCCATGTCTAATGCAACTTGACGTTCACCAACCTCGGCGCCAATACCTTTCGTCGGGTTAGTATCACTGCGGAAACGATCCGCAATATCACTCAGAAATCCACCGTTCATTGATAGGATTCCTTCAATATCACTGGCCACTGAGCCAGCAATTTTTTTAATAACACTATCGTCAAACGTTAATTTACGATTCTTAACTGACGTTGTTGTATCCATTGCCACAGCTCCTTTCATCTATCTAACGATCTAGTAATTGGTTAAGCCAAACTCTGATTGTTTGCCCACCTTTAACGTACTTACCAATCAGAAAACCGACCAACGCTAGTAACGCAATAATGATTAAATCAATAAAGCCCAACATAATCCAAATTAATCCAACAATAACGCCAATGATTGCGCCGATTGTACCGTTCGTCATAATATCACCTCATCACTAGACAACGCGGACGCCGCGTCCACGTTCAGCCGGTTTCAAATTAACCGTTACCTTTTTCACCGGGACACCTAAACTAGCGCTCAAAGTCTTACTTACCGTTTGCTCAATTTGCTGGCTTTCGTGAACTAAATTTTTAGTGTCACTAGTTACGGCCTCAACTAGGGCAGTGGCGGTCTTCTTACGCTTATTTAGCCGAACAGTTGCACTAACATTTCTTGCATTATGTTTACTAGCAACTGCATACTGAACGGATTTTTCAACGGATTTTTGATTGATATTAAGTTGCCCCCGATCAGTTTGGTAGGTCAGCTGATTAGTTGTTTGTCGGCGAAACAACGCAATTAACAGTAGGCCTAAAAATATTAAGCCACTGATAATACCAAGAATTAGACCAATCCAGCGTACCCAATCATACGTGTTTTGCCACTGAATAATTTCATTGGACAGATAAGGTAATGGATAGATCAGTGCTGTAAACCAAACTGTTTGCAAAATGCCGAGTAGACTGAGTAAAAGGAGTACGCCCTTTGTTCTACCGCGCATAGTAGCACCTCCCTTAAGTTTTCTTCTTTCGTAGACCGAACAAGAACGAAACAATTAAGACAAGCACAATTGCTCCAAGAATCGAAGGGAAAATCGCCATGTCGGCAATGTGCGGGCCCCAGCTACCTAGTAGACTTTCACCTAACCAGGAACCAACTAAACCGGCGATAATGTTTCCAATCCAGCCTAGTGGCATATCACGACTTGTAATAGCACCTGCTATTACACCAATAACAGCACCTATAATAAGAACCCAGATCATATGAAGCATTCTAATCACCCTTTCTTTTAAAAGTCTATTCTTCTTTGCTACAATCTAAGCTTAAATGATTTTGCCTCTACCAAGCAATTAATATGCTGATTGGGCATTAAATGGGCTTCTTTAAAGATACTGAGTTAATGTCTGATCAGTAATGTAAAGTTCTTTGGCCGATTTATCGGTTTGCGAAGTAATCACCTGATTCAAGATTTCAATTCGCGCACCAAGTGGTAAAAAGCAAACCCGGCCAACTAAATGAATTAAGTACTGCATACTGCTGCAGCTAACTTCATAAATAACTTCATCCTGTTCTGAACTAAGTTGCTGAACTAATTTATTGCCACAAAAATGAAAATTCTGGTACTGATTTTCAAACATAGATTAGCCTCCTCGTATAATTATGATTAAACCTATCTTAATCGGTTAGTCTATTTAATTATAGAAATATGCTGTCTTTCTTTATCGAATTAAAAAGAAGGCTACGACTAGGTAATTTCTGTCGTAACCTTCTTTTTATTTTTCTGAACCATAGCTGAAGTATAGGCGGCCGCTTTCGCCAATCTTTGAAGTTGTTTAAGAACCAGCATCTTAGGCATATTTTCTTCAGTAAATTACTGTCATTCATCAAACAAAGTTGTATAGCTTTGTTTGAATGTCCCTCCCTGTAAAAAATTCTTGGCGTCATTAAATAATTGATAGCTAATCTTTTGAAAAGTCGTTAATGCTAATAACTGACTTGAGTACAATCGGTTAACCTTAACAATGCCATTTTGCAACAAAATAATTTGTGTTTCAGATAAATTCATTAAAATGAACTCATCTCCAATCGTTAAATCAACCGTAGCTTCCACATCTAGTTCTCCTTTCAAAAAACATGGGCCCCTTCTTAGCATCTACTTTAGAGCAATGTAGTATCCGTAACTAATCTGCAACCTTATCATCATTTGCTTGATTCAAACAGCGTCAAGTAAATGATGATAGAGCAGAGTGGAACAAAGTCGGTTTTAGGTTTACGTTCTAGAGTAATGCCCGGGAATAGTCAGCGGCCAGAACTTTTGTCCCGGCCTCGACAAACAACGTATCTTATTAATAAGATACGCTGAATTAACTAATTTATTTTTAAAAAATAAAAAACGCAAAAAGTATTCTTTAGGCCGGTTAGTTATCGATCCTAGAAAATCACTTTCTACGTATTTTTTCATTACAAAATTACTCTTCTGGCGTTTTCTGCTTTGGCTTATCGGTAGCCTTTTCGTCCACTTCAGGTAGTAACTTTGCCCGCACTTCTTTTGACATCTCATCTAATAAATCAGGGTGATCAGTTAAATAGGCCGTTGAATTAGGCAGTCCTTGCCCAATTCGTTCACCCTTATAACTATACCAAGCGCCTGACTTCTTAGCGATATCATTTTCAACTGCTAGACCAAGCACGTCCCCAACGGCGGAAAAGCCCTTGCCATAATAGTTTTGAATTTCGGCAACCTTAAAAGGCGCCGCTACTTTATTCTTAGCGACCTTAATCTTAATTTGGTTACCAATTATTTCAGTTCCGTTCTTAATCTTCTCACCACGTCTTACGTCCAGACGAATGGTTGCGTAAAACTTCAACGCACGGCCACCAGGGGTTGTTTCAGGATTACCAAACATAACCCCAATCTTTTCCCGTAATTGATTAATGAAAATAACCGTTGTTTTAGTTCGGTTAATCTCACCAGATAACTTGCGGAGTGCTTGGGACATCATTCGTGCTTGTAGACCAACGTGGGCGTCACCCATTTCACCATTGATTTCGGCTTGTGGTGTTAATGCCGCAACCGAATCAACAACAACTAGATCAACTGCACTACTTGCCACCAGTGCGTCAGCAATAGCTAGCCCTTCTTCACCGGAGTCTGGTTGTGATAACAGCAACTGATCGATGTTAACACCTAATTGCTGTGCGTACTTAGGGTCCATTGCATTTTCGGCATCAATATAAGCAACGGTTCCCCCGTTACGTTGAACCGATGCAGTTGCCGCTAATGCTAACGTTGTCTTCCCACTTGATTCAGGACCATAGATTTCAATAATCCGCCCCTTAGGAAATCCACCAACACCCAAAGCAACATCTAATGATAAAATACCAGTCGAGTTTGTTTCGATCCGGGTACTTGTATTCTCACCCATGCGCATTACAGCGCCTTGCCCAAAGCTTTGACGAATCTTCTTTAAGGCGTGGTCTAATGCAGCCTGTCGTTCTGTTTCGTTCTTGGCAGTCGTGCCATCATGATTAGCAATACTCTTTGTTGCCATTTAGCTCACGCTTTCTTTTTTGCCGAACACACGTTTGTCATTAAATTCAGTTTAACGCCTTTAGTCGTAAAATGCAATTTAATACTGCCGAATTTCGGCCTAAATTTATTGAGAAATTTAAAGATAAAATTTGAATTGTTTTAATCGGCCAATCTAGCCATAGATCTACAATCTAAAACTACTATATCATCATTTGGACAAGGACGTAACTAAATCTATTTAGACAAAAAAACACTGATTAGCAAATTTAATTATCCCTAAAGGATTTTCAATTTACTAACCAGCGCCGATTTAAAATTTTTAATTATTTACCGTGCTACTTGTTTTAGCGTAGGCAGCTTCCTGCTTTACTAAACGAGCACGTTCTTTTTTGTTGTACCATGGTGAAATCGTAAATGCTAAAATATCATTAATTAAATAAATTGAACTGTTTACAAACATAGCGAGAGTTGCTGATCCTTGCTTGAATGAAACAAACCATAAGACCATCTGTGCTAAACCAGATGCCAGCCACCAAATGTATTGGTTATTGTAACGTAAGAAGCAGATTACGCCGGCCGTTAAGCTGATGGAGAAACTGATGGCATCAATCCAAGGTCGGGGGTCATTTGTAAACCGACCAATGACAAAACCAGAAACAAAATAAACAATAATCGTTGAAATAATAGCAATCGCCCAAGTTGATCCATTAAATTTTCTAATCTTTGAGACCATATTAACGTTCCAATTAACGCTTAAGAGTACAGGAATATCCAACGTAATCATATACGCCAACTGTTCACCAATGCTAAGGTAGTTGCCGGCCGCATATCCGGTAATAATAAAACAAATGGCCGATAAAATGCCTAACCAACCATTAACTGATTTAGCCGCATTAATTGCTAAAATACATAAAACACCAAGTGTCGTTCCGATAAAGGTAACCAACGTCAACCAAGTAATTCTTTGATTGACCAACGTCATAACCTGACAACCAACACTAAAGAAAAACAAATAGTAATTTTGTTGTGGCCACCCTTTTAATTGGTGCCTTAAAAACTTAATATAGTTACTCACAATAGTCTCTCCCTGCTCATTGATAATTTAATGAAATAGCTGGCCAGCCATTAATAACACAATATATTGTGAGCTAATATTTATCAGCACTATATATTGTAGCACTATTTTTGATTTGCGCCAGTCACTTTTTAAATAAATTTGCTAAGAGCAGTTTCAATTAATAATTAAAAACCAACTACTATTAATTTGGTCAAGAAAAGTATTGTAAAGATACCCACTCTGAAACACTTACGTAAAAGCCGATTTGATTCCGATAACTCTTTATTAGTTAAACTATTTAAATTTAAGTCATAATATTTAACCTGCATTTTGATTTTATTCGGCCTGAAAATTATTGGCCTAACGCACGATCATAACAGAAATCGGTGCGTACTTTGCCATATAAGCAGCCTGTGACCCAAAATATTTACGAACACCTTTCTTACCTAGTGAACCAATAATTAGTAGATCAGGTTTAATCTTTGGAATAATATCATTAACAATTGTCTCACCAGGATTTCCCTCGGCCACGATTGTTTGAACTTTCTTGATTCCAACTTTTTTTGCCATGTTTCGGTAGTCCTGCAAATGTTCTTCTAAAGCCTGCCGTTTACCATGTATAAAATCTTTGCTTAAAGCCTCATAGACGTTAATATTATCGGTTTCAAGGATTGAAACTATGTCTAATTCGGCCATTTCATTTTTTGCTTGCTTCATAGCATAGCGAAAAGCAATTTGAGCATCCGGTGAATCATCCACGCCAACCAAAATTATTTTTGATTCGTCTTCCATAACTTACTCACTCCATTCCCTAGGCCATGTTTGGAAAATACTTCTATTAGTATTCTCCTGACCAATTTGGTGTAAACGTGTTTGAAAAAGCAGGTCCCTGCGCTTAGTTACGATCGCCAAATAATCCACTACGTGAATTATTTATCAATCTAGACTAATGCTCATAGCCTGGACGCTTTTCCAAACACTCCTTAGTTTACTTCACTCTTAAGTCTGGCAACATAGCGTTTATTACCACGATATAGATCACAAACTGTCCAAATAAGTAAAGCAAAGACTGCAATAATTAAAATATAAGCTATATTATTAGCAAAAACCAACTCGGTTTTAGAAGCCTGATCGCCAAAGAACGCCCTAATCTGACTTGGAAGACCAATTAAATTTAAATAAGTTAGGCCAACAACAGAAATCCAACCAAGTATTTTAACCCAAAGCGTATTTTTAAAACGATTACCCATTTCTGTGGCACTATCAGTCATCATTAATAATGGCAACATTGAGAATGGCAGAGCAAAAGCCAGAAAGACTTGAGAATTATTCATCAATGTATTCAACGCTCTATGCTCATCTATCGCACTTTTTCCGCTAGTCATCATAACACAGATTAAAACTGGAATAACAGAGATCAGTCGCGTTATTAAACGCCGTAACCAAAGCGGCATCTTCATATGAATAAAGCCTTCCATAATAACCTGTCCCGTCAACGTTCCCGTAATAGTTGAATTCTGTCCTGAGGCCAAAAGCGCTACTGCAAACAGAACAGACAAAATACCTGAACGAGCAACATGAATTAAGAGCCCGTTACTTAACGTTGATGTATCCGACAAAGCCTGAAATAGGCCAAAAAAGGATGGATCCTTAACGGCACCTGTTTTAAATACGGCAACGCCCATAATTAAAAGTAACGCATTAACGAAAAAGGCAGCCGTTAGTTGAATATTAGAATCCCAGGTTGTGAAGCGAACGGTACGTGCTACATCCTCTTCATCATTATGATCAATCTTACGTGTTTGTGAAATTGCCGAGTGTAGATACAGATTATGTGGCATGACCGTAGCACCAATGATCCCTAATGCCCCAGATAATGGTGTCTGACCACCAATACTATGTGAACTTGAAAATGTATCGGCTGTTGGCACAAATCCTTTTATAACGTCAGCCCAGTCAGGGTCAGATAGTGCTACTTGATAAATAAATACAAATAAAATAACTAGAATTAAGGCAACCACAATTGCCTCAATCTTTCTAAAACCAATTTTCGTCAATAATAGCAATAATAAAACATCAAAAACGGTAATAAAAACGGCAACAATTAATGGAATATGAAATAACAAGTATAAGGCTATAGCAGCACCGATAACTTCAGCAATATCAGTCGCCATAATCGCCAATTCAGTTAGAAGCCATAAAACAATTCCCAATGATTTACTCGTTCGAGCTCGAATTGCCTGGGCCAAATCCATCTGACTTACAATTCCAAGTTTAGCTGCCATATATTGCAACAACATCGCAATTAAACTTGACATTAAAATAACAGACATTAATAAATATTGAAAATTTTGACCACCCGTAATTGAAGTTGACCAGTTACCTGGATCCATATAACCAACAGCAACTAGTGCACCAGGCCCAGAGTACATGAAAAGTGTCTTTAAAAATCCCTTTCCTTTAGGTACCTCCACTGACCCATTAATTTCCTCCAGCGATGGTCCGTTAGCGTAATGAATTAATCCTTGCTTCTTTTTCTGCTGATTTTTCTCCTTACCCATAAAGCATCTCCTTTTTCTATTCCTAACCAAAATCAATTATACGCTTTAGTTATAATTTATCAATAAAAAGTTTGGTATATCTAATTTATTATTAAAATACACATTATGATAATTAAAAATAATAAACTTAATTTTAAAATTTAATTATATTAATACATGCTTTACCAGTGACCCAATAAAAAGAAAATTGGCGAAAAAAAGCGATTAAAGGCAAAATTATTTTGTCTTTAATCGCTTTTTCTAACTTAGTATTAATCATTTACCTACACCTATTCAGCAGAAAGGGTAATTATTCTAATCTCTAATCAATAATTGAACTTTCTTTAAACACTTATCATATCGTTATTTATGTGTAGCGAGCCAATCTGTTCAAAATTTTGTCAGTACCTATTTTACCGACTATTAGTCATTATGCAGCATGCTTTATCCGCCACAACTTACCAATTTCCGTAATAACTAAGACAATAACCCCTGCGATTGCCGGAATTACCCAGCCATAAAAGAAATTAATTGACGCAGTGTGGAAAATTGATTGCATAAATGGCAAATAAATAATCCCAACTTGAAGTAATAATAAAATGCCAACGATAATAAAGGCCATCTTATTTTCAAAAAAGTGTTTCGAAATCACTGGGTGTGCGTTACGCAGGTTAAATAAGTAGAAAATCTTCCCAAAAATCACAATATTCAGGGTCATGGTACTACCTAACGCAACGGACATTCCAGCACGAGTCGCAAAATCAAAAGCAATTATCCCTAAACCGGCGATTAGCACTGAGACATAGGCAATTTCGATAATATCCAGCCGATTTAGTAAACCAGCTTTTACATTACGTGGTCCCCGGGTCATAATGCCATCTTCTGGCGGTTCAAAAATAAAGGCAAATTGAATCGTTAGGGCCGATACCATGTTAATCCAAAGTAACTGTGTTGGGAATAACGGCAACTCTTGGCCCATTAAAATACTGATCATGACAATTAAGCCTTCCGCAAAACTTGTTGGTAATAAGAAACGAATGGTCTTTCTAATATTATCAAAAACGTGGCGGCCCTCACGAACAGCCTTAACAATTGTTGCAAAATCATCATTGGCCAGAACCATATTGGCCGCCTCTTTGGCAACTTCGGTTCCTTTAATTCCCATTGACACACCAATATTGGCTTGCTTCAAGGCCGCAGCATCATTAACGCCATCACCCGTCATTGATACAACGTGCCCATTTGCCTGCTGAGCATTAACAATTCGTAATTTATCGGCCGGCGTTGTCCGGGCGAAAACGTTGTAATCATCAATGCAGTTCTTTAACTGCTCGTCATTCATCTCATTGATTTCGGGACCTGTGATCGCGCTAATTTGATCATCTAGGCCCAAACGCTTGGCAATGGCTCCCGCAGTATCCGGATGATCACCGGTGATCATCTTAACTTTTACACCAGCCTGACGCAATTCTTTAATCGACGAAACGGTTTCCTCTCGTGGTGGATCCATAATACCCACCATACCAACCAACTGTAGGCCGGCCCCAATTTGTTCACGCGTGATGGTCGTCATTGCTTCAGGCACACGCTGGTAACCCAAGGCCACAACCCGCAGACCATCATTGGCCAAACGTGTTAAATTACGTTCCCAGTGACTATCATCAAAATCAGGATTCCCAGCGGCCGCCATTTTGCCAAGCGTCGCCGGTGACCCCTTAACCATCAAAATGTGCTCGCCATTAAAGCGAACCAACCGAGCACTAAAACGAAACGCCGAATCAAACGGTAGTGAATCAATCTCATCCACTTCAGGTGTGTGCCCAGTCAATTTTTGGTAGAGTACAGTCAACGCACCATCCGTTGGTTCACCATTGAGCTGCCATTGACCATTTTCCTCAATCAACGCGGCATCCGTGGTTTGTCCGGAAATATTAACTAACCAGTTAAGTCCAGGATCATCTTGATAAGCAAATGGTTTACCATGGTATTGTAACTCGCCGGTTAAATCTAACTGGTCTCCTTGGGTAAAACCAACTCCAGTAACGTCATAGTGATGATCGCCAGTAATAACTTGGGTTACTGTCATTTCATTTTTAGTTAATGTCCCCGTCTTATCGGTATTAACAATATCAACCGCGCCTAAAGTCTCTACGGCCGGTAAAGTTTTAACGATGGCATGCTGGGTTGTCATCTTTTTAACACCTATTGACAAAACAACTGAGGTGCTGGCTGGGAGTCCCTCTGGCATAGAGCCAACAACCATTGTAATGACCGCAATCAACAGTGCCGGTAAGCTATAAACGTGGGTCCACATACCTAAGGCAAACAGCAAAATTGCCGCCACCACAATGCCGATTGAAAGCCCAATTCCTAGTGAATTCAAATTTTGCATTAATGGTGTTGGCTTTTCTTTAACATTTACAACGCTTTGTTGAATGTGACCAATTTCAGAATCCGTCGCAGTTGCGATGACAATTCCTAACGCCGATCCAGAGGTTACAGCGGTTGAAGCAAAAGCCATATTTTGCCGATCGGCCAACGCTAAGTCGGCCTTTTCAATTGGCTCCTCAATTTTATTAACTGAACCAGTTTCACCAGTTAAAATTGATTCTTGTACCTTGAAGTTATCCGCCGAAATTAACCGTAAATCAGCAGGAACCGCGTCCCCGGCCTCAAGATTAACCAAATCACCAACAACTAATTCTCGAGCCGGCAATTGGTGCTTTTCACCATCACGAAAAACGTAATTCTCTGATAGTAGCATTTCTCGAATCTTGGTTAGCGCGTTATCCGCCTGAACTTCTTGAAAATAGCCAATCAAGGCATTAGCAATGATCACTAATCCGATAACAATTGAATCAGAGTAGTGGTGCATCAATAAAGTAACGATTGCTGCCACAGCCAAAATATAAATAATACTATTATTAAACTGCTTAATGAAGCGAATGAAATTAGACTGCTTTTTAGCCAATAATTCATTTGGTCCATTTTTTTCAAAACGTTGCTTTGCTTCTTCACTCGTTAAACCGACCTCGACATCGGTTTTATACGTTGCCTTTAATTGGCTCGTTGTTTGTTGCCAGACCGGCAACGACCTGGGACTAGGTTTGGTATTTTTTCCTGAATAGTCACTCATTATAGTTTATAAACTCCCTTTCGATTTCAGTGTTCTTGACTGTTTAATTTTTTAGCAAACTTAATACCGTGCATTTCAATCATCTCCAATCTAAAAAACTTTTGTAAGCATAGTATACAGATTTTTCTTATAAATTGCAGTTTTAAAGCAATTATTCCGAAAAATAGTTCAAAAAAATAAACTCATTAATCACGGTTTAGCGGTAAACGAGTTTTTCTGAATAGATTGTTGAGCTTTAGAATAAACCCTTTAATCCAACACTAAGTTGATTAGCAAAATAGGTTTACTTGAATTAATTCCATAGCTAACTTTTCTTCGCCTCTGAGCGAGAACGTTGCTTACGGTGACTGTTGACCTGATGGGCTAACAGCGTGGCTACAACGGCTATTACTAAAATAATAACGAATAACCACGACGGAATTTCAATGCCAATTTGCGGAATTGATAAGAACAGTTTGATCGCGATAAACGCAATTAAATAGTAGGCCATTGGTTCTAATTCTGGAATTCGTTTCATAAAAGATAAAATCAATTCGGCAACACCTCGCATCACCAAAATACCAACTAAACCACCGATTAAGACAATAATTGGATTTGACGAGATGGCTAGTGCGGCCAACACAGAATCAACAGAAAAAATGGCATCCATCATAACAACTTGTAAAACAACCACCCAGAGTACTGAACTACCCTGCTTAGGCTTTTGCGTTGTTGTGTGCTTTTTTTGGTGTCGCTGATAGAAAAAATGGCCAACTAAATACAACAAATACAGTGCCCCAATTACCTTTACGGCCCAAATATGAATCAAAAAAGTTCCTAAACCGATCATGATAAAGCGCATGAGGTAAGATCCCCACAGCCCGTATATCAGTGCCTTCTTTTGCTGGCGCAAAGTCGGTAAAGACTGTGTTTGTGCCGCCAATACAACTGCATTATCCACCGAGAGTAAACACTCAATAAGAATTAGCGAAAAAATAATTGCCCAATCGCTGCCGGAATCGACAACTTTAATCCAATTAGATAAATCAAAAAATGGGCCATACAGTTGCTCAATTATGTGCACCAAACCAACACCGCTCCTTTTAATCATTTCTAGTAATAAACATTGTAACACGTTCTTGCAACCATACCCGCCAATTTACTAAAAATGATTGGCCGATAAAAATACTAATTACCATAAAAATAGCCATTGCTCGTGATAGCAAGATTATTAGCGCGGCCTGTAATAGTCCTCAATTGTACTAACTAAACGATTAAATTAATCAATAATCAGGGATCAGCCACTGCCAACAAGGTGGAATGGAGGCGCTGGCGTATCAGCTGTGTCGAAGGTACTGGATGACCGAATTGTGGTCATTTAGTACCTTGCGTGATTGACAAGATCCATTTTCTTTTCCGATGGGTTTAAACGGAAAGAAAATTAGCTTGTCAACGCGTCACGCGTTCCATACGCCAGCGCCGGAATGGAACCTAACCAAATCTGCCCACGTGTAATTCAGTGGTCAAACGGCATAAACATTATTTTTAATAGCGATAGAATATAATTTAATTTAAATATAAGCGCCACACTCCTCTAGCTTGACCACACCTTCATTTGCAACTATGATTAACTTGTTATATGAATATATGTACATGTATATTTTCAAATTATAAAAGATTAATTTTCATCATCTAAATAAATACTAGCTAACGTAATAATTGCGAAATTTTTAATCCATCAATTATTCGATTAACATTTGGAACCAGTGATAGAAAGTAGGTCCTGTCTATGCACGAAGCAAGTTTATCTGGTAAACGTTTTTTTGAGGTCACCCTTCTAAACGCCGGTATCACACTGATCGAATTTATCGGTGGCTTACTCTCAGGCAGTTTGTCACTATTATCTGATGCCGTCCACAATCTGAGTGACGCACTATCTATTGTTTTATCTTACATTGCTCATAGAATTGGACTACGTCGGCAAACTAAGGTCAATACTTACGGTTATAAACGTGCCGAAATTCTTTCTGCATTTATTAATGCGGCAATCCTTTTGCTGATTTCAGTTGGACTCATCGCTGAGGCCGCAAGTAGATTACGTTCACCACAAAAAATTAACGGTACAATTATGTTTTACGTTGCGCTTTTTAGTGTCGTAGCAAATCTTTGCTCAACCTTATTATTAAATCGTGGTGCTAAGCATAATTTAAACATCAAGGCAACTTACTTGCATTTGCTTGCCGACACGCTATCTTCTGTAGGTGTTGTCATTGGTGCCATCATCATTCGTACATGGGCAATCACGTGGGTTGATCCTTTGATCACATTGTTGGTCTCACTTTACATTATTCGTGAGGCTTGGCACGTGGTTACCACTACCGTTTCAATTTTGATGCAGGCGGCGCCACAGTTAGACTACAAAGAAATGGCCCAGGATATTCTGCAATTACCCAATGTTGTCAGCATCCACCACCTGCATGTTTGGTCAGTTGATGAACATACCGTCATTTTTGAGGCCCACGTCAATATGCGTGATGTTGATTTAGAAAGCGTCGAGCACACTGACTGTGTCATTGAAAAACTACTAGAAGAAAAATACCACATTAGCCACGTAACCATCCAACCTGAATTCAAACGTGGTTTGGACCAACCACTATTTTTCGATAAAAATGATTACCCCAAACATAAAGAAAATAAGTAAGAGCAAACATTTAGAAGAGCACAAATAGTGAGTGACGCAAAGGTCGATTTTGAGTTTACTGTGCAACGTAAATTCAGACTTTTGGCGACACGCTAGCGCAATGCTCGGAGATAGAAAGCGACCGGCGACAAAATAACCTTTGTCACCGGCCGCTTTTTTTGATAACTAAAAAAGTTGACTCTTAAAGCATTGCAAAAGTTGGGTAAATTCCAACGTCAAGAATATGGCCGTGAAAAACCCGTTTGGCATCATCAATCGTGTTTAACGCGCCCGTTGTAGCAACCTTGGCTTCATCTAAAGCAAAAATGTAAAATAAGTATTCATGATAACCTGAACTTTGCATTGGTGCTACTCCCCGGTAGCTACGCTGTGTCACGCGACTTAGATCATCTTTAGCGGCCACACCAGTAGCACTCGCTGGCAAGCCTAAAATATTCCAGTAACTATAACCGGCCGCGATCGGGTGCTCATCCCCTAACATCACGGCAAAAGATTTAGTTTCTTTGGGTGCGTTAGCCCAAAAAAGAGTTGGAATGTGACCATCCCCACCAAGATCCTTATGCAGAAATTGTTTTGGTAAAACACTAAACGGTGGAAATTCTGCAATTGAAACTTCAAAATTAGCGTCATCCAGTGGTAAAAATAAAATTAAACGGTCACTTGCAGCCCATTCATAAGTGTGGCGCGTTAAAACTGCGACAAAGGCCGCACTAACGTAAATCTCTTGATTGCTGCCAAAAGGTGCCTGATCTAACGGAAAACTAATCCCATTAATCCGAAGTGTTTTGGTTCCTAACGTAAATTCAAATTGATCACCTAAGTAATCCCCACTGACATTAAAACCCTGGGCAACTAATTTTTGATTCAGTGCTTGAAAATAAGCTTTTAACGGAATATATATTTGCGAGTTAACCATTAACCCAATCACTGGCAAACGGTGATCGTCCACAACAACGGTTACCGGTCTGTTCCACTGTAAATAACTACTGATACGGTCTTCAATTGAATTCATCATTTAATTCACCTTTATTTATTTACATTTTGGACTGATATTTAAAAAGCCTGAGTTCCACCTTTTTGACTACATTTAAGCCATTTTTATTGCAAAATAGTTTGCAAAAATAGTTTGCAAAAATACTAACCAGTCCAACAACTTTATTATAAGCGAAAGTAATTCTCTTTTGGGTTAATTTACTGAATTATTTTTCACCAAAATAAAAAGCAGCGGCCAGATTGATCGGACTAACTTATGCCCGGGATCCTCATTCAACCACTGCTCGTAATAATAAATTCTGTTTCTGGATAAATATTAAACAACTCCTGCTTGTTGATAATTATTTTGTAATAGTTGAGTCATTTGTTCAAAGGCCGCTTCACGTTTCTGGCAACCTTCCTGATAACGTAATACGTTTAAGGAGCGTTTTTCGGGTTCTAATGCCGCAACAATCAGTGCCATAGCCTGGGTATAGGCTTCAAAATTCATTGCCATTGCGCGATGTTGGGCGCCGTATTGTTCCGGACAATCTAAGGCCGAAAAACGAGCCACAAAACGTTTGTAATTTTCTAAACTACGGGCAAAATTTTGTTGTGAAAGTTTCAAGTCGGTGGTTGTTATTTCTGGGTCATTAACGATAATTTCGTGTTTGCGTTCATATTCCTGAAAGCCTTCATCAAATGTTTTAACCTTTGCTATCATGTACGCTACACACTGTAAGTATTTTTTTTGAATATCAATTTTAGTCATTGTTCATTCCTTATTTCTTATTGTTTCGATAAGAATAATTTAGCATTTATTTATCCAAACAACAATAGAAACGCGCACGATTTAACTGACTTGCAACAATTGTCACATTAATCTCATATAAGTAGGTTTTTTCAATGATAAAGTTCATAATTTGGTCAAATTTCACCCTTTTATTGGTCAAAAATTAGTGGTATTCAACGTGGTATAATAAAGCAAAAAGTAAAATAAGGGTAAGGAGCAAAGCAGATGGAAGCAATTGTCATAAATCATTACGGTGACGCAAAGCAGCTCACGGCGGCAGAAATTTCGATGCCTGAAATCACTGCTGACCAGGTCTTAGTTAAACTACACGCCACTTCAGTTAACCCGATTGATTGGAAAATGCGAACTGGCCTGCTAAAAGATGCCTTTCCGTTTCATTTTCCAATTACCTTGGGCTGGGATGCCGCCGGGACAATTGAGGCCATTGGCGAAAATGTGCACGACTTCAATGTTGGTGATGCTGTTTTTGCGCGTCCTGATTTAAGTCGTGAAGGTACTTACGCTGAATACACTGCAATTAACCAAGATAAGCTGGCCAAAAAACCAGCTAATATCAGCTTTAGTCAGGCAGCGGCTGTCCCGCTTGCTGGTCTAACCGCCTGGCAAACAATTCATAACGTTCTCAAATTGCAATCCGGCGCAAATATCTTAATCACTGGCGGTTCCGGAGGCGTAGGTTGTTTTGCCATTCAGTTAGCAAACCTGGTCGGTGCGCACGTTACAACCACTGCTAGCCCTAACCATAGTGACTTTGTTAAATCATTAGGTGCAGAGACAGTCATCGATTATCACGAAACGAGGCCCAGCGAAACACTAAAGGACTTTGACGCCGTTTTAGATTTAGTGGGCGGGGATGCCTTAACTGATAGCTACAAAGTTTTAAAAACTGGTGGTCACGTTGCCTCGATCGTTGAAAATATTGATAATGAGTTAATGACAAAGCTTAAATTAGTTGGCCATCATTTTTGGCTAGAGCCTAAGGGGACTGACTTACAACAACTGGCCGAATTATTGGCGGCCAATAAATTACAGGTTCCAATCGCCCGTACACTCCCATTTTCTGAAATTGGTTTAAATGTTGCCCACCGTTTAAGCGAAACAGGGCACGTTCAAGGAAAAATTGTTATTCAGATGCATAATGATTAACGTGCTAGTTTAGGAGTGGGACAAAAGTCGGTTTTGGCGCACGTTCCAGATTAAAAATAGTTCTGCTTAGAAATGTTGGCGGCCTTTGTGGCATCCTTCAACATTTTAAGCAGAACTATTTTTACATTTACCAGTGTTTAATCAAAAACGACTATATATTACAAAATAACTTAAGCAGTTTGCTTCGTTTTGCCACGAAGTAAGAAAGCCAGTCCAAGCCCGATTAATTCAATGATCAAGAAAGTTACAAAAACGCTATGGTAACCGGCAAGTGCGGCAACGGACCTAATACTTCCCTGATTTAAATGACTGGCCGTAACGTTAGCTAAAATTAAAGTAGCAACCGCAACCCCGGTTGACCCCAATATTTGGCGAACAGTAGTGATAACGGCAGTACCGTGGGCAATCAAGTCATCTGGTAAAGAATTAGCCCCTAAGGTTACAGCTGGCATCATAACAAAGGCATTTCCACCTTCAATGACAGCAGCTAAGACCATCATTAACCAAATGTTCAGATGCCCCGCAAAAATAACTAACCCTAACCAGCCAAGACAAATTAAAATCATCCCACTAATCATGACCTTGCGAAACCCAAACCGATCGGCCAACCGACCAGTCATTGGATTTAAAATACTCAGTACCACCGCGGCTGGAACTAAAGCCATCCCGGAAACAAAAGGCGTAACGTGGAGTACATTCTGATAGTAAAGTGGAAAAATAATTGTCACCACAATCAACGCAATATACGAAATTGCCGTTAAAAGAACGGATAAATCGTAATTAAAGGACTTCATCACCCGTAGCTCTAGTAATGGTTCGGTTAAGTGCAGCTGTCGGTAAACAAACCCAACAACCATCAACAGACTAATAATTAAAATCACAGTATAAATTCCCCAGTTAACACCAGGTTTACCGATTTGATTAATCACATACAAAATACCGATAAAACCAATCGAACAAATAATTGAGAGAAAATCAATGCTTGAAGGCTTCAACGTCATAACACTCTTAATTTGGAATATCCCCAAAATAAAAACGGCGGTGATAATAACCATAAAGACAACAAATAGTCCTTGCCAAGTCGTTAAGCGTAAAACAATTCCTGAGATAATCGGACCAACTGCCAGTGCAGAACCCATAACAAGGCCTGCCAGCCCCATTGTTGTCCCACGTTTACTTTCCGGTGTAATCGATAACATAACTGTTTGGTAAGATGGAAACAAAACACCAACTGCAATTGCTTCCATAACACGACCCGTCATCATGACCGCAAAATTAGGTGCCAGTAGGATAATTAACGTACCTAGGTCAAAAATAGCTAATACTCCCAGATAAAGCCACTTAAATGGTACATTATTTAACAACCATGGACTAACTGGCATCATGACACTCATAACTAACATGAAGCCTGTTGTCAACCACTGAACCGTTGACGCCGGAATATTAAAATACCTCATCAAAGTCGGATAGGCCGTCGATAGTGCTGACTGACTGATTGACATTGTAAACGTTCCTGCTAATAACGTTAAGATAAACCAAAATCGGTTATACCCTTTTTTCCCTGCAGAAATTGTGTTGCCTGCCATTATGTAGATCCCCCTTAACTCACTTATCACGTATTAAATTGATAAATTTTTTCAATATGTAATTTAGAACAATTATTACTAAATACTCAATAAATTATAGTTTTCATTTTAATAAAAGTAAAGGCCTCAAATTTTTAAACTCATTTTCACTTTGTTCGAACTAATACTAACAAAAGTGATTTTCAAATCTAGCCAGGGTTAATACTTGTTTTACTTAGGCTTAATTATTTTTATAATTAAGTTGCTAGTTTCAACTTGGAATCATTCTTAAAAAGTGGTTTAATAAAGTTATGATAATGAACTTACAAATAGGAAGGATGACAGCTTGTGGCTAATGATGTTATGGACCAAACACTGCAGGTACTGAAGGAACACCGACTACGGGTAACGCCGCAACGTCATATTATCCTTGCATACCTCGCCAGCCATCATAATCACCCATCAGTTGAAACAATCCGTACTGCATTGAATAAAAAATTGCCAAATCTTGGTGCTGCCACCGTTTATAATACTTTAAACACCTTCGTTGATCTTGGACTTGTTGTGGAACTTCAAAACGGAGATGGCAGTACACACTATGATTATTTTGGTGATCCTCACTACCACGCAATTTGTACTAATTGCGGGCGTATTACCGATGTAACCTACGATGGTTTTAACAAAGATGAGCGCAAATTGGAAAGCAAAACGGCCGAATTAACTGGTTATATGATTTCTGGAAATCACATGGAAGTTTATGGCTTATGTCCAACTTGTCAGAAGAAATTACGAATCAACCGTAATTAAAAAGAAGCCCCGAAGATTTTCTAAACAAAAATCTTCGGGGCTTCTTCGCGTAAAAGTAGTAGGAAGTTGCGCCAAAAGTTCTGGCCTCTTCTTACTGTTTTCGGGCATTACGCTAGTGAAATGTAGCGCTCATATTTAAATTGAATTATATTGCTATTAAAAATAATGCCGCTTGGCCACTGAATTACACGTGAACAGATTTAGCTAGGTTCCATTCTCTTACCAAAATTAAACCCACTTAAATTACAATAACTGACCAACGTAATAATGAATAAACATCGTAATAATACCCACGATTATATTGCGTATAATCGCCGTTTTAGCGGAACCATCACCAAACTTAGCACTTAAATAACCTGTTAACGCAACCGATAATAACACCGCCGTAATAGTACCTGGCCATTTTAAACTTAACGGTAAAAAGGTCATCGCAAATAAAGGAAAGATTCCACCAGAGGCCGCAGCTACTAATGACGAAAAGGCGGCACTCCAAGGGCTCATATAGTGACCAAGTTTTAAATTATACTTAATTTGGATGACGGTTCCCAAAGCATCTTTTTGCATTAATTCACGGGCAATATCAAGGGCCGTTTCGTGGGTTACGCCACGATCCTGATAGTACGCCGCAACGGTCTCTAGTTCATCAGCATAGTTAGTTTGAATCAATTCTTTTTCTTGTGCAACAACTGCCTTTTCGGTGTCTCGTTGCGAACTAACTGACGCATATTCACCAGAGGCCATTGAAAATGCGCAAGCTAAAAGATCAGATAAACCAGCAATAAAGATGGTGAACTGATTAGTCGTTGCTGCAGCCACACTAAAAAGGACACCAACAACCGTCAGGATCCCGTCATTAGAGCCTAAAACACCAGCGCGTAATGTATTTGATCGTTCGCTCATCGTCATCTTTTGTTTTTTTATTTTAGTTGGTTGATTTAAAGTTTTCATCATTGTTTTAATCTCCCTTGATATACATTACTGACTAACCCAAATGACTAACGGGCAAAAAGATGACCGATTAAATACGTGATGAGCATTGTCAAAAGTCCAGAAATGGCATTTCGAACGACAGCCTGGAATCGATTTGCATTACCTAGTGCTGCGGCCGTATAACCAGTAACGGCCAACGCAACAACTACCGCAATAACAGTTGCGATAATTCTAATTTCTGCTGGGAACAACGTTATAGAAACTAACGGCAAAATTGAGCCCGTTGGGAAGGCGATCATTGATGCAATTGCCGCTGCAAACGCACTAGTTTTTTCTTTAGGATTAAAGCCATAACGCTCGCGAACTGCTGTATAAAGACGATCGCCTTTCATCATTTCATCGGTTGCCTTTTGTGCTAAATTTTCAGAAATACCTGTAGCCATATACTTGTTTTTAATATAAGTCACTTCACCGGCGTAGTCATTATCTAAGGCAGCGGATTCACGCTCGATTGCTCGCTTTTCAGAATCACGTTGTGTGTTTACAGAAACCCACTCACCCATTGCCATTGAAATTGTACCGGCCAACATTCCGGCAATTCCGGCCAGGAAGATTGCGTAACTATTATTAGTTGCTCCAGCAACACCAAGAACAATTCCAGCGACAGAAACAATCCCGTCATTGGCCCCCATAACACTTGCACGCATAACATTAATTTTTTCTGCTAAGGATCGTTTCTTCGTCTGTTCCATAATTACACCTCTAACTCATTAGCTGCTTATTTATAATAATTATCATCTGTTATCGGTTAAATTATAATTTATTTTTTTATGAATGTAAAGCTATTTTAGCAATCCATTTCCACATTGTTATTATTAATAAACTAATTGATAATCATTATTAATTGTACTGACCCAATTAAATTAAAAAACAACCTTGTTTAGAGTAATCTAAGCCTAGGACATTTATATAGCCATAAGAATCAACGTTTTTAAGCCAACCTTACTTTGCGTTGTTTTTTGTACAAGATTCTAATAATACAAATGTCTTTTTCACGTAATAAAAACTTAATCTAGTCCCGTTACACCAGTGATCTCAACGATTTTAGGCCGTTCAATTACTAACTTGCATATTTGGCGCTATCGTTTTTTATGAAATCCTACTATTATAAGGGTGTCGAATAACTATTTACACATACAGAGGGGATTTGATGACAGGTGAAATCTTTAAAAGCCTCCTCATCTATGACTATCGTGGTAAGCAAATCTCGTTAGCCTTAGGTGTGCGCTACACTCTAAAGGTGAAAAACGGCTATATTTTAGCTTTACGATCAGGTGAACGGCAAGAACGCTTGCCAAACCTCATTACAGCCGCATAACTCGCCATTTAAATTTATTATTTTAGAACAACTGCGGTTTATTTTGTCACTAAAGGATGGGCTAAGTGTGTTAGTTTTGTCACTGAGTTATAATCAATAAAATTTTATTGATTATAACCAACTACAAAGCTACACTTTAGTTCATTTTTTTTGCTTTAGCGTCTATTTTTTTACTATTTTGCTAAAATTTGTTTATACTAGACGTAAGTCTAATAAGAGGAGTCGATCGCGATGACCTGGGGTATAATTTCAACATGGAAAATGAGTTTGGCTGGTGTCACTAAAGCAGCAGAATTGCTTGCTAACGGACGACCCAGCGGTGATGCCGTTCAAAGCGCGATTGAAGACGTGGAGGATAATCCACAATTCAATACCGTTGGCTATGGTGGTTTACCAAATGCTGAGGGAACTGTCGAGCTTGACGCTTCTTTCATGAATGGTGATACTTTAAGCATCGGTTCAGTTGCTAGTATGACAGATATTGCGCACCCAATTGCCGTCGCGCGTAGCCTATCACACGAACAGTTAAATAATTTTTTGTCTGGCGGTGGCGCTAATAATTACGCCCAACGACATGGTTTTGCCGTAAAAACAATGTTAACGCCGGAAACCCAAACTTACTGGGGTAAACAAGTCCGTAAAAACGCAACACGCCATGACGTTATTAACACGCATGATTCAGTCGGCGTTGTCAGTCTTGATTACCGCGGTCGTTTGCATACAGGCTCTTCAACTTCAGGTATTTTCATGAAGGCAAAAGGTCGTCTTGGTGACGCACCGTTACCTGGTGCAGGCTTTTACTGTGATAATCATATTGCTGGTGTTACCACAACGGGATTAGGCGAGGATCTTATGAAAGGCATGTTACCCTTCAAGATTACTCAACTGATTGCTGATGGATTAACCCCGCAAGCAGCTTGCGATAAGGCTGTTTATCCGTTTATTGATGATCTATACCACCGGAGTGGCCATATTGGCGCTGTTTCCGTCGTGGCAATGGATAAAAATGGCGAGTGGGGCGTGGCTACCAACGTTGATTTTACGTTTGTTGTTGCAACTGACAGCCTAAAACCAACAACTTTTCTAGCAAAACGCGCTGCTGGTAACACAACTACGATTGAAGAAGCTGGCATTTAATTAAAGCGTGTCGCAAAAGGTGCATAAATTTATTTTTTTAGCTACGTTTACGTTGAATCAATTAAAGAATATTCATTAAATAATTTCAAAGCACAAATTAAATAAGCGCCAATACGCATAGAAATAGAAAAAGACCAGGACAAATGTCCTGGTCTTTTTCTATTTCCGAACATTATTGCGCTACATCATCACGATTCAATAGTTTAACGTCTTCCCCCGCCGCCTTTAACAAATCAATGTGCGTTTCACCCCAAGTACACATTTGATTTAAAACGTGGCTCAAACTTTTCCCGTAATCAGTTAGTGAGTACTCAACCTTGGGCGGTACTTGATTATAAACGTGACGGTTAATGATGTTATCGGCCTCTAATTCACGTAATTGTTGCGTTAGCATTTTTTGGGTAATATTCGGAATAACTCGCCGTAATTCACCCGTTCGCATTACTTGGTGTCTTAGATGGCAAAGTATAATCGGTTTCCACTTACCACCAATTATTTCCATTGTTGCTTCGACACCAATATTGTAGGTTTGACATTTCATTAGATTTAACTCCCCTATTACTGATATAACCAATTATTTCTTTTTAGTACCTACAACACTTTAAAGTACGTAATTGTTTAACTGATCTGTACACGTATAATACTAATTACTGCAGTAAATAACAACTAAAGGAGTAAAAATAATGCAAAAACAAACAATTTCACCTGCACTTACGCTATTGGCTCTCGCAATCAGCGCCTTCGCAATTGGTTCAACCGAATTTATTAGCGTTGGCCTAATGCCCTTGCTAGTCAAAAGCTTTGGTATCACGCTTAGTCAGGCTGGCCTAACCGTTTCGATGTATGCACTTGGTATTACTGTTGGCGCCCCCGTTTTGACAATTCTTACTGGAAGTTGGCAACGTAAAACACTCATGTTAGCGATTATGGTTACTTTTATTATCGGTAATCTTTTGGCCGCCTTTGCACCTTTTTATAGCGTACTGTTGCTGGGCCGAATTATCGCCGCCCTTGCTCACGGTATTTTCATGTCAGTCGCATCAATTATTGCCGCCGATGTTGTTCAACCTGCTAAACGAGCAAGTGCCATTTCAGTCATGTTTACCGGCCTAACTGTAGCGACAGTTACTGGCGTTCCCCTTGGCACTTTTATTGGCCAACACTTTTCGTGGCACTGGTCATTTATTTTTATCGCGTTCATTGGCCTAATCGGTTTAATTGCGAATTATTTTTTAGTACCAGACAAACTTCCGATTCCCGGAAAAACTGATCTTAAAGGATTCGTTCGTATTTTTAAAAATCCACCGCTTGTCATTGCACTATTAATTACGGCGTTAGGTTACGGTGGCACTTTTACCGCCTACACTTATTTGACGCCAATTTTAGAAAATCTGCTTCATTTTTCCGCTAATGCTGTTGTCGTTATTTTAATTGTTTACGGTTTGATGGTGGCCATTGGTAATACGCTTGGTGGTCGTTTTGCCAATCTAAATCCATTAAATGCATTACTAAATATGTTTATCGGTTTAGCACTAAGTCTATTTCTCCTGTTTCTAACGTTGCATAATCAGTACCTTGGATTATTTGCCATTCTTTTAATGGGCCTTTTTGCCTTTATGAACGTCCCTGGTTTACAACTTTACATTGTTCAACTCGCGGAAAAGTATACCCCAAAAGATACAACGCTAGCTTCAGCACTTAATATCTCAGCTTTCAACGTGGGTATTACAATTGGTTCCTTTACCGGCAGCCAAGTTACGGCTCACCTCGGAATCGCCTTTACACCATTATTTGGGATTATCATGGTGATTCTTGCCATTTTGTTAACCGGCTACCTGATCAAGATGGCACATCAAGAAAAGAAGCGCCCGGCCATTAATTCACAGAATACTTGCTCAGTAAATGATAATTAAAAACGCCGGCTAAAAAGATGGTACAACTAAAGTGGCCCGTAATTGTTAGACGTAAATCTAATAACTACGGGCCACTTTAGTTGTACCATGCGTAATAAAACGTAATAAATTTCCCATCTAACCGGCATAAAAAGCACTAATTAGATGCTGTAATTGTTTATTTTGTGCCACCGTACCAAAGGTTACCCGTAGCCAATCAGGTCGAAGTCCTCCCCGAACTAAAAAGCCATGGTGCAGTAAATAGTCCTTTAATTTTAGTGCATTAGGCGCCGCAAAGAAAATAAAATTGGTTTGACTTGGATAAAATCTCAATCCTTGTTGCATTAAAAATTCAGTCCAAGCTTGACGGGCCTGTTCAACTCGTACAACCGTTTGTTGAATAAAAGCCTGATCTGCCAAGGCAGCCTGTGCCGCTAACTGACTTAAGGAATTCAAATTATAGGGTAAACGAACGGCTTGCATGCTAGCAATCAAAGTTTGCGGTACAACCGCGTAACCGACACGAAAATTGGCCAATCCATAGACTTTAGAAAAAGTTCTAAGTAATAATAAGTTGGAAAACTCTTTTAATAAAGGTAGCGCCGATGGTTGTTTAGTTGAGGTCACGAAATCAATGTACGCTTCATCAATCAAAACCAACACATTAGACGGTACCTGTTGCAAGAACTGACGTAATGCAGCCACCGACAAATAGGTTCCAGTTGGATTGTTGGGATTACAAAGCCAGATTAACTTTGTTTTGGCCGTAATTCCTTTGGCTAACGCCTCAAGATCAAATTTGCCGTTAGTCAATATTGGCACATCAACCACCGTAGCACCTTCGATTTCAGCATGTAATTTATATTCCGAAAAAGTTGGCCATGGTTCTAAGACTTCATCGTTAACTTCTAAAAAGCTGCGGGAAATTAATTCAATAATTTCGTCTAAACCACAACCAAACAATAGTTGCTCCGGCTGTACCTGCAAATAGTCAGCAACTGCCTGCCGCAAATCCCGCGCATCACCATCCGGATAATACCGTGCATCATTAAATTGCCAGTTAACGACTGCTTCTTTTACTTTAGGTGAAGTACCAAATGGATTTTCGTTGGCGGACAGACGTACAATATTTGCAACCCCAACCTTCTTTTCCAAAACAGAAAGTGGCTCTTCAGGAATATACGGTTGTAATTTTTTCACTGCCTTTTTTAACATTATGTCAGCCCTTTCTAGTGATCAAGCGCGCTTGAAACGGCGCTTAGCTTTTAATTTAGAGGTCGTTAATTTCCCGGCGATCCTTGGTTTTACTCATCAAGCCTTCCCGTTTTGCCAGTTCTTGCTTTATTTGATCAAGGCTAATGCCACGATCGGCCATTAAAACTAACACATGGTAAAGTAGGTCGCTAACTTCATAAATGAATTCAGAATCACTTGGATTTTTAGCAGCAACAATTACTTCAGTTGATTCCTCACCAACTTTTTTCAAGATTTTATCTAACCCTTTTGTAAATAGGTAATCGGTGTATGAACCTTCTTTAGGATTATTTTTACGTTCCAAAATTAATTTATAAAGTTCAGCAATATCTTGTTCCATCATAATCTCTCCTCTTTTTAATTAATCAGTTAATTCACGGTAAAAACAGCTTCGGTGGCCTGTATGACAAGCAGGCCCGGCCGGATTAACACTAATTAATAACGTATCGGCATCACAATCAATTTTAACGTTAACTATCTGCTGCGTATTACCACTGGTTTCACCTTTGTGCCAGAGTTGCTTGCGGCTGCGGGACCAAAACCACGTTTCACCACTGGCCAATGTCTTCTGGAAGCTTGTTTCGTTCATATAAGCCACCATTAAAACATCTTTGCTTGCAGCGTCAATGACTACTGCCGTAATCAGACCAGCACTATTTTTACTAAAATCCGGTTGAATCATCGGACATTAACTCCCTTCTGCCGCAAATCCTGTTTAACCTCCGGAATTGTCAGTTCACCATAATGAAAAACTGAGGCCGCTAGTGCAGCGTCTACTTTAGTTTGCTGAAATAAATCACTAAAATCACTCAATTTTCCGCAACCACCAGAAGCAATAATTGGCACCGCCACGGCTTTAGTTAATGCCTGATATAACGCAAGATCATAGCCGGCTTTTGTCCCATCCTGATCCATGCTGGTTACTAAAAGTTCCCCGGCACCACGGTTAACAACTTCCTTGGCCCACTCAATCGCATCTAAATCAGTTACTTTCTGACCACCATTTGTGTATACACGATAACGCTGCGCCTTTTCATCAAAACGGACATCAATCGCAACGACGATACACTGGCTGCCAAATTTTTCTGCGCCGGCCGTTATTAATTCGGGATTGGTAACGGCCGCGGTATTTAGTGATACTTTATCCGCACCAGCCTTTAGTAAAGCCTGCATATCGGCCACACTATGAATACCGCCGCCAACAGTTAGTGGCATAAAAACCTGACTAGCGACCTTTTCAATCGTCGTCACCATAGCACCACGGTCTTCATTAGTTGCCGTAATATCCAGAAAAACAAGCTCATCCGCCCCTTGTTTTTCGTATGCCGCAGCGATATCAGCGGGATCACCTACATCTGTTAAATGAACAAAATTGACGCCTTTTTTTACCCGACCATTATCAACATCGAGGCAGGGAACAATTCGTTTAGTTAACATCACTCCACCTCCGCAAGTTCGGCCAATGTCACCGTGCCTTCATACAACGCCTTACCAATAATACCGGATTGAACTTTATTTTTTGCCAACTGTTTCAAATCGGCCAAATCACGAATTCCTCCTGAGGCAACAATGACGGCCGCAGGATACTGTTGCTGTAATTGGGCAAGCAAACCAACGTTAGGCCCACTCATGGTGCCATCGCGCTGAATATCCGTAACAATAAAAGTTTGTACCCCAACCGCCAACATTGCCGCTAATGCTGCACTGATGCTAGTCTTACTTTGCTTCAACCAGCCATCCGTCGCAACTTGACCATTTTTGCCATCTAGGCCAACAACAATTTTAGCAGCGCCAAATTTTCTAACTGCCTGGGCAACTAACTCTGGATTATTTAAGGCCGCGGAACCAATAATAACGCGATCAATCCCCAAATCTAAGTAACGTTCAATTTGCTGCAAATTACGAATTCCACCGCCAACTTCGATAAAGAGCCTCGTTTGCTTGCGAATCTTTTGAATGACAGCTTGATTAACTGGCAAACCATCCTTAGCACCATCGAGGTCGACTAAATGTAGGTTAGTTAAATTGGCCGCTTCAATCTGTTTGGCCTGCGCAACTGGATTGGCGTTAATTAACGTTTGCTGGTCAAATTGGCCTTGATAAAGACGGACACTGTGACCTGCTTGTAAATCAATTGCGGGAAAGACGTTCATCTAAAGCCATCTCCTTAAAGGCGTTCAGTCCTTTAAGACCGATTGCACCACTTTTTTCAGGGTGAAATTGCATCCCGATCACATTATTTTGCTGAACGATGCTCGGAATCTCAACACTATAATCGGCCTGGGCCACGATATTACGCGCAGAAGTTTGAGCGTAGTATGAATGAACAAAATAGGTGGCCTGCTGGTCAAAGATTTTACCGAAACGATTACTTTGTGTAGCCAAATTAGTGTTCCAGCCCATATGGGGTACTTTGTAACCCTTCTTTTTTGGTAGCGGCACAATTTCACCTGGTAAGATGCCAAGCCCCTTTGCCTCACCAAATTCGTAGCCGGTTTCAAATAAAAGCTGCATGCCCAAACAAATTCCCAACATTGGTTGTCCCTTGGCCGCGGCCGTTTGAAGTACAGAAATCAACTGCCGTTCCTGCAAGGCCAGCATCGCTTTTTGAAAGGCACCCACACCTGGTAAAATAATGCCATCTGCCGCCAAGATTGTTGCTGGATCAGCAGACAATTGATTAGGAACGTTTAAATAATCTAGCGCCTTTTTCAAATTACGAGTGTTACCAGTGTCATAATCCACAATCACAATCATTTAAATCACTCCTTTAGTGGATGGCACACCTTTCACTTCCGGATTTAAAGTGACGGCCGCGCGCATTGCCCGACCTAACGCCTTAAATAGGGTTTCAACTTTATGGTGCGTATTGCGACCGTATAAAATTGCGGCATGACAATTTAATTCAGCGTTAAAAGCAAAGGCCTGGAAGAAATCCTCAGTAACTTCAGTATCATAACCACCTAACTTAGGATTATCGAAGTCAGCATTAAAAACTAAGTAAGAACGTCCTGATAGGTCAATAACAACGCGTGCCAAAGTTTCATCTAACGGTACAAAGGCCGTTCCAAAGCGTTCAATTCCGGCCTTATCACCTAAGGCCTGTTTAAAACACTGCCCTAATGCAATTCCCACATCTTCGGTTGTGTGGTGGGGATCAACTTGTAGATCACCATTTGCCTTAACAATAAGGCCAAAACGGCCATGTTTAGCAAACGCCTCTAACATATGATCAAAGAAGCCAATTCCAGTATCAATTTCAATTTTGCTAGCATCTTCTAAATTCAGTGAAACCGTGATTTGGGTTTCTTTAGTTTGTCGTTCGATTGTGGCTTGACGCATGAGTCTTCCTCCTCTATTTTTAAGGTCTATTTATAATTATCGCTTTTAAAAGCGACTTTCAATCGCCCGGGCATGTCCCTCCAGGCCCTCAACTCTGGCCAAGGTTGTGATTGAATCGGCCTCTTTTGCCAATGCCTCTGGTGTATATTGAATAAATTGCGTTCGTTTAACAAAATCATAAACGCCTAGGGGTGAGAAAAAGCGCGCGGTGCCACTAGTTGGTAAAATATGGTTAGGTCCGGCAACGTAATCGCCTAAAGGTTCAGACGCTGTTGTTCCAAGAAAAACGGAGCCTGCATTTTTAATCTGATTCAGGTACGTCATCGGATTGGCCAGCTGAACTTCTAAATGTTCAGGTGCAACGGTATTCATCAGCGTAAATGCATCATCAGTGTTGGCCACAACAGCGATAAAACCTTGGTCATTAACTGAAGCAGTTGCAATCTCACGCCGAGGTAACGTTATTAATTGTTCATCAACAGCTTGACTAACCGCCTCTGCAAAAGTCGCACTAGTTGTCACTAACATTGGTCGGGCCAACTTATCGTGTTCGGCCTGTGATAATAGATCGGCCGCAACTTGTTGCGCTTTAGCAGTTTCATCGGCAATAATTCCAATTTCGGATGGTCCAGCAATCATATCAATACTGACTTGACCGAAAACTTGTTTTTTAGCAGTTGCAACAAAAACATTACCTGGGCCCATAATCTTATCGACTTTTGGAATGCTCTGCGTGCCGTAAGCCAAGGCACCAATTGCCTGCGCACCACCAACTTGGTAAATCGCACTAACACCGGCTAATTTAGCCGCTGCCAAAACTGCTGGATTAATCCCCTCAGGCTGAGGGGGAGTGACCATCACAATCTGTTTAACTCCGGCCAATTTAGCTGGAATTGCACTCATAAGAATCGTGGATGGATAGGCGGCTGTACCGCCGGGAACGTATAGCCCGACTGCGGCTAAAGGCAACACCTTTTGACCACGAACAACCCCTTTTTGTTCAGCGTCAACAAATCCGTAAGTTATTTCTTTTTTGTGATACGCGGTAATATTGCGTTGCGCTAATTTTAAGGCGGCTAATAATTTAGAATCACAATTATCATAGGCGTCATCAATCACACTTTGCGGCACTTTAAAATCAGTTAAATCAACTTGATCAAATTGTTTTTCGTATTTTCGTAAGGCTGCATCACCATCTTGCCGAACATCTGCTAAAATTCCGGCAACACTGGCCTCAACGTCTGATCGATTGGCTTGTTGACGATTACGTTTAGCAACTTGGTTTAATAATTCATCTAATGGTTGTTTTAAAATTTGCATATGTTTTTTCCTCCTATTGTTTAGCGGTGCTTAGGCGCTGAATTAGCGTTGCAATTGCGGTTTGATGTTGTTTCAGCGCTAGTTGATTAACAACTAGTTGCGTTGACACTTTTTGTAAGCGCGCGTAGACTTGCAGATTATTTTCACGTAAAGTAGTTCCCGTTTCAACAATATCCACAATGGCATCCGCCAGGCCAACTAATGGGGCCAGTTCAACGGAACCTTCAATTTTAATAATTTCAACATCTTCACCAATTTTTTGGAAATAACGTTGCGTAATGTTGGGGTACTTAGTCGCAATGATCTTGCGCTTAATCTGATTCGGATCAAATTCGGGTGTTGAGGCCAGGACAAATTGGCACTTACCAACCCCCAAATCCAACATATCGTACTGTTGATTATTTTGTTCAGATAAAATATCACTACCGACAATGCCAATATCAACGGCGCCGCGATTCAGGTAGGTCAAAACATCGGGCCCTTTTACCAAAATAAAGTGAATGTCGGGCAAGTCGTTAAAAATCAAGCGCCGTTCCTTATGCCGAATTGCTGTGCAATCGACGCCACTAGCCTCTAGTAATGGTATAACCTGTTGCTCCGTACGTCCCTTAGTTAAGGCAATTTTTAAAGCACTCATGCTTGCACCACCTTTCCCGTTACATCAACTAAGCGACTGCCCGCCGTTTCGGCCAGGCGCCGCGCTTCCTTTAAATTGTCCGCTAGGCAAAGGCTGCTGTTAGGAATCTTACGAACTAACGCCTCAGCCTGGCGCCAATCACTCGTTTTAAAATAAATTAGCGTCGTTTCTACTGGTTTACCTGTAATTGTTCGCGCGACCAAATCATCAATTGAAAAGGCCAAACCAACGGCCGGCTGCAGTGTTTTTTGGAAACTAGATAATAGCTGATCATAACGGCCACCGCTAAATAAATAATCCGCCGCACTTTGGCAATAACCACGAAAAATCATACCTGTATAGTAAGTCTGTGGCGACGCAATACTTAAATCCAACGTCAATTGTTGCTGGGGAAAACGTTGTTGCAAGAAAATTTGTGTTTCTTTTAATTCTTCGCAAATGGCTGTAACGGCCTTAATTTTAGGCAACAGTTGTAATTGCTGCCAAACTGTCGCAAAATCACCAAATAACCATGGCCAAACTTTCAGAAACGGATAAAAATCACTTGTCGCAAGTGGTTTAATTAACGTTGTATAACGGCTTAAATCCTTAGCGTAGAGCGCCGTTTGTAAGTTGCGCCGTTCAATTTCGTTTAGTGGTAAGGCTGCTAAAACTAACGGGACAAATTTTGCATTTCCTAATTCAACTTTCAAATCAGTAATTTGTAAGGCTTGTGCGAGTTCAACCGCGGCTACAAGACATTCCCATTCGGCCTTAAGTGACTTATAGCCGATTAACTCAATACCGGCTTGCGCAATTTGATTATAACTACCAGATAACTTTTTCTTTACTCGAAAAACGTCCCCGCTGTAATACCACTTAACCGGCGTCTTAATACCCGTTGTGCTCATTACCCGGGCCACCGGTAAAGTTAAATCAGGCCGTAAAACCAACGTTTCGCCCTGTTCGTCTAATAACTGGTAAGGCTGGTAAGTTTTTAAATCTAATTCGGAAAAAACTGCCTTGTATTCCAATAACGGCGTCGTAATTTTAGCGTAGCCACGTTCACGGAAATAGCGTTGAATTTGATTAATCATTCGTTCTTTTATTTGGGCCGTAGCACCGAATTCATCCCGTGTACCAACTGGTAAGTTGCGGTTTAACATCACTAACACTCCCTTAATTTTTAGATAAAAAAAGTCCCCGAGAACTCATTAGAGCTCTCGAGGACGAATATAATCGCGGTACCACCTCAATTTGTCTACACCTCACGATGCAAACCTCACGTTGACTGACCACTAGTCATCCTAAAAAAGGAGAACAGTTGTCAGCAACCTTGATAACGCAGATGCTGCGTATTGATTTACTTCATTCAATCAATAAGTTCATAGATGTGTGTTCATTAATTATTGCCAGCTCTTCTCAGCCCCGTAAGCTTCTCTTTAGACAGTTAATTAATTACTTGTTCTAATCACGACTTCATAATAGTTAATTTATTTTTAATGTTATTCTCATCATAACCATTTTTTAGCGGATGTCAACACCTAATTCAAAAATTGTTCCACTTCATGATAGGCTCGACCAACTGCAGAAACACTGTGCGCATCAGAGCCATAAACTAATGGAATTCCCTCTGTATCAGCTAAACGAGCTAATTCTGGGTAGGGATAAATTTCATTACAGTACGGTTTGAATAGACCAGCAGTATTCAAATCAATTTCAAAGTGGCGTTGGCGCAATAATGAGAATAATTGGTAGATCTTTCTCATATTATTTTGATCAAATCGACTTGGTAAGGCAAAATAATCCTGAAATTTTTTAATTAAAGTTAAGTGGCCTAAACGATGTGGTGCGTTAACACCTAAATCAGTACCGACGGCCGTAATTAGTGCATCTATGTATTGACCATAAAGTCTTTGTGCATCATCAACGGCATTTTCCAACAAGCCAGTTTTAAATTCAGCAGGCGTATTATCAACGCACCAGTAATGATTATTCTTACCCTTCAAAAAATGAATTGATAACACATTATCCGTTGTTTTAGGACCATACTCACGCCAGAATTCCCGCGTCCAGGTTAACTGACTGGGTAGAAAATCAAGCTCAAAGCCAATATTAATCCGAATCTGATCACGATACTTGGCCTGCATTTGTTGACATTTTTTAAAATAAGCCGGTAAATCAGACAACGCTAAGGCCGCTTCATCAATGCCATCCGCACTACCTTCGTAATCTTGCCGAAAATTTGGTGGCAGTGGTGCGTGCTCAGTAATACTATACTCTTCAAACCCAAACTTAATTGCCTTTTGAATCATCAGTTCAACATCATCCCCGCTCCCATGGGGACAAAATTCCGTATGACTATGCCCATCTTTTTTTAACATTAAACTCACCTCATTTTCCCACACCGTAGCATACTACCCACTAATCGGCAACTAATTGTTCAAACTGCGTAAACAAAAAAGCCAATCAATCTAGAGAGTGTTTGAAAAAGCGACCAGATTCTGAGGATTAGCCTAGACGGACAAATTATCTGTGCAACAGATGATTTGTCTGTTGTAGCTAACCGCAGGAATCTGCTTTTTCAAACACGTTTACACCAAATTAGTCAGAAAGGCATTAGTAAAATCATCTTCCAAACGCGACCAAAAAAGCCAATCAATCTAGGTCGCTTAACCTAAACTAATCAGCTTAATAATTTGTTATTAACAAATGGATTGTGTACTACCCATCGAAACCTTTTTGTTAGTGCCTGCTACTAATCTAGAAGTGCCTAGTCATTACTTTCACTAATACACTGACATCTTGTTTAGTGGCCAGTAACGCCAAACAACTTTCCCCTGAATTTTTCCTCGTGGAATAAAGCCAATCATGCGACTATCTTTAGAAATTGGCCGATTATCGCCCATGACAAAATATTCACCCTTGGGGACTGTCTTTCTGTGAAACAGGCTGTTCAACGAAAAATTATCCGTGAATAAGCCATCATTATTGGCGGCCTGTTGTTCTTTATAATTTGCTAAATAAGGTTCGGATAATTTCTTCCCATTAACGTACATTGTGTCATTCTTAGACCGAACAGTGTCGCCTGGCATACCAATAATTCGTTTGATATACATCGAACCATCAGGTGCGTGCAAAATGACAACGTCCCCCTGCTCTAGCTTCGAGTGACGCCAAACAAGAACACGATCATTATTCATAAAGTTGGGTTCCATTGAAGGCCCAACAACATTATGGTTTGCAATCAAAAAAGTATCTAATAACACAACGACTACACCGACGATTACTAGGTCAATAACAAACCATAGCCATGATTTCGCTGTTTCACTCATTTATTCTGCCACACTTTCTAATGGTCAAGTTTATTTGATCTCTCTTTTATTTTAAGACGCTACCGCAACTTTGACAAGCGCTTCTTTGCTTAAATTATTCTGTCAGGCCAACAGACTATCTTGGTAACGATCTTTGATGTACATTTCAATCGCGGTTGTGATTTTAGCCGTTGATGGTGCGGTTGCCTGTACTTTATTCGTCACTAACGCAATTGTTCGGTGAAAATCTTCATCAAACGGATAAATATTAACGTCCCCGGATAATTTCTGCAGCGCCAGCTCAGGTAAAATACCCATTCCTAGGCCAGATTCTACCATCGCCAAAATTGATTGATCATCAATACTATAACGAATTGAGTTAGGCCGCACATTGTAACGATCTAGCGCACGCTTAGTATCCTTATCGTAATCAATTTGTTGCAAAATAAAATTCTGGTTGGCCACATCCGCCTCAGTAACGTAAGTTTTGTGCTTGGGTATAAAATCTTTGGGCGTAATACAAAATATCTGTTCACTGACAAGCGGCGTCACTAACAGCTGCTCATCAATTGGTAACGCCGAAAAACCAATATCAATTGTCCCAATCTTAATTTGATTGACAATATCATTAAAATTACTTTGAACAATCGCAATATCAATCTTGGGGTATTTTTTCTTGAATTTACGAATTATTGTTGGCAACCAATTGATACAGACACTACTAAACGCACCAATACGCAACGATCCGGAATTTAATCCCTGAATATTGGCCGCCTCTTGCCGTAAACGTTCCTCAGTATTTAGAATTTCCTGAACAATTGGCAAAATACGCGCACCATCGCTTGTTAATTCTGCCCCGGTTCGATTACGAATAAACAGTGGAAAACCCAGTTCAGTTTCCAATTGATTAATTGAATGACTAACCGCACTAGGCGTAACATTTAGCGCTACGGCCGCCTGATAAAACGTTTTATGTTCAACAACAGCGTGAAAAACTTCGTAAGAAAATGATGACATCAACTGACCTCCATTGATAACTCGAGTTACGTTTGAAAAGGTGACCTTCTGAATAATAGTCAAACACTGCCTAGCGTGTTGTAGCCATCACAGCTAAAGTTTTTAACTAATTTTTAGAATTTAGAAGTTTAGCTGAAACAAGACAGAGCTGGTTGGATTCCATTCCGGTGCGCGAGGACGGAACGCGTGGCGGTTTGGCGAGCTAACTAGCTCTGCCTACGTCTAATTTAGTTTAAATATGATATACCGTTCCACTAAAGTATTTGGAAAAGCGTTTGGATTCTACTTCGCAATTGAGGATTAGTACTAACTTCGCTGACAATGTCGATCGGGCTAGGATGAACCGAAGTCCGAACCGTAGGAACCTGCTTTTTTCAAACATGTTTCCACCAAATTGATCACAAAAAAGTGATCACCAAACGCCACAAAATATTGCTAATTAAAATAACCGCGAAATCGGCGAGTACTCCTTCGAGGTATGACTCGAGGTTGTACCCGGGGTCGTACTCGAGTTCGTACCCGAGTTCGTACTCGAGTTCGTACTCGCCGCCATTAACTAATTTCAAAAAATAAATGTAGCAAAAAAAGTAAAATAAAAAAGCAGTGATTATCCCCGCCCTGATCAACTTTTGGAGTAACCACAAAAATTATTGCTTTTTTAGTGTCACTTTTTGGGTTCCTGAGGGTTTTATATATATGTATGCTTAATTAGAAAGAAGTGCTAAACATGTTTGATTCATTTGACCTTCCTGTACTAGGGGATGTTTGGAAAAGCGTTTAAATTCTACTTCGTAATTGAAAATTATTACTAACTTCACTGACGATATCGATCGGACTAGGATGGCCTGAAGCCCGAATCGCTAATAATCTTGATGTTTCATCCATTATCGATTCAACTACTACTTCGCAATTACAGTTAGTTATTTACAAAGAGCGCCAAGTTGAAACATGGTAGCCACAGGAATCTATCCTTTCAAACACGTTTCCACTAAAGCAGTCAGAAAATACCATTAAAAAATAATTTTTAAACACTGCCTAAGCTAACACAACTTTTATGCTTAGTTTCGAGTTGAATTAATTTCACTTAAATATGAAAAGGTTGAGTTTTACTTATTATAAATTTCATTTTATCATGGTTAATAACAAAACTAAACTGTAATAGCCAATTTTTATTAAGAAATGGGGAAATTAATGATGACACAACTTGCGCGCCGTATCAAAACAACTGACAATGGTTTAACTGATCTTTTTGCGTATGCTAGTAACCCGGACCTAATTTCATTCGCTGGTGGTTACCCCAACGATCAACTATTTCCCAAGGCCGAATTACAGGCCGCCTTTTCTGATACTTTGGCCACGGGGGATGCTGCTCTCTTCCAATACACCTCAACTTCAGGTTTAGAAAGTTTACGTGAAAAATTCGCTAAGCGGGCTGAACAAGCCGGCGTTCAGGCTACCGCTGCCAATGTACTTTTAACTCAAGGTGCCCAACAAGGAATCGATTTAACGGCTAAATTATTGTTAAATCCTGGGGATGGGATGGTTGTTGAAGGACCAACTTATTTAGGCGCATTATCCGCCTTTGATGCTTACGAGCCAACGTACTACGAGGCACCAATGGAAGACGACGGTTTAGATGTTAACGAACTACAAAAAATCCTCATGACCCATTCAGTTAAATTTATTTACACAATCCCTGATTTTCAAAATCCAACTGGCGTCACAATGTCACTAGAAAAACGCAAGGCATTGGTTCGCCTGGCCAATCAATACGACGTTATAATCCTAGAGGACACACCCTACCGTGATTTACGTTTCAGTGGTGAAGCTCTGCCCGCAATCAAATCTTTTGATACTGAAGGCCGCGTTATTATGTTAGGCAGTTGTTCGAAAATTTTATCACCAAGTTTGCGCCTCGGTTGGCTAATCGCCGACGAAGAGTTATTAAAGCCCATTACGGACCTAAAATTAGCTAGTGACGTGCAATCGTCCAACTTAACGATGCGCGCAGTTGATCGCTATCTAACCGACAACAATCTAGATCAACACATTCAGGCAATGAATACGGCCTACGCAACTAAAAAAGACGCTATGATGAACGCAATTAAAACCTATTTTCCAGAAGAAATTCACGTTGTTAATCCCGCAGGTGGTTTTTTCATCTTTATCCAAAACGTTGGTAACTTGGATATGACCCAATTTTTAAAACAAACGATGCTTACCGAAAATATTGCTTACGTTCCCAGTGAACACCTTTTCCCAGTTAGCAATACTAAAAACGCCGCCCGCCTAAATTACACTAATTTAACCGAAAAGACAATTCAATTAGGCATCCAGAAATTAGGTGGTCAGCTTAAACAGCACCTCGCACAAACAAATTGGAATACGGACATTCAGCTGGAATCAATTTCAACGAATTGATTTTAAAGGGCCAACTGATTGCGCTTCCAACGTTGATTAAATCGCGCTTTTTTGTTTCCCTGATTATCTTTTTGTGGTAAGCTTAGGTTTCTAAAAACATTCGGGGGTATTTAAATTATGAAGATTGTTGTATTAGCAGGTGGCCGGAGCCCAGAGCGAAATGTATCGTTATCTTCCGGCATAAAAATTACCAACGCTTTACGCGAAAAAGGACATCAAGCAGTTTTAATCGATCTATTTTTGGGGGATCAGCTCCAAGATGTGACAAACATTGACGAGGTCTTTGACCGTAAACCCGCTCCACAACCCAAAGTGATCAGTGACGAGATTTTAACCAACGCGGCAATCAACAAATTACGAACGGATGGGACCCGGGGATTATTTGGACCAAACGTTTTAAAAATTTGTCAGGCCGCAGATATCGTTTTTCTAGGTCTTCATGGTGAAGACGGTGAAAATGGTAAAGTTCAAGCTGTTCTTGATACTTTTGACGTCCGTTACACTGGTAGCGATCCGTTATCTTCTGCCATGGTAATGAATAAAAAAATATCCAAAGAACTATTGTTCCAAAACAAGATTAAAACAGCGCGTTACGTTGCTGTTTCGAAAAATGACGCCGAGGTCCCACCAATGGATTTTGGCTTTCCCGTCGTTGTTAAACCGACTTCTGGTGGTTCCTCAATCGGTATGCATTTCGCTCATGATGCTAATGAACTTAACGCAGCGCTTGCCGATGCATTTCGTTTCGATAACGAGGCCTTAGTTGAAGAATTCATCAGTGGCCGTGAGTTTTCACTGGGAATCGTCAATGGTATTGCCTTACCTGGAATTGAAATCAAGGTTAATGATGGTTGGTATGACTTTGAACATAAATTTCAAGATAACAAGACAACCTTTGTGACTCCGCCAGATTTACCCGACGACGTTCATGAAGAGATGAAATCAATTGCTTTAAAGACTTTTAAAGTGCTGGAAATGGCAAATTACGGTCGGATTGATTTCTTCGTTAACGCTGATGGTATCTTTGTCATCGAGGCCAACACGTTGCCTGGTATGACGCCACTTTCCTTGCTACCTCAAGAAGCAGTCGCTGATGGTATTTCTTACCCAGAATTATGTGATCAGATTGTTAATGGTAAGGTTGTCACCTACCAACAAAAAGAAATTTAAAGCAGACAAAAAAGGACACCCTCTCCCCAGACGGTGTCCTTTTTGCTGTGACAAAATTCATTTTGCCACACTTCTGATTTAAATTTTCAATTTTCGACTATTCTTTTACGCCTAATTTAGCACGGACATTATTGCGCGCCTGGACCATGTTCTTCAAAGCAGGAATTGTTTCAGCCTCTTTACGTGTCTTTAAGCCGCAATCTGGATTAATCCAGAATTGATGAACATCAATAACTTTTAACGCACGATTAATATTCTGTTCAATTTCTTCAACTGAAGGAATTCTTGGACTATGAATATCGTAAACACCTAATCCAATTTGCTTATCGTATTTAGTTTGTTCAAAGGCCTTGATACTTTCGCCTTTAGAGCGTGACGATTCAATTGAGATGACATCAGCATCCAAGGCACTGATTGCTGGTAAGATATCCTCAAAATCAGAATAGCACATATGCGTATGAATCTGTGTCTCATCTTTAACGCCAGTTGTGGTAATCTTGAAGGCTTTAACTGCATTATCCAAATACTCTTGACGGTAGCGTGGCTTTAACGGTAATCCTTCACGCAAAGCTGGTTCATCAACTTGAATAATCTTAATGCCGGCATCTTCCAAGGCCTTAACTTCATGACGCAGAGCCAAACCAATCTGATCAGCAACTAAGTTCTTTGGTAAATCATCACGAACAAAACTCCAGTTAATAATAGTAACAGCGGAAGTTAACATGCCCTTAACTAGACGATCGGTCTGTTTTTGTGCAAAAACGGTGTCACGAACCGTGATTGGTTCCGTCCACTGAACGTCACCGAAAACTAATGGTGGCTTAACACAACGTGAACCATAGCTTTGAACCCAACCATTTTGGGTTGTGGTGAAACCTTTTAATTTCTGGCCGAAATATTCAACCATGTCAGTTCGTTCAAATTCACCGTGAACCAAAACATCGATATCTAAATCTTCTTGAATTTTAATCCAACGCTTAGTTTCTTTATCCAGAAATTCTTGGTAGGCTTCATTGGATAAATCACCCTTACGCCAAGCTTTTCGGTGGGACCGTACTTCAGGTGATTGGGGAAAACTACCAATTGTTGTTGTTGGTAAAACCGGTAAGTTCAAAACGCTTTGAGCCTTAACCCGCTGTGGGTAGGCTGAATGACGCTCCGTTTTAGAAGCTAGAATAGTTTGAACGGCTTCCTTAACTTTAGCGTTATTCCGGTGTTCCGATTGATTCAATCGATCCAATGCATTTTTACTGTCCGCTAATTCGGCCGTAATATCGACACCATTCGCACCCTTGGTCAAGGTTACAATTTCAGCTATTTTTTCATCAGCAAATGCCAAGCCGCCCTTAATTACTGGATCAAGTTTGGCCTCATTTTTAACGGTGATTGGCACATGAAGTAATGAATTAGAAGCCTGCAACCAAAGCTGATCCGATTTAACAGCTTGCTCAATCTTGGCGACTAATTCTTGCTTCTTAGCTAAATCACTACGCCAAATATTTCGGCCATCCACGATACCAGCGGCCAAAACCTTGCCTTCAGGGAAGCCATTTGTTTGAAGGGCCTTGAGATTTTCACCATGATCGTGAACAAAATCAAGTCCAAAACCAGCAGCTGGTAAGTTGACAATATCTTGATAATAGTCAACGGCCGCAAAGTAAGTTTGAACTAAAATTTTAACTTCTGGGGCTGCTTCATGCAGTGTTTCTAAAACTTTTTTATAAAGTTGAATTTCTTTTTTATCCGCTAAAGTGGCTAAGGTTGGTTCATCTAATTGAACCCATTTAACACCGGCAGTAGCTAATTCTTTGAAAATCTGAACGTATAGTGGCAAAAGTTCAGCCAACAACTGGTCAAGTAATTCACCACGAACATATTCATCATTAACTTTACTTAACTTCAAGAAGCTAACTGGGCCCAAAATGACTGGCTTACCGTCAATTCCTAATTCAGCCTTAGCTTCCTTGTAATAAGTCAACCATCGATTATCTAGTAATTGAAAATGAACATGATCTAGTTCAGGAACGATGTAATGGTAGTTTGTATTGAACCATTTAGTCATTTCGGCGGCTACAGCATCTTTAGTTCCCCGGGCAATATTATAGTAATCACTTAAACTCAATTTGCTTGTAAAGGTACCGAAACGCTGTGGAACGACACCAAAGGCCGCTGCTGTATCCAAAACGTGATCATAATTAGAATAATCGGCAACTGGAATTAAATCGACACCGGCAGTCTGCTGCTTTTTTAAATTAGCTAACCGAAGTGCTTTAGTGCCTTCTAAAAATTCTGTTTCATCAATTTTGTTTGCCCATAAATGTTCCAGTAAGAACTTCCATTCGCGCTTTTCACCAATTCGTGGATAACCAGCATTACTACTCTTTACCATATTAACTTCCTCCTCATTTTTAACCAATAAAAAAACAGTTCCGTCCTAACCAAAGGACGAAACTGTTAAATTTCGTGGTGCCACCTTACTTTTCTATTCTTTCGCAAAAATAGACTCTGACAGTACAGTATGATACCTAGACTGTCGTGCTGTTAACGGGCACAACCGTTGTCGCCTAGCTATTGCTCAACGACACCATTCAGAGATCATCTTCATCGACTTGATCAAGGTCCTCTTCCACCAATTAGGACTCGCTTGTCTCGTTCTCATCAACTACTCTTCTCGTCTTCATGTTCTCATTTAATTTTCATAATTAATGTATAAAGAATAACATCATCATTTATCGCTGTCAACCACATTTTATTATTTACAGGTTTAAATCATTTATCTCATGGTAATTTAACTTAAGAAATGTTTTGAATGATGCCCAGATTCTACGCCACAATAATAATTAGTTATTGCTAAAAACCACAAATAATAATCTTTTACGTTAAGAAAGTGAAGTAATGCGTTAAAAAGTCCGCCACGCCATCTTCATCATTGCTGGTTGTCAGTGCCGTTCCATAGGTTTTAATGGCTGCGGGTGCGTTTGCCATAACAACTCCCACCTGGGCCAGCTGCAACATGCCAATATCATTTTGCTCATTACCAAAAGCCATCAAATTAGCCGGTGACAAGTTAAGGTGGGTCAGTAATTGGCTTAGGCCTGTTGCCTTATCAACGCCAGGCTTAAGAAATTCAAGTTCATTGGGCAGCGAGCGCACAATGTGAAACTTGTGCTGAAACACTTCCGGAATTTGTAAGGCTAATTGGTCCGTCATTTTCGCGTTACTTTTCGAAACGACTTTAGCAAAGGGGCCCGCCGATAATGTTGCAAAAGTTGTTGGCACAAACTCTAGTAATTGACCTAACGCCGCTTGATAAGTCGATTGAGGTAAATCACTCAGTGAATAAACGCGCTTAAAATCAAGTACATCTAGTGGCGCCTGAATTTTTTGTGCCAACCGATATAATGGTCGCAGATCATCTTTACTAAGCGCACGCTGTACTAAGGCCGCTTGGGTCACATTGTTGCTAACAACTGCACCATTAAAATTAATTGAGAAATCATCCGCTTGAAATAAATTCAGGTCATTTAAATAGGGCACAATTGCATTAATTGCCCTGCCAGTGCATAACACAATATATATTCCGTGTTGCCGCAATTGATAAAGTACTTGCTGTGTTCGTGAACTAATTGTCCGCTGCGACGTTAACAATGTACCATCCAGATCCAAAGCAATCATTTTAATCATTTAATATTCCTCCGCCAATTACATTATACGTGCAGATAAAAAAACGCTTGCATTTCAACTGCCGACTTGCTATTCTGAAGGTAGAAAAATAAAGACGTCTTATCCAGAGTGTTTTAGGGAACTGGCCCGGTGAGAACACAGCAACCTACTTGTATGAGCAAGGTGCTAATTCCAGCAGCAACAAGCTGAAGAGATAAGGAGCTAAACGTGAGATTCCAAACGCTTCTTCGGCTAACAAGCTAAGGGGCGTTTTTATTTTCTAAATCAATTTTAGAAAGGATGGAATAGATCATGCGCTTATCAGAAGAAAATTTTCGAAAAGTTATCACCGTTAGAACAGATGAACAACCATCAGCCAATGTCACTGCCAACCTCATTCGCCGAGCAATGAAGGATGCTTTGGCCCGCCACACAAATACTAATAAACCGGATAAATCAATTAAAGCCTAGCGTTTATATCGAACGACGTTTAGGCCCTGCTTCGCTACACTATCCAAACAGAAATAAACGTGCTATAGTACTCATATAAGGTGCCAGACCTTATCGGACTTCGAGTCCGAAACGTGTTTAACACGTCCGCACTCTTTATGAGTGCCAAAACAGTCACCCCAACTACTTTGGTGGCTGTTTTTTTTATTTAAAAAGTAGTTTTAAAGGCACCTAAATTTTTGCGTCTTGAAGGATCTGCTTTAGTTTTGAAACACTCACAAAAGTAGTTTCAAAACAAAAGCCCCGTTCTTCATGGATTCTTATTAAGGTATTCTGCGGTAAGACTAGTTTTTAATTTCCACCCATGAATTCTTTCAAGCGCTGAATTTCGTCCGCATTTGGTTCGACTTCATTAGATTTAATATCATGAATCCGCTCAACCGAAACGTGGCTGGAAAACGCCATTTCATTATCAGTTAAATCATGTTTCTTTTGATATTGGATAATCTGTTCTGCAAAGTCACTTAATTTATGCTCACTCATTCTAAAACACTCTTCCTTTCGTACTTAAAAACACCGGCTATTCAACTATTAATTGTCTTCTACTTAATTATCAGTCTACCACAATCACTCATTTACCGGTATTTTTTAAGTAATCGGCTAGGGCCCTCTGATAAGCACGCATTGTTACTTCGTCAAAGCAGATCATCGTTACTTGTTGAATCTGTTTTGAGCGCTTTAAAAAGTCTTGGATGGTTGCTACGGCAATATTGGCCGCATCGGCTAGCGGATAGGCGTAAACTCCCGTACTGATTGATGGAAAGGCAACCGTTTGACAGGCATATTTTTCGGCCAACGCCAAACTATTTTGGTAACTATTTCGAAGTAACTGTGCCTCATGCTGCTGCCCACCGTGCCAAATCGGTCCCGGTGTGTGAATTACAAACTTGGCCGGTAATAAAAAACCAGGTGTAATTCGGGCTTCACCAGTTGGGCAGCCGTTAAACTTGCGACAAGCGGCCAATAACTTCGGCCCGGCAGCACGGTGAATTGCACCATCAACACCGCCACCACCAAGTAAACTAGTATTAGCAGCGTTAACGATTGCGTCGACCCTTGATTTCGTAATATCACCCAGTTGAATTTCCATGAGTACCGCCATCCCTTCACGTTCATTCTAGTCCAAAGTCAGTTCGAGTACCGCCTTTTGTTCAAATTTTACTTCAGAAGGTTAAACTGAAATAAATTTGGCACAGCATTTAAAATCCAAATAATTTTTTATTTTATAGATATAGAGGCAATTAATCAGTGAAATATCCTTTAGATAGCAGCACCCATTTACGTGATTTCTTACTCCAACGGGGTGTGAGCATGGCGGCGGTCACTGCGGCCAAAAATTCTAAACAAAACAACCTTGAGACTTTTTTATACCATTACTACCATCCTACAAAAAAAGAGAGCACGACATTGGTGCCACTTTCAAAAGTGGTCGCCATCAATCGTGGAATCAATGGCCTGTCATTCTGGGACCACTTGTGCCTAGCAAATCAAATTGCCGTACTCCACGAAAACAAGCTGCGCAAAAATTTTGATGTACTTGACGCCCGCCAATATGCAGGTACCGTCAACTTTTACGCCTCTAACGAAACGGCCCACAACGGTGAAGGCCTAGCCGAAATGAGTTGTTTTCAAGCAAACCACACCAAACAATACATTCTGACTGGCAATGGTAACCACCGCACACTTTGCGCTAAATTATTTGGTGTACCCGAAATACTTGCCAACATCACTAATTACCAAATCGACGAACCGGCTTATCGTTACGCCAGACAATTACTGCAAACTTACCAAGATTTTTTAGCTTTTATCAAGCAACAACAATTGACCTACAAACTACTGGCCGCCAAAAAATCGGTTCAATTTTTCCGTGAGTCTAACTTAATTGGTCAATTTTTATTGCATTTTCCAGTTATTTTTTCCGACCGTCATTTGTTTAACAGCACTGATGTCCAACTTTTCCGGCAGGATCTCAACCAGATCGAGCTTCAATTGCCGCAAAAACAGAACTCGGCTATTTCTGTTAGTTCGAATAAGTTATCGTTTGCTATCCACTTACAAACCGTAACCCCCGAATACCAGGCCGATTTTAATAATTGGCTAAAAAGTGGCTTCATTTCTCCAAAAACAAGTGGCTTCCAATATCAATATTATTTTTCTGGTCGTCAATTTACTGATTTTGCGCTCACTGCGGCCGAAGCAAAACAGCAAGTCTACTTTGAATTACTTGCTAAAGTCGCTACGGCCAGACAATTAGGTATTCCAAGCAACTTACTAACGTCGGCCAGTGTCCAACCAGAGAATTTTCAAATCACGGTGTAAAAAAATGGGGCCTGGACAAAAGTCCTGGCCCCTTACTATTTCAGATCATTACTTTAGAACGTAAACCCAAAACCGACTTTTGTCTCACTTCATTTTCTTTTTTCTACTAAGCTGTAACTTCAAAATCGGTTGTAAATAATTAGGCTTAAAAAACATAATTTGCTTGCTTTTTAAACGCTACTAAACTAGATTTATTAAAAATATTTTAAGTTATTTTTTATTGAAAATGGCCAGCGTTTGTTTATTGGCCTTGGTTACTTGAACTAATTTCCCCCGAACAGCCAGGCGGTTAACCCCACCATCAGCGCAGGTAATTAACGTCACGATCTTCTTACCGGGCACATCATTAACCAAACTAGTGGCGTAAGGATTAACAACCTTCTTCATTGTTACCCGATAACGGTACACGTGCTCCAAGTTCGTCAAATAAACGGCATCCCCCAACTTGATATTATCAAGTGGTGAAAAAAGATTTGTTCCGTTATTCAACATATAGTGACCAGCCAGCGCGTAATTCCGTTTACCCATTTTCTGGCCAGACTTCATCGTTGCCCCACCAGTTGCTAGTGCATCATTGGACAGTCCCTTCACAACCGGCAAATGCATTCCTACGCTAGGAATACTCAATTTGCCAATCACTAAGAGCCCGTTTTGGTGAACTGCTGCATGGGCCACTTGATTAACGCCCAACGATTTTACCTGTTTAAAATTAAAGGTTGTTTTCTTCTTTTCATTTTTAGCGATTTTAGTCTTTGTTACTTGCTCTACTCTATTTTGGCCAACCTCTTTAATGACCCAATTCTTAATTGGTTCATTAAAGATTAAAACTAAACCAACGACTAATAATACGCCAATCAAAGTATTTATTAATATATTGCGCACGCGCTTAGACACATTAAGCACTCCTTTTTTGTAATTACCTTTTAGTTTAGCGCAAAGTAAGTATTCGGTCTAATACTCAAACAAAACTACCGAAGCCCCTTCTTTGGTAAGCTGCATCAACTAGTTAAATTTTGATTTAGCTTTTCTTTGCGAACTATTTACCAAGTTTGCGATAATCCTTAATAACAATAAAAATCCAAACCAGAACTAGAATGCCATAAACTAACGAGATATACCAACTATAATTAGCGTAAAAACTTTGACAAAATAAAAATAGCCAGGCCGCTAGTAGCCAAAGTGACGGTAACTTAATTATTTTCATCATTTACATTCTCACTTCTTTCTTAATGGTCGGAGCATCGTGGAAGGATCATTCAAATTCCACTCCAAAATACCACTGGATTAACGTTGATTCATTAATTTGTTTGCATGCCACTTATTTCATTTTAGATTAACCTTATTACTTAACCATAATACAGCAAAATAGTTGATTAGAATTTTTAATATTAAAAACTCTATGCTATTGTAATAATGGTTTCAGAATTATTTTTTTAGAAATATTTAACTATCTAGGCCGTGTTTGGAAATTATCTTTATTAGTTTCTCTCTGGCTAATTTAGTGGAACCGTGTTTGAAAAGCAACTTCCCGTAGTTAGGCCCGTGAATCAGACTTTTGGCGCACGTTCTAGCGTAATAATCTGCAATTGCGGAGTAGAATCTAACCGCTTTTTCAACCACTTCTTAGCGGATACATGTCTAAAAAATTAATTTTTATGATGTACCCTTACTTTGGTAATATTTTTCGCAATTATTTTGTAAAGAAGGTAATCCTTATGATTCACTCAGTTGTCATCATTCTTTGTGTCGGCGTACTCGCCGGTATTCTTGGTGCTATTCTAGGAATTGGTGGCGGTATTATCATCACCCCTGTTCTCACGTTGGCTTTTGGACTCGATATTAAATACGCCATCGGTGCCAGTATTATTTCCGTCATTGCCACTAGCTCAGGCGCAACCATCGCCTACGTCAAAGATGAACTGCTTAATTTAAGAGTTGCTATGTTTCTTGAAATCGCAACGACTGTCGGGGCAATTATCGGTGCAGTTCTAGTCGGAGTTGTTCACACCGGCTTTTTGTTCATTCTTTTTGGCTTACTCCTTTTATTTTCAGCTTGGAACATGTACGGCAAATTAAAATCCGGTAACGAGGTCCTCCATAAAGTGGAACCTGACAAAATCGCGCAACGATTGAGACTCAACAGTAGCTACTATGATAAAGCACTAAAAAAGCAAGTTGATTATCAAGTTGAAAATGTACCCGCTGGCTTTACCGTCATGTTTGGTGCTGGACTTGCCAGCGGCCTATTAGGAATCGGCAGTGGTGCCTTCAAAGTGATGGCAATGGATACTTTCATGAAAATGCCGCTAAAGCCTTCCAGTGCTACCAGTAATCTAATGATGGGCGTTACAGCGGCAGCAAGCGCAACCGTTTATTTCTTTAATGGCTCAATCAAACCGCAGATTGCCGCACCGTTAGCACTTGGTGTTTTGTTTGGCGCAACAATCGGAACGCGTATTATGCAGCGCCTAAAGCCACGCTGGATCCGAATTATCTTTATTCCGATCATTGGTTATATGGGCCTTGAGATGGTTCTCAAAGGATTCGGGGTGACAATTTAACTATGAAACAATCAACGAAAATGCAACAAGAAATGAATCAAGTTGAAAAGTTAATCGGTGTCATTTTACAAATTGGCGTGATCATCTCCGCTATTATTATTGGTGTGGGTCTATTAGCCCTCTTAATCACTGGTAAATCAGGCTATCCGGCCGGTAGTTTTCCTACCCATTTTGGCGCAATCTTTCGCGGAATCGCCCAGTTTAAACCCTACGCCATCATTATGCTTGGTCTTTTTGCACTTATTCTAACGCCCGTTTTACGAGTTGTCGTTTCAATTTACGCCTTTTTTAAAGAACGTGACCTGCTTTACGTTGTGATCACAACAATTGTTTTAATTATCCTGATTTTCGGGATGGCTATTGGTTACTTAGGCAAATAATTTCAACAAAAATCTAAATAGGCTACAGATAGAACGTTAAATTTTTTAACACCATTACTACTCCTTGAAATTAGATCATTAATTAATTTCAGGGAGTGTTTTTAGTGTCCGCCTTAAAGTCTTCCACCTGGACATCTAGTCAGACTGTGTTTAGGAATCATTTCTGTTACTATTTTCTTGATTGATTTAACCTAAGCCTGCCTGAGAAAATCCTTCTTAGGCTGCGACTCGGACTTCGGTTCATCCTAGTCCGATCGACATCGTCAGTAATGCTCGGAACCTAGGCGCTTTTTGAGACACTCTAATTTGCTGGAAACGTGTCTAAAAAAGCAGATTCCTGTGCTTAGCTACGCTCACCAAATTATCCGCTGCGCGAATAATTCGGCAAGCTAGGCTAATGCTCGGAACCTAGGCGCTTTTTGAGACACTCTTATTAGATTAATGCAAATTTTTCTAGCGCTTCGGCCACACCACTTTCATTATTAGTGGCCTGTGTGACGTAACCAGCGGCCTGCTTTACAGCCGCGGTACCATTTTGAACACTAACGCCGAGTCCAGCTGCGTTTAACATGGCCAAATCATTACTATTATCCCCGATTGCCATAATTTCACTTGGCTTTACCCGTAATTGCTTAGCTAACTGTAAAGTTGCTGTTCCCTTATCAATGCCGGCAGGGTTAAACTCAACGTAACGATTAGAGGAAAAAGTAATCGTTAGTTCATCTGGCAGTAGTGCAGCTACCGCTTGGCTTAATTCTTTTCTAAATGCAGGATCATCGGCCTGATACAAAATTTTAACCAATGGCTGCTGCTTTAGGCCATCAATATTAGATGATGTTAAAATGTCGAAATCAGCAACCCGTTGCTTAATATAATGAAGTTCTTGGTCACTTGGACGCCACATATACAGACCTTGAACGGCGTAAATATGAACAGTGACGTTCCGTTTAACGGCGTAATCAAAAATCTGTTTGACAGTTTCAAAAGGCATTTGATTAACGGTTAGAATCTGGTTGGCGCGATTTTCAACAATGGCACCACCATTATAGGCAATCACGTATTGATTCGGCTTATCGATTAAACCTAGCTGCTTTAGATTATCTTGCACAGATAAAAAACTTCTACCTGTGTTTAACACAAAGTGGCCACCCTGTGCCGTAAAGGCCTTAATAGCCTGCTCATTCTTCTTTGAAATTTTGGCCTGATTATCTAGTAAAGTTTCATCCATATCACAGACGATCATTTTATACATTTAAGATTCCTCCATTAATTACACGCTTACATTCATTTTAGCATACCTTGCTGAAATCATTGAACGAGTTAAACTTCCTAGAGCGTGTTGGAAAAAGCGTTTAGCTTCTACTCCGCAATTGAGGATTACTAACGATATCGAGCGGACTAACCCAACACGCTACCTGACTTACAAAATTATCGCAAATAATGAAAATTCCTGTTAAGCTGAAAGTGATCATTGTTTTATAATGGTCAAAAGTACACTAACGACTTGCTACTTTTGAAAATATTTCTACCATAAAAATTTCAATTTGAGGTGTTTGCTATGTTGTTGATTAGTCTCTGCATTATTGGTTTTTTAGCCGTAAGTATCTACACGACACTAAAAATTAATAGTCTTGGCAGTTTGCTCGTTAATGTTATTGCCTATTTTGCCCTTTACTGTGCGCTAGAAATTGTTGGTATAGCAGGCCTCGCTAAGGCAATTGCCGTTTTCTTTAGCTTTTTCTTTGTTGTCGTCATGGCTATTATTAGTTTTTATCGTCAGGCCCACTCTAAATAAAACTATTTATCAAAAAAGCCCTGACAGTCGCTTTTTGATGCGCTATAATAAGTTAAGCGGCGTTTTAAGCGCGCTAATTTCTGGAGTAAAGGTGATTATAATGAAAAATGTTGCGGGTCAAGAATACCAGACGCCACGTCAAACTGCAGATCAACTTGACATCAGTCCGCAAACCCTGCGTTCCTATTCAGGTTTAGTCGAAAAAGTCACACATCGAACTGATTACTTCCATCGTGATCAAAATAACGGCCGTCTCTATAGTGCTCAAAATATCACTGATTTGGCACAAGTAAATATCATAAAAAAAGAACACAATAAAACTTTGAAAAACGCTATTAGTGAAGTATTCGGTCAACAGATTATTTCTGAAGCACCTACTAGTAGCACTGCAACTCCTGCAAAATCAACTTTGCCGGCAGAGGCCTCAGCGGCAACTCCCGACAACTCTACTGACAATGATAATTTAGCGCCGGTACTTTATACATTAAAACAACTATCTGACCAAAACACTGAAGTTGTTGGCCAACTCAAAAAGTTGCAAGAGCAGTTAGATGAAACAAACGATAAGTACGAACACCTGCTGAAGGCAATTGAGGTACGTAAGTCGACGACTAGTAGCGAAGCAACTACTACTGCCAACTCAGCAGCGACCACACCAGCTAACACAGAGGCCAATAATAAGCCACGAACACTGGCAGATATGCAAACTCAATCAACCGAAACCAAAAAGGGCTTCTGGTCACGGTTGTTCTCTCGCGATTAGTAGAATTAAAAAAATAGTTAAGTTCTGACTTTTTAAACACGCTTACATTAAATTATCCGGAGAAGTTACTTTTCCATATACCTCTTCGAATAGCAACAACAAATAGTTTCAAGATACATTTTTAATGTGTCTTGAAGAAGGTTCTCTAATAATTAATTAGATTACTATTGCACTTTTTGTATCATTAGTATATATTTATCATATAATAATACTAAATTAATTTAGAGAGGTCTGCTTGATTTGCTAAATTACTATTACGGCTTCTTTGCCATTAACGAAATTAAAGTCCCAACCAAAGATCGGCGCTTCAATATTACACAATTACATCGTCAGTTAACGATGTCGCTTACTGTTACCAGTGAGGCAATTGCACTGCTTAATCGACAGGTATCTATTCAAGGCTTAATTGAAAGTTTTCTTAATAAATTAGGTCACCATCCAGTTGAGCGGGACTATACGATTGATCAGAATAATTTTCCTGACTACCTTAATTAACTAAAAGTATTTGGAAAATTGCTTAGCGTCTATTTCTGCACTGAGGACCATTGCTTGCTTCATTAGACAAGGTGTCGATCGGACTAAAATAAACTGAAGTCCGAATCGCAGTTTAGATTGACCTAATTTTTGCCGGTATTTTATTACTGAATTGTTTTAGACGTGCTCAATTAGCGAAAATAAACCAAATACATGAAAAAACACTACTGAATTTAATTAAATTCAGTAGTGTTTTTTCATGTACCTTCAGTTATTACTTAATCAGTTAAGTCCTCACCGTTTGACGCAATAACTTTTTTATACCAGTAGAAGGAATCCTTTTTAATTCGATCTAAGCTACCTTTGCCTTGATCATCCTGATCAACATAAATGAAGCCGTACCGCTTGGACATTTCTGAGGTTGAGAAGCTGATCAAATCAATTGGTCCCCACATTGTGTAACCCATTAACTGAACACCATCTTCAGTGGCTTCCTTCATTTGCTGGATATGCTGACGTAAATAATCAATTCGGTAATCATCATGCACCTTACCGTCCGACGTTAATTGATCAACAGCACCGAGACCATTTTCTACTACGAACAGTGGCTTTCGGTAACGATCCCACATTTCATCTAGCGTAACGCGTAAACCAATTGGATCAATTTGCCAGCCCCAATCTGATTCTTGTAAATATGGGTTCCGGCCACCAGTTGCCATATTTCCGTTTACTTGTTCGCCTTCATCCGCCTTAGTGACAGTTGTCATATAGTAACTAAAACTAATGAAATCAACTGGGTATTTGGCTAAGATGGCTTCATCGTCCGCTGCCATCTTAATTTCAATCTTATTTTCGGCAAAATAACGGTTCATATATTCTGGATACTCACCACGTGCTTGAACATCCGTAAAGAATAGGTTTTTATCATCCTCAAGTTGTGCCGCGCGGACATCCACTGGGTTGGGTGTTCCAGGATATGTTTGCATTCGAGCTAGCATACAACCCATTTTAGCCTTGGGATCAATCTCACGTAACTGTTTTGTTGCAATGGCACTTGCAACAAACTGATGGTGCAATGCCTGGTAACGCATCTGCAATTGCTTTGCTCGCGTTTCATGACTGTCCAGCACCCCAGTTGCGTGGAAGCCCCACGTTCCGGTATTGATTTCGTTAAACGTCAACCAATATGGTACTTTGCCCTTAAACCGTTTAAAGACGGTTTCAGTAAAATGATTAAACGCCTTAATCGTATCGCGACTCAGCCAACCATTTTGCCTTAACGTCAAAGCAATTGGCATCTCATAATGTGAAAGTGTCACTAATGGTTTGATATCATATTTGGCCAATTCATCGATGACCTTCTCGTAGAAAGCCAACCCAGCCTCGTTTGGCTGTGCATCGTCACCATTAGGAAAGATTCGTGACCAAGCAATGGAAAAACGATAAACCTTAAAACCCATTTCAGCAAATAATTTGATATCTTCTTTATAGTGATGGTAAAAATCAACACCCCGTCGTTTTGGATAATCGGCAGCGGACTTATCCGCTAAAGCAGCCTGAATCGACTCCTTGTCAACATCGTCCATTGACATGTGTTTACGGTCAGTTGTCTTACGAACAACTTCGGCGGTTGTTAAACCTTTGCCGTCCACATTCCAAGCACCTTCAACTTGATTGGCGGCTGTCGCACCACCCCAGAGGAAATCATCTGGAAACTGTTTAGGAAACGTCGTCTTATACATTTTGTACCACTCCTTGATCTGCATTTTCTGTTTTTGCACTTAAATTTAACAACCAATTATTTTTCGCTTCAGTAGCAGAAGTTGGTTTAACGTCTGCGTAATCATTAGTATTGGTAACAATGACCATCACAGTTGTATCGTAACCTGCATCCGCAATCTTTTCACGGTCAAATTTAACCAATGATTGTCCTTGCTTGATAACATCATTTTGCTTAACTAATGTTTCAAAATATTTACCATTAAGTTTAACTGTATCAATCCCGATGTGAACCAAAATCTCGGCGCCTTCATTAGAAGTGACACCAATCGCGTGGCCTGTTGGGTAAACGGCTGTTACAGTCCCGTTAACGGGTGATTTAACTAAGCCATTCGTTGGTACAATTGCTAAACCTTTGCCCATTGCTTCGGAAGCAAATACTTCATCCTTGACACTCGTTAAAGGAATAATTGTTCCTTCAACAGGTGCTAAGATGGTTTCAGTTCCCTTGCTAGTTGGCAAATCGGCCTTAGTTGACTCAGAATCGGTACTCGTATCTTCTGTAAAGCCAACGATGTACGTTAAAACAGTGGCCAAAATAAAGGCAACTAGTAGGCCGGTAATTTCACCAATAAAACCTTTGCCGAGGTACGTTGGTAATGACAATAGACTTGGTAGTGTGAATGATGAAGCATGAACTTGGAATCCACCAATAATACCACCACCGATGGCACCAGCAATAACGGCACAAACAAATGGTCGTTTCAGCTTTAAAGTAACCCCGTAAATAGCTGGTTCAGTAATACCAAAAATACCGGTAACACTGGCAGAACCAGCCAATGACTTCATTTTTTTATCTTTTGATTTCAAGAAAACGCCAAGTGCAGCGCCAGCCTGAGAAAGTACGGCCGCACTCAAGATTGGCAGCAATGGATCATAGCCCATCTTGGAAATGTTATTCATCATTAACGGGACAAACGTCCAGTGAACACCGAAAATGACGAAGACTTGCCAGAAAGCACCCATGATCATTCCAGCCAAAATAGGTGCAAAATTATAAATACCGAAGACACCCTTAGCTAATAAATTACTAATTGTCGCACCAACTGGTCCAACAACGATTAACGTTAAAGGCACCATGATGATTAGTGAAACTAATGGCGTGAAAATATTCCGAATGGCATCCGGGAATATTTTATCCAAAAATGGTTCTAAATAAGATAATGCCCAAACGGCCAACAATATTGGAATAACGGTTGACGTATACGTCGTTGGAACCACTGGAATGCCCAGAAACCGCAATGTTTGACCGTTAGTCGCAGCAGTAACCAATGTTGGATAGAGTAACGAGGTGGCCAACGCAACAGCGACGTACTGGTTAACCTTTAATTGCTTGGCAGCCGTGAAGGCCAAGAATATTGGTAAGAAGTAAAAAATTGAGTCACCGGCTGCGTAAAGAATCTTGTACGTCCCACTAGAAACGGTTAACCAATTAAAGGCAACACATAGGGCCAACAACCCTTTTAAGATCCCGGCACCGGCTAAGGCACCCAAGAATGGTGTAAAAATACCTGAAATAAACGCAATGAAACGATTAAGTAGGTTTTTGCCTTTAGATTGAGACTTGTCGTCTTGTGCTGGTGCTTGGGCCTCCGTAGCGTCATCTGGATTATCAATTCCGGCCTGATCCGCTAATTCGTCAAACACTTTGGCAATCGAGTTACCAATAACGACTTGGTACTGGCCGGCACTTTTAACGACGGTAATAACACCATCTAAATCCTCAATCTTTTTAGTTTGTGCCTTATCTTCAGAGTTAAGCTTAAACCGTATTCGTGTTGCACAATGCCACGCTGAATTAATATTTTCTTTCCCGCCGACGTCTTTTAAAATTTCACCAGCTAATGCTTTATAATCCAAAATGATCACCTCTCTAAAATAATAAAAACCCAAATATCCAGTTGCCCTGACACAAGCAACTACATATTTGGGTTTTGCCTAATCGAATTAGTTACAATCCCGTTACTTATAAAATTATCCTTCATCCACCACACGCTGAATGTGCATTGTGAGGTAGACTTGTTCATTCATTGAAATCGTTTCGTTCATTGACTGCTCAATAAATGCTTTAATCTTCTCAACGCAAGTGAATGCGTCAGGATATTTCTGGGCAATATGGTCAAATAAGAAATGGTCATCATCCGTCTTATCGACTACCGGCCCCTTTTTAGTAATTCGTTCCGCGAAAAAGCGCAAATGAACCAAGAACCGCTGATAACTAATTGACTCAGTTTTAAAATCAATCTTTAGTTGATATTTGACAATATTTAAAACATCGTTAATCAACTTGGTCATCGCTAACGTCTCATCTTCATTGCCTCGGCCCATGCTGTTCTCAACAAATTTAAAGGCAATGAACCCGGCTTCATCATCAGGTAGTTGAATATTAAACGTTTGCTGAATAATCTCCAGCGCCCGTTGTCCAACCAAGTATTCCTGCTGGTATATCCGTTGAATTTCCCAAAGCATTTCGTTATGAATCACAATTTTCTTTTTTTGCCGGACAATCGCAAAATGAATGTGATCGGTAAGTGCAATCAACAGGTATTCATTAAATTTCGTATTCAATAGTTGCTCTGCATATTCAATAATTTGCGAAGAAACTTCAAAATATTCAGGTGAAATATCCTGCATCAAATCTCGAAAAATACCAAGCCATTTTTCTTCTGTTGGTGCATAGATTTTGCTAACCTTAGTTTCATCAACTTCCTGACCTGCTTTTTTCTGGAATGCTAAACCTTTACCGATCAAAACAGCTTCATGATGATCCTGTTCAGCGAGTAATACATTATTATTGAAAATTTTTTTAATCTTCATGAATCACTCCCCCTGAATAGATTGTTCACCCAAAAAGTATAAAAGCCTGATAAAATCAGTTGGATAACCGCTTTCATTACGGCTAACAACTGGCTTATCAGGTTTTGCCCACATAATCTGCGGTAACAATCCTTTATCTGTAAACACAGTTTAAATCATCCTAAAATTGATTGCAATGGTTTAGACCAATTTTTTCATCACAATTAAAATCCTAAAAAAGCCTTTTCTTCCTATTTATTAAGTGCTTTCCTACAAAAAAAAGAACCAATTATTCGTTTTTAGTCTGTCTTTTTGGCGCACTAACATCTAAAAACCTAATAATTAATTCCCTTAAATTTTAAATCAATTTTTTATGGCTACTTTATTTTGTTGATACTTCGGCAATAGCTTGACCTGCCTCAATTTGACCTGATTCTTGTTTAAGGTCAACACTAGCAACCAGTGGCATATTCGTTAAAATAACCATCATTGTTGTTTCCTTTTCGGCGGCCTTAATTGCCGCTAAATCGGCCGTAGCAACTAAATCACCGTGTTTCACTTTTTGCCCTTCAGTCACTGCAATCGTAAATGGCGCTCCCTTTAACTCAACTGTATTAATTCCCATATGAAGTAAAACTTCTAACCCAGCAGCAGTTTTGAAGCCAATCGCATGTTTAGTTGGAAAAATGCTCGTGACTTCAGCGTCCACTGGCGCCACAATCTGCCCAGAGGTTGGTTCAATTGCGTAGCCATCGCCTAACATCTTCTGCGCAAAGGTAGAATCAGCAACTTTGGTAATCGACATTGCCTCACCACTAGCCACCGCGTAGAAGTCTTCCGTTACGCTTTTTACTTTAGCTGCTGGCGTTGCTGTCACACTGGCACTTGCCACAGGTTCGGCCGAGGTTGCTAAGGCCCTCATTGGTGCTCCGGTATTAAATAACTGGCTTAAGGCGTCGGCAACAAATTGAACTTCTGTACCGATGACGATTTGAATATTATGTTGATCCAAAACGTTGATTCCGGCGGCACCGGCAGCTTTAACAACTGGTTGATTAACTTTCTTTGTATCTTGTAATTGTAATCGTAACCGCGTTGTACAGTTGTCAATCACCTTAATATTATCCTTGCCACCGATTGCGGCGTAAATTCGTTTAGCCTGGCGGGTAAATTTATCATCGTCAGGGTCATCATCCACTAATTCATCCGCATCCGTTAACGGCTCACGACCTGGCGTCATCAAATTAAATCGTTGAATTGCAAAATTAAAGCCAAAGTAATAAATAACGGCCATCACAACACCCTGAACCAATAACATGTAAGGCATGTTTGCTAGGGGCATTCTAAAACTGAGTAGATAATCCACGAGCCCAGCACTAAACGCAAACCCAGCAGTCCAATGCATAAATGCTGCAAACGCTAGTGACAACCCAGTGAAAACGGCGTGTAACAAGTAAAGTGGCCAAGCCACAAACATGAAAGAAAATTCTAGTGGTTCAGTGACCCCGGTAAAAAAAGAGGCAAAACCAGCAGCCATCATCAATGACTTTGTTTCTGCTTTACGCTCAGGTAAGGCATTTTTATAAATCGCATAGGCACCGGCCGGCAAACCAAACATCATCACCGGGAAGAATCCAGCCTGGTACATACCGGTAACACCTTTGACCCCAGTACCTGCCCAAAAATTACCAATATCATTAATACCAGCAACGTTAAACCAGAAAACTGAATTTAACGCCTGGTGTAGGCCAGTTGGAATCAATAGCCGATTGAAGAATCCATAAAGTCCGGCACCGATCGGCCCAAGTCCAACCATCCATTTACTAAAGGCAATTAAAGCAGTGTAGACAACCGGCCAAACGAATAATAGGATCGCCGTAACGACCAACATACTCAAGGCCGACATAATGGGAACTAATCGCTTACCACTAAAGAATGAAATCGCCATTGGCAACTTAACTTTATGAAAACGATTATACATCGCCGCTGCAACCAGGCCAGCCACAATACCAATAAAAACGTTTGAATCAGTGATTGCGGTAAATGCTGGTGCTACCTGACTTACCTTAATCCCTTCCAATAAAGCAACGTTCTTTGGCATCAATATGTAACGCGGCACAATATAGGCAACCACACCCGCTAATGCGGCCGCCCCATCTTTATCTTCCGCCATGCCAAACGCCAAACCAACAGCAAACAGTAACGACAAATAACTTAAAATGGCCGTTCCACCAACTTGCAAGAATTGTGCGATTGCCCAATTCTTTGGCAGCATATGACCGATACCTTCTAAAATCGCTGCTGCAGGCAAAACAGCAACGGGTAACATTAATGAACGTCCAATTCGCTGAAAGTACGTCTTCATTTTCATTCCCTCTCTCTTATACGTAGACATTTTAATGAAAGAAAGTAATGAAAGCAAGCCATAATTGATATAATAGATAGTATACCAATATTAAAAACTAACATCAGTTTGAGACATTTAGACTAGAAAATCGTTTTCAACCAACATTTAGTACTATTGGTAAAATGGCTTAAAATGGCCAACTGTCAGTTTTTAAGTTACTAATTAGTTTTATGAAGCTGTCACGACGTGTTATCTAAGAATTTATTAATTTTTTTTTAATCTGATTCAAATTAAATAATTTTTTGTCTAAATATGACAAAATGATTACAAATGATTTTCAATGTCAATTAGTTTTCGTAATTTCAACTAATTAAAGGCGCTTTGCTTTATAATGACAATATGAATTTTGTTTATGGATCTATAAACGATTCAGTTCACATTTTGTTGGTCATTTAATTCAGCTTTTTAGGAGTTGAGCCTATGTTTTTATTTAAGCAAACGCCCTCAGAGACGTTTTACATACATGATTTAACTGCACTTGACGAGAAAACACAGCATCGCTTACGTGATCTCGGGTTAACCCTTGGGAAGAAGGTTAAGATTATTCGTCGTTATCCATTTAACGGCCCGATTATCATCACCTTCGATCAACAACGTGTCGGTTTACGCAGACAACTAGTGGCCCAGCTAAAGGGGGGAACCTTATGACGACAATTGCGCTATTTGGTAACCCTAATACTGGGAAAACAACCCTATTTAATCGCTTAACCGATTCCTACGCTTACATGGGAAATTGGAGCGGCGTAACGGTTGAAAAAAAAGTTGGTGCCATTAAAAATAGCCAGCTAGCCGTTGTCGACCTTCCCGGAGTTTATTCACTGAATCCGCTGACGAAGGATGAGGCCGTTGCAACTAATTTTTTACTTAACGAACCACAAGACATCATCCTCAACGTAGCTAATGCGGCTCAGCTTAAACGTAACTTACTGCTTTCCATTGAGCTGCTCGAATTTGGTAAACCAACAATCATTGCCTTAAATATGATTGATAGTTTGCGCAAATTAGGCATCAGCTATAACCTTGATGTTTTACGTCATGCCTTTGGTTGTAATCTAGTCGCGACAAATGCTCGGGGTAATAAAGGTGTTCAGGATCTTAAGCAACAGTTCTTACAAGCTGAGCCTGATTTAACCCCCAATACATTTAAGCTAGAATATAGCTCGGCCATTCAAACGGCAATTAAGCAGGCTGTTCGTGGCTTGCAACGTAACTATAATTTAGGTGAACAATTTGCCAGTTGGCTGGCCATTCAGTTTATGAACGCTAACAAGGCCGTAATTACCTATGCAAAAGAAAATAATCTGACGCCACTACTTAACCAACAGCCGTACTATGAGGCGCAACATTTTGCCGACAAAATTTATCAAGCGCGCTTGGAATTTATTGAGGCAACTTTAAAAGAAGCTCGCCAGCAGGCCCAAAATCCACGAATTACTGATATTACGGCTAAAATTGATCGGGTTGTAACCAATCCCGTACTTGGTTTACCAATCTTTGCCGGTATCTTCTTTCTAATGTTCAAATTAACCTTTGATTGGGTGGGAACGCCATTATCAAATATTTTAGATCAATTTATTTCTGGCCCACTTTCTAGTAGCGCCAATCAATTATTAACAACGCTGGGGGCACTCCCTTTTCTTCGTTCTTTGATCGTTGATGGTATCATCGCCGGCGTTGGTGGTGTCCTGGTTTTTATGCCCCAAATTTTTATGTTATTTGCCTGTATTTCGATACTAGAGGATTCCGGCTACATGGCCCGTGCGGCCTTAGTAATGGATAAATTAATGTCACTGGTTGGTTTAAATGGCAAGGCCTTTATCCCTTTAATTATCGGCTTTGGTTGCAATGTTCCAGGAATTATGGCGGCTCGGACAATCGAACAACCTAAGGAACGGCTGATCACAACATTAATTTCACCCTATATGAGTTGTTCAGCGCGCTTGCCAATTTACAGTCTTTTCGTTGCCGCCTTTTTTAGTAAACACCAAGCAGCCATTGTTTTGTCGCTCTACTTTTTAGGAATTGCGGTTGCCTTAGTTTTGGCTAAAATTTACCAGAGTGTTTTCCATTCTGAAGAGACTTCCGTTTTTATGATTGAATTGCCGGAATACCATATGCCACAGGCCAACATTATTTTACAGGGAACGTGGGATAAGGGTAAGGGCTTTATTCATAAAGCAGGTACCGTTATTTTTGGTGGGACTGTCATGATTTGGTTGCTTAGCTACCTTGGACCATCTGGTGTTGCTACAAACGTTGGGCAAAGTTTTTCGGCTTTGATCGGCCGTAGTTTGTTGCCCCTCTTCCATCCTATTGGCATCACCTCATGGGAAGCCATCAGCGCTATTTTAACTGGCGTTCTGGCCAAAGAGGTCGTTGGTTCAACACTAATGGTGCTTTACCATACTGCTGGCCGTTCAATGTTGGTTGCGGCGCTGGCTCACTTGTTTACCCCATTATCGGCCTACGCTTTTCTAGTTTTTATCTTGCTTTACATTCCCTGCTTTGCAACAATTGCTATTATCAAGGCAGAGACTGGCACATGGAAATGGGCCGCTTACTCAGTTGTTGTCAGTTTACTAGTTGCTTATGGTCTCGCCTTCTTCATTTATCAAGGTGGCTTACTTATCGGACTTCGCTGATCAAACTAAAATGGAGGAAAATTAATTATGGCTTTATTCGTTAATTTAGTTATCACGGCCGCAATTGTCGCAACTGCAGGTTGGCAAATTGTTAAGGTCTTACGTAAATCTAAACAAGGAAAATGCGCTGCTTGCGATTATAAATGTGCAGCAAAGAAAATGATGGTGGACGCCAAACGCCGCCCAAATTAATTGTGGCTGACAAGTTTTGAAAAGAATAAGCTAGTCAGAAAAGCACTAACAAAAATAAGTCTCAAACGTTGCTTAAAGAAATCAAAAATCACTAGTAAAACTTTTATGCCCACCAATTAAAGTGTGCTCAACTGAATTCAGTCGGCACACTTTTTTATTTGCCTTAAAACTTTATAATAGTGCTAGGGAGCGTGCTGTATGCTAAATTTAATCAAAACTAACGCAAATACTGCTTTTCCTGGATGCTATTTTTACGGCCGCTGGCTCTCTACTGGGCAGGAAAATTACACGACCAATCTTGGCGCCGGATTTTTTTGTCATGCTGTAAAGCCAACAAAAATTGACCTGTATTTTATTCGCCAGACCACACCACAAGTTGTTGCTTGGCGCGTTAATAATCGGCCTTTCCACCGTGAGGTTATCAGTGACAAACCAATCACACTCTATTTAGCAGCCGCTACTAATTTACAAGTTGTGATGTCCGGAAATACTGACCAGGCAAATGTTTGGACGAACACAGCAGGTTTTTCGCTAATCGCAATTAATAGTTCAGAACCGTTGCTGGCAGTAAAGCCCGGTGGCCCACGGTTCACATTTATCGGTGATTCTATTACTGCTGGTTGCTGGGTTGCCGGCAAAACACCTGCAATTGACTATCGTGCTGAAACTAGCTACGCCGCTTTAACCGCCGAATATTTCGGCGCGCTTGATCAGCGAATTGCTTATAGTGCCGCTGGAATTTGTCGGCCTGGTCAAGGCCACGTTCCAAGCGCGCTTGACTTTTATAACAAAATTAATTCGACAACGATGTGCCCAGTTCCCGCAAGCGATCTAATCATCATTAACCTTGGCACTAACGATTGGCGACTTGAGCAAGTACAAGTTAAACGGGCCTTTGCTAAACTTTTAGATAACCTATGCCACCAATTTTCCCGGTCGCGCTTAGTCATTTTAATTTCCTTTAGCCAACGCTGTGCACCAACTATCCGGCAAGTTGGGCGTCACTACCAGGTGCAAATCATTGAAACTTCAGCTTGGAATTTGACCTATACGGATCAAGTTCACCTTGATCAAAATGGCTCACAAATGGCTGCACAATGTTTAGTAGCAGCACTTCAACATAAATTTAAGTTTTTACAGTAAGGAGTATTTCTAGATGACAAATATTTTAATTGCGGCTGACTCGTTTAAAGGCAGTGCGACTTCTCAAGAAATTGGTAATTACATCCAAACTGGCATCCAACGTTTGGCCCCCAATGTTTCTACCACCATTTTACCAGTTGCTGATGGCGGTGAAGGCACCTTGGCAAGCCTTTTAAAGCAAGGTGGTACTTTAGAAACAGCGACGGTTACTGGTCCGTTGGGAAAATCCGTAACTGCAAACTACGGCCGCTTAGATAATAAGACGGCCATTATTGAAGTCGCGCAAGTCCTAGGCCTTCCACTAGTTGGTCCAATTAAAAAACCATTTCAGGCAACCAGCTTTGGTCTCGGTGAATTAATCAAACTCGTTTTGAAACAGGATGTTCAACGCATTTACATTGCACTAGGGGGTAGCGCAATCAATGATGCTGGTCTTGGAATGTTGCAAGCACTTGGTGGTCATTTCACTGACAAATACGGACAAGAAGTTGGCCCGGGACTGACTGGCCTACAACAATTAGCCCAAATTGATTTAAGCCAACTTGATCCGCGCCTTCAACAAATCACAATTACCGGCCTCAGTGATGTGACAAATCCCCTCACCGGTAAAAATGGTGCTACTTTTGTTTATGGCCGCCAAAAAGGCCTGACGCGGGAACAACTACCACAATGTGATCAACTAGTGGCCAACTTTGCTAAACTTGCAAGCCGCGCGACAAACACACAAAAACAGGCCATCCCTGGAGCTGGGGCCGCTGGTGGCCTTGGTTTTGCTCTACTTACGTTCACTCACGCTACCTTAAGATCAGGGGCACAGGAAATTCTCCGCTTACTTGATTTTAAAACGGCAGCCAGTACCGCCGATCTGGTAATCACCGGTGAAGGCCGGATGGATGGCCAATCACAAAATGGTAAGTTACCACTAATTGTTAGTCAAATCGCTAAAGAGTTCCAAAAGCCAGTCATCGCAATTGTCGGTAGTCGTGCGTTCGACCTCAAACAACCAACAACCATTGATTTGATCATTAGCACTGTTATTGAACCACAAAGCTTAGAAAAAACGATTGCGCAAACAAAGTCGCTTGTGACTTTGGCCGGTGAAAACGCCTGGCGTGCTTTTAATCTTAAGTAACATCTTTAGGTTAATTTACTTGAACTCACAATTAAATTGTGTAAAATTGACTTTAAGTATAATTTATTTAAAAAGGAGCTTCGGCTAATGACTGAACCAATCTTGCTTGATGAACAACTGTGCTTTGCTGTTTACCGAGCCCAAAAACAATTCAATAAATATTACACGTTCGCGTTGGCTCCATTTCAGTTAACTTACCCCCAGTACATTGTGCTACTAACACTTTGGGAGCATAAAACGTTAACGGTTAACGATCTTGGCCACTACCTTCATCTTGATAGTGGTACACTAACGCCACTTCTAAAACGTTTAGAAAAGGATGGTTGGGTCAACCGCAAACGTGATAAAGTTGATGAACGGCGGGTTATTATCACGTTAACTGCTAAGGCGCAACAACAACGTAATGTTATTTTTGACCGTGTTAATAGCTGCCAAGAAAAATTAGGCTTTAGTTACGATGAATATAAACAACTCATGACTGCTGCTAACCAAATTACCGAGCACTTGACTAACTTCACTAATAAGGCGACAACTTTACAGCATTAAATTTAATCAAATACGGGATAGCCAATGGAACAAGCCATTGCTGTCCCGTATTTGAATTACTTGCCGTGTTACATTTTAAGATGCTTATATTCGTTTCACCAAAGAAGGCCGATTATGTTCAAAAAAATTTTTGCCGGGCTGTTTATTGTTTGCTTATTAACCTTGACGGGCTACTCACTTTACGTTGATCATACAGCGACCAACCAACCGCAAACACCAACCACGATTAATAAGGACTTCCAAGCATCCGCAACCCCCACGCTTTTCGTTCACGGCTGGTTAGGTGGTGGCTTCACCTTTAATCCAATGATCAACCAATTGGCCGCCAAGCATGCTGGTGGTAAAGTCATGACTGTAACTGTTAGTACAACCGGCCCAATTAATTATTACGGTCATTTAAATAAAAAAATGGCTAACCCAATTATTCAGATCGTTTTTAAGCGCAATTCCAGCTTCTACCGTCAAGAAGCACATTGGCTGCAGCAAATCCTTGTGACGTTACACAAACGCTATGGTGTCACTAGCTATAATGCTGTTGGCCATTCTTGGGGTGGCAACGCACTTGTCAACCAGCTTTTATTGGATTCCAACGCAAGTACACCAAAATTGCACACCTTAGTTTTACTTGGTGCACCAATTGATGGCGCCATGCACGAAGGGACTCCTTTCGCAACCAATAATCGGCCAACGCGCCAATCCAAAAACTACCGCCGTTTAGTGGCTCGCAAATCCGTGTTGAAACGTAATCGAGCAATTCGGATTTTCAACGTTTACAGTACTTTAGACGGTAAATTAACAGATGGTGCCGGTGCCAATACTCAAGCTCAAGCAATGCGCTATCTCGTGCAAGGCCAGGTTGAACACTATCAAGAACAAAAGTTAGCCGATCTAACCCACAGTCAGTTGCACTCAAAAGGTACCGTGACCAATCTTATTGCTCACGACTTGTGGCAGCATTGATCAACGTCGTAAAAATTAATTAACTTGTAAAATCTAAATAACTACATTAAGTGTGCCTGCAGCTGTAAAATCTGGGCACTTTATTTTGGTACGCGCTAGTCTACTGCTGTAATATTCGGCCGCCAATTCGTAAAGTAGGCCGTTATTTTTCGCATTAATTTAACAATTAATCCAAAATCAGGTAAACTATTAGAAAAGCCGAACTTAAAAGGCTAAAAATAAACATAAAAATGAGGTGGCAAAGGTGGCAGAATTAACGATCAGCCAACTAGCAGATTATTTAGAAGAAAACAGTGACGCAATCAAGGCCGGTGATGAGTCATTTAACGCCGCACAAATTTATCAAGCAATTGATAGTCTTGCTATTTTACAAAAACCCATTCAAGATTATTTTGCAATGAGCGAAGATAGTTATTACGACAGTGAATCCGACCACTTATTAACCTTACAAAATGGGCAACAACCATTAGGTGACTTAAGTGATCGCGTTATCGTAACCCATACAGATGGCGCAGTAACAGACGGTGAATTGAACTATACGTACGCACACGAAAATGTGGTTGCAACTGACTACGATGTTCAAACCGACTTGCACATTTTAACTTACGGCTTTGAAGTTGTTGGTGCAACTGATCAGTTAGATCATAAGTTAGTTCAAAAAACTTTGGCTAAAGATGCTGTTTTAAGTTTTGGTCTTGCTGCTCACGCCATTGAAAAATGGGCGGCTACTAAATAAGTGTTCATTTCTAGTGAAAATAAAAAATGAGGGGTTACCGACAAGTTGATTGTCCGTGGCCCCTCATTTTAATTTTACGGATACTAAAAAATCTAAGCCGACTTGAACCAAACTGCTCTAATGGGAGTAGGGCCAAAGTCGGTTTTAAGTTTACTGCGTAACGTAAGCTAATTTAATAACTGTACTATAAATTAGCTGTAGTTAGGCACGTGAACCCAGACTTTTGGCCCATGTTCTAGAGTAATGATCAAAAATAATAAGAGACCAGGATTTTTATCCCGGCCTCTATTCTGCCAATTTATAATGAATCATGATTACATCACTATCTTCTAAAGCCTCTAAGCGGTGGGCCTCATTAGGTAACATGACAACAACTTTTCCAGGGTAAATTTCAGTTTTATCGTTGGCCGTCGCAAAGACCACCCGCCCGTGAACAGGAACAACCGTCACAGTCATAGCCGATTTTTGCATTGGGATAACTGTTTGCCCTGCCAAGTGTAAGTGAGTAATCACCTGCTTTTTCTCTTTTAATAAAGGTTCTGCTTGCGTGTCTAACTGGTCATTTGCCAGTAAGATTTTCATGATGCTAGGCTCCTCGTTAATTGATTTAAAAGCTATCTTCATTTATTTAGAATGAAATCACCCTTATCATACGCTTTCAAAACATAATTTTCACCTTTAGTTTTAAAAGCACGGGCCAAAAATTATTGTTGCAAATACCTTCATACAACTGCAAAATATTAATCAACTAGAAAGTTATCCGTAAATTAACTTTTACTAATATTTTCTGATTACTTTGGCCTAAATGTGCTTGAAAAAGCAATCTTTCAACCATTCTCTAGCCTTACTTAAGCTTACTTTATTGAAGAACGGCATAAACTTATTTTTCTGGTAAACCTTTGGTAACCTATAAGCACCCTTATAAAATAGAATTAGAACACTTTTTCGAACCGTACCCGGTCACTTTTTTGGTATTAAATTAAGAAACGCCTACACGCTCTAATAAATGTTTGGTTTTCAAAAATAAGCGTTTAATTCGAATCGCTATCTGCAGTAGAAGAGTCAGAAAATTACCAATAAATGTGATTATGATCCCACCTAAAAAAATAATAGCAGAAATAAACCATTCAAATAAAATACCCGCCGAAACGTAAACTACTCCGGCTGCTATAAGAATCAATAGTACAAGTGCAATCGTATCCATTTTAAGTTGACCCCCTATCTGCATTAACAAATTCAGTATAACGCGAAATTAACTAATAGTAACATAAAGCGCTTATTCTGACTACTACCTCTAATCTAAAACTAATCAGAATAACGTGTGATCAGTAAGAATTTTTAATTGTAAAGTAGCATTTAACCACTTTTTTCAAACGTACATTAACTACTTTTAACTGGCTTTTTAACTAGCGGTCGTAAGTTTAAAACGACAACACCTGCAATCACTAACAAAAAGCCAGCCAACTTAATTAAGGTCACTGATTCATGAAGAAACACAACGCCAATAATGGCAGTTAAGGCCGTCCCGCCGCCGGACCAAATTGCATAACCAGTGCTTAAGGCAATTTTTTCCAAGGCTAGCGATAAACTATAAAGTGAAATAAAATAAGCTACGATGCCAAGGACAGAAGGCACCAATACTGTAAATCCCTGTGCATATTTCATCATGGCCGTTCCAAAGATTTCGCCAAAAATAGAAACAACTAAAGCCAAATAAGAGCGCACTTAAATCACCCCTTTTTATAAATTAAGAAGTATGGCACCAGCAATAATTAAAAGAACACCGATAATTTTATTGCGTGTTACTGCTTCTTTGTAAAGAACAACGCCTAATACTGAAGTAAACAGTGTGCCAATGCCGGCCCATAACGCGTAAGCCACACCCAATTGCAATTGCTCTAGCGCAACTGATAACAAGAAAAAGGTTATCCCGTAACCAACAATAACTATTAGAGTTGGCCCTAACCGTTTAAAACCATCCGTCATTTTCAAAAGTGAGCTACTCACAATCTCAGCCAAAATGGCAACGGCCAAATAACCGTATGCTAAAAGCATTAAGCCACCTCCCAACATAAATTTGGCTCACTCATCGTTTGGTCAATAAATTTACCCAATGTCTGGTATACCACAAAATAATCCCAATACTCAAGCTTGTCACCACTAAACTTAATGATCATAATAGTGATACAAAACAAAAAGGAATGACACAATATAATGCAAATTAATTTTCGAATTGCCCAACAAAAAGATCTCCCTTTTATTGTACAAACTTACAATCAAACAATTCCTGGACGCCAGGCCACCGCAGATGTTGAACCCGTTACCGTGGAAGAACGGCAAACTTGGTTTGATAGCTACAATGAGCGGCGACCAATTTGGCTAATAGAAAGTAATTCTCAACCTGCTGGCTGGATTGCACTTGAGGATTTTTATGGTCGTCCGGCTTACCGACACACAGTTGAACTAAGCCTTTACATTGCCGATGGGTTTCGCGGCCAGCACTTAGGCCAAAAATCCCTAGAATTTGTGGAAGGCCAATGTCCCGCATTAAAGATTAACACGATTGTTACTTTCATTTTTGGGCACAACAAACCAAGTTTGAGCCTTTTTAAGAAAAACGGTTTCGTTACTTGGGGGCACTTACCGCGCGTTGCTGAGATGGATAAGATTGAGCGCGATTTGGATATTCTTGGCAAACGAATTTACTAGTCACTAAAATGGCGACCTAAAAACTATTCATTGTACGCATTCTGTAACAAAATTAGTTTTAAACGTGCTACAAATTACACATCTTCATAGATAATCGCGGACTACTAATCATTAAATTGAATTATTTTAAAGAAATAAGTTATAATTAGATCGTAAGTTAGATGAATTCGATCCAGAAAGTGAGGTTTTCATGATGCTACAAGAATATCAAAATATCTTGGTTCCAGTCGATGGTTCAACTGAGGCCGAGTTGGCCCTCGACAAGGCAGTCGCCGTTGCTCAACGAAATAACGCACACTTGGATCTTTTAAATGTGCTTGATACTAAACAGTACAGCTATAACTACGCTGGGCTTGTTGACGGTGATGTTATTTACAGAATGTCAGAGGACGCACAAAATTATTTAAAGAAATTAACTGACAAGATTAGCACCGACCAGCACTTTGATGACATTGATATTCACGTTCGTTTTGGTAATCCTAAAAATGTTATTTCAAAGGATTTTCCGGAAGAACACCATAATGATCTCATTATGATTGGTGCTACAGGCCTCAATGCAGTCGAACGAATGCTGGTGGGCTCAGTAACTGAATACGTTAATCGCAATGCACTGACTGACGTTTTAGTCGTTAAAACGAAGCTAGATAATGTCACTGCACTCGAAAAGTAATAAATAAAGGCGGCTGAAATCTGAAAGTAATACTCAGATTCCAGACGCCTTTTTGCCGCACATTAATTAATGCGACCTAATCACCGTTGAACTAGTTAATTATTTTATCAATTGGATTTACCCCACAAAAATTTTAATAGTGCTTGATCAACTACCGGATTATCTTCGTGTAATCGACTGTGTTCCGCCTGTGGCCCCGTAACTCGTTTTGTTTGGTAGCTGGCCGCACGTGCTTTAATGAGGTGTGCTAGCGACGTTGCAGAGACCACGGTCACTACTTTGTCCGAGTGACTACCATCTTTTAGATCGCCATAGATATTAAGTACTTTGGTTTGTTTAGGAAAATGATTAGCCAAGCGCTCTAAACGTAGGTACTCCGGGTGGATAATTAATGGCTGGCCACCTTCTAGAAAATGATTAACGTTTGGGCGATCAGTCCAAGTCGTGCCATCACGTGGGTGAAATTTTTCAGTATGCCCAACAATCCCATCGAAGGGTCCAGCAATCGTCACCAACTTTTTTAACCGCGGCACATCCGCCTGATTACCATGATTCATGGCGTAATAAGTTGCGGCGTAAGCGCCCATCGAATGCCCAACAATATTAACCGTCTTAATCCCGTAACGTTTTTTTAGTTGCTGCATTAAAATGGTCAACCATTTTTCGTATTGTACTTCCCCAGCACGATTCCCCGTAAAAATAACCTGAATCAGAGGATTTTTCCGCCGATTTGACCAATAGCCACTGTAGCTAAACTGCCCACTAGGACTTACCGTAACGGTCAGACGCTTACGACCGACGTGGGCGCTTTCAATCGCGGCAATCATTTGGTTACTGGAATAGGCACTACCACGCCAACCGTGAACAAAAACGGTTGGTGTCGTTGTGTAATTATAAATAGAACGTGTTTGTTGGCGCTGCTGTACGTAGCCGAAAACCCCTAAAATAACCAATAAACTCCCAATTAACGAAATACCCCAAAGCCATTTTTGTTTCATTATCCTCCATCAATTCCTTAAATAGAATGTGGCACCAAAAATAACCGTCGTCCAAGTGCCTTAACTCTTCGACCAACAAACATCAAAGCAATTGGTATTATGATACCAGCAAAACTTAGGATCAACCACCCATTAATATGAATTTGTTCTAAAATTGCGAAAACCAATTTGTGGGCGTACATAATAGTTAGCGTATGGCGGCCAATTAAAAGAAACAGATGCAATGCTGGTGTATATTGCAGCCAGTAAGCAAACATGAAGATCAATAAACAAAAGACTAACGGCACAGCAATCGTTAACCATTTTTCAGTAATTGTGTGTGACTTTAAATAGAATTTAAAATCAAAAATTCCTTGTTGCTGGGCAATGATAAGCCCGCTGGCAAGAGTTGCAACCCCAATTAACAAGGGCCGATTGCTAATCCTTCGCTTAAGCAGTCGAAAACCACGATAACCAACGTAAGTGTAAAGCAAGGCGCATAACGCAACGTCGGCATCACCTGGTAAAGGAAAGCCAAAAACTGCCTGCGCATTTTTATAGGTTACACCAATTACAAAAATGATTATTACAAGCAACCATTGCTGCCAACCAGTTTTAATAAACGAAATAATCGCCACCGCGGCTGCAACTGCTAGTAAGTAAACTGTCATGTACCAAAAAGCACTCAGCGTCCCATTCAGTAACGTACCACCATAAAATAGATCACCAATTGCTTGTAAGAAATTATTGACTGACATTTGTTCCATTACAGCATTAATAAGTGTTAATACAAAACCCACGAATAGGTATTGCAGGTATAAGGGCAATAACTTCTCTTTCAAGAAGTTTAAATAATCTTTTTTAGCAACTGGTTTTAAAAAGAAGCCAGCCATAACGAAAAATAACGGCATGTGCCACCAGTACAAAACCTTAAAGAAAGTACCGTGAACTGGCGCAGCGTGACCGATGACTACTGCGATGATTCCTAATGCCTTTGCGATATCAATCCAATCAATCCTTCGCCGCATAATCCATCTCCTTCACCGTTTGACTTCTACTTTTAAGCCTAAACGGGAAATGTGAAGATAAAGTGGTTAAACTTTTGGTGTTTTCCGAAAATGTTGCTGTAAAATGCGACAGTTTCATTTCAAGCGCGCCAAATAACGCGCTTAATTTAATTTTACGTCACATTTAATCGTCTATTTTAAACAAATACTAACTTGTCTTTCGTTATCAATTGAGCAACTAAAACGCCATACACTACAGATTAGATTTCATTTTGTGCACGTTCCGCCAGCGCCGGAATGGAACCTAACTAAGTCTGTTCACGTGTCATTCAGTGGCCCAGCAGCATAAGCATTATTTTTTATGGTGCTATAATTTAACTACTAACGCTACACTTCACCAGCTAGAACTTGATTAAATTATTTCAGAAAAGGTATTGACGTTGTCTAAATTTACGTGTAAAGTGAGAAACATTAAATATAAATGATAAAAGCACATAACAATTTAATCGGAATTAGCAAGCGTGTTTATCAACAGAAAATACCACCGCTGAGAAGGTATTAGGCCACTTGCAAAAAGGATAGATTGGTGTTACTTCTTGGCTTTAAGAAGTAGGTGTGGTCCGCCTTAACGGCTACGTTTATTGGTGTAGCATCTGCTGCGTCCGGAATCAATAAACGAACTGAGGCTATTGTTGTGAAACAGTAGCGAAATTTAGGTGGTAACACGTGAAAACGTCCTACAGAGTATTTGCTCTGCAGGGCGTTTTTTATTTTTATCATTAATATCACATTTATTTTTAATTAAAACTGAAAGGATGATTTTTTATGAAATATACAATTATTGGTGCAGGCGCTATGGGGTATCGTTATGGTGTTTTATTACAAGAAAACGCTGGGGTTGATGTTGATTTTATCGATACTTGGCAACCGAATGTTGAAAAAGTTCGCCAGCAAGGCGGCGTAACAGTTTCCCGGAATCATCAAAATCGACACATTGTCCCAATTAACATTTATTACCCTGAAGAATATCAAGGCAAGCCTGATGTTTGGATTGTTTTCATGAAACAAATGCAGCTTGCTGACATGTTAAAACGTTGCGCGCCGTTATTTAATGACCAGCAAATGGTCTTTTCCGCGATGAACGGCATGGGCCATATCGATAAATTGCGTAACTACTTTAATGATGACCAAATCATTGGTGGTACCGCCATGATTGCGACTGTCCTTAACGGGCCGGCTGATGTTGATTTCATGGGTGAGTCCGGCGCCGGTGAAATGCATATGGCTAACTACACTGAAGAAATCAACAATAACATTAAGGCCGTCGAAAAGGATTTTAAAGCGGCCAATCTAAATCCAATCATTACAACAAACTTTATGGGAACATTAATGTCGAAAGTGGTTTTCAACGCTGTCGTCAACACACTTTGCACGATGTTTGAACTTACAATGGGACAATTCATCGAATATCCCGGTGCTAAAGAAATGTCCACCCAGTTGATGAACGAATCTTATGATGCTTGTGAGCGCGCTGGAATTCAAATGATTGAAACCCGCCAACAAGAAATTGAATCCGTAGATTACGTTAGTCGGGTTAGTAACCCACTGCATTACCCGTCTATGTACCAGGACTTTTCTAAAGGACGGCCAACAGAAGTTGATTACATCAATGGCTATATTGCCAAAATAGGCCGTGAGCATGATTATATCTGCCGAACACACGAATTTATCACCCACGAAGTACATTTGGCCGAAATGATGCGCAAGTATAAACAGGCACCAGCTAAACAGGCAGCCACCACGGAAAATAGTATCGCTTAAAACAACTAAAAAAGCGCAATCTAAAAGGCTAGGACTTTTATCCTAGCCTTTTAAATTGCGCTTTTTATTGGTACAAATAGTTTGCAATTAACTTATCAACATCGGGATTTTCGTGCAACATACTATGAAAAGTATGTAAAATATTACCGTGAATAGTTCGTGCTTGATAGCTCGCCACATACGGCTCAACTAATTTGCCCATTGCTAAATCATCGGCCACCGAAATGGCACCATCTGAGTGGTAATGATCAATTTCACCAGCAATATTCAAAATCTTTAAATTAGCAGGTAACTGTTTAGCCTGTTGTTTTCGATTAGGATAGGTTGTCGCGATACTAACAAATTTTTCCGGTGTTGGTAAGTCTGGCCGCCCATTGGTAGCGGTTAGATAATCAAAAATAATATTACCACCACTAGAATGACCAACTAAGTTAATGTTCTGAATATGGTAATCACGTTTTAGCGTTCGCATAACAGCCACTAACTGTTTGGACTCCTTTTTGGGCTCGGCGTCAGCGCTAAAGAGAATTTTAATCGTTGGATTATTCTTTAGTGGTGCCAACTTATGAACCTTGATCTGCCCCTTTTTGCTAACATTTACCGTTAGTGCATGCTGTGCAATATCGTAATGATTTAAGCGGTGAATCATCCCCGTAAAAGAATAACGCCCGTGTAAACCTGGTACAAAAATAGTGGCAGTTTGTTCTTGTTTAACCGAGACATCTTTTAAGACCTGTGCACGTTGGTTGAAATAAACGTTCCAGCTTAACACACCAACAAAAATAACCGCCAAAACGCTGACAATAGCCTTACTAATCTTACGCATTTTCACCCACCAGATCTCCTTTAAGCACAACTACCTCAACGTTTTTTATTAGTCGAATTACTACGCAATGCCACCCAAGCATTCGTTGCCAATCCCATTGCAAAGCCCAGTATCAATCCAAGCAGTAGCATAATCCAAAAAATCATCCCCACTACTTGATCCTCATACCAAATTTCACCAAAGATTCCTAAGATTCCACCAATCACAAGACCAAACAACATTCGGCTTAAATAAAGCAACCAGATTGCTTGCTTGGTCTGATTATCAATTTCGCGGTAATAAGCCTGCCACTGATTATATCGTTCGTCAACAACTAATGGATTATCCGGACTGTGACGAGTGAAAACTTTTTTTGCTTGCTCTAGGGCGGCCTGTTCGGTCATCTGTTTCTTTTCCACACAATCTTGAACGTAATCGGTCATGTACCCGGCCAGCTCCTCCGCCTCTTCCAAATGTGCCTGGGGAGCAATCCGTAAACCGCCTATTTGGTGATGGTGTCGGTTAATTTCAACATTAGCCCGCTCACCCATTCGTTCAAAATAGGTGGGTTCATCAGCGGTTAATGGCAATTTGGTGCACACCTTCGCGTATTTTTGAATCTGCGTTTGAATTTGTTTACTGACAGTCAATTTAGTTCACATCCCACTAAACGTTTTAAAATTTTTATAATTAACTTAACTTTAACATGGCAGAAATTGTTAATTGGACTAGAATCCAAAACTTGATAACTTCGTAATATCCTTACCTTAAAAATAACTTTAAGAGAATTTCTTACTATAGAGTCACGGACAGTTTGGTAGCTGAGCATCCTTGAGGCACACCTGTATTAGCACCCTTTAATTCAAAAATATCGTATCAAGTAACCAATTTTCAGAAATTTTCTTGACAAAATAAAATACACCGGTAAACTGGTGAAGTGGTCTAAATAGTAATAGTTACTTTTTAGAATACACTGACGACAGCTAACTTTAGTATAACAATCTTAGTGTACACTTGAAATAATTTTGAGTGAAGCTACAACGTTACTAAATTGTGTTTGAAAATTAGTTTTATAAGTATTTTCTGACTAATCCAGCGAATATTTAAAAAAGTAAGTTACTAGGTTTACCTCAGTGTGGTCAGTAATGTTTAGACTTCAAGTTTTTTAACACTTCCTAATACTAACACTTGATTTTTCGGAGGCTCTTATTCAAATGAAGAAACGAAATTTAGGCTTATTATTTTTAATAATCGCACTTTTCTTAACCGGCTGTCAGGCAACTCAGCCAGTTAAACAAAAGGGGATCACTGTGATTAGTTCACTTGATTTTTATGGCGAAATTGCAAAGGCAGTCCTCGGTAATCATGGTCACGTACAATCAATTATTACAAATCCAGCGATTGATCCTCATGACTTTGAACCGACAACACAAACAGCTAAAGACGTTGCTAAGGGCCAAATCATTCTATCAAATGGACTTGGCTATGACAGTTGGATGCAAAAACTTGTTGAGGCCAACAACCAAAAAGGAGTAACCGATCTCCGTGTTGGCGAGGATATCATGAAAAAACAGGACGGCGATAATGAACATCTCTGGTATAATAAAAAAACGGTACCCAAATTGGCCAATCGTTTAGCCGATTTATACGCAAAACGAGATCCAAAGCATAAAGCGGCTTACCATAAAAACGCTAAACAGTACATAAAATCATTGGCAACCCTTGATCGTAAAATTACGACAATTCGCCAACACAGTAACGGTGAAAAAGTAGATGTTAGCGAGCCAGTGTTTGACTACGCATTAGCCGAAACGGGCTACAAAATTAATAATACTCATTTCGCCAAATCAGTAGAGGATGGCACTGATCCTTCGCCGGCGGATATAAAGGCCATGCAAGCAGATATTAAGGGCCATAAAATCGCTTTTTTTGTTGAAAATACACAAGCAAATGACAAAATTATTAATAACCTTGTTAAGTTAGCTAAGGACAATAACGTCCCTGTTTTAAAAGTCACTGAAACTTTGCCTAAGGGACTGACTTATAAAGAATGGATGCTAAAGCAGTACAACCAACTTGAAACTATTCAAAAGGGGCTAAACAATGACCGATCCAATTCTACGCGTAAATAACTTAAAAGTAACTTTTCCCAATCACCGTGTCTTTGAAAATTTAAACTTTAGTCTTCATAAAGGTGAATTTTTAAGTGTTGTTGGTGAAAATGGTGTTGGTAAAACGACTTTAATTCGAACAATCTTGCAACAGCTAAAACCTGCTGCCGGTAACGTGCAGTTCTTTCCTAATCGCAAAGCAGTCACGTTTGGTTACGTTCCGCAGTTTCGCAACATTGATGAGGAATACCCCTTATCAATTCGCGATTTCATCAGCCTTAACTTAAGTGGTATTAAGTTGCCGTGGTTATCCCGTAAGGAACGGCAGCAAGTTGACCAGATTATTGCACAAACTAATCTCCAAAAAATCCAGAATCGGCCATTAGGAATGGCTTCTGGCGGTGAAAAGCAAAAGGCCTATCTTGCTCAGGCCTTAGTTGAACAACCTAATCTGTTAATCTTGGATGAATCAACGGCTAGTTTAGATAACGTTATGAAATATGAATTGTTGGACCTGGTTAAACATTTCAACCAAGTAACGCAACTAAGTGTTATCTTTGTTACCCATGATTTACCATTAGCACAAAAATACGCGGATAATTTTTTACTTTTACGGCCAACTAGTTTTAAGTACGGTCCGATTAGCGAATTAAGTGAGGCTGATGTCAAGGAGGTCAGTGATGTTTAGTTTAGAATTTATGCGTAATGCCTTTGTTGCCAGTACTTTTATCGCGATCATTAGTGGCATTATTGGCGTCTTCGTCAGCGCACGAAATATGTCTTTTTTAACCCATACTTTATCCGAAATTGGTTTTTCCGGTGCAGCATTTGGTGTCTTCATGAGCTGGCCACCGCTAAATGGTATGCTTTTATTTACCATGGTTAGTTCGGTCATTGTAGGCCAACTAAGTGTTAAACAGGCCCGCCGTGAAGCATCAATTAGCGCGATTTCAAGCCTTTTCTTAGGCCTTGGTATTTTATTTCTTTCCTTATCCAATAAAAATGCTAGCTATGCCACCAATATTTTATTCGGCAGTATCATTGGTATTAATCACACAAACGTGATTCAAGTAATCGAGTTATCAGCCCTAGTCTTAATTATTATTGCCTTTGTTTACCGCGATTTAAAGTTTGATTCTTTTGACGCAATTGGCGCTCAGGTTAAGGGACTTTGGACCAACGCTTTATCAATTATTTTTCTAGTCCTACTAGCACTTTCTGTCAGTGTTGCTGCCCAAATCGTCGGCTCACTTCTAATCTTTGTTTTATTAACCTTACCAGCCGCCAGTGCAAAATACTTTGTGCACACGGTTAGCGGAATGATGGTTGTCGCTATCCTAATGGCTCTAGTCGGCGTTTGGGGCGGCCTTTGCCTCGGTTACATTACTAACTGGCCAGTAAGTTTCTTCATTGCTTCGATTGAATGCTTGTTTTATTTTGCGGCTCTGGGTTATAATCGTTTGCGCCAGTAAATATTGGCCAAGCTAGAGTGTGTGCTTAGCCTCAAAATTTAAGCGCTGGTCAGTCTGCTTCAACTTGGAGGCAATAAAATGTCGAAACGTCGGGAAATTTGGTTAATCGTTTTATTGGGAACTTTGAGCGCTTTTGGACCCTTGTCCATGGATATGTACTTACCATCGTTACCCGAATTACAGCAACAATTACACACTACCACGTCATTAACCCAGTTATCAATCACTACTTGTTTAATCGGTTTAGCCATTGGGCAGATTTTTATCGGCCCTTACAGTGACAAGGTTGGCCGTAAAAAACCAACTTTAATGGGCCTCATTTTTTTCACGTTGGCCTCACTCTTGGCCAGTCTTGCAACTAATATTTGGTGGCTAATCATTCTGCGTTTTATTCAAGGTTTGGCCGGCTCTGCGGGTTTAGTCACCTCCCGGGCAATTGCCAGCGATCTTTTTTCCGGAAAGAAACTGACTAAATTTTACGCACTGCTTATGGCAGTTAACGGTATTTTCCCGGTGATTGCCCCGATTATTGGCGGTTTTGTTTTAACGTTCACCAATTGGCGGGGTATTTTTTACATCTTAACGGCCATTGGGATTGGACTTTTTTTTCTCGTATTATTTGGCCTGCAAGAAACATTACCCGCACCAACTGCTAACGAACAAACTAAAACTGGTCTCGTCTTAAAACAACTTCTGCACGATAAAATATTCATGGGTTACACGTTAGTTAATGGACTCGTTTCTGGCGGCCTATTTGCTTATATATCCGGTTCTAGTTTTATGCTCCAAAATATTTTTGGACTTTCATCACAAGGCTTTAGCCTACTTTACGCGCTAAATGGCCTCGGTATCGTCGTAATGTCCCAGCTTGCTGGTAGTTTAGCAACTCGTTATGATGAACGTCACGTACTAAAAGGTGGCGTTTTGGTCGCATTATTAGGCGCCATTTTATTATTTATAACGCTATTTTTGCCCCACCACTTAAGTTATGTCGTTGCACCATTATTCTTGATCGTCTCAATGGTTGGTATTGTCAGCACAGTTGCCTCATCACTAGCAATGCAACATGAGAAAAAGAATTCCGGTAGCGCCTCGGCCGTATTAGGGCTTAGTCAGAATTTAATTGGCGGCCTACTATCCCCCTTTGTCGGTATCATGGGAAGAGATACTTATTTACCAATGGCGGCCTTAATTTTAATGTGTGAAGTTGCAGCCCTCATGACTTATCAGCTAACTATCGGAAAAACGGACCACCCAACTACTAAATAATCAGAGATTCAACAATAATTTCAAATAAAAACAGGAGTGTGACAAAAGTCGGTTTTGGGTTCACTGCGTAACGTAAGCCCAGACTTTTGACGCACGTTCTAGATCAATGCTCGGAAACAAACAGGAGGTTAGGACTTTTGTCCCAGCCTCCTGTTTTTATTTAAGCATTACTCTAGAACTCACTCCGCTGACTACAGCACCACTGGCCGCTTAATCTTGCCATCAGGAGAAGCAATCACTAGACCAAAATCATGATCCGTTACCTCACGCTGAACGCGAACACCCATTTGTGCTAAGATCGTGAACGGATAATCCAATTCGACTGCTAGCCGCATATAGCGGTTAATCAACGTTTTCCCCATTCGTCCGTTGAGATATATTCGGTACTGCGGATAACGCGTGAGTACTGTTTTAATAACGGACTCGGCCTTGGGCGTGCGCAATTGACCAACTGTCACCGCCATCGCTACTCGTTCACGAAAGTTACCCAGAAAGACTCGCTTTTCATCTGGCTTTAACTGCGGTGTTCCAAACAAATGTGTCCTAAGGTATTCTTGCATTTCGTTAGCCATTTTTATTCACCTAACCTGTCTCTTACTACTGTTTAAACTTTCAGGTAATTTTCCAACTAAGCGTAGCACGAAAACAAACTTTTAGCACTCAATTAATCAACCTAAATTCTACTGAAAAATACAAAAAGGTACTAGACCATGTAAAAATGATCTAGTACCTTTTCTATACTATTTACGCTTCTTTTCATTTTCATTCAATTTATCCGAAATTGGGTAAGTCAAACGAATTAAACTTGAAATAACGACTGGAATCATGAACACCAAGATGACGAGTCCAATGATAACGGCCAGCGCAACCTGAATTAAGGTTAGGACACCAGATGGCATTAAGGCCGCAAACGTACCACTCAAGATAATTGCAGCCGATAAGACAACTGCTCCAATAATCCCGGAGGCCGAAACAATTCGCGTACTTGGTGTACCACCCTCAAGTCCAAATTCACGGTACTTCATCATTAAGAAGATACTGTAGTCAACACCTAAAGCGATTAACATAACAAAGGAGAAGAATGGTGTGTTCCAAGTCAACATACTCTGACCTAAGAATACCCTGCTAACCCAACGTGTGATGCCTAAGGAAGTAACATAGGCTAACAGTAACGTGCCCAAGATGTAGAACGGTTGTAAAACAGAGCGCGTAATGAACATCAAGGCTATCAGAATACCGCCTAACATAATCGCCGCCGTCCGAACAAAGTCCTGACTAGCAATCTTATGCGTATCTGAAGTTACGGCAGTTTGCCCGCCAATTGCAACTTTGGCATTTGCTAACGGTGTTCCTTTCAATTCATTTTGAACTTCTGTTTGCAAACGATCGATCCGTGCCATTGAAGTTGCTGAGCTTGGATTAGTGTTCAAAACAATTGTAAACTTAGTTGCCTTATTATCCTCAGACATATAAGTGTTAATTGATTGCTTAAACGTCTTCCCCTTCAAAGCACTCTTTGGAATGTAGAACGTTTTAGCAGCTTCTGACTTTTGCAAACCAGTCAAATAACTATCCGCCGAACCGACACCCTTATTAATGGTGTGGATACCATTACCGGCAGTCACTAAGCCATCATGTAAGGTTTGCATTTGTCCAACTAAGCCCTGCAACGTCGTATACATCGTCTTTTGTCCATTATTTACTTGGATTAAGCCTGCCGTTAATTGCGGTGCATTTTGACCTAATTGATTTGCCCCACTAGCTAACTGACTAGCGCCAGACTGCAGTGTGCTTGAATTACCCGTTAACTGCTGGGCACCGCTATTTAATTGACTGATACCATTAGTCAACTGTGGTACTTGACCATTTAATTGTCCTAAACCACCAGCCAACTGATTAGCGCCGCTAGTCAAAGCAGCCGAATTAGCAGTTAACTGATTAGCACCTGTTGCTGCCTGGTTGACAGCGCCAGTGTATTGCTGCAAACCAGAAGATAACTGACTAACTTGACTTAACATCGTAGAATTACCAATCGTTGCCGCGATGGTATTGGCATTAGTTACATTGACACCAGAACCATTAACACCATTGTTAAGCTGATTAGCAATTTGTTGCGAACTCTGGGCCGCTGTTTCTAATTGGCCAAGTCCATTAGTCAATTCTGTCATTTGACCTGATAAACCTTGTAGGCTTGCTGCCGAAGGAATTTTATTAGTTTCATTTAATAAGTTTTGCGCATCAGTGGTCATCTTAGTTAACCCTGAAAGTGAGTTATTTAATTGATTTAAAGTATCCGCGTCAGGCATTGATTTGGTCAAATTAGATAACGAATCCAGACTGGAATTAAGTTGACTTAATGTCGACATTTCTTTACCAACAGATTGAACTGTTGTCACGTTTTTACCGGCTGATGATTCAATTTGGCCTAATTTAGCCTGGTCATCACTGGACAATTTTGTTTTATCAATTGAACCGGCTAAGCTAGCAATCGTGCCGTCGTTTTGACCAACTGCATTTAACTGGCCACTAACTTGCGTTTGTAGACTACCTAATTGATTAGCACTTTGTTGCAACGCCGTAATTTGTTGTTGGGCGCTTTGCATTGATTTAATCATTGGCTGTAACTGATTTAGGGTTCCTTCCAACTGCTTTAACTGATTTAATTCAGTTTGAACAGTGGCCGCTTGACTCTTAATCGTGCCAAGACTGTTGGCAGCCGTTGATAATTGCTGTAATTGACCCTGTTGTTGCCCAAGTGTGTCATTGATATCCTTTATACCCGAATAAACACCATTATTGTACGCAGTTAATCCAGCGACAGCTTGTGGTAATTGCTGTGTTTGATTAACTAATTGCGTAACGCCGGAATTAACCGTACCCGATGAAGAGGATAACTGGTTCAAGCCATTACTTAGTGTTCCAACGCCAGTCGTATACTGGCCTAGGCCACCGTCTAGCGTATAAGCACCACTAGTTAATTGACTAACACCACCTGCCAGGGTACCTGTACTGCTATTTAGCTGCGAAATGCCACTGCCTAGTGCCGCAACACCAGTTGTATACTGGCCGATACCGCCACTCAAGGTATTGGCCCCTGTAGCAAGTTGACCCGCGCCGCTAGCTAATTGTTGACTGCCATCGGTTAGCTTACCCGTGCCATCAATTAATTGCTGAACGCTAGATAATCCGCTAGACATGTTGCTAGAGCCGAGTTGATCACTGGCCGAAGTAAGGCCTTTGTTGATCTTAGTTAGACCCTTACCGGCGGATTTCATACCCTTAGTAACTGTTCCAACCTGATTATCAACGTATAATTCATTAATCGCTGAACCACCTGGTTGCGTGACGGAAGCTACGGTTTTAACGCCTTTAGCCTTCTGCAACTTTTTGGTTACTTGATCGATTAATTTAAGTGACTGTTCATTATTTAATTTTTTGTCTGATTTAATGTACAGTGTTGAAGGCTCCGCGGTTCCCTTTGAAAAATGATCCTGAACAACGTGGAAACCTTCTTTTGCTGGTAAACTATCGCTTAATTCATCTAAGTTATCGTAATCTAAATGATTATTGTAAGTAAACAAAAACGGTAACGTAATCACTAAAACAATTCCCAAAGCAATAAATGGGTGTAAAACGGAACGGCTGGATAAACCGTGCCAAAGCTTACTGGTACTATGACCATCAAAGTTTTTAGTTGGCCAAAACATCCGCTTGCCAAGAACTGACATAAAGAATGGGTTTAACGTCAATAAAACTGCGAGTAAGACTGCAACCCCAATCGCAACACCCACTGCTGACTGATAAATTGAAAATTTAGCTAAGCCTAACGCTGTAAATCCAATTAAAACGGAAGTTCCACTAAATAAGATTGTCCGTCCAGCCACTTTTCGGGCGGCCATCGTCGCTTTTTCATTGGAAACGCCACGACTGAGTTCTTCCTTAAACTGATCGAACAGTAGAATGTTATAATCCGTTCCAATTCCGAAAAGTACAACCACCATGAAAACTTCAGTGAAGTTAGATAGCGGAAAGTTGAAACGAGAAACTAAGTTCATCACAATACTTAAAGACGTAATAAATGACACACAAACCGTTAATAATGAAATCAACGGAACAACTGGTGAGCGGAAAACAATGACTAAAACAATGAAAATAAAGATTGCCGCAATCACTTCGGTCTTTTTAAGACCTTCTTCAGTAGCCTGCGTAAAGTCATCATTTAAAATATCACTGCCCGTAACGTAGCTTTTAACCCCTGGCGTTTTGGCACCTTTAGTGATCTTTGCGTTCATATTACGAACGGTTGCTTTCTTTGAGACCATAAACTGAACTAATTCAGTAGATTTATCTTTTGAAATCAACTGTTTTTTTGCTTCGGCATTATCACTTGCGGCAGTTACTGCCTTAATGCCATAGTGTTTTTTATTATCACGGAAATTCTTAATGGTTTGGTCAATGTTATCTTTCTGATTGGCCGTTAATTTCTTATTACCATTATTAAAAACAACAACTACCTGCCGGGTATTTCCTTGTCCCCGCCCCCAATGATTCTGAATCACATTGGCAACTTGACTCTGTGCAGAAGCCGGAATTTTAGTTTGACCCTTATCCCGCACTAGCTGTGAAGTGTTCGGCAAGGCTACAATTGCAATAATGACAATAACTATCCAAGCAATCAGTGCACCAATATGCCGATCAACAAATCGTTTCATCTTACAAGTCATCTCTTTCTACCCAAATTTATTTCTTTGCAAATGCATCCCAGCAGCTTTCCTGCAGTTCAGCAAAGATTTTTTCTAGATCTACATTTTTGAGTTGGCGGGTACTCAACAAAAACTCAATTGTGAAGATTAGTGAACCATACAAAATTGAAATTAAAACATCAGGATCACTTTTTTTAAATGTACCATCGGCCTGCCCATCTAAAATAAATTGACGAACAAACTGAGCCAAGTCCTCCCTAGCAGTAACACTCGTTTGATCCAGCGCGTCATTAAAAACGTGGTTGTTAATGAAGTAAACTTCTTGGACATGGTGGCGAATGAGGCGAATGCCAGTTTTATAAATGGCGTCAAAGCGCATTTTGGTCGTACCAGTAACCGGATAATATTTCCGCAAAGCCAACGTTAAAGTTGTAATAATGCTTTGGTACAATTCATTAAAAATTGCATTTTTACTTTTGAAGTAACGATAAATCGTCCCAACACCAACATCCGCCGCCGTCGCAATTTCAGGGACAGTTGTGACTTCATATCCCTTTTTGGCAAATAATGCTAATGCCCTTTTTAAAATCAAACGGCGTTTTTCAAGCGGTTTTGCCGTCACAACTTCACCTTCTTCAGAGTTTTTGTTTTTCACCTAACTGTCTTTCCAACTAAAAACAACGTAAATTGATTAGAAAATCACTTATGTAAGTAACAATTTTAGCAATCGGAATCCGTTTAGGAATGAACGTTCATTCCGTTATTTACAAAAGTATATCCTACTCGCATTTTTTAGAATGTCAAGGATAAAATATGTCCATAATGGCGTTTTCATTCCGACAATTTTAATTATCACTAATGAAGCGACTTCAAAAGTATGATTTAAGCGCGCTTAATGTTGCGCTTAATCATTGCCAGACGCTTAATTGGCAAACAATCGGCAACATGGTACAATTCAGTTGTTAGTAAATCGGCTAAAAATAACGACAGTAATCGTGCCAGTTATTTTTTAAAGGAGTATCCCAACCATGAAATATAGTGCATTTTATATTAAGTAACCTCTCTAGTATGTGTTTGAAAACCACCTTCATTAAAGTTGTTCTGCCCATTTTGGCCAAACATGCTCTTAAAGATGGGATTCTCTGCTTTTTCAAACACTCCCTAAACGTAAATTTTGCTTAGACAATTAAGCAGCAAATTACTTATGACTTTTTAATTGAACTTATTATTAAGTTCGGCCATTTTAAATTAAGTCACGCTTTAATTTGTGGGTAATGAGATTTCGAATAATAAGAAATTTCAGGAAGGAATTTTATGCAAGAAATGAATTTGACCAAAGTCATTGTTGGCGGTGTTAGCCAACAACAAGATAGTTTTGATTACGACATGACGGAACTCACGGAATTGGCCAAGGCTAACAACATGACCGTTGTTGCCACGGTTAACCAAAATCTTGATAAACCAATTGCCGCAACGTATTTTGGTATTGGTAAAATTGATGAAATCCGCCAGCTTGCTGAAGAAAATGAGGCGACTGTTCTCGTACTAAATGATGAGCTAACCCCTTCACAGATCCGTAATTTAGAAAAGGGATTAGGCAAGCTAATTCTCATGGATCGAACGCGGCTAATTTTGGCTATTTTCGCCAATCGAGCAAAATCTAAAGAGGCCAAAATGCAGGTTCAAATCGCTCGTCTACGCTACGAGTTACCTCGCTTACGAGCTGGTGAACAAGCCAATCTCATGCAGCAAGGCGGTGGCCCAGGCTTTGCTAATCGTGGTAGTGGTGAAACTAAGCTGGAATTAAATCAACGAACAATTAAGAATCAAATTACGCACCTCAATCACGAATTAAAAACAATGGAAACCGCGCAACAAACAATGCGCAAACAGCGGGATAAAACAACGATTCCAACGGTGGCACTTGTTGGCTACACTAACGCTGGTAAGTCAACTACCTTAAATGGATTACTTCGCTTATTTGACGAACAAGAAACCAAACAAGTTTTTGAAAAAGATATGCTTTTTGCTACCTTGGACACCAGTGTTCGTGAAATCAATCTGCCAGACAAAAAGAAGTTTCTTTTGAGCGATACAGTTGGTTTCATTAACAAATTACCAACTCAATTAATTAAAGCTTTTCGCTCAACGTTGGCTGAGGCTGCCCAGGCTGACTTGCTCATTCAAGTTATCGATTTTTCTGATCCGCACTATGAAGAAATGATCAAAGTGACTGAAAAGACCTTGAATGAAATGGGGGTCACGGATATTCCAATGATCTACGCCTACAATAAGGCCGATCTACGAAAAGATACGCGCTATCCACTGCAAAATGGTGAGCATAACCTAGTTTACGCAGCAAATGATCCGGCTTCCTTAAAATTACTGACTAAGATGATTACCGCCACCCTCTTTGCTGATATGCAGCAAGTCACGTTCTTAATTCCATTTGCTGCTGGTAAATGGGTTGACTACCTTAATGAAAATACTAGTATCGTTGAACAAACCTACACTGAAACGGGTACAAAAATTAAGGCCAACGTTCTACCAATTGACCATGAACGTCTATCGCGGTTTGAAATTACCGACTAGTACTACTATATTTAAAAAATTCAAAAAACAAGCGACTAGGACAAAAATCCTAGCCGCTTGCTTTTCTCTGGGCGTTATTCTAGAACACGCGCCAAATTCGGCTTTTGTCCTAGCCTCTCATTGTTTCTGAACGTTACTCTAGAACGTGCGCCAAAAGTCTGGGTTCACGTGCCTAACGGAAGTGTTTGAAAAAACGATTAGATTCTGAGGATTAGCCTAAACAGACGAATTACCTTTGAAAAAGGTGATTTGGCTGTTGTAGCTAACCGCAGGAATCTGTTTTTTCAAACACGACTACAGCCAATTCAATAACCATAGTACGGTTATTGAATTGGCTTACGTTACGCAGTAAACCCAAAAGCGACTTTTGTCCCACTTCCCCTCCTTTTTATGTTACCGATAAAATCACTTATTCCACTGCCGATTTCTGCGCAAGGAAGGTTTCAATCTTTTCACTAACTTCTTCAGGTGTAAGCTCATCAGTTAGTATTGTTAAATCAGAAACGCTTTCATACAATGGTTCACGTTTTTTCCATAACGCGGTCAATCCAGCTGGCCCCAGTTGCCCCACAAGCGGGCGAACGGCTGCATCTTCACCGGTTAGTCGCTCAAGAATTACAGTTGGCAAAGTCTTAAGAAAAATAATCGGAATCTCAGTTGCTTCCAGAACAGCCCGATTGGTCTCAGATTCAATCACACCGCCTCCAGTTGATAAAACGCCGTTACGTTTAAATGCCGTTTTTAAGACCGTCGTTTCCAACTGACGAAAAGCAGCTTCACCATCTTCGGCAAAGACTTGCTTAATTGATTTGCCAGCGGTCGAAACAATCTCATCATCTAAATCAATCTGCCGCTGTTGTGTATTATTTGCTAAAACATTGCCCACCGTTGTTTTCCCCGTACCCATGAAACCAATTAAAATTGCTGTTAACATTGTTGTCGCTCCCCTTTACGCTCGGACTTCCGCAATCGAAATTGCCGCCAAGATTGTTGTCGCTTTTTCTTTTGCCGCTTCACTAGCAAAGGTTAATTGTAAGATACCATTAATCTCTTCACGTGTTTCCAAAATTTGTAAATTAACTAATTGTAGTCCACCTGCCGCTAACTGCCCAGTTACTTGCGCAATGGCACCTGCACGATCAGGAATATTAACAAATAAGTCGTAAAAACCTGGAATTGCTCCTGCCCTTTGTGGTGTTATTGAATCACGTGTCACTTTTGCCGTTTGAAAATAGGCCAATAGGGCTGCCTTGTCTTGAACTGCGATTGCTTGCTCTAATTGCTTTAGCCGCTTTATGTAATCGGCCAATAAACCACGCACGGTTTGATCGTTTGTCAGTAAGATATCAGCCCACATCTCAGGATCCGACGAAGCAATTCGCGTCATATCCTTAAAACCACCAGCTGCTAAGCGTAAGGCCGTCGGTGAATCCTTAAACTGACTAGTTGTTTCGTTAACCAAAGTTGCCGCCAACATATGCGGTAAATGGCTCAGCACTCCAACAACATGATCGTGTTCAACCGGTGTGATTTGAAGAAATTTAGCGTGTGTCGGTGCCAATATTTCCTTTAACTGCTGCAGTGGTGCTTCAAGATTTGCACGCGCTGGAACTAAGAAATAATACGCGCTACGGAATAGATCCCGGTCGGCCGCCCTAACACCAGATTTATGTGAACCAGCCATTGGGTGCCCGCCGATCACAGTCACTCCTTGCTCACAAAGGACCTGCGCCGCCAGGATAACTTGCCGCTTAGTACTACCTGTATCTGTAATAATGACCCCTGGCTTTAATTGACACTTGGCCAAAGTTTTAAATGCGGCTTCAATTGCGGTTACTGGAGTGGCCAAAATAATAATATCGGCACGTGGCGCTACTAAGGCTAAATCCGTTCCAATTTCATCAATCACGCCGGTATTTTTTGCGTAGGTTAGGCTTGCCTGATTTTTATCCAAACCGATCAGATAGGCCCCCGCCACCCCTTCTTTAATGTTTAACGCAAGCGAACCGCCGATAAGTCCTAAACCACTAATAACGATCGTTACCACAATTGTCACCCCTTTCAATAGCCAAATTGCCCACTTGAATAGTTTAAAAAGATCCTAATTAATTACCAAACCACTATTTAAACTAAAAAACGTCCCCATTATCAATTACGATAACAGGGACGCCTTTGCGTGGTACCACCCAATTTCAACAAAATAACTTGCTGCACTCAAAATATTAATGACTAAAAGCCAATTGATTCTGAACGTATAATTCGCAAAGTTATCCTGCTTGACTTGCACCATTCGTCAATTCTCTAAACACCGAGATAAATTGCTACTAACCTAATCACGTTCACATCAGATATTATTAAATTATGATGAGAATAGCATAGATTAAGGTAACCGTCAATTATTTTCTGTAAGTTAGAACAAAATCGTATCCGTTTAACAATTAATTAAAGCAATAGCAATTCATAATTTTAAAATTGACCAAACGTAAAAACTAGGGGTAGCTAAGCCGGTTTGACGTTTTAAATCATGCTCTGGCCTTTCGGCGGCGTACCACCCATTTACGAATTTCCTCAATCAAGATTAACGGTATTGGAATGATGACCAAGAAAACCCATTCATGTAATTGCAACGGTGCTGTATTAAAAACACCTTGTAAAAATGGTACGTAAATTAAGCAAGCTAATAGAACAATCTCAAAAACAATCCCAAAAAGTACCCGGTGATTACTAAAGATTCCAACCTTAAAGACTGATTCATTAATCGTTCGACAATTAATTGCCGCCGCGATTTGGCAGAAAACAATTGCCGCTAACGTCATGGTAGTCGCTTCTTGATAAACAACACCGTGAGTTGCTAAATTGGTCAGACCATAGCCATAGGCAAAATTAACGTATAGGTAAGCACCGAAAGAAATAATTGCGGCAACTAAACCATACCAGAAGAACGCCTTAAAGATAATTCCTTTGTTAAGCAGCTTCTCATTTTGCGAACGGGGCGGCTGATCCATTATACCAGCTTCGGCCTGTTCAGTACCAAGACCTAGCGCCGGTAACATGTCAGTACCTAAATCGACGGACAAAATCTGCATAACCGTTAATGGTAGTGGAATTGCACCTCGCGAAAATAGAAAAACGGCGGAGGGTGTTGCTTCTGGCATATTGCTATTTAAAATATACAATAAAAATTTCTTAATATTATTGAAGACTGTCCGTCCTTCTTCAATCGCACGGACAATCGATGCAAAATTATCATCAGTTAGAATCATATCTGCTGCTTCTTTAGCAACGTCAGTGCCAGTCACACCCATTGCAATCCCGATATCGGCCTTCTTTAGGGCTGGTGCATCGTTAACACCATCACCAGTTACGGCAACAATTTTCTGCATTGTTTGCAACATTGAAACTACCCGGAACTTTTGTTCAGGTGCCATTCGGGCAAAAATAATCTGACCACTTAAAGCTGCTTTTAATTCTTGATCGGTCATCGTCTTTAACTCTTGGCCAGTCACAACGCGGACATCATCCCCTTGGACAATGCCAATCTTTTGAGCAATGCTCTTGGCAGTTAATCCATAATCACCTGTAACCATGATAATTTGAATATTTGCCCGGTGACACTCTTCAACGGCCGCCTTAACCTCTGGTCGTGGTGGATCAAGCATCACGGTCAAGCCAACAAAAGTTAAATCTTTTTCAACAGTTTCAATCGTGGCAGCATCTAAATCTTGATCGGCAGGTAAATCACTATAAGCAATTGCTAGAACACGTAAACCTTCTTTAGCATAATTGTCATTTGCCTGCATAATTCTTTCACGATCTTCTGCTGTTAATGGAACAACCTTTCCGTTAACTTGCATTTTCTTACATAAAGCAACAACCTCGTTAGGTGCCCCCTTTGTGTAAGTCAAATTCTGAGCACCATTACTATGAATGGTCGTCATTCGTTTTCGAACCGAATCAAACGGTAATTCTTTTATTCGTGGTGTTTTTTTGGCCTCCATCGTCAGGTCCAGTCCCGCTTTTTCAGCAACGACCGTCAAACAAGCCTCTGTAGGGTCCCCTAAAACAATATAATTATCGTTTTTTGGTGACGGTGGCACTACACGCGCATTACTTGCTAGAGCCGCACCACGTAAAAGTTGCTGTGCATCTGGATCTTTTGTCACATCAAATTGTGCATCCGACTTAGAAATAATCTTACCTTTTGGTGCGTACCCAAGTCCGGTAACTTCCAGTTCTTCTTTAGGCAGCCACAAATGACTAACCGTCATCTGATTTTGCGTTAGCGTACCAGTTTTATCTGAACAAATTACCGATGTCTCACCCAATGTTTCAACACTAGACAATTGCTTAACCAACGCGTGCTTTTTGGCCATTCGATTAACCGCCATTGCTAGCGACAGCGTCACAGTAGGCAGCAATCCTTCAGGAATAAACGCAACGATCATTCCCAGTGCAAATATAAATGCTTGTGCCCACGGATAATGAACAAAAAAGACGGCCGCGATGAAGAAAAAGACCCCTAATGAAATTGCAATAAGTGAAATTTGGCGCGTTAAACGGTCTAGTTCTTTTTCCAACGGGCTTTCAACATTACCCACCGACTGAGTTAAGCGGGCAATTTTACCAAAATCAGATTTCATCCCAGTGGAAAGAACCACGGCCGTGGCACTTCCGCTAGAGACTGAAGTCCCGGCAAAAATCATATTACTTAATTCTGCGTGACCAACATTTAATTTACTAACGGAAGCAGCGCGCTTCGAAACGGCCGCCGATTCACCTGTCAAAGTTGATTGGTCAACTTTCATATTAGTTGTTTGAATTAAGCGCGCGTCGGCGGAGATATTATCCCCCTCTTCAACGTAGATCGTATCGCCAGGAACCAAATCTTCCGCCAAAATTTCGCTTTGTTTGCCATCACGCAAAACACGAGCGTGCGCTGGTAGCATTTGGCTTAATGCTTCTGTTGCTTTTCCAGCCTGAAATTCTTGCCAAAAGCTAAAAACGCCATTAATTACATTAACTAACCAAATAGCAATCCCAAGCTCAAGCATATGGGCAATAATCGCAATTAGGCCGCCTACCCATAACAAGATGGCCATTACACTAGTAAAATTACTTAAAAAAGTTTTTATCAGTGGTTCTTTCGCGGATTTTTCAATTAGATTTTTACCGTATTTTTGTTGTCGCTTAGCCGCTGCTGCAGTAGTTAAACCGGCCTGATCAACACCAAGTTTTTTATAAACAGCACTAGGCTCAACAGCTGCCAATTGATTCATTGTATCTGGCGCTGTCGTTTTAATCTCTTTTGCCATATTTCCCAGATCCCTCTATTACGAACGCCTTTAAAAATTTTATTCACACACGCTCTTAATTAAACACCAAAAAAGCCATATCGAAACAGAAAGTATTCTCCAAAACACCAACTACTGAAACACATTTTTACTAAACTGCTAGAAAAAAGCGGTTCAAAATAGTTTGAAATACAATCTAATCAAAATGAACTATTTGTCATTAATATAGCGCTTTTGTAGAACAAGTCAATCTCTTCTTAAACGTTCCTGTGAACCCGGTTGAACTGAAAGATTGGATAGTTAAAAAATGCCAATTAGTCAGTTGATTTTAAGCCACCTTAAAGACCGTTTTAAAGAAGTATTCGAATTTTGAACAATAATTCTGAAAAGGTTCTCAAGTCTCTAGCATCGACCAACTATTTGCATAGCAGAGGATCTTGTGGTCATAATCAAACACAAAAATTAGTTTTCCAAGTACAACTTAGTCCACAATTTAAAAATTAATACAGCTAACCACTCACGATTTCTGAGCAAGTGGGTAACTATTTGGTCTTTTTATCCTGCTTATTTGCTTCACTAATCGTCATCGAAATTGTTTTAGCTTTATCGCTAACGATTAAGATCGTTCCCTTGCCCAGAAAATCTTTGTTACCCGAATAATCTAGCTTGACTTCTTCGGCTAATCCAGCGTTATTTTGTAAGATAAGAATGTAGATAGTTGTCGCATCAAAATCATCACTGAAGGCAACGGCCAGAGGAGATTGCACTAACTTCTTTTGTTTACGAAAGTCACTTAACGTATTCCAAATTAAATTGATAACTTCTTTAGGTAATAATTCTTCTACTTCTTTTGCTGTCCGGTGCTTTTTTGTTGGTTCAAACATAGTAATCTCCTTTTTTACTTCATTAATAATATCGTTACCTTAACATAATTTAATGCCGGAACAAAATTACCGCCTAACAAGACTAGATTGAAAAATTTGTTTTTAATCTAATCTTGTTAATAAAGCTTGACTCTTAAATTAATTCTTAAATTTTAAGTAAAATGCTCGTCTAAAGTGATTGATAAGGGTTACAATGGTATTAAAGAAAGCGAGGTCTTGATAATGATGACGCAATGTACAAGTTTGGTGACTGGCGGCTTTGGACATATGATGGATAATGGTACGGGCGCTTTTGGCTGGCTCACACTTTTGGTAGTGCTAGGCGTCATCATCACTGTCATCGCCTTCAATCGTAGACGTGAAACTGTTCGGCAAGAAATTCATCAAGAACGACCAACAACGGCCCGTGAAATCCTTGAGCAGGAATTTGCTGCTGGCCATATTTCGCAGCAAGAATATTTTCAGCGCTTAGAAGTTTTACAAGAAACGCAAAAGCGCTACTAGAATAGCTTAATTATCGATTATTAATAAAACTATTTTTTCAAGTGTTCTGTCACTAAATTGACTTGAACGTATTTAAAAAGATAGTTTCTGCGGTACACTCTAGTTTTTTGATCAAAAAAAGATTCAAGCCATTAAGCTGATGGCTTAGAATCTTTTTTTTGTTGCCTATTTTCAATGAAATCACGTACCTTTCCCTTACTGGGTTTGATTTCACCATAAAAATATTCTTCAGTTAGACGGTTAACAAACGAACTAAGTAGTAAAATCTGTGCAATAAAATCTAACCAAAACATCAGAATAATAAAGGCCCCAATTGCACCATAACTAGTGACTGAACTGGCAAAGTAACGCACGTAAATAGCAAAAAATTGCGCCAAAATTAGCCAGCCGGCCGCAGTCAAAATTGCACCTGGCAAAATACAGCGAAAATGTAATTTAGCATTGGGTATCATGTATAAAAGTAGCATCAATAGAATTAATAACATTATTCCTGCTACTGGCAACCTTAACTGGGCAAAGAGCTGCAGAATCACTGGTGGTAACTGTAGGCGCGGGACTATATAATTTAAAATATCTTGACCAAACCCAAAGGCCAAAACAAGTGCCATCATGACCAAAATAAAAACCAACGTCAACAAAACGGAAATTATTCGACTGATTAAAGCATTTTGCGGAGTTTTAATTCCGTAAACATCGTTAACGCTTTTTCGTAAATTAACGATTCCTTTACTGGCAGACCAAAGTGTAACCAATGCACCAATCGACAGCAGACCACCGTTACCATTTGTCAAAAAGGATTTAATTAGGGGTAATAGATTGTGATAGATGCTAGTGGGCACCAACACCTTGATGTACTTCAACACATCATCAACTTTAAGATTAAGTAAAGGTAATAAATTACCTAAAAAAATCATTAGTGGAAAAATAGATAGTAAAGCATAGTAAGCAACAACAACAGCATTACGACTGATGTTAGCCGCCTGATATTGCTCAATTACTGGTTGCAACTTAGTTTGCCAACGTTTAATTTTTTTCTTGTTAATAGCACTCGCCTCCCGTCCACTTCAGTATACCAAGTGGCAGTTAACAGCGGTAGCTATAACCTTGGGCTAACCACAGTCGCTGTAGATAAACACATAAAAAAGCAGCCTCAATAAAAATTAAGCACACTTTTACTGTTGCTGCTCTTATATTAAAATTATTTACCCAACATTTGCGTTAATAGATCATTGAAATCAATCGCCACTTGCCGCAGTTCCGGACCAGAACCGGCAACAATAATTGGTTCACCGGCAATCTCTTCACGATAATCATATGCCAGGAACCCTTGTTCACTGGCCGCAAAGACTAATAAGCGTGGGGCAGTTACCTCGGGTAATAAACTATTTGCCACTGCCTTGTTTAAATAAGCGAGATCGGCCGCTGGATTTGCACTTTTTCCGGCAAAGAAATAGCCGAACGCATCAATTGCGCCGAATTTAGTCAAAAATTGCTGGTAGCTTTGCGGTAAGCTATGCGGTAAATTTTGGTTTAGATCCATTAATAAAGCAGCAGTAACTGGCGACTGAGGTAGTTGTGTGATTTTTCCTTGAGTAAGCCTCTGTTGTATCTGTTGGGCAATTATTTCCCAGGAAATACCTTTTTTATTTTTCCTTTTATCCATAATTTTGGCACTAGTTTTATTAGGGACCGTTACAGCTGCTGACTCAGATTTAGTGTTTGGTACCTGATTGGCCGGTTTATTTACTGCCCTTTCAGCCACTAGATTAGATGTTTTGGGATTTGCGCTGGAAGCCACTTTAGGACTGGTAACTAAATCCGCCGCTTGCCCCGCCGTTTTTAATAACGTTGCTGTAGCAGTTGGCTTCGCATCGGCAATTGACGTAGTCACTTTTTGTTCTTCTTTTATTACTTTTGGGGCTGTTTTAACTGATTCCGAAACTTCTTTCCCAGATTCTTGAGTTACTTGGGTGGGGGTTTTTGTATCCGCTATAGGTACCTTTGAATTTACTCTATCGGTAGCTAAACTAGTGTTTGTTGTGTTGTGTGAGTCTACTGGCTGGCTAGACTCATCCTCATCTGACAGCAACGCAAGATTCTTTGCCATCGCCTGTTGTTGTTCTTCAACCTGTGCTTTAGCTTTGGCCTGTTGCTTGTGTTCACTAACCTGCTGCAAATGTTTTAATTTATTTTTTAATAATTTTTGTCGATTGGGTCGTTTTGCCAATAGGCTCACCTTCTTCTATTTATTTATTTTTTTACATACTTGAAAAACACCCTAGTGCCATTCATTTTTTCTCTATAATAAGAATTGTCATCTAAAGTGTACATTTTTGCTACAAAAATGTACATTCCTGATCAATTATAGTTTTTTCAATCGCTGAATTTCTATACCATTTAATTCAAAAAAGGCCGGGACAAAAGTCCTAGCCTCTTACTATTTTCGAATATTATTCTAGAGTGTGCGTGTCACACTCCCTTAACTATTATGTCAATTATTGAACTGAATAATTCGGCGCCTCTTTAGTAATTTGAACATCATGGGGGTGTGATTCCCGTAAACCAGCACCAGAGATTCGAACAAATTGGGCGTCATCAGCCAAATGCTGTAAATTGGCCGCACCAACGTAGCCCATCCCAGCACGTAAGCCACCAACCATTTGGTAAACGATATCGGCCAAACTACCTTTATAGGCAACCCGACCCTCAATACCCTCAGGGACTAACTTATTGGCTTCATTAACATCCCCTTGGAAATAGCGATCAGATGACCCATGAGTACTGTCCATCGCGGCCATACTACCCATGCCACGATATGTTTTAAAGCGGCGACCTTGATAAATTTCAAATTCGCCGGGCGCTTCATCGGTGCCGGCTAACATTGAACCTAACATAACCGCATTACCGCCTGCCGCCAAGGCCTTAACGATGTCACCGGAATATTTAATTCCACCATCCGCGATGATCGTCTTTCCATACTCACGAGCAACACTTGCGGCATCATAAATGGCAGTTAATTGTGGAACACCGACACCAGCAACGATTCGTGTTGTACAAATCGATCCTGGGCCAATTCCAACTTTAACGACATCGACACCAACGTCATAAAGTGCTCGTGTTGCTTCTGCAGTGGCAACATTTCCAGCAATCAAAGTTACATCAGAAAATTGTTCACGAATCTCTTTAATCTTACGAATAACACCAGCAGAATGACCGTGGGCTGTATCAATGATAATCGCATCAACCCCTGCATCTAATAAGGCCTGAGCACGGTCAAAGGTATCACTAGTTACACCAACTGCTGCAGCGACTAGCAAACGACCTTGTTTATCCTTTGCTGCGTTAGGAAACTCCACTACTTTTTCAATATCTTTAATCGTAATCAAACCACTTAGACGACCATCTTCATCAACTAATGGTAATTTTTCAACTTTATGTTCTTGTAAAATTTGTTCCGCCGCATCTAATGGCGTTCCTTCTGGTGCGGTCACTAACTGTTGCTTAGTCATAACACTGTCGATCCTGCCAGTATAATCCGTCACAAAACGAATATCGCGGAAGGTGATAATACCAACTAAATGCCGAGCTTCCATCGAATCCACAATCGGTACACCACTAATATGGTAACGCTTCATTAGGTTCTCAGCCTCTTGAATGGGTCGATCCGGCGTTAAGAAAAATGGATCAACAATAACGCCACTTTCTGAGCGCTTAACCTTACGAACTTCGTCAGCCTGACGCTCAATCGACATATTTTTATGAATAACCCCAAGTCCACCTTGACGTGCCATGGCAATTGCCATTTTAGATTCTGTAACAGTATCCATACTGGCACTCATAATTGGTACATTAAGCTTCAAATTTTTTGCTAATTGAACGCTCACATCAACATCATGTGGTAACACGTGACTTTCAGCTGGAATTAATAATACATCATCAAATGTGTAGCCCTGTTTAGCAAACTTTGTGTCCCAATTAGACATAACGGTTATCCACTCCTTATAATTTTATTACCGACTAACTTAACAGATAAAAGTTGATCCGTCAATTGCTTTTTAGCGAATTTTCATAAACAAAAGTGAATGTTAGTTAATTTAAGTTCGGATTATCTGGATCATTATATTAACCAAGCTTTTAATCGATCGCTTTTTCCTATATTTTCAAAAATTCACACTTTGCTATTTTGATCAACATAAACGCAGAATTATATCCATCGTCAAAAATTATTGAATTGCAAATTTCAATCTACTTTAACCCCAATCGCCATTAGCAAATCCACCGCTTGTTCTGGCGCCACAATTAGGCCCACCAACGATTGCGCCGTTACTTTCACGCCATCAATTTGATTTGATTTTAGCTTTAGCCTAGCAAGCCCTGTTGATAGAAAATTAACTGCCGTTAACTGACAGGCATTAAATTCTAACTGCTGCCAATTTAAGAAACTAAAATCGGCGCTCATTAAATTACTGTTTTGGAAGTTTATCCGTTTAAATTTTGCACCAGAAAAACTTGTGTAGTCGGCCTTACAATTATCGAAAAGACAGTCTTGCAAGACACTGTCGGCAAAATTACTACCCGTTAATTTACAATTTTGAAACTCAACCCGCTGCATTCCCGCACCAATCAATTCACTATTCAGCAGTTCACAATGATCAAAGATAACATTGTGCAAACTGAGACGAACAAAATTAACTTCGTTAAAAACACAATTTTTGAAAATAACTTCTTTGAAATAACTACCCACGAATTCTTCTTGATCTACTTGCTGCGTGTCAAAGCATTGATTTTGACTAAAAGACTCTTCTGATTCTATCTGGTTCAATTGTGCATCCGTTTCATTAACGGTTACTTTTGCTGGCATTCGCTTCATTTTGTCACCTTTTCAAATTTTTTAGTGACTCCATTATAGTATTTTAAAGGGTAATTACACCAGTAGTTAATCAAGCAACTGATCTTAGTTAATAAAAAAAAGCCCGTTTCCCGTTGGCTTCATGATTAAAGCTTTCAGCGACAAACTGGCTTTCACTGTTTAAATTATAGTAATTAACGTGCTGGATTCTTTTTCACCCCATCAGCAGTTGTAAAATCAATAAAGCCCATATTATCATCAATTGAACCAATATCACCAGACAATAACATGGTATCCAAAGTTTGGTTCAAATGCACCGCCATATTTTCATCCAAACTGTCCATTGAATAGCCTTTAACTAAAATGTCGCCTAAATTGCTACTAATCGTTTGGTCATAACCTTCTGTCGCCATATCATCACTAATAACGTTTAACGTGAACTGAACCTGCATATGAATCATCGCGTGCTGTGAATAGGGCCCGACACCATCTTCAAAAGTTAATAATAACTTCTTCCCCGTTCCCAAATGTGGTTGAAGTTTAGTCAATGAAGCTTCATCAAACTTAATCTGCATAACAAGCACCTCCAGTTGATTGGTTAATCCTAATTTCACAATTATCATGCTTTCAAAACACGATAATTGCAACAATTTTAACTTATTATTTAAAAATAAATTGCCACTTGGCCATGACGTTAGTTTCAGAATAGTCAGCCATGCTGGTATAGGCATTATGACTCAGTGTTTGCCACTGTAAATCATCCGTTAATACACGCAGCATTTGCTGGGCCAAACTAGAAATATCATCATTTTCGATTAAATAACCATTAACATTATTTTGAATTAACGCTGCCGGCCCATAATTAAATCGATAGGCAATTGCTGGTACGCCATGACTCAAAGCTTCGCCTAACGCTAAGGGCTGCGAGTCACCACTAGAAGTATTAATATAAAGCCAGGCCTGGTCGTAAACTCGCCGTAAATCTGGTTGATAGCCCTTTAGAAAGACAACATCCTCGAGACCAGCCTGTTTAATCTGTTCAGTTAGTGCATTTTGCTGGTCACCGTAGCCATAAATCAATAATCGTGCGTCAGGTACTAGCTCATAAATTTGTTGAAACGCTACTATAACCTGATCAGTTTGCCGTTCTTTAGTTAAATGACCAACAACAATAATTTCGTGGTAGTGCCGTTTAGCCAGTGGTACCGGAGCCGCCTGCACAATCTGATCCGGCACCACAATTTGCGAAATAGCAAACACTGGCACCGGTGAGTGTGTGCCCCCGAACCAACTGAGTAGATCTTGTTTTTGATCCTCTGTGGCCACAATTATTCCAGTTAACTGGTTAACCTGTTTAACTAGTGCGTTGGCATAAATCCCGGCTAAATCAGCACTGACTTGGTCCTTTGGATTGACCGTGTGGGTGGTTGGAATGCTAACGTACTTGGGTGCCTTAGTTTGCATCGCCAAAACAGCATCGTAAGCAATACCAGGCCGATCCGCAATAAACGCCGCCTGGTCACCACCTAGACGATTAAGTTCGTCCAAAAAGAAACTAAATAATGAAGTATGGTTAGTAAAATAAAGCGTCTGTTGCCGATAGTTCACTAATTGAAGTGAACTTAGATAAAGTTGATCATCTTTATTAAGCGCAAAATACTCTTCAACCACTCGTTTTCCAGCTGGATTATATGTAATCCGGCCAACTAAATCACCATTATCACTATAAAATTCTTCTCGTGACTTAAACCCGCGATAATCCCACAACGTCCGCAATACTTTTTTCCCAAATTGATCAAAATGATCCACACACCCCAATTGACCTACCGTTCCGTCCATAAAATGAACATCCATCACCAAGCGATCACCATCGTAAACATGACTCACATTATGACCTGGTAGAACATTGTAATCGGCAGCCAAATTCAGCGTCGCAATCGTTGGCTGATTGTTGGCCTTAGGGATTAGATCAACTATTCCTTGAAAATAATCATACATATTAATGACTTGATCTTGACTTAGTCCAAAACGCATTTTATTGGCGTACTGCATTGAATTATAACTTTGGGTAACAATTTTAGCCGGGACCCCTTGGTGCTTAAACAATTGAGCGCGCTTGATTTCTGCGTGCTCAATTCCTGAATTCAAGGCAACAAAGTAATCATTAACAAAATAAAACACACTTACGCCCCCTTATAGAATTGCCGCGCCGCTTGAAAAACAACCTGCCATTTTATCCAAACAGTATCTTCAGAGAAACGTTTTGCTGCCAAATAGGCGTTATGACTAAATTGTTGCATTTTGTTATCGTCATTAAGTAGGCCGGCCACGGCATTAGCCAGCGCGCTGACATCATTAACCGGCACTAAATAGCCGTCAACATCATTACTAATTAAGTCCTGCGGCCCGTACTTTGCCGCAAAAGAAACACAAGGTACGCCGTGGGACTGCGCCTCTAATATGGCCAACGAAAAACCTTCCGAGCGAGACGCTAAAACCAAAATTTGTGCTTGATTATAAACCGCAGCAATATCCCGCGTGTAATCGTGAAAAGTTACTAAATTACGTAGCTTTTTTTCCGTCACTAATTTTCTTAAACGCGTGCCTTCTTGACCATTAGCGTATCCCCAAAATGCTAAGCGCGCTTGCGGTGCGCGCTGGTGAATTTGTTCAAAGGCCGCAATAACCTTTTCTTGCTGCTTTTCCGGTGATAGTCGCGCTACCATAATAATTTGGCCAACGTAACGTGTACGCCAAGACACTGGTGGCGCTGCTAAAGTTTGCGGACTAACAACGCCAACCGGTAAAGTGTAAATTGGTACTTGGTCACCCCAACGTGTGATGAGATCATCCCGTTGCTGTTGCGTAGGCACAATGATCCCCTGCCAACTATGGCGATTTTTAATCGCGTACTCGTAATTATAATTTAGATTAGCGGTCACCGGATTATTAGGGTTATTTAAATGATTGGCGTGTAAGTGTAATAGTTTAAAGGCCTGTGTTTTCATATTTAGCAGTGACCAAGATAACTCAAAGGCACGGTCGGCCACAAAAACGTTTTTCTGCCCATTAGCCTTATTCAATTCATCTAAGAAAAAACGCATTAATGCTTGTTCCCCAGTGAAAGAATACTCATGACCGTGCCAATCATTAATTCGGTATAACGAATTTACCAGTTTACCGTGCTGGTCCTTGGTGTGAAATGTTTGGTAAATCCGCTTACCACTAGGCGCAAACACCTGCTCAACTGTAACTTGACCATCAACGTCATACCATTGTTCTAACGCCATAAAGCCGCGCCAATCCCACCACTGTGATTTAACTAATTTGTTATAACGGTCAAAGGTCCAAATTGTTTCAACGTCCGTATACTCTGGTGCCCGCAGCCGAATACGTTGCACAAGCTGGGCACCATCTTTGACGAGGTAACTACGACCATCATCGTTAAGGATAACCTGTAAATTGGCATTAAGTGCAAGATCAGCAAGTTTAAACGAACGTTTTTTAAAAGTTAAGCTATCCTGAAAAAAATCAAATAAGTTAACCATGTCTGCATCTACCAATCCAGCATCTTGCAGTGTCTTATGGAGAGTCAACGAAAAAAAGCGCGTAACAATTTGTGCGGCAGCACCGTGATTCTTAAATAGGGCCAATCGCTTCATTTGTGCGTGTTCAATTCCTGACTTTTTTTGGTTAAAACTTGTGTTGACAAAATAATACATTAACTTTCTCCAGACTAACTCACTTATTTAGATTCATTTTACCCCACTTGGCGGTTAAACAGGAAAAAGCTTTCCGGCAAAATTAAATGGCATCTGAAAAACGTTTAGATTCTACTCTGCAATTAAGAATTATTACCGATTATTAGGTAATATCAGTCAACCCACGCCGCAACAAAAAAGTTATTTGGCGACCCCATAAATGCTAATCCAACCTAATAATTCAATTGATAACGGCAGGGTTCACCGTGATCTTGCCAGAAAAAAGTAGTTTACCAACGTACTTAAAACGATACCCAAATTCATTTTTTTAACACATTAAAGTTATAGCACCTACAGAAATGAGTACAAACGATGGATCAGATCACTTCACTAATCACGTGACTAGGGACCGCCGTATGTGCTATGATTTTAGCAAGTTAGATAATTGGAATAAGGTGAAAAGATGACTGAAAATATTAATAAAGAAGCAATTAGAATTGCCTATCTTTATGAAGATCTCATGAATACGTATGGTGATTCTGGCGATGTTAAGGTCTTGCGTTACTTACTCAATCAACAAGGTTTTAGTGTCCAAGTGGATAACGTTAGTATTGATACCCAAGATTTTGACGCTAAAAATTATGATTTTCTTTTTTTTGGTGGCGGTCAAGACTTTGAACAAACCGTTGTTGCTAAGGATCTTCCCCGTCATGGCGAAACAATCCGCGCCTACATTGAAGCTGGTAAACCAATGTTGGCCATTTGTGGCGGCTACCAACTACTCGGTGACTACTATAAAACAAGTGATGGAACAACCATCAAAGGTTTAGGCATTTTACCGCTGCATACTGTTTTCAAGGCGGATGCACGCATGATTGGTGACACTAAATACGAGACTGAATGGGGAATCGTTAAGGCCTTTGAAAATCACAGTGGCCGAACCTACTTTGACGATAAAAATAAGTTAAAGCCACTTGGCAAAATGATCGAAGGCTTTGGTAACAATCCAGAAGATCACGTTGAGGGAATGCGGTATAAAAATACGATTGGTAGCTACTCCCACGGCCCAATTTTAAAAAACATCAATGTTGCCAACGCAATCGCTAAAATGATTGTTCAAAACTATCAAGCAAGAACGCAAGTGACGGTAACCGAATAATAGTGTCCAATTAAAAATGAGTTAACGATCAACGATAACGGTACAAAGACTAAGCACTATCTCATAAAATAGGCACAGTTAATCGTTTCTTGTCACTCTCCTTCTTTCGCCCGATGACTTTTCAATTTTTATTTGGCATAGTGTCATTATTAAGCAAAAAGGGAGGCCGATTATATTGAAACAACCACCAAAATGGCTTTACAAAGTCGCTCAGTTTATGCGCGGCCGTTACGGTATTATGGATAGTTTGAATAAATTTTTAATTGCTTGTGGACTGGTATTGATTCTATTGACCATGTTTGTCCACACAGTTTGGCTGAACTTGCTTGGCCTTTTAGTACTGATCATTGCTTATTGGCGGATTTTCTCACGTAACATTTATAAGCGCGCTCACGAAAACACTAAATTTCAACAGCGAACAGCTTGGTTGACTAAACCAACTCGCCGGCACTACCATGAATGGCAACAACGCAAGCAATACCGCTTTTTTACCTGTAAAAGTTGCCACCAGAGAATTCGCGTTCCGCGGGGTAAAGGTAAAATTCAAATAACTTGTCCCAAGTGCCGCAACCAGTTTCGCGCACGAACGTAAACTAGAGAGTGTTTAGATTCTACTTTGCAATTGAGGATTATTACTGACTTCGCTGACGATGTCGATCGGACTAGGATGAATCAAAGTCCGAATCGGCGTCTAAACGTTTTTTCTAGACACTTCCTAATGTAATTGATTAACGAATGGAGCTGATTAGATGTTTCCTTTTTTCTGGGACCCAACCTACTTTTTAGTGATTATTGGCCTTATCATTTCAATGGCCGCTTCGAGCTACGTTAACCGAACTTTTAAGCGCTATGATCAATATCGCAGCCAAAGTGGCGTTACTGGTACCGATGCTGCTAACTATATTCTGCAGCAATCAGGCATTAATGACGTCGGTGTTCAAAAGATCAGTGGTAATTTAACCGATAATTATAATGGTAAAACTAAGGTACTCAGCCTTTCCGAAGCAACCGCTGATTCAACCTCGGTCGCCGCGATTGGCGTTGCGGCCCATGAATGTGGTCATGCCGTCCAAGACAAGAAAAATTATTGGCCAATGCGAATTAGAACTGCAATCGTTCCTTTAGCCAATATTGGCTCAACGGCCGCATTCCCAATTATCCTAATTGGCGTTTTACTAAGTTGGAACCAAACACTGATTAATCTAGGTATTGCAGCTTTTTCTTTAGCGTTACTCTTTCAATTAGTGACGTTACCAGTTGAATTTAACGCTTCTCATCGCGCTTTGACCATTCTTTCTGAAGGTGGCGTTTTATCCGGTGAGGAAGTTCCAATGGTTCGTAAGGTCCTTACAGCTGCGGCATTAACTTATGTGGCGGCAGCACTATCGACCTTCCTTCAATTGTTGCGTTTGGTCCTAATGTTCGGTGGTAACCGCAACGATAATTAAACTATCTTAAAAAAATAATCATTTTTAACACGTTTAGCAAGATTGGATTGATTTCCAATCTTTTTTGTTGTGATCTTTTTCAAAACATTGTTAATTCAACTTTTCATTTACTAACTCGTTCCCTAAAGTTAAAATTCACCGCCAATAAAAAGTGACAAGAAATTTTTTATCGTTTTGAAAAGCCGATCAGACTAGTACGTTTTGGTAAAGGCCCTTATTAATATTTTCCTGACTAATTTAGTGAAGACGTGCTTGAAAAAGTTATTTATCTTCAAAATATCTATCGAATTGATCAGCACGGTTATTCGAAGGGCATTCAAATACCCCGACCTCTTTTAATTTACCCAATGGCCTTAAAGATTTCGCGCACGATTATCGGTAGGAACCAAGTTAGCCACCCGCCAATCGCAAAAATCACCCACCAGTAACTGGCCATAAACTCCCAAAAATTAGTTGGTCGCCTATGTTTATAGATTCCAGTAGTCGGATTAACAACGTAATCATTATTATTGGCTTCAACTTTCTCCGAATTCATGTTCTTTTGATTTTGTTCTTGTCTCAAAATTAATTCATCCAATCCAACCTCTAAGATATCGGCTAGTAAAACTAAATTGGTTAAATCGGGTGTGGCATCCTTGCTCTCCCATCGTGAAACTGCCTGCCGTGAAATATAAAGTTTCGCCGCAATATTATCTTGTGATAGTCCCCTTTCTTTCCGTAACTTTCTAAGTTGTTGTGCAAATACGACTGTTGCCATAAGATTCTCCCCGTCTTTCTTTAAATTACATTCAGTATGCCAACAGAATTCTCCAATAACAAGAAAATATTCCGTGCTTTAGAGCAACTAGAAACTGGAAATTGCGCAACTATTAGTTGCCTTTCCTGTTATAACAGCGTTCTTAACCGATCATTAAATGGACAATTATGTAGGCCATTAAACCAGGCCAACTAAGGTTAGCCCACTTTAAAATACAAAAAACTGGAAACAAAAATTTTGTCTCCAGTAATTGACCTATTCTAACTAGTTATTTAGCAACAATGAACGGCATGCATAACTAGGTCGCATTTGGAAAACACTCTTAGTAGTATTACTAATTCACCTACCACTGCCATTCAATATTAAATTACGCCTTATTCATCATGTTCAGCGTGCCAGGCCTTAATTTGTTCTAGGCGCTGTTTTACTTTTGCCTCAGAACCCTCGGTCGTTGGTTGATAGTAATGGCGAGCGCGCAATGAATCAGGCATTGTACGCATAGTAGTTAATTTATCCTTGGTATCATGTGCGTACTGGTAACCGGCGCCATAATCAAGGTCCTTCATGAGCTTCGTTGGTGCATTCCGGATTTGTAGCGGTACTGGCTCGCTTAAATGATGTAAAGCGTCATCCTTCGCGGCCTCGTACGCCGTATACAATGCGTTGGATTTCGGTGCTAACGCTAAATAGGTTACTGCATGGGTTAAATGAACTGTACATTCAGGCATTCCAATAAACTGGCACGCTTGAAAGGCGGCAACGGTGATCTCTAAGGCTCGACTATCGGCCATCCCTACATCTTCACTAGCAAACCGAACCAGCCGTCTCGCAACGTACAGTGGATCCTCACCGGCCTCCAACATTCGAGCCAACCAGTAAATTGCCGCATCAACATCACTATTGCGCATCGATTTATGCAAGGCTGAAATTAAATTATAGTGTTCCTCACCATGTTTATCGTAAAGTAACGATTTTTTGGCAGTAATCTGCACAACGGCCTCCTTAGTCAGCACCGTTTTATCGTCAGTTTGCTCGCCATTTAGAACGGCCATTTCCAACGTATTCAGTGCTGTTCGGGCATCTCCGTTAGCAAAGTCCGCAATCATGGTTAGTACTTCATCGCTAAGCTCAATCTGCTGTTTGCCAAAACCGCGTGGATCATTAATCGCATTTTGCAATAACTGCTTAATATCAGCCGTCGTCAATGCTTTTAGCACAAAAACTTTTGTACGCGACAACAAGGCCGAATTAATTTCAAATGACGGATTTTCTGTTGTGGCACCAATTAAGGTGATACTTCCCTTTTCAACGTAAGGTAAAAAAGCGTCCTGCTGTGCTTTATTAAAACGGTGAATTTCATCTAGGAATAAGATTGTCTTTTCGCCGTACTGCTGGTTTTCGTCTGCTTGTTTCATCACTTTTTTTATATCTTTAATGCCAGTTGTCACCGCACTAAAAGTGATGAAAGTAGCCTTGGTCCGGCGAGCAATAATTCGTGCCAGCGTCGTTTTCCCAACACCAGGCGGGCCCCAAAAAATCATTGAGGTCACTTGATCGTGGTCAATCAACTGACGAAGAACCTTACCTGGGCCAAGCAATTGCTGCTGACCAACAAAGTTATCCAAATTAGTCGGTCGGACACGATTAGCTAATGGTTGATTTTTCTCATTTTGATTAAATAACGATTCCTGTTCGATCTTACTCAGATCCTTTCTCGCTGTTACTAGTCAACCTAACTATTAACGGACAAATCACAATCACTCTTATCATACCAACTATTGGCCCCAACAGATAGTCATAGGTAACGTAGCTAAAAAATAGTCAGGTAAATACTAATAAGAGGTTGCAACATAAATTATAAATGTCACAGCCTCAAGCAAGCCTATTAAAATAGTGACTTGCTGACAATAATCATGCATGTTAGTAAAATAACGGAAGTAAACGTAGCCGAAATTAGTGCGTTTCGACCACGATGCAAGATGACATTGAAATTAACGCTCATTCCCAAGGCGGCCATTGCCATGCCTAAAATCAGATAGGCCAGTTTAACCAACCAGGCCAATGTAGTTGTGCCAAGTGGTACAAAAGTTCCAATCACACTAGCGATAATAAAACCAAGCATGAACCACGGAACGGGTAATTTCTGATGGCCCGAATTTTGTCCGCGATTGACCTTCTTTTGGTACCAGATACCGATAATTAATGCTGCTGGTGCCAACATTAACACTCGTGATAATTTGGTAATGATTGCCGTGTCCAAACTAATAGGACCATTAGATCCACCTGCCGCAACTGCATGGGCAATTTCATGTAGTGAACCACCAGTCAACACTCCAAATTGAGTTGGCGTCATATGGAGCAGTGGCCTAATGCCAATTTCAATCAAAGTGAAGACTGTTCCCAAAATAGCAACGATCGCTACTGCCAAAACTTCATCTTCGCGTTTTTTTTCTTCTTGACCCGCTGAAACCTGAATTTGTGGTGAGATTCCCATTATTGCGGCCGCCCCACAAATTCCAGTCCCACTAGCGGCCAAAATTGCAAGCTGAGGTTCAACGCCCATCTTACGGGCAATATTATAACCAATGGTGATGGTGCAAGTCACAATAATGGCTGCTAATAAAATAGTTTTGACTCCTGCATGGGCCAAATCAATTAAGTTCAATTTGAACCCTAATAAAATAATACCAAGTCGTAAAAATTTATTTGAAATAAAGCTAATTCCAGATCTGGCCCGGATAATGGTCGGCCGATAAAGTTGCATTAGCATTCCCAAAATTAACGCGATCACTAATGCGCCAATCACATTTAAGTAAGGCAATCCGCCTAATAACGTTCCCAAAATAGAGCAGATTAGCGTTAATAGTACCGCTAAATAAAAACTGTGCGTTTTTAATGTCGTCATCTTTTTCCTCCTGCTGTCGTTGTTTATGCGCTATTAGCGTATCATGCTAATTAGATAAGCAAAAATTAGTATTTATTAGTATTGAATAAGTTTTACTTATAATAAAGACAGGAGGAACTTCCATATGCTTGATCACCGTTATAAAACGTTAGCTGTTTTGGCCAAAACGCTTTCCTATACTAAAGCTGCACAACACTTATTTATTACCCAACCAGCCGTCTCACAACAAATCAGCAGTTTAGAACAAGAATTAGAAATTAAACTAGTTGCCAAAAATGGCATCCATATTCATTTAACCAATGCCGGCGAACAATTAGTCCAGTATGTCGATAAAATTTCACTGGAAAATGAGCATGTCTTGCGGCAAATAAGGACTAACTCTGAGGAACCAGTAGTCAAAATTGGAGCAACGTATTCTCTCAGCACTTTCTTGTTGCCGCAACTGATTAAAAATTTACTGCCCACAACGACAAAAATTCATACACTAATTGATAACACAACTGAAATTCTAACCGCCTTGCGCCAAGGTGAAGTTGAGTTGGGTCTTGTTGAAGGTAATTTTAATAAAACCGAGTTTGATGCGATAACGATTCAAAACGAAGAATTTATTGGCGCTACCAGTCAAAGAAATCCGCTCTTAGACAAAACGACAATCACAATCGCCGACTTATTATCGGAAGTACTTTTAATTAGAGAAAGTGGTTCCGGAACGAGGGCCATTTTTGCTAATTGGCTGGCAACCCAAAATTATCAGATTGATGAGTTTAGTCAACGAATTGAGATTGCCAATCCAACAACGATCATTGAGCTGTTAAAAAAGGGCGTGGGGATCAGTTTTATGTATAAATCGCTTATTAAATCAGAATTAGAGAAAAATACATTGGTACAATTGCCCCTAGACGGATTTAAAATTAATCATCCAATTAATCTGATCTTTTTGAAAAACAGTTATTTTGCGGAATATTATACGGAAATTGCAAAAAAATTGGGTAACTAAATTAATTAATATTGCTCTCTAACTCAGCGAGTTTTGACACAATATTCTAATAAAAAAAGTGAGCCAAAAGGTAGTCGCTTTATCAGAATCACCTCGCTCACCAGTCAATCAACGATCTGGTCAGTGTGTCATCCATAAAGTCTACCTTTTAGCCCACTTTTAGTTTGTTTTAAATTGCCAAACGTGAACGTACTTTTAACATTTCCATTTTTCGGGTTTCCCGTGGTAAGAACCGACGAATTTCTTCATCATTATAGCCAACTTGCAATCGTTTCTCATCAAACATAATCGGCCGTTTGAGTAAATCTGGGTGCTGCGAGATGAGCTCAATCAACTTACTAGTTGAGATCTCATCTAGATCAACGTTAAGTTTCTTGAAGATCTTAGCACGTGTTGATACAATATCTTCCGACCCATTTTCGGTCAGACGCAGCAGACGTTTCACTTCATCCTGAGTTAACGGTTGCGCAATAATATTACGTTCCGTAAAAGGAATCTTGTGATCAGTAAACCATGCACGCGCTTTACGGCTGGATGCATTGCTTGATGACGTATAAAGTTGAACAGTCATTTTAAACGCCCCTTTGTCAGTTTAGATTAACAAACTAAAACTACTTTATAAGTTATATAAGGCCAGTTCTCGTTTGCTTACTATATGTAAGTATAACATTTACTTACTAAAAAGCAATAGATTTCGGCAAGTTTATTTTTAATTTTCCATTAAATAGCCGGTTTTGAAAGTAGTCATAAATTTCGTGTCGTGTTAACGTTATAATTTCATTGCAACACAAAAAAATAAAATGATATCGGCTTAGTCACACTGCTTGTTTTTCAGCAAATAGCCGCTATGATTTTAAATAGTTAGTTAGTGCCTCTGGCAACCTGGCCAACTAAACAGGGTCTGTATGAATACCAAAATGAAACAACTCTCATTTTAGTTTGACTTAAAAATGTTATCGGCTTACTCTTTTATCAGTTAGGTTCCGAATATAAATAATTACGGGGGAAACAAATGGGTTTACGTGAACGAAAAAAGGCAGAAAAGCGACAAGAAATCGCAGAGAATGGCCTAAAATTATTTAAAGAAAACGGCTTTGCCAACGTCACAGTGGCACAAATTGCTGCAACGGCTAATATTGCACCAAAAACACTTTTTACCTATTTTAAGACCAAGGACGATATTGTTTTTTATAATGAAGACGAATTACTTTCACTAATTAGACACCTGATTCAACAACAAACTTCAATTGGTAATATTTGGCCGGCCTACCAAACAACACTAATCCACTTGGCATCCCAGGGTAATCTTTGGCGGGACATGAACCAATTAATTAAATTAGTCGTAACCGATGAAACCTTACAAGGACGCTTGCTTAAAATGTGGTCAACTTATGAACAAACAATCGCTGATACTATTTTAGCCAAGCACTTAACTGACCACGTTACGGCCTACATTTTTGCCAATCAACTCGTTATGCCACTGCGATTTTTATTTACGCAGGACATTCCCACTGCTCAAGAGTGGCAAACATCAACGATTCAATTACTGAACAACATTAATCATACTCAATCGTTGTTAGTTAACGAATTTAACTAGAATTTATCGGAAAAAGCATAACTAAGAGGTCAGGTAGAAATAAATTTTATCACGGCCTTCTTTTTTATGGCTAAATATTTTACATCAATACTCACTGTTCTCTCCTTATGTACTTAATTTCATTAAATAATTTAAAGTGATACTCCATTGTAAGCCCTTTATTTATTGGATAAATATAAAATAAGAATATATCGGTCCTGTTCGACCACAATATGTAGCCGAACGTACTGTTTGGTGCTAAAATATAAAATAAAGTAGGTAAGAGTAGACAAGAAGATTGAGGGATTAATGTTGGATTTAAAATTATTACATCAACGTGAGTTAAACTTATTGTGTCAGATTATAACTATTTGTGAAGAAGAAAATATAGATTATTGGTTGTGTGGCGGATCACTTCTTGGTGCCATTAAATATCATGGAATAATTCCTTGGGATGACGATGTTGATGTTGCAATGAAACGACCAGAGTACGATCGCTTTATTGCCGCCGCAACGAAACGATTTAACGCGGACAAACAATATGGTATTATTAATGACCATTTAGACCCTGATTATGGTGTCACTTGGAGTAAAGTTATTGATAAAGGAACTGAGATTGAAGAAGACTTTATGTTTAGTAGTCAAACTGTTTTTGTCGATATTATTCCGTTTGATAAATTGGCCAATAATTCACTATTACGGCTTTGGGATAAGTACGCTTTTCATTTAACTGATCAGATAATTCGTGAGCGTTACTACCACATTTACCATTCATGGTTTGGTAAGATTGCCTACGCACCAGTTCACTTTGCAACCCGCTGGTTTTCACTCAAATCATTAAAAAAAATTCGCTATCGTGTAATGACTAGACGAAAAAATAATCGGGCGGCCACCGTTACTAATTATGCTTCTTGGTATGGGTTTGGCCGCGAATGGGCTTCAGATGCAGAAGTCAGGACAGTAAAGCCCATAGAATTTAGCGGTCTGCAGGTAAAAATTCCCGTTGGAACTGCAACTATTTTACAACGAATGTATGGGGATATCACCAAAACTCCTGCGGCTTCGGAGCAATGCCCTAGGCACGTTAAATCTTTTCACATTGTTCCGGCCAATGGTAAGCAAAAGTCCTGTACTTCTGAAAGAACAAAAATGACGCCTGAACAAATTTCAATTTTAGCTCACGACTAGAAAGGCGCCCGTAAATGAAGGTTATCCGGAATTATTTTTATAATATGTCCTATCAGCTACTAGTGTTGATTGCCCCATTAATAACAGTACCGTATGTAGCACGTGTAATTGGTCCAGTTGGTGCTGGGATTAATGCCTACACCAACTCAATAGTAGCTTATTTTTATTTAGTTGGTTCCCTAGGCATCACTTTATACGGAAATCGAGAAATTGCCTTCCACCGGGATAATCTGGAGGAACGCTCGCGTATTTTTTGGGAAGTTGAACTATTACAAATCATCACTATTTTTGCTGCCTACCTAGCATTTCTCGTTTTTTTACACTTTGATCATCACTACCGGCTCTTCTTCTTAATGCAATCTTTAAGCTTAATCGCTGGTGCTATTGATATCTCTTGGTATTTTATGGGTCTAGAAGACTTTAAAAAAACGACCTTGCGTAATTCGGTCGTTCGTATAATTACGATTATTATGATTTTTACTTTTATCCATAAACCTAGTGATTTGTGGCTATATATTATGATTTTATCCGCCAGTTCCTTGGTCGGTAACGCAATGCTCTGGCCCTACCTACCAAAATTAGTAAAGAAGGTACCACTTTCTTCCTTGCATATTTGGCGCCACGTCGGGCCTTCATTTATTCTGTTTATTCCGACAATTTCAATGCAACTTTATATTATGGTTAATAAGACCATGCTAAAGGCCATGGTTTCCGTTCAGGCTGCTGGTTACATGGATTATTCTGACAAGTTTATTAATATGGCAATGGTTGCCGTTACCTCACTAAGTGTTGTTTTGTTACCACATATTGCCAATCTTTTTGCGAATAATAAGCTTGAGGCCGTGCACCGTAGTCTATACCGTTCCTTTCAATTTGTGACGGCACTGGCAATTCCATTAATGTTTGGCATGTCGGCCATTGCACCTAAATTCATTGTTTGGTTCTTATCGCCAAAATTTACGACGACCGGTATCCTGTTGATTATTCAGACACCAATAATTTTGCTAATAGCTTGGAACAACACAATTGGTCGGCAATACTTACTGCCAGTTAAGCGTGTTCGTGATTATACCTTATCAGTTTCAATTGGTGCCGGCGTCAACGTTATTGCCAACTACATTTGTATCAAACTTTTTGGTGTTTATGGTGCCGCCATTGCAACGGTGATTACCGAAGTTTTTGTGACCGGCTACCAAATAATTGTTGTTCGAAAGAATTTAGACCTCAAACAAATGTTTCATGACCTATGGAAATTTTTTGTCGCTGGTGGATTTATGGGTATTATTGTTTGGCAAGTTGCGAGCCGTTTACCGAGCCATCTAATTTCATTTCTTGTCGAAATTGCCCTTGGCGCGATTATTTATGTGGTCGTTGCCCTACTCCTTAAGGCCGATATTTTCTTAGAGGCCCTAGGTTACCTTAAACATAAACCAAAGAAAAATTAGCTTAATACGCGAATATCTAAATAATTCCAAAACAAACTGGTTGCGTTTACAAAAATATGTGTTACAATTACCATTGTAAATTGAATATTAGTTATGTGTCTTCAGAGGCAGGGTGTAATTCCCGACCGGTGGTTATAGTCCACGACCCATTAGTTGTTAATGGCTGAAGCGGTGAAATCCCGCTACCGATAGTTAAAGTCTAGATAAAAGAAGATTGGGCTTATTTATTTGTGACTATAAAATAAAGCGCACACTATTCTTGTCTCTGTTTGACATGGGTGGTGTGTTTTTTAGTGTTTAAAAAGGAGAGGTTCTCAATATGGAAAGATCAAACGTCCGCAAGCTTATCATAATCGCAATGATGTCGGCTATCTCATATGTACTACTTTTAATTGCTTTTCCAATTTTACCCGCTTTTCCGTATTTAAAAGTGGATTTTAGTAACTTACCAGTCTTCATCACGATGTTCCTATACGGCCCTGCTGCTGGGATTGCAACGGCCTTCATTAGTGGTGTCTTAGATTTTCTAACTCACGGTGGCGTTCCTTACTTAATTGGCGATGTCGCTTACTTCTTTGCGACATTGTGTTTCACTTTACCCGTTTATTATTTCTTCAAACGAGGTCAAAAGCGCAATACCTTGGCTAAACCAAGCACCGGAAATATGTTAGCTGGTTTCACTTCTGGAATCTTATTGCTAACTGTCTTCATGTGTTTCGCCAATCTATTCGTCTTACTACCAATGTACTTTAAATTCTCAGGTATTAAATTTACTGCCCCGGTCATGCAAATGGTCTTCGCTGGAATTTTACCTTTTAACTTAATTAAGGGTGTTATTGTGAGTATTGTCTTCATGATTGCCTACGCTAAATTGTTACCTTGGTTATCGCGTAAAGTAGTGACGCCAGTCGCCAAAAGTTAGAGTAATAACTAGCGAGTGTTGGGAAAAACATCTACGCCAAATTAGTCGGGAAAAATACTACTATAATAGAGATACTTTATAGAGATATTTTTCAAACACGACTTGGCTTAAACTAAATGCGTTTAAAATTTATTATAAAATAAACAAAGTTAAAACAGGAGAGGCTAGGACAAAAGTCCTAGCCTCTTACTATTTCCGATCATTGCTCTAAAATATACGCCGAAGAACTTGGTATAAAGTGTTTTATTGTTTTAGTACCCTTATGCCTCTAATGATAATAATCGCTGTTTCATTGCCAAACCACCACGATAGCCACCAAGCTTGCCATCCTTACGTACTACTCGATGACAAGGAATCACAACTAATAATGGATTGGCTCCCACTGCACTAGCAACCGCACGAACTGCCGTAGGATAACCGCTTGCGGCGGCCAATTCGGTGTAGGTCCATGTCTGGCCGTATGGAATTTTTAATAGCGTTTGCCAAACCTGCTGTTGTAATTTTGTTCCCGTTCGAACATCAAGCGGAATGCTTAACACTGAGCGTTTACCGGTAAAATAGTCGTTTAGTTGCCGCTCGTAGTTGGCCAATGATTTCTCTTTGGCGTTCGCTACTTCAGAACTTGACAAATAGTGTTGGGCCTCATCAATTGAAGCATCTGGACTACCAACAAAAACTAAACCCTGATCAGAGGCAAACAAATAGTAATGTTCTCCCTGATAATTAAAAATTGCTCGGTATAACTGATTAGCCATAATCCAATCACTCACTTTCACTTAGCTAAATGCTTGACAATTCCCCAATATTAATTGATTCTTACAGTGTAGTAAATTATTAAGGAGGCTTTTTTATGACAACAACTGCTGGTACTTTGACACTTGGCGATAAGACGTTTAATCGCCTCGGTTACGGTACAATGCAATTACCTGGTTCTGGTGTTTGGGGACCATCTGCAGACCCAGAAAATGCGCGCCGCGTTTTAGCTAAGGCGGTAGACCTAGGAATCAACTTTTTTGATACCGCTGATGCTTACGGTCCTTTCACCTCTAACTTACTTATGCGTGACACTTTTGCACCTTACCAAGGTAACTACAAGAATATCTTTATTTCAACTAAAGTTGGTCAAACTCGGCAAGGACCAAATCTTTGGACTCCTGATGGTCGACCAGATTATTTACGCCAACAAGTCGAGCTTAACTTACGCACTTTAGGCGTTGATAGTATTGACCTTCTTTTTCTGCACCGAATTGATCCTAAGATTCCTCTAGAAGATCAATTAGGCGAACTGAAAAAAATGCAAGACGAGGGAAAAATTAAACACATTGGTTTAAGCCAAGTTAAAATTCCTGAATTGCAAGCCGCAGAAAAGATTGCTCACATTGATGCTGTACAAAACTTATATAACGTTACAGATCGCAGCGATGAGGACGTTTTGAATTACGCTGAACAACACAAAATTATTTTTGTACCTTGGTTCCCATTAGCAACTGGTAAGCTAGCTAATGAGGGTAGCGTGCTTAAAAAGATTGCGGATAAATATCAGGCAAGTCCTGCACAAATCGCCCTTGCTTGGCTATTAAAACGCTCACCAGTAATGTTACCAATTCCAGGAACTGCTAGCTTAGATCATCTGGCCCAAAATGTTGCTGCAACTGCAATCAATTTATCTGATGATGACTTTCAAGCAATTGCTAATCTAAAATAATCAAAAAAATAGTCGCTGGATTAATCGGTAAATAGTCGTATTTACCAAGTAATTCTCAGGCTATTTTTTATTAAAAAATTTGCAATCAATAAGCTAACCGCCGCTGTTTATTAGCCAACCGAACATAATTAATTGCTTTAAATGGTAGTTGAATTGGCTTACCTGCCTGTTCGATAATCAAAAATCCTCGTGGATCAAAATCAACTAGATAACCCTGACATTTTTTCCCAGACCAGGCGGCCGACAACCACACTGTTACCAAATAGTGTTCCTCCATTGCCTGTTCTAGTACCGCTATTAATTCATTTGAACTTTGTTTTGGCACAATATTATAAAACCAACTAAAGAAATCCCCTGGTACAATTTTTGCTTGCATTACCCTACTCCCTTTACCTCATGCTAGACTGTGGCTGAAAACCGTGGTTGAAAAAGTATCCGAATATACATTTCTAAAAAATTAGCGAATAACGTAGTAAATTTAATTAAAGCAGCACAGAGCTTTTTATGGTTGAAACGACACATTTCTGATATCGGTGAGTGCCACTGTCTTTGTCAACTGACTAATTTTCAGGACAATATTGGCCTCATCATAGCCAACAACAATTCCAACTACATCAGGTAGATAGGCTCCATTTTGCACAACTTTTTGTTGAACGTAAACTAAACACTGTTTACGCCAGCCTTTTTCCAGTCGCCTAGTTATTTCAGCAAATGATTGTTCAGATTTAGGCTGAATTTCTTGTTCGGCAAGAAGCAACTGTTTCAGTGCCCGGGTATGATCCGATAGGAAAAATCCACCCCACTTAAGCATGCCCCGATCATGGTAGTCGAAATCAAAGAAGTGCTGAACGACCTTATCTGAAAATTGATAACTTGCTTTCATTCGACCTGATTCCCTCTTTTCTGAATTTGCCGTTGTGAGCTAGGCCATAAGAAATGATAAAAACCTTCATATTCAATATTAAATTCCGTTAAACGTTTAATTTCTTGAATCAATAGTTCTAACCGATGCAAGTCAAATTCAGTAATCGTTCGTACTGGCACTGATCGTTCAACTTGGTGTAGGCGTTGATAATTAAAGAAAAAATTATACGTCTGATCATAGCGGTCATTGACAACTTTTATCCAGTAGCGCGTTTGTCGCCTCTGCTTAAATTGATCCTGGCAGCGCTGAACAATTAATTTTGCTTCCCGCTTTAAAATTTGATCATTCAAAGCTATTACCTCCATTATGGCCGCCAACCAACGCGCTTCGCCGAATAAGCGTTCCACCTCGCAACAGGCTACTGGCCATGACAAGTGATGTTGTCCCAAACTTAGCTCTAACCTGATCAACGACGTGATCAAATTGCTGTTGTTTAATTTGGCGGTGAAGGGGAGTGAATAAATCTAACTGTTCCCCGGTGTTAGCACACAATCGTGAGCAATAAACAGCAATATTTCGAATCGCCTCGCCCTGCCAAAACTGGCGAAATAATCGCAGTAGCTGCTCGGTAATTAAACGACTTTCATCTGTTGGTTCCAACTTACACTCGTGGGAAAACCCACTGCGCTTAGTATCAGTATCTGCGGCATAAGCAAAACCAATACTCAAACTAAGACAACTTGTTAATTGATGGTGATGTCGAACTCGTGCGGCCACTTGCTGACCAATCTCCTTAATCACCAATTCAATCTCTGTCTGTTGACTATAATCACGCGGCAAAACTTGCGAGTTTCCTAGACTCTTATCCTTAGGCTTAATTCGTTGGGAAAGCTTACTCCGATCAATTCCCCAAGCCAGCGCAAATAATTGAGCACCAATAATTCCCATTTCTTGCACCAACATATACGGATTACTGTGAGCCAGCTCAAATAGATTCGTAATCCCAAGTCGTGTTAGATGTCGAGCCGTTCTTTTACCAATACTCCAAACATCGACTAAATTTGAAATTGTCCAAAGCTTCGTTGGTACTGTTGCATAAGTAACTTGACCGATAAAATTCTGATCATGCTTAGCGTAAACATCTAGTGCAATCTTTGCTTGCAGTGGGTTTTCACCAATTCCAACGGTCAATCGTAAACCCAATTCTTTATGGACGGTGTCTTGAATTAGTTGAGCAACTTGTTGCGGCGATGAACCAAACAGGCGCCATGAATGTGTTAGATCCAGAATTGATTCATCAATTGAATAGGGATAAAGATCTTCATCCGCAACAAAACGCTGAAAAATTGTATTAATTTGTAAATTCTTTTTAATGTATAAATTCATCCGTGGAGGCACAATTATTAAGCGGGGATCATCGGGTAAATCACGCCTGCGACTAACGTTAGTAATATGAAATAGTTGTTTAGCCATAGGCGATGTTGCCAAAATCAGACCACCATTAGTATTATCCGCCTCTGACATCACAACCAGACAAGTCTTGAGTGGCTCTAATCCTCGACTAACGCACTCAACACTAGCGTAGAAGGATTTATTATCAATTAAAAAATAAACACCGTGTGGTTCATGTGAATAATCCACTTTCTCCACCACCTTAAAACTAAAGCACTTAAGCTTTTAGGGAACATATGTTCTAATTGAATTCATCATACGCCGAATAGGTATTAAGTGCAAGCCAAAATAAAAAAGAATCAACCGATATGCTAGTAAAATTCACTAAAATATCGTTTGATTCATAATTGACTGAATAGCGTTTCACGTGAAACTAAACAGCATTTAAGTTTATCCCAACTACATTTTGCTTTAAACTATTAGCAAGTTGCAGTGGGTATTCAATCTACCAACCTTGTTGATAAGGGCTAATCTGTTTGGTTCCCAATTATTTCAAAAAGGACACCACTCCGTCAAAATTGATAATTCAGAGCGCTTTTCAAAATACACTCTAGCCCAGTGCACTCAATTGCTCAGCCTGCCACTGCTCTTTAGTTAAATCGTAGGCTTTTACACTAATAATTTCACCAGTCTGGGAACGAAAATCTTGTATTTTTCCGCGATCAATCATACCTAATTTCTCCATCACGCGTGCTGATTTCTGATTTATCGCTGCATAATGGGCTTCTAAGCGCTGAAAATTCAGTGTTTCAAATCCATAACGCACTAATGCTTGGCCAGCTTCAGGAACGATCCCTTTGCCCCAATCGGCCTGTGCCAACGCATAAGTTAGAATTCCGCTATTTCCATTTGGATGAAATTCAAAAAAACCAACTAGTTTTTTGCTGGATTTTAGCTCAATTCCAAAAACAGTGCTGATGTCACGACCAAAATGGTCCGTAATTTCCTGTTGGATAGCAGCCAAATTAGTTGCCTGTTGATAACGTAAATACCTCACAACATCTGCATCCCGCAATACTTGGAATAGATCAACTGCGTCCGTCATAGTAATCGGACGTAACCGCAAACGCGGGGTTTCGATAACTGCCATAGTAAAATCACTCCATTTCAATTCAATAATGACTAGATTAGGCGTCGTTACGTTAGATTGCAAGCGACTTGCTTGTCAGATTTTCAACCAAAAAGTATTTTAATTGTTATTTACTAATCCAGCAAAAATAGATTATCATCAATTTCTAAAGATTCTCTGAATTTCCTAAATTTAAACTAAGTAAAAAACAAATTTAAAATTTATTCAATTAAGCATGGTAAACTAAGTGTTTAGAAACAGACTTCACTATTTCGCAAAAAAGTTGTTATTCCAAATATAAACTATCATCGTTATTACAGTATTTGATCAAGCAGTAAGGGAGTTTTTGTTATGAAAAATCCAAATGAACCAAATAGTCGAATGGCTCGCCGTCACGCTAACCGCAGTGACCAGCGTAAGCAAGAAAAAAAGCCGGCTAGACCAAGTAAAAGAGTGCCCCAAAAGCAGCCTGGTGGGCCTTCATTCTTTTCACGAAACAAGTGGTGGTTGGTTGTTATCGTTATCTTGATTGTCATTTTTGGTATTTACGCTGAATTTTCTAGTATTACTACTGAAAACAACGCTGACTCCACAACAACCAATACAAGTAGTTCCAGTCAAAATACAAGTAGTAGTTCCTCCGAGCCCAAAAAGGCAAACACTAAATCCGAAACAACTGATAATACCAGTGATACAACTAACGACACTACCGCTAATGACGACACTGCTGATTCACAGTCAGCTTCAGCGGCTAGTCAAGCAGCCGCTGAAAGTGATTCGGCGGCCGCTAGCAGCAATACTAGCTCAACAGGTACAAGTAGTGGCCAAACCTTTTCAAACGTTACTGACGCCGTTAATTGGGCACGTCAAAACATGGGCAATTTCAGTAACTTCCACGTATCGTCAGATGGTCAAGGTCAATACGTCGTTGAGTTTACTAAATAACCCGCCACGTTTAAGTAATATTATTTCCCACATTAACTATTTTCTATTAGTATAAGGATAGACTAAATTTTATGAGGTGAACTTTAATGGAAATTACACGTCACGGTAACACACTATTAACTAACGGACAGCCACCAAAGATTGGTGATAAGCTGCCAGTATTTGTCGTTCAAGATAAAAATAATCACGCAGTGACCAATACTGATCTAACTGGCCAGACAACGCTCATTAGTATTGTACCGGATATCAATACTCGCGTTTGTAGTATTCAAACAAAACACTTTAACGCCGATGCTGATAAAATTCCTAACATTCGTTTCGTTACGGTTTCAACTAACACACCAGCACAACAGGCTACTTGGTGCGCTGCAGCAGGTGTTACCCGAATGGAAATGTTGGCTGACGAAAAACACGTTTTGGGGGATGCTTTTGGCATCTATGTCGCTAGCAATAATACCTTAGCGCGCTCAATCTTTATTATTGACGCTGCAGGAATTATTCAATACTCCGAAATTGTTACCGAACAGACCAACGAGCCCAATTACCAGGCAGCCTTAGATTTTCTTAATTAACTAGTTTGTTATTTAATTGCGCGTAAAAATGCTCCGCACGACAACCATCGCGCGGAGCATTTTTAGATACCGAATTTTAATAGGTATTATACGTATAGTAGACGGTATCAAGCCCGAAAGTATTATAGGTTTGATTACTTGTGCCATTAAAGGTTGGATTCAAAGCGTTTAAGCGCGTTTCATCATTATCAAGTTGCTTTTTTGGTAAAGCCATTTCTGCACGCATTTTGTTCGAAGCCTTGGTTAATTGACTAGTTGACGCAATCTGGTAGGAACTACCATTAATCCACGCAGACTGCCCTTGTAAATGTTGCGAAGAAATGTGGTCAGCGTTTTTGTGGTACTTGAGCCCCAACCGAATAATATTATTAAATGGTAGATCCGTGCGTACGTTAGGTTGCAGCGACTTTAAAAGGGCATCATAATGACTAATTCCCTTAGGTGAAGCCAACTTTTTCATAACTGCCCGGATAACCTCTTGTTGCCGCATTTGGCGGCCATAATCACCACGGGGATCCTCATAACGCATTCGTGCATAAGTTAGCGCCTGCTTACCGTTCAAATGCTGTTTACCCTTTGGAATCGTTATGCCGTTAAGGGAAACCACCATCGGGCTGTTAACCGTCACGCCACCAACAGCATCCACGACCTTCTGCAAACCACCCATATTAACGGTCACGTAATAATCAATCGGAATCCCTAATAACTTGCTAACGGTCTTCTTGGCCATCGTTGAACTCCCAATGTTGTAAGCCGCGTTAATTTTTTGCATATTACGCTTCTTATCACCAGACATTTCAGCAAGCGTGTCCCGGGGAATACTGTACATCATTGTTTTGTGGGTCTTCGGGTTCAAAGTTGCCACGATCAAAGTATCCGAATTTCCCCGGTCAACCCGCCCATCAGCACCAGTATCAACCCCTAAAAATAAAATTGAAACCGGCTTGCCTTGTTCAATTACCTGGGGCGCCTTTGTCGTAGCTGGCGAATACATTTTATCAAACGATGCTTGTGTTTTGTGTAGGATGCTGTAGGCAAAACCGCCGCCAGCAAGAAGTAAAACTAATAATACTCCCAACAGTGTCCATAAAATCCAATGATGCTTTTTACGCGCTGGCCTCTGCTGTCGCCGTGATGTCCTATTCATAAAAATTGAGCTCCTCCAAAAAATATTTACGTCTCTTAGCGTACCACAAAAATAAATATTCTCCCGCTAAATTCAATGAACTTAATGATAAATTTACGACTTAAAAGTTAAATTCACTTTTAAAAAATAGCCTACACCTACTGTTGAATAGCGGGTGTACCGCACAAATATTTATAACACGCAAAGAGCTAGCTTTTACCCCACTTCTTATTTCTTCCGCCTATTTTGAAAATAGACACCCAGTTGGCGACTAAATAACATTAATCCGATACAAATTAACGTCCAAAACCAACCGCCGTAACGAAATAAACTCCCTGCAATAACAAATAAAACCAGTAAATAGAGACCACTCTGAAGAAGCCGCTTCATTAATTTACCCCCTTAGCCAAAGGTTGATCGCAATTCCAAGCACTAGGATGGCTAATACAATATATAACCCGCATAGAAAATACCGACTGATTCTTAATGCCCGAAGCGCAAATAAAACAAAAACCAACGCCCCAGCTATTCCTAAAGATAATTCTAATGGTTGATGATAAACACTAAAGAAACGCCACATATTAACCACATCCTGCTCTTTTCTTCAGTATAGCAGGAGCTAGGATTAAGAAGACAGCATTAACCATCCCTCTTTTATTCACCAATAATGACTATCAAAATCTAATTATCCTCTGATTCACCCTTATTCTGAAGATAACCCATTTCTTTCAGTGTTTTACGAATTGATGCCATTGACTCCGGTGAAGGCCGTTGCGATTTAGCAGCCGATTTAACTGGTTTAGCTGTTTGTTTACCTGACACGTTTTCTTGCCGACCACTTGGATTATCGGCCGACATGGCGTCCATCGTTTGATTGAGTGCATGATCAACAAAAACGTTCCCATGATTGGTGGCATGACCTTTAGTCCAACGATAACTAATCTGACTAAAGCGTGGTAATAGTAGCACCAAGGCCTGCCATAATTCTTTATTGGCCAACGGTTTACCCGGCCCCCGCGTCCATCCTTTTCGCTGCCAACCTGCCAGCCAACGTTTAGTAATCGCATTAAGAACGTATTGTGAGTCAGCTATGACAACAATTGGTATTGTCACTGGCCAAGTTTGCGCAATATACCGCAGCCCTTCTAGCAGTGCCGTAATTTCCATTTTATTATTTGTCGCTCCAAATTCACCAGCCGAATCGCTCACTTCTTGATCATTATACTGAATCAAGTAGGCCCAGGCCGCCTTGTCTCCAGCCTTAACGTGCTGACCGTTAACGTTTCCCGTATTACGTGAACCGCCGTCGGTATATAAATAAATTGTATCCGGTTGGTGTTGGACTGGCGCTATTGGGCTAGTTTTGGCGCCCACTTTTGGCTTTGTCGTTTGCTGCTCCGCTAACCAAGCCCGGGCCTCCGTCTGACTTTTAAAACCCTTGTAGCGGGCACCATTAAAGCCTTCAACAAGCGTCTTTGCCTGTGTCCAGGTTGTTTTAAACACGCCTTGTTTACGTCCGCGCGCAATTGCATAAAATTTTTCTGCTGCCAAGATCAACACTCCATTCCGTTAAAAAGCTATCTACTAATTTTAGCATAGCGCGTGCCTTTTCAAACACATTACAACTTATGACCCAGCCCACCACTTAACAACAAAAAAATGGACCAAAGTACACCTTGCAAACAGTGTCGCTTTAATCCATTAATTTAAATCAGATTTAGAAAATACTTTTACAATTACTTTCCTGATCAATTTAAGATAAATGTATTTAAAAAAGCATATTCCTATATATTTTCAAACACTCTCTAAGCTTTTTGAGCTGAAGTAACGGCCGTAACATCAAACTTAGCATCCTGCAAAACTTTAGTCACGCTAGCAGCGTCCTTAGTATCTACGTGTAACTCCACTTCTTTTTCGTTATCTCGCTTCGTCACCATTAACGTAAGAATATTGTAATTCTTAGTGGCCAACGCATTGCCCACGCGCGCAAGAAAACCAGCTTCATCCTTAGTAACCCGCACCGAAACACTTGTGCCACCTTCGTTATAGCCGGCAACGTTTAAGAAGGCATCAAAAATATCGTTATTTGTAATAATGCCCACTAAAGCCCCGTCATCAACAACTGGTAGCACACCGATATTATGTTTACGCATTGTGTAAATTGCGTCTTCTAAAACAACATTGGACGGCGTCGTCAACACATCTTTTTCCATGATATCAGCGACAGTTGTTTTAGTCAGTAAATAGTTAACTTCGTAAACTGATAAACTTGTTGCTTTTGATGGCAATGCCCGCTGAATGATTCCTTCAGTGACAAGCCCAACTAGTTTGCCACCATCAAGTACCGGTAAACGATGAATATCGTGCTCCTTCATTAAATCAACGGCATCATTAATTCGCGTCGTTGGTTGTGCCGTAATTAACTTTTTTGTCATAAAATCTGCAACACTCATACTTTTATCCCCCTAAATATGCTTTCTGGACTTCATCATTGGCTAACAATTCCTTACCAGTTCCGGACAAGATAATATTACCCGTGGATAAAACGTAGCCACGATCAGCAATGGATAAGGCTTTAGAAGCATTCTGTTCAATTAATAATACTGTGGTACCTTGTTTTTTGATTGCTTGAATAATATCAAAGATTTCATTGATAAAGATTGGCGCCAGGCCCATTGAAGGTTCGTCCATCAACAATAACTTCGGCTTAGCCATTAACGCACGGCCCATGGCTAACATCTGCTGTTCACCACCAGATAGCGTTGCGGCGTCCTGATCACGCCGTTCCTTTAAAACGGGGAAACGTTCAAAAACCATGGCGTAATCCGCCTTAACTCCGTCTCGATCTTTCCGTAAAAAGGCGCCCATTTGTAAATTTTCTAAAACGGATAATCCCGGGAAAATATGGCGGCCTTCAGGGACTTGTGAAATTCCATCGGCCACAATTTTTTGTGACTTTTTATTTTGAATTTCTTTACCTTCATAGATTATTTTACCGCTGGCTGGACGCATTAAACCAGAGATTGTTTTTAAAATCGTTGTTTTACCAGCACCATTGGCACCGATCAGTGAAACGATTTCACCTTCATTAACGTCAAAGCTGACGCCCTTAACTGCGTGAATAACGCCATAATTAACAGCCAAATCGCTAACTTGTAGCAGCATTACGCTTCACCTCCCAAGTATGCCTTGATAACCTTTGGATCCTTCTGTACCTCTTCTGGTGTCCCTTCAGCGATCAATTGACCGTATTCCAAAACGTAAATTCGTTCGGCAACGTTCATAACCAATGACATATCGTGTTCAATTAGTAAAATAGTGATGTGGAATTCTTCTTGAATTTGGCGAATTAGCCGCGTTAGGTCCGCAGTTTCCTCAGGATTCATCCCCGCAGCAGGTTCGTCTAAAAAGAGAATCTTCGGTTTGGTTGCTAGTGCACGCACAATCTCCAAACGCCGTTGGGCACCATAAGGCAAGTTTTTTGCTAATTTATCAGCGTCATCTTGCATATCAAAAATTTTCAACAAATCTAATACTTGTTGATGCAACTCATCTTCCTTTTTATAAAAAGAAGGCAGGCGAAAGATACTTTCTAAAAAGCCCTCTTTATTTTTACTTGTCATGGCAATCAACACATTATCCTCAACTGACAGGCCCTTGAATAAACGAATATTTTGGAAGGTTCGGGCCAATCCTGCTTGCGCGATCGTATAAGGCTTCTTTTTATTCAAAACCTCCAAACCAGCATCGGCCTGTAAGGTTACGGTTCCTTCAGACGGAACAATAACGCCAGTCAATAAATTAAACAGCGTCGTTTTGCCGGCACCATTTGGTCCAATTAAGGCAACCAGTTCATTATCATCCAAATGCATCGAAACATCGGAAACGGCCGTCAAGCCACCAAAATTTTTCGTTAAACCCTTAACATCTAGTAAAGTCATTTAAGCGTCCCCCTTTGCCTTAAACTTCGTAAATATGCGGCGAACTGAGAACTCCCAAGTACCTAACAATCCAGAAGGCTTAAAGACCATGATTAAGATCAAGGCTAACGAATAAAGTACCATTCTTAAAGTCCCAAAATTTTGTAAAACCATGTCCAATAATCCTAGAACGATCGCGGCTACATAGGTTCCGGTAATACTACCAATACCACCCATAACAACGATGATTAAAATGTTAATTGACTCCATAATACCGAAATCATTCGGTGCAATTGTTTGGATATAGCTGGCGTGTAACGCACCACCAATCGCGGCAGTTGCTGCACCAAGAACAAAGGCAATAACCTTCCATTTGGTAATATTAACACCCATGGATTCAGCGGCAATTTCATCTTCACGGACGGACATAACCGCACGACCATCACGACTATGAATAAAGTTAACAATCAGAATTGTTGTTAAACAAACGAAGAGGTAAACCACCGACCAGTTAGCTAATTGGGGAATGTTGTATAAGCCCGCTGGCCCATTTGTGATCTTCAAGTTATTCATAATAATCCGAATAATTTCGGCAACTCCCATTGTTGCAATCGCCAAATAGTCCCCATTTAAACGTAACGTTGGGATCCCAACGACAAGAGCAACTAAGGCGGAAAGTGCCATTCCGGCTATTAAACCAAGTACCATGCCCCCACCATTTGGTATCGCCTGAGTAATTAGTGCTGATGTATAAGCACCAATTGCCATAAAACCAGCGTGCCCTAATGAAAATTGCCCCGAGAAACCAATAATCAAGTTAAGGCCAGTCGCTAAAATAATGTTAATTCCGATTAAAACTAAAGTAGTTTCAGCAAATTGATCAATGACACCCACCAATTCAAGGACATCAATTAAAATATAGCCGACAACCATGATGGCAAGCCAGGTCAAATTATATTTCAAATTTTTCTTCATGTTCGGCACCTACACTTTCTCTTTGACGTTCTTGCCCAAAATACCAGCCGGTCGAACTAATAGAATTAAAATCAGAACGGCATACACAACTGCGTCTTTAAAGGCAGAGAACCCAAGTGCTTGAACGGCAGTTTCAATTAGGCCAATTACAAAACCACCAAGAGCGGCACCAGGAATTAAGCCAATCCCACCTAGAACTGCGGCAACAAAGGCCTTAATCCCAGGGGTCATGCCCATCAACGGATCAATGGAATTGTAATATAAACCAATCAAGACACCTGCGGCACCGGCCAAAGCTGAACCTAAAGCAAAGGTAAAGGAGATTGTCCGGTCAATATTAATTCCAATCAATTGAGCCGCATCGGCGTCCACTGAAACAGCACGCATTGCCTTGCCCATCTTGGTTTCTTTAATAATTAATTGCAATAAAATCATTAAAACAATTGAAACAACCAAGATCAATAATTGAATATTTGAAATCGTTACTGAACCTAGATGGTACTGCTTAACCGCAATAGCTTGCGGAAAACTACGTACATTTGAACTAAACAAGTATGACATTCCATTTTCCAATAAGAATGACACGCCAATTGCAGTAATCAATGCCGCAATTCGTGGCGAATTTCTCAATGGTCGGTAGGCCAAATATTCAATAATAACCCCTGCCAATGCACAGAATATCATCGCCGAAATCAGCGCTGGCCAAAAACTAAAGTGCCACTGATTAATCACATAATAGCCCCAAAAGGCACCTAACATATAAATATCACCATGAGCAAAGTTAATTAACTTGATAATCCCATAAACCATGGTGTAACCAAGTGCTAACAGTGCATAGATACTACCCAGCGATAACCCATTAACTAATTGTTGTAAAACTGTATGCACAGTGCTTCACTTCCATTTCTTTATACTTCCGAAACTAACATAACTTTTAAATTGAGAATGGGCCAAAAGGAGGTTGAATTTCGGGCCTAATTCACCTACTAATTCGTTAGCAAGTAACTAAATTAGCAGCTGAGATTACACGGGAAATTTGCCTTTTGGCCCACATCTCAAAGTAAAACTACGGTACTTTATTTTGCTGGACAATAGAATCATCGCCGCTGGATAAAAAGTTCTATTCAGAGCATTACTTTTCTTTGCCGCACTTCTTATTTAACGGAGGTAGCCTGAACTTCTTCGCCATTTTCAACTTTTGCAATGATAACTGGCTTTTGTGGATTATGTTTCTTATCCATCGTGATCGTGCCCGTAACACCCTTAAAGTTCTTCAAGTTGGCTAATCCAGTAGCAATCTTCGTTGAATCAGCTGACTTTTCATTTTCAATTGCATCCTTGATCATGTAAGTTGCATCGTAAGCTAAAGCATCAAACGTACCGGCTTGTTCATTGTACTTAGCCTTGTATGCTTTCATATAAGCTGTTGCTTTAGCGTTATTGGTGGCCTTAGAATCAAAATGCGTTGTGTAATAAATATTGCTTGCGTTCTTCTTACCCGCAATTTGAACTAATTTAGGGTCGGCGAACCCATCAGCACCAACAATTGGTTGCGTGATTCCCATTTGTCGAGCCTGTTTAACAATTAAACCAGCTTCAGAGTAATAACCTGGAACGAATAATGCATCAAACTTCTTACCTTTCAGCTTAGTTAACAAGGTATTGAAGTCTTTGTCGCCGGCTTGGTAATACTGAACTTGAACAACTTGGCCCTTAAACTCTTTCTTGAAGGCCTTCGTTAATCCTTGTGCGTAATCGGTTGACTTATCAGCCAAAATGGCAACCCGTTTTAATTTCATATTACTATAAACGTATTTGGCCAAGGCCTTACCTTGATAACTATCCTCGAAACATGAACGGAACATATAGGGTTGAACTTTACCGTTCTTTTGAACTGTCAAGGAGTCTTGGGTACCACCTGGTGTAATTAACGGAACTTTTGCTTTAGTGTAATTAGGTAAGGCCGCTAAATCAGCACCGGAAGTGATCGGACCAACTGAGGCAACTACTTTACTCTGCGTTGCTAAGTTTGACGCAACCGACGCAACTTGCGAATTATCGGATTTATTATCTTTTTGAACTAATTGAAGTTTTAGCTTTTTACCGTTAACTTTGACCCCACCATCTTTGTTAATCTGTGAGACGGCAAGCTCGGTCCCACGCTGCATTGCTTGTCCATAAGCCGCAGCAGCGCCAGAAAGCTCAAAGTTACCACCAATTTTAATTGTATTACCGGACTGCTTGTTACCACCGTTAGTGGCGCTACTGCTACATCCAGCCAATAATAATGACCCAGCCAACATGACTGTTCCCAGTACAGTTGCTAATTTCTTCCCGCGCATAAGCCCATCTCCTAAGTAAATTTAATTCTAATCTGTTTTTAATAAACTAACATAACAAATTAGAAGCGTCAACGTTTTATAGGCCAAAAGACGCCTTGATAGCGGATACATTTAACCGTAAATACTAATATAATAGTGTTTATTAGCGTGTTAAAAGCTGGTATAACAGTAATCCAATATTTATAAAATTAAAATTTACACTTTTTTCACATTTTAAACTCATTTAAAACTAATTTAATTCCAATCTTACGTTTTTATTTGTTCATAATTATTTCCAAACCAAGCTTATTAATTGCTCATTTTATTTCGAATAGGCTATGCTTGCGTAAAAGGTTTAATAATGAACTTAGGAGGGCCTACAATGCAAATTAACCGTTATGGCAAACCCTTTGCCACTATTGGAACGCCACCCGAAATAGGTGATCTATTACCAAATTTCACGTTAAAAAGTGCAAACGAAGAAACACGCTTAACAACCAAGGATTTGTTGGGCAAGCCATTATTAATAAGCGTGGTCCCAAATATCAATACCCGGGTTTGCACAACGCAAACCATTCAATTTAATCGTGCCAGTGATCTGGTCACAGCGGCACGCTTCGTCACTATCTCAACAAATACTTGTGCCGAACAACTTGATTGGTGCGGAATTAGGGGCGTTACTAGTATGGAAATGCTGTCTGATGCTGATGCCTCATTTGGTGAAGCAATGGCACTCTACATTCCTACCAACGCAACGCTTGCACGCGCCGTTTTCATTGTTGCCCCTAGTGGGAAAATTATTTATCGGGAATTTATGACCGAACAAACTAATGAACCCGATTATTTAGCGGCGTTAAACTTTATTCGCAAATTCTGCGTACTTAATCATTTAGAGTAAAAAATAACGATCTAAAGGCTAGTGAAAACCTTTAAATCGTTATTTTTTTGGTCGTATTTGGAAATTATTTTTAGCTAATCGCCTTTTCGGTTACTTTTAGGTAACCAGATAAAACCAACATCTACTAATGTAATTAAGATGATTAAGAGTGCTAACTTTTTTGCACTGAAAAGTGGCTGTTGCCATTTATTTTCTACCTTAAATAACAAGTACTGGCGGTGCCACTTATTTTGGTTAAGCGGCTTGGCGGCAGGCACTGCATTATAGCTACGACTATCTAAAATTGCTAATTTAATTGTTCTGTGACTGTGATTATATAAAGTCAGCTTATAAGTACCAGCTTTAAACTTATGTTGACTGCTCCAGTTAGTTGCTCTGGCCTTAAGCCGCCAACTAGTTGCCCCGCGAACTACGCGAGCACTGATATCTTTGGTTCCATTATGACGGGGATTTTGAATACTAATTGCATTAGCCGCCTTAGATAGCCAAATCTGTTGTGTCACTTGGTGCCCGGATTTAAGAACATAATTACCGTAATCTTTCGTTTGCTGAACTACCGGCTCACTCTGTGTTACTGGCGCTTCAACAAATCGGCGCGCGCTTAGCATACCGATTGCTGCAACTGCAACGAGTAAGAGGCTTAAACCTGTTTTAAATAGTCTCTTCTGCTGCATAAGTTTCGGGCCCACTAAATCCTCAAACGACAATACCGCTAATTGTTTCAGCCCAAAGATAGCTAATACTAGTAATAATGGGAAAATTAGTAAGACGTAACGGGCCTCAGCTTCCCAAAACAATAAATGGAAACTGAATATACCCAAAATAGTTAGAATAATAAATTTCATTTCTAAATCTAATTGCTTAGGTAGCACACTAAAACCAATAACAGCAATTACGCTAAGTCCTAAAACAGTAACGTAAATAACTTGGTTTAACGAACTAATTAATAGCTTATTAGAGCCGTATAGGTATTGAAATAATTTGCCGTATGAGTGGGCTTGATTGATCGTCTCAGTGGCATCCAAATTGCCATCCGACCACATCAAATTAAGTTTATTTAATAAGTGACCGGCAAGCCCAGCTACACCTTTACTCCGAACACGTGCTTTAATTGTTGTCATTGCTAGTGCTTGCTTCTTAGCGTAAGTTGGCTGTTTTTGGATCATACCTGTATCAGCATGACTACTTGAGCCTTGTGTTCCGTAATTCAGGCCCATCATTGTCCAAGTGAGTAAAGGCATTTTTTTGCTTTGTGGCTGCTCGTAGCCAACTGTGGCCTCCAAATGTGGAGTGGCCGCAACGCCAACGCCAAAAAGAACTAAAAGTAGCGCAATGGCGGTCACGGTTTTTCGCCACCCCTGCCGGTAATGGTCACCAAGCAAAACTAAGATCGTCGCAATAAGTAATACACCATTATTACCCTTTAACCAAAAACCAAGCCAAAGTTCAATTCCTAATATAATCAGTAAAATCCAGCCACGCTTATCCGCTTTAAAATAACGCTCTAAAAGCCATAAGGTCAGTACTGGAAATAAAAGAGCAACCCCATCTGTATAGAAAAATAATGCATAACCATAAAATGGAAAATAAATTGCGGCAAGTATTAATAAAATTAGTGCATAGGGCTGACCCCACCGGTGGCTAACCCACGACCAAAGTAAACCAATTGTCAGATCAATCCAAGCAAACATGACTAAATTTAACCCAAGCCAACCATTAATATGTAACAACTTAAATATTGCTAATAATCCATATTCCACCATCGTAATTGGCACATTATTTTGGGCCAATTCATGAAAATAGGGAATCCAGTGGCGTGAACCATTGAGTAAGTTAACTGCCTGAAAACGAATATCCATGCCATCATAAATATTGTCACCAATAACTCGAAAGGCCAAAAAGAGCTGCACACCAATGCTAATTAACACCACAATCCAACCAATCAGCCGAATTAATCGTTGATTTTGCCGGTTTAGCCAGCGAATTAATTGAACTAAAACACTAATCAGTGCCAGTACACTTAGTAAAATTAGTAGTGGTCCAAAGCGTAACACGTGATGAAATGCATCGGGAATTTCCGCCAAGGCAACCACACTAATCATGGTAAGTAGAAACCCGGTTAAGCCTAACAGAAATGGCCAAACTATTTTTTTATCTTTCAATTTTTCACCGTCCCAACAATAACCAACGATCAACAAAGCTCAATTTACTTAAAAGATACGTCAATAAATAACTGATAATGATTAGGCAACCCCAAAGGGCAAATGTCTGTTGTGTCAGTGTCATACCAGCAAACCAACCTAACTTTTCAATCACTAATTGGACCATTCGGTGAATTAGAAAGACGCCTAGAGAAAGCTGCGCCGTTGTGTAAAAACAGCGCCGCAACCAAATTGACGTAATTTTCCAGCGACTACCCCAAGCAACTATAGCAGCAGCACACGGCAACAAAAGAATGTATTCATAGGGCATGTTTAGCTGACCGCCATTAAAGCGAGTATAATCCGTAAATTGAAAAGCATACTGCGTATACATAATTAACCCAGTCGTTATTACCGTAAAGAGTCCCAATAAACTCGTTCGCCATTTTTCAAATGCACCAGTACGGATCAAATAACCGGCAAAAAAATAGGTTGCGCTACGAGCGCCAAAATAGGAAAGATCAAGCTGCGAGGCAGAGAATCCCACCTTGCCAGCCGCATTTAAAAATAAGTTAATTGTTGGAATCAACATCGTCTGACTGATTACTAACAAATAGATTGCCCACAGTCCCCGCCGCGGAAATTGATGAATTGCCCGGGAAATAAATGGGATTGCCAAGTATAGCCCAAGAATTGCCGGCATAAACCAAGCATTCCACATGAAATTACCTAAATTATTAGGATTACCATTTTGCCGGGAAATGAACGTTAAATCTTCCAACACTTGCAGAATACCTGTTGGTCGCTTCAGTAAAAGTTTGAGAAATACATCATAGATCAACACCCAAGCAGTAAAGGCAATAGCCATTGGCAACACTTTTTGGCGGTAAAACCGCTGAATAGCTTGCTTATCTGAATAAGTTCGGTCTAACAACAAATAACCCGATAAAATGAAGAAAATTGGCACACCAATATGCCCTAACGCAACTAACATTGAATTAATTATTTGTCCCGTTGGTGAAAAACGCTGAAACGAAATATGCGCGGGAACTGCATGACTGAAAACGGCCAACAGTATCGCCAAGGTACGCACGGCATCTAGACCTGGATTACGCTTTAGAACTTTTGCTTCGGTTATCACGCTAACCGCCTCTTTTCGCCGTCATGATATTCTTTAAAGCAAAACAAACCTACCATAAGCAAGAAAATTAACGTGTTAATAATACCACCTAATCGAATAAGATGAACGTAACGAAGCGGTTGCATATTCAAATAAACAGCTAAGTAAAATCCGGCCTGGTTAACAAACGTCCCTAAAGTCAAAACAGCGTACCAACTTAAATCTCGATTCGTCAAAGTCGCCTTATTCGCTGAAGTTAATAACAGTAAAATAATAAAGGCCAACATGCTTAATTGGTAGCGTTCATGCTGCAACATGGTGAAAAAGAAAATTAGACCGCTATAAATGGCGCCCACGTATTCTAGGCCAATTGCACGAACACGCTTTTTTGCCACTAACCAGTACCAAACACATAGAGCAAGTACAATCAAAACAAGAATTAGCGTATTTAGATGGCCGTACGTTAACCAACCAACAATGTGGTCAGTTGTTCGTAACTGCTTATTCCAAATTCGCGCCTTTAACGCCCCTGCCCAAAAATTAAAGCCATTTTCCACAATATCGGCATACTGTGTTGTCCCGCTACCAAATACCTTCAACGGTAAAAAGATCGTTTTCATATTAATCATAAAAGGTAGCCAACCAACTAAATTAATTCCAATAATAGTGCCAACTAATTTTAAAACTTTCTGCCACTTAACGTGACTTAGAAGTTCTAATCCAAAAATTGGAACTAAGTAAACAAATTGAAGCTTTGTTAGGCAGCCTAGCGCAAACCAGATACTAGCCAAATAATAACGTTCCTGTTTTAAATAATAGAAACTAACGACAATAAAAAAGATCAACGCTGAATCCAGCTGACCCCAAAAAGCAGCGTTAAACCAAATACTAGGATTCAATAAGATTAAACCACTTAAAAGTAAGCCCCAAACTGGTCGTTTGCTTTTCCAGTAAACAAAGCCTGCAGTCAACCACTGAAACAGCATTCCCAATCCTTTAATCAGTAAAAAGGATGTTGCTAAACGCAAACTGGATCCAGCCGAGATACTCAGGCCAAAATGATTGATTAGCTTGCCAACTGGCCACAACAGAGTTGGCATTAATGGCGGGTAGTTAACCTGATAGGTACCCGCAAACTGTGGTCGGTACATTCCCGCCCATTGGTGTGCTGAAATTTGTGCCCAAGGAAAGTTATACGTTAAAATATCCAGCTTGCCCCAGAACACCGCCGCACAAACTGACTCAATAATAATTGCGCTAAACAACATCGTGATAAATATCGCGTTAGCGTGAGTTTTTTTAAGCTCCACAACTATGTACCTCACTTCACAACAATTTTTATCAAGCATACCACAATCACACTATCGATAGAATTTCATTAACAAATTAATTTGGCCGTGAATTGATAAATAATTTCATTCACGCGTATAATAAATTTTATTAAGAACTTATCAACCTTTTTTCTGATCAAATCCGTTTGCTCAATCATTAAACTATAAGAAGGATCGTCCTTATGCAACTTACCCTACGTCGCTGTGTTGCTGGTATTACAGCACTTTCACTCATTATAATAATAGTTACTGCCCTAACTTCGCCAATCGATCGGCAGGTACATTTGGCCTGGCTACCAGCCTTAGCGCTACTCATTTTAACGTTAAGTTTGGGGCTACTTTTTCTGGCTTATTTAAAATTGAATTTGGTTAAGCCACGAATAATCCATATTTTATTAATCATTAGTACATTGATTGCGCTACTAATCCAAGTCTGGTTAAGCTTACACATTGTGGCCATGGGGTCGTTAGATCCGGCAGCAATTCGTTTACAAGCGGCTGCTCTTGCACAAGGCGGGCAGCACTGGTTCCGCTATTTTTCTTGGTACCCCAATAACGTCAATATCACTTTAATTTTGGCCGGTTTAATGAAATTAACTGGCCAAGTTCAAGGTAATGGATTTGGTCATTTTTTAAATTTGATCGGTTTCATTCACATCGATGGCACGATTCTATTAATCTGGTGGTTCTTAAAGCGCCACCGTGGTCAGCTTTCTGCCAACATATTTTTGATTCTTAGTCTTCTTTTCGTTCCATTTTATTGGTACGCCTTAGATTTTTATACAGATATTATTGTCATTATCTACCCAACACTATTATTAACTTGCGTAGATTTGGCCGCCAATAGTCGGACAAAAAAACGACGACTTATTTGGCTGACCTTAGGATTTCTTTTCTTTACCCTCGGTTACTTAATTAAAGGCAACACCATTGTTTTCGGCCTTGCTGCTTTGTTTGCGTGGGGACTCAGCCGCCCAACTAGTCGACGTCTAATTGGTCAATTAATTTTAATGGCGATCATTGGTGGCTTACTTTTAATTGCTGGTGGCCACCTCACTCAGCAATTGGCCAAAACAACTGGCTACGCGCCAAATCCGGCTAGTGAATTTCCAACTACTTCATGGACCTTAATGGGATTGAATCCACAATCCTTTGGTGCCTATTCACAAACGGATATTGATCAAACAACTCGCCTTGGTTCTGCAACCGCAAATCAGCGGGCAGTCAATCAGGCGCTTAAAGCGCGCTTGAAACAACTAGGCTTTATTGGCCTGCTCAAACAATTCCGCAAAAAAATAATCACGATGTGGTCTACAGGTACCGTGGGCGCTTTTCTTTGGCCAGATCATTTTAAGCAGGTCCCAAAAACTTACCTTAAACATCAGGCCGCCTTCCAAACGATAGTCGCTAATTTCACACAAGTATTGTACTTATTTAGTTTAACTACTGCTTTAATTGCAACACTGTTGGAAATCCGTAATCCCCACTTTGATCAACTACTATTACAGTTAGGCTTCCTTGGCATACTTTTTCTACATCTTTTCTTCTGGGAAGTTGAAGCGCGCTACGCTTTACTAGTCATTCCATTTTTGCTGGCATTGGCGGCCAGTGGTGCACCAAAATTGGTTACCCAAGTTGCACTGCTTAAACCACAAAAGAAAATTAATTTCAGTTTGCTTCTTGTGCTGCTGGTTGCTAATCTTGGGCCATTCTTATTAACTCGATCGTGGTCACGGCCACAATCGATCAGCACTCCCGTTACCAACCAATCAGTCCCAGGTTATTTTCAAATGAGCCAACTTACACTAAAACCCGGGCAACACCTAACGCAGCCATTGCAGATTTCAGAACGTTTTAATACCATTAACTGTTCTGATATTGCCAAAACAGGCACGAAAGTCCGGTTAACCTTAATCAAAAATTCACACGAAGTTGGCCAAGCGCGCTATCCGGGATTAATCACTAGTCCTGCGTACTTGGCAGCTGGACAGTACCAACTAAAACTAAAGAATGTCAGTCAACAATCAGTGGCCGTGTCAGTAGCTCACAGCCCAATTATTCGGTTAACTACTAATCCAATAGAACAGGCGCCCAATTATTACTTTAAGTTCTCAGTGACTTCACAGCAAAATCGGCCGCTAGTCAATCGTTCAGCGCGCTTAATTATTTTATTAACGATAGAAATTTTGTTGATCGGTTCTGGCTACTACTTATATTATTCAAAAAAATAGAACCCTAAAATAGGGATTACGCCAAAAATTGAATTTTGGCGTAATCCCTATTTAGACTTAGAACTACTTTAATGATAACAATAATTTTTCGGTAAATTATAGCCTGATCCTTTATTCCAAAACAAACATTTGGTCAATTAAATGTTTGAGCTCTTTTTTAATAAAACCGGCATCCTTGTATGAAAGTTGGAATAAAGTAGCATCAGGTTGCTCTCCTGATCCAAATTCCTTTTGTAATTCCACCGCATTTCGGTATTCATTTTCAATCATTTGTTGTTGTGCTTCCAACTTAGCCGGAACCAAGTCATTCATGTGTTCTGCATCAAAGCCCACAATCAAATTCCCTTTGCTATAGCTAACATGTGTCACTCCGCCATGAACGTCAAAACTAGCCCAGTCGGCCAACCGCGATTTTTCGTAGTAAACGTTGGTTTCTGGAATAGTGACGTAGCCGTACATGGCGCCCAGTTTATTTTGGCGAATTGTAGCCTTATAACCATGATAAATAAATGTTTTTTCTTTTGGTTGCTGATTCCAGACTCCTTCAGGTAATTTTGACATAGCTCATCCTCCTCATCCAAATGACAAAAAAGAACCGCGAACCAGATCGATTCGCGGATTGATACTTGCGGAAGACTACTTCCGAGACCAATTTTATAGTGTAATCCTTACTACACGAAGCTTTCGGAATAACCTAGTTCTGCAACTAGCGCCGTTACACTACCTCAAGTAGTACGATACGTTTGTTATTCCTATTCGCCAGAGCTAACTTGAGCACAACGCTGATCGTTACTAACCTACCAATCTCACGTTGGCGCCTTGCAGTGATGATAATCATCACCGTTAATTAGTCTCTCCATCTTCCTTAACTGTAATATAGCATGAATTGGAAACGGATACAATCAATATGCTAACACAAATTTTATTAAGGCCTAGAATTCAATAATAACTAATAAATTAGCCAATTAATGAGATGGGCCTACCTCCATTATCGTTGTAACTGTCACACCACAATGCTCGTCACTTATTTACCAAATAGACTCTGAGTAGTTCTCAAGCCTCTAAATCCGATATCTTTGCGGTAGTAAAACTTGGCCAGTTTTAACTGTTCAAGTTGTTGGTAGGCCTTTTCTTGGGCGCTCGCTAAATTTTTTCCGTGCACGACTAATGTAAAAATACGTCCGCCCGCATTATACAATTGACCATTTTTGGCCGTTACGTTTGCGTAATAGACATTTTGCGGTAATGGCGGTAGCGTTAAACCTACTTGTGGCTTTTGGGGGTACCCTGGTGCAGCAACGACCACCCCTAAATAACTTTCTGCCTTTTGCCACTCAACTTGAGGCAATTTACCGGCAATTAAGGCCATAATTAATTGATAAAAATCACTGCGTAATTGCGGCAAAATGACCTGGGTTTCTGGATCGCCTAATCGTAAATTATATTCAATTACTTTTGGTCCAGCAGTAGTTGCCACACAACCAATATAAATGACACCTGCAAAGGTCAGTTTATTTGCCACTAAACCGGCCATTGTTGGTTGCACAATTTGCGTTAATGCGCGCTGGTACATAGTGGTTGGCATCTGCGGTAATGGTGAGTACGCTCCCATACCACCTGTATTGGGTCCTTTATCACCTGCGCTAAGTTTCTTATGGTCTTGGGAGAGCGGTAAGAGAACCGTTTGGGTGCCGCCAACAAATAACATTAACGAAAATTCTTCCCCACTTAAATAATCCTCAATTAATATTTCGGTGGCGTGTTGCAATCCTTTATGAATAACCGCTGCAAGCTCGGTACTAGCCCTAACAATTGTCACCCCTTTACCACCCGCCAAACCATTCTCCTTAACCACTAGCGGTAGTGAACGTTCTTGAGCATAACTTAACGCCTGTGCTTCATCGCTAAAGGCACGAAAATTTGCCGTTGGAATATGTTGCTGCTGCATAAATTGTTTCGCAAATTTTTTTGAACTTTCCAATTGGGCTGCGGCCTTATGCGGACCAAAAATAGTCAATTCTTGCGCCTGAAAATAGTCAACAATCCCAGCAGCCAATGGTTCTTCTGATCCAACAAATGTTAAATCAATCGCTTGGGCCTTGACAAACTCTGCTAAATCAGCAAAGGCAAGCATTGCAATATCGACACAGTTAATACCATCCCGCTGCATGCCAGGATTTCCCGGTGCACAGTAAACCGTCGTTACTTGCGAACTCTTTAGAAAGGCCACACAAATCGCGTGTTCCCGCGCTCCTGAACCAATCACAAGTACTTTTGCCATCTGCGTCCCCACCTTTACTAATGTCTGAAGTGACGAATGCCCGTCGTTACTAAAACAATTCCCCATTTATCGGCCATATCAATTGAATCTTGATCACGAATACTACCACCTGGTTGAACAATCGCCTTTATACCATGTTTGGCAGCGTAAGCTACACAGTCATCCATTGGGAAAAAGGCGTCAGAGGCCATAATCGCGTTTTCATAACCGGCCTTAGGCATTGCCTTTTGAACGGCAATTTTAGTAGAATCAATTCGGTTAGGCTGACCAGAACCAATGCCTAAAGTTTGCGTGTCCGTGGTCACAACAATGGCGTTACTTTTAACGTGTTTCACAATGTGCTGCCCAAAGGCTAAGGCCGCCAACTGTTGCTTGGTTGGTTGCTTTTGGCTAACAACTGTAAAATCAGCCGTGGTGTCGACTTTTTTATCAACTTCTTGTATTAAAAGACCACCACTAACGGAAATAGTTTCAAATTGATCAGCTTGGTCCTTACGACTAAAATCAGCCTGTAGTAAACGAACATTTTTCTTTTTGGCCAAAATGGCGTAGGCTTCATCGCTAAACGAAGGTGCAATAATGATTTCCAAAAAGAGTTCGTGCATTTTGCTAGCAGTTACTGCGTCAACTTCACGATTAACCGCGATAATTCCACCAAAAATCGACATGGTATCTGATTCGTAAGCCTTGTCCCAGGCTGCACTCAATGTAGTAGCAACACCAACTCCACAGGGATTCATGTGCTTCATTGCAACCACAGTCGGCCGTTCAAACTCACGAATCATTTTCATTGCTGCATCGGCGTCTTTAATATTGTTGTAGGACAATTCTTTACCGTGGAGCTGCTTAGTGACCACTGAATAGGCTGATGGAATAGCATTTTGATAAAAAGCGGCCTTTTGATGACTATTTTCACCGTAACGTAATGCCTGCTGTTTCTCGTACGTCAGCGTTAACTGTTGGGGAAACTCTTCAGTTGTGAGGTAATTAGCGATCAATGCATCATAAGCCGCAGTATGGCGAAAAACTTTGGCCGCTAACTGTTTACAAAAATTCTGATCAACGGTTCCTGCTTGTAAAGCTGCAATTACTTTAGTGTAATCGGCCGGATCAACAACGGGGATAACGCCAGCAAAGTTTTTTGCCGCAGCCCGCAACATTGATGGTCCACCAATATCAATTTGTTCAATTGCCTGTTCCTGGGTTGTTGTTGGTTTTTCAATTGTTGCTTTAAATGGGTAAAGATTAACCACGACGAGGTCAATTGGCACAATCTGTGCTTCTTTTAGTTGTTGCATGTGATCAGCGTTATCACGTTTGGCCAAAATACCAGCATGAATGTTTGGGTGCAATGTTTTTACCCGCCCGTCTAACATTTCAGGGAAGCCCGTTACGGTTTCAACCCCAGTGACAGCAATTTCAGCCGCTTCTAGCACTTTTTTAGTACCCCCAGTTGAAACTAATTCATAACCTAACTGCAGCAACTGTTTGGCAAAATCCACCAAGCCTGTTTTATCTGAAACACTTAAAAGAGCTCTCTTCGTCAATTTAAATCTCTCCTTCATTTAATAATTGTTCAACCACTTGCGGGTATAACTGGTGCTCAGTTGTATGAATTCGTTTAGCCAACGAGGCAAGATCATCTTGCGGTAAAACCTTAACTGTTCGTTGAGCAATAATCTTACCCGTATCAATTCCAGAATCAACCCAGTGAATCGTCACCCCAGTTGTTGTAACGCCTGCAGCAAAGGCATCTTCAATACCGTGCCGCCCAGAAAAGTGCGGTAACAAGGCAGGATGAATATTGATAATTTTACGTGGGTAAGCAGCAAGCAAGGTGGGACCAATAATCCGCATATATCCGGCTAACAAAATAAAATCAATCCGTTTAGCCTGTAATTGTTTAATAATTTGCTGCTCGGCGGCCGCTTTATTAGAGTATGCTTTAAAATCGACCACCAAACTTGGTACCTTTTCTTTTGCTGCTCGGCGTAGGACGTTAACTGCTGGGTGGTCGCAAATAAGTAATTCAACCTTTAAAGGTAAATTTTGCTGGCGAAAGGCTGTTATTAGGGCCGTAAAATTAGTTCCTTCACCAGATGCAAAGATTGCAATATTCTTTTCTTGTTCCATTTACTTTTGCTCCTGTAGGATAACTTTTTGCTGACCCGTAGTAACTTGACCAATTTGTAAAACTGGCTGTTGTTTTTCCGCTAGTACCTGCTTAACTTGCGCCACATTTTCAGGGTGAACGGCTAACACCATCCCAATTCCTAAATTAAACGTACTGGCAAGATCAGTAAATGAAAGTTGACCTAAACTAGCTAAGTCCTGCATAATTCCAGGAAGTGTCCAAGTTGAGCAATCAATCACTGCATCAAGGTCAGTCGGTAAAATTCGCGGGACGTTTTCCAACAAACCACCACCGGTAATGTGGGCAATCCCACTGATTAAATTTTGCTGAACTAAGGGTAATACCGCCTTAACGTAAATTTTAGTGGGCCGTAATAATTCATGGGCTAAATCCATTTTGCAGTGCTGTAATTGGGCACTTAATTCAAAGTGATGTTGCTTAAATAAAATCTGCCGAACGAGACTAAACCCATTTGAATGAAGTCCCTGGGCCGGCAAGCCCAGCAGGATATCACCTAACGCCATTTTTGCAGGTTGCATTAGTTGCTGGGCCTCAGCGATCCCCACCGCAAAACCAGCTAAATCATAGTGGCCAGCGTGGTACATGTCTGGCATTTCGGCGGTTTCACCACCAACTAACTGAACTTGTGCGTCTTGGCAACCAGCAACAATTCCCGTTAAAATCGCCTGGGTTTGTGCCCGCTGCAAATGACCAACACCTAAGTAGTCTAAGAAAAATAGCGGTTGCGCGCCTTGGGCCACAATATCATTAACACACATTGCAACTAAATCAATCCCAATTGTGGCGTGTTCCTGAGCCTTTTGGGCGATTAATAGTTTAGTTCCAACTCCATCCGCACCGGAAACCAAAACCGGCTGTTTATACCCAGCTAAGTCTAAGGGAAAAAGGCCGCCAAATGAGCCCAGGGCTTGATTACCAGATAATTTTTTTAAATCAGTGACGACTTGATTGCCCGCCGCAATATCGACGCCAGCTCTTTTATACGCATCCATTGAGTTCACCTCGTTCATGTGCCAATTGTTGTTGTTCCGCATCATATTCTTCTTGGTAATCGTAAAGTGGTGTTGGATAATCGCCATTAAAATAAGCAACGCACAAACCATGATTTGGTGCAGTGGATTTTAAATTAATTGCCTTGATTAAATTGGCGGTACTTAAGAAGGCCAAAGAGTCACAGCCAAAGGTGGCGGTCATTTCGGCAACACTTTGGTTGGCGGCAATTAATTCGCGCGCAGTTTGAATATCAATTCCGTAAAAACAAGGAAAGCGTAACGGTGGTGACGCAATTCGTAAATGAACTTCCTTGGCACCGGCATCCTTTAATAATTTAACAATCCGGCGACTAGTTGTTCCCCGAACAATCGAATCATCTACCAGCACAACTCGCTTTCCTGCAACTACCCCTTTAACCGCAGATAACTTTAAAAAAACACCCTGTTCGCGTAATTCTTGCGTTGGTTCGATGAAAGTTCGGGCTGAATATTGATTCTTAACCAAACCAATTTCATAAGGTAGCCCACTTTCCTCAGAGTAACCACTGGCCGCCGAAAGGGAAGAATTGGGAACACCGATAACCATATCCGCATCTGCTGGGTGTTCTCGGGCCAAAAGCTTACCCATTCGTTTACGGGCAGAATGAACGTTAACACCGTAGATTTCCGAATCGGGACGAGCAAAATAAATGAATTCCATTGAACAAATAGCCAGTTCCGTTTTATTAGTGTACTGTTCTATTCTTAGGCCGGCCGCGTCAATAATTAAAAGTTCCCCTGGATGAACATCACACTTAAAGGTGGCACCCACAACATCCAGCGCACAAGTTTCGCTGCAAACAACGTAGGCGCCATTGATCAACTGACCAACCACTAACGGTCGAAAACCGTTGGGATCCAGTGCCGCGTATAGGCGATCCTTCGTGAGTAATAAGTAGGCAAAACCACCTTTAATTTTTCGCAAGGCGGATTTAACCTGCTCATCCAAAGTGGCTGCCTTACTACAGCGAATTAGGTGCATTAAAATTTCACTATCCGAACTAGAATGAAAAATTGCCCCACTTGCCTCTAAATCTTTTCTTAAAGAAATTGCGTTAGTCAAATTACCATTATGCGCCAAAGCAAACTGTGTATCGCTAAAATTAAACGGCAACGGCTGAACATTTTCTAACGTATTAGCTCCTGCAGTTGAGTAGCGGACATGGCCAATGGCAGCAGTTCCGTGCAAATCGTTAATCTTTTGCTGGGACGAAAACACATCAGTTAACAAACCTAAACCACGTTCAGTACGTAACTTTCCTTGTTCATTAACCGTAATACCCGCACCTTCTTGACCACGATGTTGCAGTGCAAATAAACCAAAATAGGTTAATTGGGCCGCGTCCGGTGTTCCCCAGATACCAAAAACGCCACACTCTTCATTAAGACTCTTCACTTCAGACTGCATGCCAAAGCTCCTTCCCATAATCTTTTGGCTTCAGAAAGTGCCAGCTTAAATTCGCCATCAGTTGCTGCAACAAAGAGTTGCTGCTGGTTAGTTACCTTCCCAAGAAGTGTTGCGTCACGGCCCATTAATTGTTCAAAACCCAATTTATTTTCTGGTTTAACTGAAATCAGAAACCGACCTTGCGTTTCGGCAAAAAACTGTGCCGTGGTTAACGTACTACTCAGTGCCACACCTAAATCTTTACCAAAACAGCTTTCGGCAATCGCCACAATTAGGCCACCCTCAGAAATATCGTGAGCACTAGCAATTAGGCCTTGCCGGTTTGCACGTAAAATTAATTGTTGAATTCGCTGTTCTTCATCTAAATTAAAGGGAAAAAGCTTGCCGCCAATTTTGCCAGTCAATAATTTTTGAATTTCCGTGCCATTAAAATCATTACCAGTTCGACCAACAACGTAAACATTATCGTTGGCCTGCTTAAAGTCCTGCGTCGTAATCTGGTTTAACCCTTTGATTAAACCCACCATGCCAACCATTGGTGTTGGGTAAATAGCAACATCGTTAAATTCATTGTTTAGCGAAACATTCCCGGAAATAACTGGGGTATTAAACACTTTACAGGCCGCCGTCATTCCCATAACTGCTTCATCCAATTCATAAAATTGATCAGGTTTTGTTGGATTACCAAAATTTAGACAATCAGTAATGCCCAACGGAACGCCACCAGTCGCCACAATATTACGTGCGGCTTCAGCAACAGCCATTTCGCCGCCCACATAGGGATCTAAGTAAAGGTAACGGCCGTTAACATCAGTGGTCATTGCCAAGGCCTTGTCGGTATGGCGAATTCGCACGACGGCCGCATCAGAACCTGGCTGAACGATTGTATTCGTTTGAACCTGCGTATCATAAGTTTCGTAAATCATTTTTTTAGACGCAATCGTCAGTTGTTGGAGCATTTGCCTCAAAATTTGAGTTGGTTCTGTAATGTTTGGTGAAAACTGAATGGCTGCTTGTTGTAAAATATGCTCCGGGACAGTCTTTTCACGGTGATAAACTGGTGCAGCAGTTGCCAGCGAGTCCACTGGCACATCCGCTACTATTTCACCATGGTGACTCAATTGGTATTGATGGCCAGTTGTGACCTGCCCAATAACGGCGGCAGTAAGTCCATAATCATTAAATAGATCTAAAATTTCATTTTCACTGCCAGACTTGATACAAAGCAGCATCCGTTCTTGTGATTCGGACAACATTAATTCAAAAGCAGTCATATTGGCTTCACGTTGTGGGACTAGATCAAGGTCCAGGGTCATACCACTACCGGCCTTGGAAGCCATTTCGGCGGATGAAGAAACTAGCCCAGCAGCGCCCATGTCTTGAATGCCGACTAATGCATCCTGATGCTTATAGATAACGTCTAAACAGGCCTCCATCACTAATTTTTCCGTAAATGGATCACCCACTTGAACAGCGGAACGTTGGCTTTTATGTTTAGAATCAAATTGCGCCGATGCAAAGGAGGCCCCGTTAATCCCGTCACGACCAGTTTTTGCGCCAACGTAGATAATACTGTTACCTACGCCAGTTGCTTGACCTTTTTCACGATTAGTTAAATCCATCAAACCCACACACATAACGTTTACTAAAGGATTAGCAGCGTAAGTTGCATCAAAAGCTGTATCGCCACCAACCGTTGGTACCCCAATACAATTTCCGTAGGCAGCAATTCCGTCAACAATCTGGTTAATTAGATATTTATCGTGGGCAGTTTTAGGTTCATTGAAACGTAAACTATCCAATAAAGCAATTGGCCGGGCCCCCATTGAAAAGATATCCCGTAAAATACCACCAACGCCTGTAGTTGCACCCTGAAATGGTTCAACTGCCGACGGATGGTTGTGACTTTCGGCCTTAAACACAATTCCCTGGTTATCACCAATATCAATAATTCCCGCACCTTCGCCAGGTCCTTCAACGACTTGTTTGGCCTTGGTCCAAAATTTCTTCAAAACTGGTTTTGAATTTTTATAGGAACAGTGTTCGCTCCACATACCAGAATACAGACCTATTTCGGTGTAAGTTGGTAAGCGTTGTAAAATTTTCGTCGTAATTAATTGATATTCAGCATCCGTCAACCCTAAACCTTGATAGTACTTCGTAGCTTGGATTGCTTCTGGTGTAAGTTCCACTGTTTCACTCATGAATTAGCCCACGCTTTCTTACCGAATTGACTAACGAGCTGAAAAGTTCGCGGCCTGAAGTAGAACCAAGAATTGCTTCTACTGCACGCTCTGGATGGGGCATCATACCCAAGACATTACCTTGTCGGTTAGAAATCCCGGCGATATCTGCAACACTACCGTTAGGATTATTTTGATAGGTGAAAATAATCTGGTTATTTTTTCTTAATTCCGCCAAAGTTGTTGGATCACAATAATAATTGCCGTCACCGTGCGCAATGGGTAGTTGAATTGTTTGTTGCGTTTGGTAATCAGTTGTAAACATCGTTTGATTATTCGTAACGACTAAATCAGCAAGTTTACAAATAAACTTGGACTGTTGATTTCGTTGCAAACTACCAGGTAATAACCTGGCCTCAGTTAATATCTGAAAACCGTTGCAGATACCCAGTACAGGTTTCCCGGCCGCCGCAAACCTTTTAACGGCCGACATAATCGGCGCCAACTGCGCAATTGCCCCACTACGTAAATAATCACCGTAAGAAAACCCACCAGGAAGTAACACGGCGCTGTAGTCACTCAAATCGGTGGCCGTAGACGGAACTAATTCTGCTTGCTCCTTAACTACGTCCTCGATTGCGTAAACTAAGTCCATTTCGCAATTGGAACCGGGAAAGGCAACAACTGCGAATTTCATTCTGCCACCGCCAATTCTTCAAGTTGATAGTGGTAGCTTTCCATGTTCACGTTAGCGAGTAGTCGATCGCAAATTTCGTCTACTTCTTTTGCGGCCTGCTCCTTAGATTGCGAGCCGGTCAATTTCAATTCAAAATATTTACCCAACTGGACGGAAGTAACGTCCTGATAACCTAAACGCAACAAGGCCGTCTGAACCGCCTGTGCCTCAGGATTCAAGATTGAACGCTTATAATTAACGTGGATTTTCGCTAAATACATTAGTTATGTCCCTCCACTTTCTGCAAACGTTGCAAAACAGTTTTATAAACGGGAACCAAGTCACCTAAACCTTTACGAAAAACGTCTTTGTCTAGGGATTCTTTAGTTTTCTGATCAACTAAACGACAACTATCCGGTGAAATTTCATCCGCTAAAATGATTTCACCGGTTTGATCCAGGCCAAATTCAACTTTAAAGTCAATTAACTCAATTTGCATTGCGGCAAAAATTGTTCGTAAACGTTGGTTAATTTTAAGTGCCAGGTTACGTATTTGGTCTAATTGTTGCTGTGTTGCAATATTTAGCGCCTTGATTTGCGAATCATTAATAAATGGATCATCTAATTTATCACTTTTATAGAAGAATTCTTTGACCGGTTGTTCAAATTTCAGTAAATGGTCAACCGCAAATTTGCGTTCGAAACTACCAGAAGCAAAATTGCGAATAACTACCTCTAACGGAATTATTTGTACTTTTTTAACTAGTTGATTATTGGCGTCAATTTGTTTGATGAAGTCATTGGGGATACCATTTGCCGTTAGATCAGAGAAAATCAAACTGGAAATCTGGTTATTCGTTGTCCCTTTATCAGTCATTTGGACTTTCTTTTTACCATTTAAGGCCGTGACTTGATCCATGTAATGAACCCAAACAACATCCGCAACGTTAGTGGCAAACATTTCTTTGGCCTTACCGCGATACAATAATTCCTTTTTCTCGTAATCCACCATATTAATCGTCTCCCTTTAATGCCTGCGTACTTGCCAATAATTGTTCAACGTTATCGCCTAAAACAGTGATGTGGCCTAATTTACGTTGCGGCCGAATCGCATCTTTACCATAATCGTGAAAGTGCCATTCTGGATGATCGTCTAAAAGCCGCCGAGCCTTGGTCAAATCAGACCCCAAAAGGTTAGTCATTACAGCCGTTCTTTCTTGTTCAATTGCCGGAATAGGTAGGCCACAAATACTACGAATATGGGCCTCAAACTGAGAAATATTACAGGCCTCAATGCTGTAGTGCCCAGAATTATGGGGGCGTGGCGCCAACTCATTAATTACCAGATGCTGTTCATCAAGAATAAAAAATTCGATACCCAAAACACCGCGTAAATTTAATTCGGTCGCAATCTTAACGGCGGCCGCTTTAGCCAATCCCGCGATCGTTTCGCCAAAGCGTGCTGGTGCAATCGTGGTGTGCAAAATATGGTGCTTATGAAAATCTTCCACTAATGGAAAAGTAATAATTTTACCGGCCGCAGTTCGCGTGACCATCATGGCCGCTTCACCAATAAACTTTTGCCGCGCTTCAAGAATACAGCCCGCTTGTTGATAAAGCTTTGCAGCAGCAGGTAAATTCGCGGCTACATTAAGATCAAGCTGTCCGTGGCCATCGTAGCCACCTGCGGCCGTTTTTAAAATTGCCGGATAACCGATTTGATTAATGGCGGCCGTCAAACTTTCGCTATCAGTGACGGCGGCAAAATTAGTTACCGGTAGGCCAGCCGAACGTAGAAAATTTTTCTCATTCAATCGATCGCCAGTGATATGTAATAATTCAGTTCCTTGTGGTAATTCAGTTACCGTCTGGGCCTTAATCAAGGCCTGCTCATCAACATTCTCAAATTCATAGGTTAGGACCGCACTGCGCCGTGCCAATTCCATTAAGGCTGCTGTATCAGTGTAGGCGGCCTTAATTTGAAAATCGGCTACCTGACCGGCTGGTGCATGGGGCGTTGGATCGAGAACACCAACTTTATACCCCATTGCCTTGGCACTTAAAGCCATCATCTGGCCTAATTGCCCACCTCCGACAATTCCAATCGTTGCTGGTGGCAAAATTACTTTAGTTGAATTGCTGTTCACTGGTAATCGCCTCCTGCCGCTGCTGTTCCTTAAACGCCACCAATTTAGCCGTTAACTTGGAATCATCGATCGCCAGAATTTGTATGGCCAACAAGGCCGCATTTTTCGCCCCTGCCTCACCAATGCTGACAGTTGCAACCGGAGCACCAAAGGGCATCTGAACAATTGATAATAAAGAGTCAACACCATTTAATGTTCGTGTTTTTATTGGAACACCAATTACCGGTAAGGTTGTATTTGCCGCCAACATACCTGGTAAGTGGGCGGCACCACCTGCTCCAGCAATGATAGCCTTTAGGCCCTTAGTTACGGCATTACTACCATAAGTGTACAGTTCATTTGGCATTCGGTGAGCAGAAATAACGTGCTTTTCGTAGCCAATTCCAAACTTATCCAACCAATTGCAGGTCAATTTCATCGTTGACCAGTCCGAAATCGATCCCATAACAACGCCAACATCATTCGTCATTAGTTTGTCTTCCTTTCTAACTAAAAGCCTTTACAGGTTTATAGTTCAAATAATACTTAACATTTTTGCTTTGTCAACACTAAATAGTTCGTATTTTATGTATTATTGCATTTTTCATTATAAAGCAGTCCCTAGTTACTTAGCTAAGCGGTGAATAAGGCCTTAATCCGAACGTTTAGCTAATAAAAAATTTATTTTATTTCAAACTACATAATTGACTTTCAACATCCAGGCAACCTTCTATAGGAACCAAAAAGAGGCCAGGACTTTTGTCCTGGCCTCTTACTATTTTCGATCATTGCTCTAGAACGTGCGCCAAAAGTCTGGGTTCACGTGCCTAACGGAAGTGTTTAAAAAACGATTAGATTCTACTTCACAATTGGGGATTATTAGCCTAGACCGCTAATAATCTTGATGCTACGAACGATGGCCATTCTTGTGGCAAAATTCGTGCCGCAAGAAACATGGCTCTGAGGATTACTGACGTTGTCGATCGGACTAGGATAAAACAAAGTCCGAGTCGCAGCCTGAACAGACGAATTACCTTTGAAAAAGGTGATTTGGCTGTTGTAGCTAACCGCAGGAATCTGTTTTTTCAAACACGACTACAGCCAATCCAATAACCATAGTACGGTTATTGGATTGGCTTACGTTACGCAGTGAACCCAAAACCGACTTTTGGACCACTCCCTTAAATTTAAACATTCATTTATTGACTAGTTTTATTTGTTGGATCAAATTTTCGTTCAAAAAAGCCAAGTACACTATCAGAAATAATCGCCATTAAGGCGGTTGGTAGCGCACCTGCTAAAATAATTGCCCCACCATTTGTGGCATTGGTTCCACGAATAATAATATCACCTAAACCACCAGCACCAACGAAAGAACCAATGGCGGTAATCCCAATAGCTAATACTAGCGCATTTCGAATACCGGCCATGATGACTGATAAGGATAGCGGTATTTCAATTAATCGTAAAATCTGAACCCGGGTCATCCCCATACCTTTACCGGCATCTAAAACATCAGCGTTGACATTTAACATCCCTGTATAAGTATTTTTGATAATTGGCAATAATGCGTAGAGAAAGACCGTCACGATAACCGTATTAACTCCAAGCCCAAGTGCCAACATTATGAGCGACAACATTGCTAACGATGGCACGGTTTGAATCACGTTTGCAATTCCAATCACCCAACCACTGAGTTTACGATGTTTAGCAATAAAAATACCAATTGGAATGCCAACAATCGCCGCAAAAACAACCCCATAAATTGAGATTAAAAAGTGCCGATCAAATTGACTGAGGACGTACATACCATTGTGGGCAAAGTAATAGAATAGTTGTTGAAAAATATTCATATTTTGCATTAATTTTGTCCCCCTTCAAAATAATTGTTGTCTTTCAAGAACTTATTGGCCACTGTTGCTGGTTCCTGTAAATTATTATCAACTTGATAATTTAAACGCTGCATTGTCTTCAATGGAATTTTACCGTCTAAACGTTTTAAAATTGGTCGCAATTGTGGATTCCGCTTCAACGCCTTATCGTTGGCAACTACACTAGCTTGATAAGGTGGGAAAAACTGTTTATCGTCTTTTAACAACTTCAAATTATAACTACCAATTCGACCATCGGTAGAATAACCTAAGATAGCATCCATCTTATTACTAGCTAAAGCGTTGTAAACCAAGCCAATTTGCATTGGGTAGACGTGACCAAAACTGAAGCCGTACGCCTTTTGGAAGGCACCGTAACCATCAGCCTTACGATTCATCCAAATTTGATCAATCCCAACCTGCATTTGTGGTGCAGTCTTTTTCAGATCACTAACAGTATTTAAATTGTGTTCTTTGGCGTACTTTTGCGTCACCATAAATTGATAAGTATCAGCAAAACCGTAACTTGGGAAATAAGTCATGTGGTATTTCTTTTGAAAATCGCGTTTTACAGTAGTTGCGATTACCTTAGGATCTTTAGTCGCCGATTTTTTCAAAATTGTTTGGTAATCTGTACCGTTAAATCGAATTGCAGTTAGATCAGCCTCATCATTTTTTTGAGCCTGAAAACTAACGGTGGCCGAACCAAGGTTATTAATAACGGTGGTATCTAAATTAGAATAATGTTTAATCATCCCTTGAATAATTGCCGCCATAATTTGTTGCTCAGTTGTGTTTTGAGCAGCAATCCGTACAGTATCATCAGAAGTGCCACCTAAACCAGGTAAACTACAACCACTTAGGGTAACCACTAAAGCCACGAGGGGTAAAAACAACTTGATAACACGTTTCATTCTCTTTGTCATCATTAACCCTCCTCTGTTGTCTTTGGTGTTAGTAACAGTTCCAGCCGGCCTAATAGAAAGTCAACGACTAGGGCCAAAATAATAACTGGAATTGAACCACCAAGAATTAGGTCAGAACGATATAGATTTAAGCCATTGAAAATGAAATCCCCAAGGCCGCCAGCACCAATATATGAAGCCAACGCCGTCCACGCGATTACATAGGTGGCGGACAGGCGGACACCCGCCATGATCACCGGTGCGGCCAAAGGCAACTCAACGCGCATAATTGACTGAAAATTGCTCATTCCCATTCCTTTAGCGGCGTCCCGTAAGGTTGGATCAACATTCTCCATTCCTAAATAAGTATTCCGTAGAATGGGTAACAATGAGTAAATAAACAACGCAACAATCGCCGGTTTGGCACCAATCCCAAAAATAGGAATCATCATTGCTAGTAGTGCCATTGCGGGAATTGTCTGCAAAACACTGGCTAGGCCAATAACAAAACCAGAAATTCGTTTGTACCGCGTTAAAACAACTCCTAGTGGAATTGCAACGATCACACCAAGTCCCAACGAGATCCCTGAAATGTAGATATGCTGCCAAGTCTTAAATATAAGTTGAGAGCCAAATTGATTAAAGAAGTTGATCATTTCTGATCACCATCCTCCGTTGTTTGCGTTACTTCGGCCTGTGATTCAGTCTTACCTGCTTCTTTATCTGGGTTATCTTCTGTTTCTTTTGTTTGACCGCTATCGTTGGAATTACTCTTGTCGGCCTCGCCCCATAAAGCATCATAAACTATATCCACTAAGGTAGCTCGCGTTACGATTCCGATTAATTTCCCGTCATCATCGATAACTGGAACATTTCGAAAACCACGTTTTAAAATCCGATCAACAGTATCGCGAATAACGGAATCCTTCCTAACATAAAAAACATTGCTATCCATGATATCGCCAATTCGTTTACCTGAGCCGTAGTAATGGTTCAAACGCTCAATACCAACAAAGCCAGTCAGTTTACCCTCGTTATTAGTCACCAACAAGGTATCAACACGTTTTGTATGCATTTCACCTAAGGCTTGCTTCAAAGTCTGATCTTCCCGTGCAGAAATGGCCTTTGTAGCCACTTGCCCAACCGTTGTGATACTTGGCCGTGCCTGAATTAAGCGATCTTGACCAATTAAGTCGGCAACAAATTTATTGGCGGGATGCCGCAAAATGTTGTCTGGTGTATCTACTTGAACTTGCTTACCATAAGACATGATCACAACCCTCGTTGCCAAACTCAATGCTTCATCCATATCGTGGGTTACAAAAATAAAGGTTTTACCGGATTTTTCCTGCAAATCCTTAACCAAATCCTGCAGTGATTCACGCGTAATCGGGTCTAAGGCACCAAATGGTTCATCCATTAAAATAATGTCCTGATCGGCCGCTAAAGCCCGTATAACACCAATCCGTTGTTGTTGTCCACCAGATAATTCAGAAGGATAACGATCTAAAAATTCTTCGGGCAATTCAACTAGTTTAATCATCTCTTTAGCCCGTTCATTACGTTTTTCAACGGGCCATTTAAGTAATTTTGGAACTAACGTAATGTTGTCCCGAATTGTCATATGGGGCATCAAACCAACGTTCTGAATAACATATCCAATTTTACGCCGTAATTTAACTGGATTCATTTGTGCAATATCTTCACCATTAATTTTAATTGTGCCAGAAGATTGCTCTAGCATCCGGTTAATCATTCGCATCGTTGTTGTTTTACCTGAACCGGAAGTGCCAATAAAACAAATAAACTCTCCTTTTTCGACCTCGAGATTGAAATCGTCAACGGCAGTTTTGCCACCCGGATAAACTTTGGTTAAGTGTTCCATTGATAGTAACATACCTTTACCATCGCCTTCGCTTAGAATTTGAATCATGTTTAAATGCTAACAATAGTAGACCCCTTATTGCAAAAGAATATGAGGATCACATGAGAATTAAACTATAAAACAGCTTATTATCTAGCACGTGCCAAAATTATTTTTACAAAGATACTGCGCAAAATTGGCCTAAACGCGTCTAAAAAAGAGACCACTACTATTTCCCGCAACAACTAGGAAGTGTTTGGAAAAATACACATGAGCCTGCTTTTTCAAACACATTTATCCAAAATTAGTCAGGTAACTGCTAGTAAGGGTGTTTTCCAAACACGATCTAGATAAAAAAAACAATACTCAGTAAATAGTCTACCACTATAATAAATTTATATAAGCTATTAACTATAATACCCATGACAATTTAATTCAAATGAAAATTTTTCTGTCACTTAATATTTTTTGTGCTAACTGGTTTACATTTGACCAATACTGACTATAATAGAATTTGTAAGCTGATAAGGAAGTACAACAGCTTAAAGGTTGGTGCAAAACTTACATTTTGTGCCACGCATAATTAAATTTTGAAAAGGGGAGTCTTTTTTATGGCAAATGATATGATGGATCGTCAGTATGATTTAATGGATACAGGTGCAGATCGTTTCTTCGATCGTTTGGCACATAACTTCTTTGGCAATGCATTTTCATTTCCAAGTGAAGCTGCCAACGCTATGAAAACAGATATCACTGAAACTCCAGCGGCCTACGCAGTTACAATTGATTTACCAGGCTTAAAGAAAGAAAATATCAACATCGATTATGATCATGACATCTTAACCGTAAGTGGCAAATTGGAACACGGCAAAAACGAGACTGATAAAGACGGTGCCATTATTCGCAGCGAACGTCAATATGGTCAATCTAGTCGCCAATACCGTTTACCAAATATTGATCAAAAGAAGATCACTGCAAACTACGATGGTGGTGTTTTAAAGATTAACTTACCAAAATCTAGTGATCAAAACAGCGAACACAAAATTGAAATTAATTAGCATGAGTTTCAAAAAACGTTTAGGCTCTGAAAATTAATTAAAAATAAAAATCGGTACGACGAAAATAGAAATTCCGTCGTACCAATTTTTTTGTCTAAAACAGTTAAGCTTGTAAAATTCGTTCAATTTCAGCTAGTTCATCCGCCGAAAAATCCAAATGCTTTGCGGCAGCAAGATTAGCAGCCAAATGCTCTTCGCTGGTTGTGCCAATAATAACACTTGCAACTGTCTGATGCCTTAGTAACCACGCTAAGGCCATCTGTGGCAAGGTCTGATCCCGATTCTTAGCTAAATCATTTAGTGCGTTTAACTTTTTAACGACAACATCTTTTCCTTGGGCCAAAGTTGCCTGATTAGTTGGATGAATCGCAAAGTCATTCGGAATACCATTTAGATAACGTTGACTAAGTAAACCCTCAGACAATGGCCCATAAGCTACTAAACCAGCGCCGTCCTTCTCAAGCTCCGTCAGCAAACCACTCGTTTCGGCCGTCCGGTTAAACAAATTATAGGAAGCCTGGTTAACCGTAAACGGCGTACCCATTTCCTTGAATAACTTAACCATCGTCGCAGTTTGTTTTGGATCATAGTTAGATATTCCAATGTAAAGTGCTTTGCCTTCACGGACAACTTGATCAAGAGCTTGTGCTGTTTCTTGCATGTCCGTTTCAGGATCAACTCGGTGCGCGTAATAGATATCAACGTAATCCGTGCCTAAACGCTGTAAACTCGCGTCAATGCCTTGCAAAATTGCCTTACGGGACAACATTTCACCATATGGGCCAGCAAACATTTTGTAGCCCACCTTAGTTGCAATAACTAATTCGTGCCGGTAAGGTTTTAAATCAGATTGCAAAACACTGCCGAGTAATTCTTCCGCGGAGCCAAAATCCGGTGCGCCATAATGGTCAGCAACATCAAAGCTGAAGACCCCTGAATCAAAAGCCTTCAACAGTACCTTTTTACGATCTGCAATTGGGTCCGTACTACTATAATGATGCCAAAGCCCTAAAGTAATAATTGGTAATTGTAAACCAGTCCGCCCTACACGACGAGAAGGTAATTGTGTGTAGCGTTCATTATTTGCTAAATACACGTTATTTTCCCCTTTCAAGAAATCACTTACATTATTAATTCTAGAAAAAGAGATTGCTTTGGTCAAGCTATTCGGCCAATTTAGTGAAATATTTAGCAATCTTACAATAGGAAAATATTTAGCGACTGCTTTTAGTAGTGTTTTTTTGACCAATTTAGTTAAACGTGCTTGGAAAAGCAGATTCCTGCGGTTAGCTACGATCGCCAAATCATCTGTTGCACAGATAATTTGTCAATCTAGGCTAATCCTCAGAGCCATGCTTCTTGCGGCATGTGCCTTGCCACAAGAATGGCCATCGTTCGTAACATCAAGATTATTAGTGATTTAGGCTAATAATCCTCAATTGCGAAGTAGAATCTAACCGCTTTTTCAAGCACTCTCTTACATACCGCTATTCAACAGTGCAACCATTCGATCAAAATGACGGCGTTCCCGCGGGATAAATGTCCGAATTGCGTCCGAATTGTAGCCAATGTTAACTTTTCGTTCACTTAATATAATTGGTCGTCTGAGTAATTCAGGTTCTTCATGAAGTCGTTGGAAAATTTGACTAGTTGTCATTTCGCCCATTTCACGTGCAAAGGCCGAATAACCTTTATAACGTGTTGCTAAGATATCATCAATTCCGTTATCAACGTATTGCATGATTTGCTTAATTTCATTAACTGTCGGCGGTGCCTTCTTGATGTAACGTTTAACAAAGGGAATTTGCTGCTGTTCCAACCATTTTAGAGCCTTCCGGGATGATGTGCAGTTTGAGCTGTAGAATAATGTGATCATAAGTTTACTCCTCCTAAAATTTCTTTGTGTATTTTTAAACTTAGTGGCTTGTTTTGTCGATGAATTTAATATATCACCATAATCTTATGTAATCCATAACTTATACAGAATTTACCTTTTTTCTTCAATCTTATTTCACAATTAGAACTGATTGGAGCGGCCCACTTCTTATAAACCGCTATTTATTAGGATTTCTGTGCGGTACTATTTTTAAGAATCACCTTTATCGTCATTTTTCTGACTAATTCAACATAAATATATTTAAAAAGGTACTGGCACCCGGCTGACGAAAACGATTTTAGTAGGCAGCAAAATTCAGGTGTTCTAAATAAAAAAACGACATTTTTAATCATTAGGTGAGAAAACAAATTCATCTCAACTAATGATTAAAAATGTCGCTTACTTTAGGCTTACTTGGTCTCCGCTAAGCGCCGGTATAAATCAATAATTTCACTTGCTAAATCTCGATAAGTTGACACACTCATAATATGATCCTGCGCGTGCACCAGCAATAACGTCACTTGAATTTTCTGGCCGGCCGCTTCTTGGGATAACAAATGTGTTTGGATTTCATGGGCTGCTACTAATTTTTTATCGGCTTCTTCTAATTTTGTTGTGGCGGCGGTAAATTGATTTTTTTTTGCATCTTCAATTGCTGCTAGAATGATCGCCTTAATTGTTGCCGCGTCATTAATTAATGCCATTACACTCTCAATAACATCATTTTTCTTAGTCTCCATCATTACAAACCCCAACCTTTTTTAGATAACTGCAACAGCAGTCAACGCTCCATATTCATTAATTAACATAACCAGACAAAGTTAACCTGACAGGCTATTATACCACTCACCAAAATGAAGTGACCATTGTTGCTCAATCTATAATTGCAGTTAAAAAATTAATAACCAATCCCACCATATAATAAAAATATCAGCGTAATCAAAAAACATAATTTCTATCGTCATTAAAAATTATGCCGTAAGTAATTATTAGTACTAACTGGACAAACGAGGTTGGGACAAAATTATTGGCCCCTTACTATTTCCGAGCATTAATCTAGAACGTGCGCTAAAACCGACTTTGGTCCCACTCCGGTTCCAATTACATTAGAAAAGGCGATTATAGTAAATTAACGCTAATTGTTTTGTTTGAGCGTCAGCTGTTATTTTGGTCACACTGGCATTGTCTGGTTCAAGAATTGCTAGTGGATCGCTAGCTTGGACGGCGTTATAAGTAAAACTGCGGACAGTAAATCCATGCGTAACAATAATAAGTCGCTGGGTTGGATAGCGCGTCACCATTTCCGCCATAAAGGCTGCCGTCCGCTGCTCAACCGCCGCAAACGTCTCACCATGGGCAAGAGCGGCGTAGCTAGGTAAAACATCTCCAGTAGCCAAAGAAAAAGTAGCTGGAAACTTTTTTTGCAAGGAGACGTTCGGCAAACCATCCCACTCACCATAGGAAATTTCCGTTAAGCGTTCATCATAACTCACCGGTAATTTAGCCGTGGCGTTTAAAATCGCCGTGGTTTGCTTAGTTCGTTCTAACGGACTACTAAGTAACCGATCGGCAAAACTAATATCGAAGTGTTCGTGCAGCCTCATTACTTGAGCTTTTCCCGTTTCGTTCAAATAAGTCGCCGGTGTATTTGTGGTGCCTTGCTTAACACCTTGTGTATTAGCAAGCGTTTGCCCGTGGCGAATAAAATAAAATTCAGTCAAGATGAACCTCCTATAAAAAGCGATCGTATCGTTTAACATTAGATTTCAATATACCACATAACGGCGGTTAAAAAGTCCTATTGGGCCAATAAATCAATAATCGCTGCTGGCTCAATACCTTTGAAGTAGTTTGCTAAATCTAACTTGGCAATCGCTTGGCTAATGTGTTGGCGATCGTAAATAACACCGCTTAAAACGTCCGCAACGGCCTTAACATCTTCTGAACCAAAGAAATCACCGTAAAAGGTCACTTCGTTAATTCTACCCTGTTGAATTAGCAACCGTGCATCAATTGTTCCCATCGTAAAATGTTGTCTTTTTTGTAATGTAAAGTCTGGTGATTCACCGTAAATCCAATTCCAATTACTATAAGTACTCGTGTAAATTTGATTAATTTGTTTTTGATCCGCGGCCGTAATTTGATATTCTTTTTCTTTTATTGCGGCTAAATTTGGCGCAGCAAATAATTGAAGCAACAACTTATCGCGAAATTCTTCAGTTGTTAAATCACGAAATTCTGGTGCTAAATAGGGTCGTAAATTAGTAACCCGACTACGAATTGACTTGATGCCCTTTGACGCAATTTTATCGGCCGGTACATTCAACGCATGGGTGACAACGTCTAGATCAACATTTAACATTAAAGTCCCGTGGGAAAATATCTTGCCATTTTTAGTGTACATTGCACTACCAGAGAATTTTTTCCCAGCAACTAAAATATCATTCCGCCCAGAGACCTCAATATCTTGCACCCCCATTTTTTGCAAGGCCGTTACAATTGGTTGCGTAAAAGTTTCAAAATCACCAAATTTTTCGTCGGCAGCGTCGACCACAAAACTAAAACAAAGATTCCCTAGATCATGGTAAACTGCACCGCCACCAGACAGTCGCCGCGTCACCACAATTTTATGTTCCGCAACGTATTTCTGGTTGATTTCCGCCATGGTATTTTGATTACGTCCAACAATAATTGACGGTCCTTCACTATAAAAAAGTACCAATGGTTCTATAAAGCTTTTCTGATTCATTAAATACTGCTCAGTTGCCAAATTTTGGCGAATATCGTGGGACTTCATTAAAACATAATACATAGAATCACCTTTTCCCATAAAAGATAGCTACTTACAATAACTTACATTCAAACGACACAGCATTTTAGAAATCACACCCAAGTGAACTATAAAGTCATTAAATAAATCATGTGGGCCTCAATCCTGATTGCATTTTTGCCTTCAAACGGTGTCAAAAATTAAATGACATCATAAAATAACGGTTAAAAAGTTGGCATAAAAAATATCTATTTTTAATAAAATTTATTTAATATTTGACTTTTTTATTTATTTAATTATCGTTAATATAACATAATATATAAATTATAAGTAAGAGTTTATACCGCTTACAGGTGCTGCTAATTATTCAGGCCGAACAATATTGAAGCATTTAATGTTAATACTTAATTATAGTGCCCGCAAAGCTGACTTGACACGGTTTTATTAATTTAGTATAAGTAAGTTGTGATTAGATTCATATGCTAATTTGATGAGTTTATTTTAATGAAAGCTTCTAATGTGATTCATTTCTGCCGAAGCAAGTAAATTTAAGCCGCTTATTTCAAGTTTTCCGTCCATTATATAAACGACCCGTAATGAATAATATCTCATTAAACTGGAACTTGGGTAGATTAATATTTGGAGGGATTTTTATTGAATAATAAATTTAGTCAATTAGACACTAAGCAACATTACAAAATGTATAAGGCGGGGAAACGCTGGTTAGTTGCTGGTATTTCCGTAGTCGCTTTAGGTTCCTTTTTAGCAGTTGATCAAGTTAATGCAGCAACTACCGATACTACGGCTGCAACGGTGTCCACAACAAGTACCGCTGCTGATACACTACAGCAGGCAACTACAGTTTTACCTGCTACTAAGTCCACAGCTATTAGTGCAAGTACAGCGGATTCCAGTGCTAATACGCTAGCCAAGACCAGCGCCACAAGTACTGCCAGTACCACTGCAAGTTCGGCCGCTACTGCGAGTCAGGCTAGTAGTGCAGTTACCAGCACCGCTGCAGCAACTAGTAACGCAACCAATAAGTCAACGGCGGTTAGCAGCACAGCGACCGCAACGGCTTCCAACGATATTTCCTCGACAAGCACCGCAGCAATTAATAACACACCGACAACTAGTACCGCTAGCGCCGCAGTTAGTGGTGCAACGACCGGTAACAATTCTTCAACAGTAGTCAGTTCAACTAGTACTAGTTCAGACGCTACCGCAACAACTGGAACAGTGTCTGCCACCACTAGTACGGCCACCACCAGCACACCAAATAAAACCAGTGCCAACCTTTCAGCCAGCACTGCTACAAATTCACAAAGCACTGCAACTAGCACTTTAACTGCAGCAACTAGTAGCGCCAATAAAGTAACGGCCAGCGTTAATACTGCTGCGACTTACGCAACAACAATTCAAAGTGAATTACCTGCTGGTGTCAGTATAACAACCAGTAATAATCAGTTAATTGTTAATTTAAATAGCGGTGTTTCTGAGGAAGAATTGCAGCGATTAGAAACCTTGCTTTCCACTTCACCAGTGGCCGTTACGTTAAATGCTACTTCCGCAACAGCACCAACAACTGATCTGGCCAGCACTAGTGCCGTCGGAATTACGCTCAATGGCAGCAGTACCAGCGCGGCAATTAACTTACTAACTAGTGATACAGCTAGTGGTGAGGCTCACATTGTTATCTCTGGTCACGTAGCGGCTGGCGATACCTTCCAGCTTGTCCTACCCTATGGCCTACATGTCGTCGGTGATGATCATAATTTATTTACCGTAACGCCATCTGGTAGTGCTACTAGTAAAACCAATCCAGAAACGCTGACTTTTACTGCCACTGATTCGTCTGGTAGTTTTGGCATTAACGTTTACGTTGAGGCCGCAAATGATTACCTTCAAATTGCTGACCAATCACAGGCCAGCCTAAATCTAGTCAGTGGCACAACAACTTTGGCTACCATTCCAATTACGTTTACTAATCCAACGGCCTACACAACAACTCAAGAAATTACGCGAGTACAGCCAACTACTTCTAATACACCAACCGTAACTACTGGTGAAGAATATGGCTATCAGGTTCGTTTTTCCGCAGCAACTTATGCGTACGATGGAAGTATTTCTGATAGTTACCGGACCCAATTAGCCAACATTGTCGTAACAATTCCGGTACCAGCCGGCTTCCAATTAGATACCGCTAATTCAACCTTATTATCAACTAACGGACTTTCTGATACAGCAAATAAGGCAACTTTCACACAAAACGGTAATAACGTGATTGTAACCTATCCAGCTACAACATTGAAAAGTGATATTTTCGTTAGAATTTTAGGTTCGTATGTTACTGGTACTCCTACTGGTGATATCAGTGCAACCAGCGCGCCTAGTGTTACTGGCACTTTTTTGGGCACACCACTAACCATAACGGCTACCACGCCTCTCACTGACAAGTTAACTACACCAACTTATGCTTCACGAGTTTACGTCTTAGCACCCAACGAAGGTAGTTCCTCCTTATTATTGAATCAGACTGCTTATGCTAATCAAGATACAACACAAACTGGTGAGGACAATAATCTACTTTTCATGACTGATTTTCAAAATCTGAGTAATTACACCGCAAAAAGTGATGTATTAGTTACAGTACCGGATGGTCTGTACGTTACAAGTATGCGGACACCAAGTACTGGTAGTAACTCAGACAGCTATCCAGTTGGTACAACCTTTACCGTTACTGCAACGGCCTGGGATGGAACAACTACGGAAACGAAAACACTGGGTTTAAGCGAATTATTTCAACCATCCTTTGCATCCGATCAAGGAGTGGCCAGTTTTGAAATAACAACTAATCTAGCACCTGGTGTTGGCTACACTGCATTATATGTCAGTAGCAACGATGGCACTCAAAATTTCCATTATTATGGCTATGTAATTAAAAATTATCGCAATGGAACTGCAGTTACTCCCGGAACCGCATTAGTCATCACGGCAAAGGATTTATCTCCCAAAGGAACGGCCGGCCAGGACTCTCACACAATCACAGCCACTGATGTACCAGTTTCCGTAATCAGTAATTCGATCGCTTACACCACTCAAAATAACAATAATGTTTTAAATGATGGTGATACAATTACGGCCACCTACTATTCAATCACTAATGTCGCCAACACGTATGAAGGCCCAGAAAATGAAGCTTTACCGTTTGAACCAATTGTCTATATTGTAGCCCCAGCTGGTACTTCTTTTGCCGGTAATGGTGATTTATCTAAAGCAATTAATATGAGTACTGCTGATTTAAAGGCCGCCAAAGTAACGCAATTGAAAGATACTGTTAACGGGCGTCAAGTGATCGAGCTTAATTGGGTTGGCACTGGTATTTCACCAGTGATCAACGGCAATTTACAGGCAAATTTCATTGTCAACGCAGATGAGCTACCTGGTGATAAAATCACCGTCAGTGGTGATAACGATGGCGGCACTATTTTCGTTACCTCGGCGATGGATCTAGCTAAGTACACATACTCTAATCATGACTATGCGATCAACGTGGCCGGTAATGCCGACTCACAAGTGGTTGGTAGTGATTGGACCGTTGAAAATAATCAGTTGTATATGGACAACAATGACGTTACTTGGTTAATCAGTGCACCATCCGAATTAGTAACTCAAGATGGATTAAAAAATACTACAGATAATGCCTACAGCGTGTACGATACCACTGACCCAACCAATACATCGGCTACCTTCCGGTTAGTTCAATTAAAAATTGGTCACAAGTACGTTCATTCATCATAACGGCAACTAATCTTGGCGCCAAAGATACAATTGAACTAAGTGCGCCAATGCAAGTAGCGGTCGATGCAACAGCGGCCGCTGTAGGCAAAATTGATTTAACCCAAGCCAATACAATAGCAACCGATAGTACTGGCAATAAAATTACAGCGACAAATACGATCGGTGCACAACTTGCTTTAGCAACAGAAAATTTACCGGTTAACTATTATTTAGTTGGCACTACAACTAAATTAGCCGCCAGTACAACTTTGACTGGTGACTACAGCACAGCTTATACGGCTACTGCTGCCGATATTGCCAACTATACTTTAGTCGGTGCCGCTACACAAAAGGGTACTTTCGCTCCTAATGGGGTCGTTAATTTCTACTATCAATTAAACACTACTGGTAATGTTCCAGGTGACACAAAAGTTTACGCTAATACGCCAGTTTTCACCACCGCGCCAATTTTGACATTAACCGCCGCAGATGGGACTACTACAACCTATCAGTTGCAGACTGGCGACTACATCTTCACACAACCAGGACAATCTAAAGTGACTCCAATTACAGTAGGTACCTACACGTTAGCCCTAACTGCACAAGGATTGAAGCACCTTGCTGCCGCTGAACCAACACTGAATTTAAAAAATGCAACGGCATTGGAAACTAACGCGGCAACAGACACTATCACACCAGCTAAGGCTAGTTTAACGGCAGACTCAGCCAGTTACGTTTACGATGGACAGGCGCATCAGCTAACCATTACACCAACTGGTCTGCTTAATGGTGATACGTTAACTTATAGTGTTACTGGCAACAGTCGAACCAATGCTGGTAGTAATGCCGTGATTTTGACATTGGCCGAAAACAATACAACCAATAGTAACTACACTGTTACCTTACAGAATGGGACTTTAACCGTCACACCGTTAGCCTTAACCACACCGGCCAACCCAAACAATCCTAGTGCGCCAGTTAACCCAACTAATCCTAGTGATAATCCACAGTTAGCCACTAGCTTAGTGGTTCAAGGCGCGACTAAGGTTTACGATGGTGCTGCCAGTACGGATCCAACAACCTACACTGTTTTGGCGCCAAGTGCCGATAAGGACTTTGTTGTGCCCCAGTTGACCGCAAGTGACTTTGATTTAAGTGGTATTACAAGCCAAAATGTTGGCAACTACACCGTCAAATTAAGTGCGGCTGGCATAACGAAGTTACAAAATGCTAATCCAAACTACGACTTTACGGCTACTGATGTCCAAAGTGGGCTATTTACCATTACACCGGCAAAGGCCACGTTAACGGCGGACTCGACCAGTTACGTTTATGATGGACAGGCGCATAGCCTAGCCATCACACCGACTGGCCTGCTTAACGGTGATACATTGACCTATAGCGTTACTGGCAACAGTCGAACCAATGTTGGTAGTAATGCCGTGACCTTAGCGTTAACGGCAAATAACGCGATCAATAGTAACTACATTGTTACTTTAAAAAATGGAACTTTAACCGTTACACCGTTGGCCTTAACCACACCGGCCAACCCAAATGATCCTAATGCACCGGTTAACCCAACTAATCCTAGTGATAATCCACAATTGGCCACTAGCTTAGTGATTCAAGGCTCAACTAAAGTTTACGATGGTACTTCCAGTACCGATCCAACAACTTACACTGTTTTGGCGCCAAGTGCTGATAAGGACTTTGTCGTACCTCAGTTAACCGCAAGTGACTTTGATTTAAGTGGTATTACAAGCCAAAGTGTTGGCAGTTACTCCGTTAAATTAAGTGCGGCTGGCGTAACTAAGCTACAAAACGCCAACCCAAACTACGATTTCACGGCTACTGATGTCCAAAGTGGGCTATTTACCATTACGCCCGCAAAGGCTAGTTTAACGGCAGACTCAGCCAGTTACGTTTACGATGGGCAAGCACACAGTCTGGCCGTTACACCAACTGGCCTACTTAATGGTGATACATTGACCTATAGTGTTACTGGCAACAGTCGAACCAATGCTGGCAGTAATATCGTTACTTTAACATTGGCCGAAAATAACACGATCAATAGTAACTACACTGTTACTTTACAGAATGGAACTTTAACCGTCGCACCAGCTAAAGCCACGTTAACGGCAGACTCAGCCAGTTACGTTTATGATGGGCAAGCACACAGTCTGGCCGTTACACCAACTGGCCTGCTCAATGGCGATACGTTAACTTATAGTGTTACTGGCAACAGTCGAACCAATGCTGGCAGTAATGCCGTTACTTTGACGTTGGCCAAAAATAACACGACCAATAATAACTACACTGTTACTTTAAAAAATGGAACCTTAACCGTTACACCAGTGGCCCTAACCACGCCGACCAACCCAAACGATCCTAGTGCGCCAGTTAACCCAACTAATCCTAGTGATAATTCACAGTTAGCTACTAACTTAGTGGTTCAAGGTGCGACTAAGGTTTACGACGGTACTGCCAGTACGGACCCAACAACCTATACTGTTTTGGCGCCAAGTGCTGATAAGGATTTTGTCGTGCCACAATTAACTGCAAATGACTTTGATTTAAGTGGCATTACAAGTCAAAATGTTGGCAGTTACACCGTTAAATTAAGTACGGCTGGCATAACTAAACTACAAAACGCCAATCCAAACTACAATTTCACGGCCGCTGATGTCCAAGGTGGGCTATTTACCATTACGCAAGCAAAGGCTACTTTAACGGCAGACTCAGCCAGTTACGTTTATGATGGACAGGCGCATCAGTTAACCATTACACCAACTGGTCTGCTTAATGGCGATACATTAACTTATAGTGTTACTGGCAACAGTCGAACCAATGTTGGTAGTAATACCGTAACTCTGACGTTAATGGCAAATAATGCGATGAATAGTAACTACACTGTTACCTTACAAAATGGAACCTTAACCATCGCACCGGCAAAAACTACTACTGGTGACAACAATACTGGCACAACTACTGGTAATAATGTTGGCACTGACACTGATGGTAACACTGACACAACTACCGGCAATAACACTACTGGTAATGACGTTGGCACAGTTACTGGCAATAACGCCACTGGTAATAACGTTGGTACAGTTACCGGCAATAACGCCACTGGTAATAACGTTGGTACAATTACTGGCAATAACGCCACTGGTAGCAATGTTGATACAGTTACTGGTAATAACATTACTAGCGAAAACACGGCTGGTACGACCACTGGCAACAATATTGATACAGTTACTAACAATAACACCACTGGCACAATTAATTTGGCCCAAAAGAAAACTGGTAATACTACTTTGACTAGGGAAAAGCCAACTAAGAAAACAAACACAACCGTTGCCGGCTCAGCGCTTAGTAAATTACCACAAACTGGTGAGGCTACAGGTGAAAGAACACTTTTGGCAACAATTGGCGTTATGTTATTGACAAGCATACTAGGTGTATTTGATCAAAAACGTAAACATGAAAAAGAATAGAAACCAGACTTTTGGCACACATTCTTAGAGTAGCGATCAGAAATAGTAAGGAGGTTAGGACTTTTGTCCCAGCCTCCTTACTATTTTTTATATGGACACTCAAATAAAAATCAAAACCACTCTACTAAACTCACAAAATTGCTTAATATTAGCAATGAAACCCGGCACGTAATACATTTTCAACGTCAATCGAACTGACGATTTTATGTAATTTAACCGATCTCTGTATTTCAAATCAAAGAAAAAAGCAAGCTTCTCGATTAAAAGACTGCCTAAATAATAACCGACGAGTCACTTGCTAAGGTGCACACTTAGTTATTTAAAAAGCGCAAGTTTTCTTAATAGGATAGTAGAAAATAATCAAATGCTGTTCATCAGAATTTTAATTAAGCAAAAAAGCGTGCACCAAAGTTATTTTACCAAAACTTTGATACACGCCAGGCTAAAATTATTCAGTTACTAATTCAACGTCAACATTACCACTAGTTGCCTTTGAATAAGGACAAATTTGGTGGGCAATCTGCATATACTTTGCTGCCTCTTCTTTGTCTAAACCATCAATGTGGCCGATTAATTTAACTGCAATCTTAAAATCAGGGCCATCACCTTGGAATAATGAAACTTCAGCACGAATTGTGCTCTTACCGGAAACATTGCCTTGTTCTAAAGCGACACTCAGTGCACTATTAAAACAAGATGCATAGCCTGCAGCAAAGAGCTGTTCTGGGTTCGTACCTTCCTTACCTTCGCCTGGGGCCGTAATCTTTAAGTCTAATTTCTTGTCATTGGACCATACTTGACCTTCACGGCCACCTTCGTTCGTCATAACTGTTGTGTAAAGTTTGTTCAAAATTGAATTCCCCCTTTAGTTATCGTATAATTATATTGTACACAATTTATATCAAATTATCAATGATAGCCTTTACATTTTATTAAAAAAAGGAGTGCTTTTTATGCGTTCATTACGTTTGGCCGATCTTTATACTAAATCCGTTGATGGTACTGTTATCGCTTGGCGAATTAAGGCCGGCGAGCATCTAGATTTTAATCAGGACATGTTGGAATTAGAGGGCCACAAATTGGTCCTCGATCTAAAGGCACCCTTAGCCGGTACAGTAAAAAAAATAAATATCCAGGAAGGTGAACCCTTCAGTTACACTGATGTTCTATTTGAAATTGACGAGGAACCTGGTCAAAACCTGGCTGCTAACTTAAAGAAACAAACGCAATTAGCGCAAAAGGCCCGGGATGACGCCGCAAAGGCAGAGGCAAAAACTCTAGCCGGCGTTAACATAACACCAGCGTTACGCTGTTATGCACTTCATAATAATGTTGATCTTAGTAAAATTGTGTTAGGTAACACCGCAAAAATGATTAAAAAGACGGATATTGATAACCAAATTAATTTTCGTAATCTCTTCAGCAAACAACCGGCCAAAGAAAAAGACTATCCTGAAGCCGAGAATATCGACACCGTTATTATCGGGGCTGGCCCTGGTGGTTATACGGCAGCAATCCGCGCCAGTGAGTTAGGTGAACAAGTAACCCTCATTGAAAAAAATAAAGTTGGCGGAACTTGCCTAAACATTGGCTGTATTCCCTCAAAGGCTTTAATTAACGCTGGTCATCGTTTTGCCGCTATGGCTAGTGATGAGCAATTAGGTATGACGCAGGGTGGTAAAAAGAATCTGGACTACACTAAAACCCAACAGTGGAAACAAAGTATTGTTGATAAATTAGTCGGTGGCGTTCAGGATTTAATTAAAGAACATCAGGTTGATTTACGTTATGGTAACGCAGATTTTCTTGATTTGCATCATTTACGCTTAGTTAGTGGAACTAAAACGACTATTCTAGCTTTTAAGCGCGCTGTAATTGCAACAGGCTCGCGACCGCGACCATTAGCAGATTTTCCGTTTGAAAAGCGCGTTATTGATTCAACGAGCGCGCTTAGTTTGCCTAAGATTCCAGAACATTTATTGGTTGACGGTGGTGGCTACATCGGTACCGAGCTAGCCTCGGCCTATGCAGATCTAGGCGCTAAGGTCACAATTATTCAACACTCCAAGCGACTCTTATCTAAATTTGACGAAAGTCTTGTTAAAGTAGTTACGGCTAACCTGCAACGTAAAGGCGTGGAAATAATTACTGAGGCACCAATTAAAAAGGTCGAAAACACAAAAACAGCGGTCACAGTCACTTATGAAAAGAATGGGGAGCAACAAATAATTAATGGCGACTATTTACTAGTCACTGTTGGTCGTTTGCCCAATACTGAAGATCTTGGTTTAGAAAACCTAGGGCTTAACCTAACTAAACAAAACAAAATTATAATTAATGACCAGTGCCAAACTAACCGCGAACACATTTTTGCAATTGGTGATGTTACGCCGGGAATTATGCTAGAACACCGGGCAACAAATCAGGCTCGTGTTTTGGGGGCCATTTTGGCCGGTAAGGAAACTCACGTTAACTACAAGGCACTACCTGAAATTGTTTATAGCGATCCTGAAATGGCCGTTACTGGTTTATCGAAAAAAGCGGCTATCGAGGCTGGCTATCACGCCGCAACCGCACAATTCCCATTTGGCGCTAATGGCCGGGCCTTAACGTTAAATGTCACCACAGGCTTTTTACGACTTATTTTTGACGATAAAACTAACCAAATTATTGGCGCGCAAATTGTTGGTCCCAACGCCAGTGAATTAATTGCCGAGCTCACTACAGTGATTGAAAACGAACTGACCTTAGATGACGTTGCTAACACAATTCACGCTCACCCAACGCTTGCCGAAACAATTGTTGATGCGGCCGAGGTCGGTCTCGACCTTCCAATAAATATCTAAATGTTTATTTACACTATAATCTGCGGTAGCATAAACACAATTAGACTACCTGAAGAAAGAGCTGAATAACCAATGACAATATTTGAAAAGTACCACCCAATTATGACCGCGCACTACACGCTTGACTGGTTGACTGGGAGTAACATCAAAGAGATTTTCGCATTGCGTCACGACAAATCCATTGCTCAGGCAGCGGATCGTCAACCTGACTCGACAATTATGGACACGGCCCGTTACGTTAATTCTGCAATGGGCCGCGTTATGCGCAATGAAATGTTGATCTGGGCAATTCAAGATCGCAAAAGTAATACTTTTCTAGGTACTTTTGAATTAGGACCCTTTAGTGAAACAACCACATCGGCCAGTGTCCACTATGAACTATTAGCTCAATTTCAACGGCAAGGCGTCATGACGGAAGTTTTACAGCACATCGTTCAATTTAGTTTTGAAGAACTTAAATTAACTGAATTAACCGCAATTACAACGAAAAAAAATAAACCCGCTCAAAAATTACTTGAGCGAGTTGGGTTTAAGTCACTAATTAATGAGTCTGCTGAACACGTTCATTATTCACTGCAAGCTTTGCCAATATCGCGGTAAAGTCTGTACTACCGTTAAGTGGGTGTAAATAGGTAAAGCGTTGCCCACCACTTTCCATAAAGTACTGCCGGTTTTCGCGGTTAATCTCTTGTAGTGTCTCCAAACAGTCCGCTACGAAACTTGGTGTAATAACTAAAACACTTTTACAGCCATTACTGGCCAAATTTTTTAACGTCTGATCCGTTGCCGGTAATAGCCACTGACTAGGACCAAATTTAGATTGATAGCTTTGCTGGTATGGCTGATCGCCGACCAATTGCATAATTTGCTGCGTTGTTTCAGTGCATTGTTGTGGGTATGGATCCCCGTTATCAGCATATTTTTGCGGAATACCGTGATAAGAGAAAATCAGTTGATCATACGACTGATTTTTTAATTCTAGTTTGATTTGATTGGCCAAGGCTGCTATATAGAGTGGTTCATGGAAAAAACTTTGTTGAAAATATAACTGCGGAATATTGGAACTATTTTGAAAATAAGTCATTACCTGATCAAAAACCGAACCAGTTGTCGTCCCTGAATATTGCGGGTATAGCGGAATAACCGTTAACTCATCAACGCCCTGATTAGCTAGTTCACTGAGCGCTGTGGGTACGGATGGTGCACTATAACACATAGCAAAACGAACAACATAGTTAGGCAGTAATTCTTGTAATTGCTGTGTTTGCTGCTGCGTGTATAGTAATAATGGTGATCCCTCCGCCGACCAAATTTTTTTATAAAGCGCCGCCGAATGTCGCGGTCGAAAACGCAAAATAATACCATGTAAAATCGGCCACCATAAAAAACGTGGTGTATCAATGACCCGCTGATCGGCTAAGAAGCGACTTAAATAAACACGGACTGGCTTCGCTTCTGGTGCAGTGGGTGTTCCCAAGTTAACTAATAAAATTCCCTTTTTCACAATTCACAACTCCTTAGGTATTCAATTATCCCATAAATTAAACTGGCCCGGTATTAGTGAATGACCTACTTCGGATAAAGAAAGTGGGACAAAAGTCGGTTTTGGGTTTACTGCGTAACTACAGCTAAATCCAGACTTTTGGCGCACGTTCTAGTGCAATGATCAAACAAATAAGAGGCCAGGATTTTTGTCCCGACCTCTTTAGTGTCACAATTTCTGCAACAAATAATTTCAAACCACGCGCTAATTAGAACGTAATTCGTTAGGTAGTTTCCGTATAAAATTAACTACCTAACATCACTTTACCCATTTTTAACGGAACATTGTCTTGGTTGCTCGTGCCATTACTTTTGGATCTTTTTCATAATGGTGTAATGGTGTTAACTCACTAGCAGGAATGCCCAAGAAATGGTAAACGGCGCGCTGGGCACAACGGAATGAATATTGTTCAGTAAAGACCATATCAAATGGCATTTCCGCAAATTGACCAATGAAAGCTAAGTTCTTGGAATGCTTCGGTACAACGGCTGGTCGGTCACCAACTGCCCGGCGATTAAAGAGGGCACTGGCATACGGCATGTAAACTGGAATAACGTTAATAATACTGGCCATAATTTTATCCGTGTGTTGCCGAATATTATCTTTACTGCTATCGACTTCTGCTAGGTGACCCAGTAATTCCTGCAACATTTCACGGCCAGTCATCTCGATAAATGGTTTCTTAACGTAATCCCCTTGCCGCCGTGGATACATTGCGTAGCCCCAAAAGACAGTTTCATTCTCTTTTTGCGCCTTAAAATGAGGCTGATGATGAACAACAATTGAGATCAAGTTGTTACTATCAATCCAAGTATTTAGGGCATTGCCAGGTTGTTGCTGCGTAATCCGCGTTACCTGGTTCAGCAAGTAGTGATCACTGGTTGTGATTGTAAAACTCATCCACTCACTTTGCGATCGGTCGTTAAAGAACTTGTCAGGATGACCTAAATCGTAAAAGTGTTCGGTGGCCTGTTTCCACAATTGAGCACTCGGCGCATACTCCATATTTTCCTTAATTGGCGTATCTAGATCACCAATTGAAGTACTGTCAGTAATGGCACCGTTAGTATCAAAGACAAGATCATTTTCTTCAATCGAGACACTGCCCTTTTGGTTGTCATTATCAACTTCTTCGTATTCTAAACCGGTCACGATGATATCGTCACGAAGTGGTGTGTCTTTAAATTGGAACGCCGTGATTTTACGGTTATTCACAAACTGAACACCACGATCAGTTAGATACTTGCGCATTGGTAATATAATACTTTCATACTGGTTGTAAGGCGTTCTGGTGACTCCGGCAAGTGTATTAATCCGACTAAATTCAAGAATCATCCGGTTCATATAACGGCGTAATTCCATCGCAGAACTTTCCTTCTTAAACGCAAAGGTAGTTTGCCACATATACCAGAAATTAGTCTGAAAAATATGCTGACTAGTTTTGAACCATTGCTTAATACTCACGTCATTTAATTCTTGCTCTTTGCTTTCAGGTAACAACATTAATTTGCTTAACAAATAACGATCGTGATTATTAAACTGCATATGATTATAATCCTGGCGGTCACCTTTATTCCGAATACCGTTAAACTTATCCATTAAACGGGCAACATCATGCGTTGGGTGTGCGTGATCGAAATCTAAAATATCATCCGTTACTGATTGACCAGGATTATCTAATGACGGAACTTCCCGCAATAGATCCCAAAGATTTTCGTACGTCTCCTCATTTAACATTCGACCACCCTCGGCCAAATAGCCCTGGCTGTTTCCAAGTGGTGTAATCCCGTACTCATCCTCATAGGCAGCGACCGTATCACCATCGTTAGCACCATGTTTATTCAGGCCAAACATAGTAATCTGATCACCACGCCAACCACCATCACGAATCAAATAGATACCTGCAGCTAAATTACCGATTCCAGTACCGATCATATAAGCTTTTTGGGTCATTCTAATTACCTCCGATTCTGTTTAAGGACATTTGATATCTACATTATAAACGTTCTCGTACCTGTTTTGTTTAATAATTAGAAAACGCTTAACTACAAAATAACACAGAAAACTGTAAACGTCCGAATTACTCACCACAACTTTTACTTATTTTAATTAATTAGTAAAATTTAATCCGCCAAAATTAATAAATTTATGCATAAATCCATTACTTAGCCACACTCACTACTTGATTGTTTTCCAGATAAAAATATGACCCTGACTATTTAAATTAATCTAAGTGCTCATTTACGGACCACAAGACTTTTCATCCAGGGCCTCATCCTGTAAAAAGAATAAATTATTAAGCAATTAGAATATTTATTGGAATAACGATTAGCACTAGTCTAAAGCACGTCACTAAACATTTTAATAAAACAATGTGAGGTTTCATTGTTTTCTAATTTTATATTTTGTGCTAAACTATAGGCTAACTTATAAAAAGCGAGGTCTTTTACTGTGAGTGGTTATAATGTTGCAGTGGTTGGCGCAACTGGCGCTGTTGGTACCCGAATGATTCAGATGTTAGAGGAGACAACTTTACCAATTAATTCTGTAAAATTGCTAGCATCTAGTCGTTCTGCTGGTAAACAATTAAAGTTTAAAGACCAGACAATTACTGTTGAAGAAACTGTGCCTGATTCTTTTAAGGGCGTTGATCTAGCCCTTTTCTCTGCTGGTGGCGGTGTTTCCAAAAAATTTGCTCCTGAAGCTGTTAAACGTGGCGCTGTCGTTGTTGATAATACAAGTGCTTTCCGCATGGATCCTGAAGTACCTTTAGTTGTTCCTGAAGTTAATGAAAAGGCACTTTATGCGCATCATGGTATCATTGCTAATCCAAATTGCTCGACGATTCAAATGGTTGTTTCACTAGAACCAATTCGCCAAAAATTTGGTCTAAAAAAAGTGATTGTTTCAACTTACCAGGCCGTTAGTGGTGCCGGTAACCGTGCTTTACAAGAGCTACGAACTGAAACGCAAGATTACTTAGATGGCAAAGAAATGCACGCTGATATTTTACCAACTGCTGGTGATAAAAAGCACTATCCAATTGCTTTTAATGTTTTACCGCAAATCGACGTGTTTGAAGAAGATGGCTACTCCCATGAAGAATGGAAAATGATCCACGAAACCAAAAAGATCATGGCTGGTGACATGAACAGTAAGGCTATCAAGGTAACCGCAACTTGTGCTCGCGTCCCCGTTCCAGTCAGTCATTCTGAAGAAGTTTACTTTGAAGTTGAAGACGCTAAAAATGCTAATGTTGCGGGCATTCAAGCTGCTCTACGCAACGCCCCTGGTGTCGTTTTACAAGATGATCCTGATCATCAAATCTACCCAATGCCAATCAACGCGGAAGGTAGTCGCGATACCTTTGTTGGTCGTGTTCGACCTGATCAAGAAGAAGATAACGCCTATCATTTATGGAACGTTTCCGATAATTTATTGAAAGGTGCCGCGTGGAATTCAGTTCAAATTGCGGAACATCTAGATAAATTAAATCTACTACACATGCAATAATGGGCTAGTTATTAGCGTTAGAAAATTTGGTTTGAAGCAAACTAAACTTTCTAGCGCTTTTTTGGTACAGTAAAAGAGAATTTTAAATTAAGGTGTGGGACAAAAGTCTGGGTTCACTTCACGGCCTTGCTTTTTTAAATCGGTTAGTCCGTAATTGAGAATAGTTTTCAATTAGTCTAGATATAAACTATTTCTTCTGCTAAAATTAAAACTTAAATGAGATCTTTTTCATTTTAATCATTATTGGCCTTAGATCGTGTTTGAAAAATACTTTTACTAGTATTCACCTGACTAATTTAGTGTAAACGTGTTTGAAAAAGCAGCTTCCTGCGGTGACCGAGACGAATTGAGTCGCGAGCAGTTACGGACTTTGTAACTGTGACCTTTAAACTTTGCCACAAGAATCGACAACATTCGAGGCGTCCTAAGCTATTTGCGATCTTTGTAAATAACTCACTATAATTGCAGAGTAGAATCTAACCGCTTTTCCAAACACTCTCTCGGTAAGGGGGAAAAGGATGCAACATAAAATAGCCCATTTGAATTTTATCTTAATTTGCCTGTTATTATTAGGCTTTACTATCGACCTCTGCAGTGGACCAACTTGGTACAGCCCACTAACATTGCTTCACCCACACACTGGCTTAGAACAGCAAATAATTCTACAAGTTCGGCTACCTCGTGCGTTGGCCAGTGTGTTAATTGGTAGCTTGTTAGCTGTTGCGGGTCAATTACTACAAACCATTTCACGTAATCCAATTGCTGATCCAGCGATTTTAGGCGTCAATAGTGGCGCAAATCTGGCTCTAATCATTGGTACGGTGGTTGGTATTCCATTTACCATCGCTGCCCGTTTTGGACTTGCATTGTTAGGCGCTTTAATTGCTTTTTGTATTGTGCTTGGCCTATCAGTAACGCGCAGTGGTATGCAACCACTGCGATTAATTTTAGGCGGTACAATTTTTTCAGGCTTTCTTGTCAGCGTGGCTTACGCTGTCAGTTTACTCACCCAGTCAACTGCAAAATAACGAACATTGTTAGTCGGTGGATTCTCCGGTGTAACGTATCAGGCGGTTACTCTGCTTGCCATTACTTTTTTCATTTTAGTTATTGGCCTATTTTGTCTTCGCCAAGAATTGACGCTGCTTGCGCTCAATGATCAATTGGCCCAAGGGTTAGGGACAAAACGAAATTGGACACGTTTATGGGCAGCCTGCCTAATTGTACTTGCCGCCGGTGCCAGTGTTGCCGTGGCCGGTAACATTGCTTTTGTTGGTTTGGGAATTCCCCAATGTATCGCTTTACTCAGCGGCCACAATTTCAAGCATACAGTTGGCCAAGTATTACTTGCTGGGGGCGCCTTTCTCAGCTTTGGCGACGCATTGGCTAAGTCTGCCCATCCACCCTTTGAATTGCCCTTAGGTGCGCTGACTGCTATCTTAGGCGGCTTATTTCTATTCATTTTCCTCTGGCGTAATCAAGAGGAGGCCTTGAATTGACTAATCTAAAAAGAAAACACCGCTTTGGTGCATGGTTTGCTGGTCTATTAGTCCTTTTTGTTCTATTAAGTTTCTTTCAAATGACCCACGGCAGCATTCACCTCTCTTTACATAACGTTCTTACAACCTTAGTTGGCCAAGGTGATGCACAGTCACAACTTATTTTACTGCAATTTCGTTTACCACAAATTATGTTAAGTGTTATCTGTGGCGGTTGTCTGGCCCTTAGTGGTGCAATTTTGCAATTAGTTACTGAAAACCCTTTGGCCGATACTAGCGTCATGGGCATTAATGCCGGTGCCAGCTTAGGCGCAGTAATCTTTCTAGCGCTTAGTCACTACATCAACTTAACACAAACGATTGGTTTACCACTTTTTGCTGTACTTGGCAGTCTTTTAGGTGCTGCAATTGTCTTTATACAGCGGCGTTTGCAACAACCGCTGCAACTTTTATTAATTGGTATCGCCAGCGGTACTTTATTAAATGGCATTATTTTATTGATTGAACTGCAACTTAATCAGTTTGATTTTGACAAATTAATTATCTGGATCAGTGGTGACTTTTGGAATCAAGACTGGAGCTACATTTTTGTTCTAACTTGTGCCATTCTAGTCATTTTGCCATTCATGGTTCGCCAATTATGGGGTAGTGATCTACTAACCCTCGGGCAGCAGTCTGCTAGCAGCCTTGGATTGGCAGTTAGAAACAAACGCCGAAATTTACTATTGCTGGCCGTACTATTAGCCGGGATCGCAGTGGCCGGCGGCGGTGCCATTAGCTTCGTTGGTTTAATGGCGCCACACATTGCACATTCATTAGTTGGTCACAAAAGTCGCTACTATCTCCCCTTAACGGTACTAATTGGCATCGACCTCGTTTTATTTGCTGCAATTGTTGCCGAGGTTGTCTTCGCCCCAAGTCAATTACCAGTCGGACTTGTCGTCGCCGTGATTACCATGCCTTACTTTGTGATTTTGCTACTACACCAAACAAATTAAATTTATAACTTAAAAGGAGTTGTCTTTATGTTTAAGAAAAGATTCTGGATATTTGCTTTACTGGCGGTCACTTTTTTATGCAGCACTGCACGACCAGTAAGTGCGGCCGCTACCCACGCCTTTAAGGCCGAAAACGGCACCGTCCAAGTTCCCAATCACCCAAAACGTGTTGTCGCCGGCCTATATTTAGGCCAAGTAATGTCATTAGGGGTTAACACTGTCGGTTCCACCAAGCTAGAACTGGCCAATCCCTACCTCAATCAGGCCAAAGTTAAAAAAATTAAAGATGTTGGAACGCCAATGAATCCTGAATCAGTTCTAAAATTAAAACCAGATTTGATCATCACTAGCAATGAAGCTGACACCAAAAAGATGGAGAAAATTGCGCCAACTGTTCAGATCTCTTATACTAAAACTCAAGATTTTTATAAGTCATTAAATTATTTTGCTAAATTATTGAATCGCGATAAACAGGCCGCAGCATTTAAACAATCATTTAAAAAGACCGCCAAACAACAGTCTAAGCGTTTAGATAAGGCCGGAATTAGTCGGAAAAAGACGGTTGGTATTTATGAAATGCAAAACGGTAAATTTTACGCTTACGGTGCTGGATTTAGTCGGGGCGCTCAGGCCTTAACTCATGGTTTAGGCTTCAAATTGGCACCAGCCTTAGCTAAGGTTAATTCTGGCGCTGGTTTTAAAGAAATTTCGATTGAATCAGTCCCAAAGTATAAGGCCGATTACATGTTTGTAACCAGTTCTAGCGGTAAAGGCACTAAGGACCCAGATTTGGTTGCAATGCAAAAAAATCCGATTTGGAAATCATTACCAGCCGTTAAAGCAAAACACGTCATTGAATTACCATTTAATAAAATGTACTATTACGATCCCTATGCCACAAGGGGACAATTAAAAATTGTGACTGATGCTTTAATTAAAGCCGGCAATTAGTTCCCCCCTAAAAATATATCCATTAACAAAAAGGCCAACTTAGTCGCTTAAAACAGCGCTATGTTGGCCTTTTTTTGAATAAGTTGCACTAGCACAAGTTAGATTGTGTTTATAAATTACTTTTGCTAATAATTTGCAATTGCGTAATAGTAATTAGGATTGACGAACGCTCGGAGACTAGGCACTTTTTCAAACATTCCCTGGCTTAAGTAATCTTTAAACTATCCTTCAAATTTATTAATCTATTTCGTCACAATTTCTTCATATTTAGCCGTTATTCTATACTCATAGTTAATAAGAACCAACTTATTAACCATACCCAAACAACCTAACAACCCTAACAGTTTTAAGTGAAAGCTTAAAACTAACATTTTTCATTTTACTCCTCCAAAGTAAAAGAAAAGTAGTCGTGACCTCCCAATCACGGCTACACCCTTACTCCTTTTTAGCCGTCACTGTGTGTGGCGGTTTTTATTTTGCTCTTCTATCTTTTGTTGTGCATTCCATCTTTAATTAGGCTGAAAAACAATCCCAGCCTCTTACTGTTTGATCGTTGCACTAGAAACGTGCGCCAATCCAACAACCATCGTACGGTTGTTATTAGGTTAGCTTACGTTACGCAGTAAACTCAAAACCGACTTTTGGCGCACTCCTCCTTATTCATTCAGTTTAAAAGTACTCCACGGACGGATGTAATCTAATAATAGTCGTTCACTAGGTACAAGATGGCCAACAACGTTTCGCCGACCATCATTTTCAAATGGCTGCAACGCAATCTGTAACTCAGCTTTGTACTGGCCGTAGTCACTGTTCACAATAATCACGTCACCAGGCTGAATCATTCCCTGATTGTCGTGTGCAGGAATATCCTCGGCGCGGTATTTGGTTCGTGGCTGTGTATCTCGTACCAGATAGGCAGATTGATCGCCGCGATACAGGTGCTCGTCAGTTAACACAATTTTTCGTTCCAATTCTGAAACGTCCCCAGTTAATTCAACTTGATAAGTTAATTGTTTAGCAAAAAATGCAGTGGCGGCAGCCTTTAGCTCCGTTTCTGAAGCATATGCATTACCAATAAGTACATCATTAATCATACCAGTTAACACTAAATGTTTAACCTGAACTGCGATTGGCAGGTCACGATCCTCTTCTAGCGTTGGTAAGCCGTCTTGAACGGGCCACGGACCAAAACTGGCCGTCTGAGAACTAACAAAGGCTGCAGTATTTAAATTACGATCCGTAAAAAATTTCGACCATTTATTAAAGAACGGACGACTCAAACCTGTATAGCGCTGTGGGTAAAAATTGTGACAACCTAATAAATTATTTTTTTCTGGCGAATAATCTAGGATACTATTTAAATAATGAGTTCCGCCGCTCATATTAATTTCAATTTTCAAACCATACGGATTCCGCGTCATTCGTGCCTCTTCCATCCCTGAAAAACCTTCATCAAGCCGGACTCCCCAAGCACCTAAATTATGAAAGAAACTAAGATCGTCATAGCTAATTCCTAACTGTTTAAAAAGCCGTGGGTTCATATCAACCATCACAACAAACCCTAATTGATTGGCGTACGCAATCGTTTGCTTAAACCGATTAACAACCTCGTCTTGGTTACCAGCAATCTCAAGCAGCGAAGTAAAAACACGGGTATAACCGTATTTATGCGCCAAATCCAAATATTCTTTATCTTTTGCAAGTGTCGAATGTTCTGGATACAACGAAACTCCTAATCGTCTCACTACGAAAAACCTCCGTTATTAAATAAGATTAAAGAAATTATCAATTCATTCCTTTAACCTTATTCTCGCTTATTAGAACATTTTTAACAACTAGAGAGTGTCTCAAAAAAGTGCCCAGGTTCCGAGCATTACTGACGATGTCGATCGGACTAGAATGAACCGAAGTCCGAGTCGCAGCCTAGCTTGCCGAATTATTCGCGCAGTGGATAATTTGGTGAGCGTAGCTAAGCACAGGAATCTGCTTTTTTTAGACACGTTTCCATCAAATTAGAGTGTCTCAAAAAGCGCCTAGGTTCCGAGCATTACTGACGATGTCGATCGGACTAGGCTCAAAAAATCAATCGGAAAATAGTAACCATTACCACGACCTATGTGCTAATCAATTAATGGTGCATCGTCTTGCGCATTGTTACCTGCTTACCGCCACCTTTATTCCGTCGTGCCTTAAATCTAACGTGTTGCTTACCTGATACAATCTTAAAGTGTTTCATCTTACCGGTAAATGGTTTCCCTAAAGCCTTAATTCGCACCCATTCGTCCATCGCAGCTGCCATTTGTTGCGCGGCCTTAGCGCGATCAGGGTGTCCTTCACGGGTAGCCTCATCGACAATATTTCCCGTTAAATAACGGACTAATTTTTGGTTATAGCGTAATAGTTCATCCGTCAGTGGTGCATCCTTATATTGATTGAATAAATTTTCAACGTAGCGCATTGCATCTTTGCTATCTTTAGGTTGATAAAATCTGTCTTCCGCCATAATCAAAAATCTCCTTGTATTAGATATAATGTCCTCAGTTTAGCATGAGCCAGGTTTAAAAATTACTGTGCCAGTATTTTTCTGATTAATTTGAGCCAGGCGTACTTGAAAAACAGGCTCTCATGATTTTCACACCATTCCTAGGTAAATTAAGCGCGCTTGACTATGCGCTTAACTTCATAATTAAGTATTCTTTTAAGCTGATTTAGGCACTAATTTGATCACAATTGGATCAATCCGCACGTTTATTTTTCCGTACACGGTGAATTCGCCGCGTCATAACCCAAGTTGTCATTGGTACAGTTAAAATGACACTGATCAACGAAAATAGCACCATTAAAATTTCAGCATCAAAAATTTTATTATTTAAAAATTGTCCTAATGAGTAATGTAAATCGACGTACCAGATAAACAAACCTAAAAAACCACCAAAAAAACCAAAGAATAGCGTATTAAATGTTGTCCCAATGATCTGTTTACCAACCGTGATCCCATCATAAAATAACTGCTTGGTCGCAATTTTTGGTTGCTGCTGAACGATCTCGGCCAAACCGGCGGAAATCGCCATCGCGGCCTCAGCGATCGCTCCCAATGTACTAAATACCGCGGTGACAATTGAGACTTGCATAAATTTAATACCAATTAACAGTGACATTCCTTCTAAATCATCACTATCCTCCATGCCAAAACCTTGAACTGAGGCCCAGTGCTCTACTGGTAAAATCAAAGCCAGCAACACCAGCATAACCAAAATTGAAGCGAAGAAAGCCGTTTGCGTTGTTACTTCATCATCATTACCTAAGAAAATTGTAACGGCCAAAATAACAACACCAAATATCAACGTAACAACCATTGGCGAAAAGTGCAGCGAGACCAAAACAATCGCCGCAAACAGGAAAATAAAGTTTAACAGTAGGCTCAAAAAGGATAATGCACCCTGTTTTCCACCAACAAGTACCATAACCACTAGTAGCAGTAGTCCTAAAGCCGGAATTGTACTCATTTTGCCTTCCTCCTAGTCATTAATAGACTAGCCAAGAAACTGGCCATTGGTACTGCTAAAACAATTCCAACCCCACTAATTAGACTTTGCGTAACGCCCAGTGACATATTCATTGAGAAAGTGTACCCCCAAGTATTACCATTCTTCAAAAAAAGGATGGCCATTGGAAAAGTGTCGGCTACAAAAATTAAGAATAAAACATTCACCAATGGTCCCATGATTGAACGACCAATTTGCCGACCAGAATTAAATAATGTTTTACCTGAGATATCCGGTTGTTCTTCACGTAGTTGAAAAAGTGTCGCAACGATATCCGTTGATTCATCCATCACGGCTCCGAGAGAACCAAGCAGTGTCTCCGCAAAAAATAACGGCCGCGGAGCCACCTGAGTCACGTACTGCATTGATTCATAATAAATTCCTTTTTCACCAGTAAGTTGCATCACAATTAGACTCAGTAGCAAGGCAACAGAGGTTCCAACTAGGGTAGCACCAAAGGTCACTAGCATCTGGCGCGTCGGGCCTAACACCAACCAGAGTGTTAAGGCCGCAAAAATGACAGCTAAACTTGCGAAAATCAACAGAAAATAACTACTGTGCAGCATTAAATTTAACGTAATTGCCAAAAAGAATAGCACCATGTTCAAGCAAACGCTTAGTAAAGCTAACATGCCACTGCTGCGCATAATAACGAATAATAGACTAACCGCCAGCCAAACTAAAAATGCCAGAGTCACATCGCGCTTTAAGCCTTGAATCAAATTAACCGTACCGTTTTTTTGTAAAGTAACAAAGACTTCTTGCCCAACTTTATACTGTTGGTCGTAAGCGCCAGATGTTGTATAAGTATTATGTAGCTTAACGTACTTGCCTTGATAACGACCATTCAGTAGTTTGCCCTCTAATACTTGATTCGTTTGGTGGTCGACATTTTTAAATTGATCAACTTGCTTGATTGGTTTTCCATTAGCCACTTTCGTAATTCGTACAATCGGTGTTTTGTAAAGTGCTTGATCAAAGTGCGTTCCAATGACCAATAAAAAACCGATTAAAATAATACCGGCGGGCAATACCCAGCGCCGGACTTGCTTCGTCATTTCTATCATCTCATTCAATAGTATATGAATGAGTTTAACACGTTTATTGTTTTAATTTGCCGTAGTATTACCAAATTAATAAAAGTGTAATTTCATAAATGATGTATCAGCAAAAATACGGCCATAATAATTGATGAAGAACTTATTCACGTACCTGAGTTTTAAGACTGCCCTGCTCGTCTGTACCCTGCACCCAATTAGTTAGTTTTGGAAAATGCCGCTCAATTAGACCAACGAGCCGACCAGATAAAAGTGCTGACAACACCGTGCCTTCACGAATACCAATTAATTGATGACTAAAAATAAGACTGATGAGTAGCGCCGCAATTACCATGGCAATGTCAGTGCGAATTTTCATGCGCGAGAAGGCCATTTTTTTAGCAAACGCTAATGCTACCGCAATCCCTTCTCCGGCCATGGTTAGCGTCCGTGAATTAACCTCAAAAAAGACCCCAATCGCCAATAGTACAATACTAAGCAGTGTGATACCAAGTTGCGCCCAGTAATTTGGTAATTTGATAAAGCTAAAAAACTTTACAAACCAGTCGATCATAACTCCAAAAAAAAGGGAAGGAATTATTTGGATAATGTTCAACCAGCTAAAATATTGGCGTAAAGCGGCCCACTCTAGTCCAATTAATACGATCATAAAAATAATCGTCCACTGGCCAATCGTCAAATTCGTCAATTCACTTAGTACGTTTGGAACACTGGAAATTGGGGACGTACCAAGTAACGCAATTTTAGCTAAGGCCACACTGGCCGACATCAGGCTAATTCCAAATATTAAACAAGCAAAGTGCTTGCAAACACCTATGACTCCCCATTTTTTAATCAATTTTTCTCTCCCCCAATGCTTTACGTACCAACTCAAGTTGATGTCCTAAAACAACACTATCAATCTCCGGATTGCTACGAAATAAATCAGCCCACCAATTTCCCATCGTTGTTTGTAACCGCCGCGAAAGGGCAGTACCTTCAGTAGTTAATGTAATTACTCGTGCCCGTCGATCTTCGGCGTGAACTTCTCGTTGTACCCAACCGTGATCAATCAAGATTTTTATATCCTTGGTTAGCAGACTGGCATCAAGCGTCATGTTATGGGCAATTTGCCGCTGCGTAAGGCCCGGATGATCTTGGATAAACATCAATAGATCACTTTGAGTTGCCCGAACATCTAGTTCCGTAATTTGTTGTTTAAAATCATTTTTTGATTGCCGATAAACGGAAGCAATATATTTGCTAAATTCAAATAATTCCACGTTAACCTCTCCTTGTTTGTTTCTTAAAAAATAGTTGTTTTTAATAATTAGTGGACTTATCCATTAAATTGCATTTTTCTATAAATGTCAAGGCTACAAACTAGATCGTATTAAAAAAAGAACCTATGACATGTTCCGTCATAGGTCCTAACTATTTTTTCTGATCATTACGCCAGAACGGGAGTGTGACAAAAGTCAGACTTTTGGCGCACGTTTTAGAGTAATGTTCGGAAATAAGTAGGGGCTAGGGACTTTTTTGTCTCAGCCTCTCCTAGCTTAAATCTATTTCAATAATAATTGGTAAGCGTACCGTTCTTCTTTTGGTTCGTGCATATAAATAATACCCCGGTATGTAAAACCATTTTGAACGATCACGTGTTGCATGCCTTTATTCTCTGGATGCGTATCAATTCGAACGTCGGTATAACCAAGTTCTAACGAAACCGTTAATAAATTGGTAATCATGGTTTCCGACAAATGTTGACCGCGATAGTTGGCCGACACTGCAATTCGGTGAATTGACGTATACTGCGCATCCGCTGCCCCTTGCCAACTGCCATGATCAATAACTTTATAGTTATCATCCATACCCTGCTGCAAAGTAGCCGTTCCAACAATATCATCGTCACGAATCAAAACATAATTCAATCCTGCTTTAACGTCATTAATCATATCTTCTTCATAAGGATAGCCATGTTGCCATTGATCGACACCTTGTTCCTTTAAATAGGCCTTTGCCTCGTTAATAATTGTCATAATTGCTGGTAAATCAGCTTCACGTGAACGCCGTAAGTAAGTCGTTGTCACGTTATCACTTCCTTCTTTAAAATTTGAGAGGTTGGGCTAAAAGGCTTACTATTTCTGAGCATTACTCTGGAATGTGCACCAAAAATCTGAGTTCATTGCCTAACTACAGCTAATCCAATAACCGTAGCTATGTAGTAAACCCAAAGTCAACTTTTGTCCCACCCTCATCTTTCAAAATTATTTTTCCAATATTCTTGATTTGTACATTTTGCTATTATCGCCACTTGACCGTCATTTTGCAAGTAAAAAATGAAATTTTTTATCAATTAAATAAGTCATAATTAATATATGATATTATCATTAATAATGTGGCAAACTCTTTTATGTAATTGGAGGAAGTAGCTTTGAAAAAAATAATACACAGCGGCTATGTTGAATCCATTTACCGACTTCCGGCATTACCCGGTATGCCACTACAAGAATTACCTTGGAACTGTTTCTATCCTACTCTCCAGCAAGGTCGTTCAATTAAAATCTCGCCACTTTTAACGCCCAGTCCAACAAGTCAGCACATCGCTAGGCAGATTAGTAAAAATGTGCCCGTTCATCCCGGTCAATTTCCACTCATTTTATTACAGCCACCACTGGGCCAATCGTTCTTTACCAATTTACACTTAATTGATCAACTGGTAAAAGCAGGTTACATTGTTTTCCAACTTGGCCACCCGAGAACGACAACTTATTTACTCAACAAAACATTAAAGAAACCGGAGACCGCCCTAATTTCTAAAATTCAACAAGAAGCTACTGCAGTTTCATTATCAAAATCAGATTATCAAGAATTACTTAATAAAATACCTGTAACACGATACTGGGCGAAACAATGGACAAAGGAGACATTAATCGCGCTTGATTTACTAAAACAACCACAGCAACTTAATAGCACCATTTTGCGCCAACACATCAATTTTTCTAAAGTTATCACTTTAGGTACGGGCTTCGCTGGTTCTGTCACCTTAGAGCTTGCGCAACGCTCACACTTTATAACGGCAGCGATTGATTTAAATGGCGCTTACGTCAGTACTAAGGCTATCCGATTAATTTCAAAGCCGCTACTGCTTATTCAAGATAGTAAACAACACTTAAACTGGTTGGCGCAGTCGGCCCCGCAAACCAAACTAATAACTAGTACCCTTCCAATAATTGCTGACAGTAGCGCTGATGACACTCAACTACCATTGTTATCAACAAAAATCAGCCACGATATAATTCAATTTTTAAACAAAATCACTTAATCTTTAGTGAACAATTGATTTTGTTTGAATAATGTTACTAAATTAGTGATAATTCAAAGTGTAGACCTCACCAAATAACAACGATTTCTATCTTGTAATTTTTGTTATAAAATAGAGACGTTTTAGTTTTTAATTTAGGTCATGATTGGAGAATAGTTACATGGCAATTGACGATCAATACCAAATTCATTTACAAAAATTAACGAATAAAGAACAACCCGTTACGGAAACTATTTACGCATTAGGAAACGGGCACATGGGTGTTCGGGCAAGTAATCCATTACAAGGCAACAGCGACAATTATGAAGGTAATCCCGGCTTATTTGTTAATGGCTTCTATGACCTAAGTCCGATTACTTATGGTGAACGTTACTTTGGCTACCCGCGAAATAACCAAACAATTTCTCAGTTACCTGATCCGCGCTTTTTAATCCTTGAAGTTGATGGCGTTCGTTCAGATCAAACACCTTTTCGTGTTGAAACAGTTGATAAAAATTTAGACATGGAAACCGGCCTTTTAGTCGAAACCTTTCGAATTACAACGCCAAAACAAAAAATGTTGACTTTAACTTTGCAATCTTTCATGTCACAAAGTGATTATCATCTATACGTTGTTCGCTACGAAATTCGGGCGTTAAATTTTAGCGGTAAGGTTACACTCTTAAAACAACATAATTACGTCAATCAAAGTATTCCCAACAGTAACGAGGATGTTCGACGAGCGCAGCGCCATAATCCTCTTGGTCAAGTCTACATGCCTGCCGATTCACCGACAATGCTCATTGAAACCCAAAAGAGTCAGTTGGGTATTTTAATGATGTTTCATTATCTAGGTGGTGATCCCCGTATGAAAATGGTTTCCAGAAACAACATTCCTTGTTACCAAGTTCAATTGGATCTTACACCAGGCAAGTTAGAGCAGTTTGCGTTCGGTTATTCCCTGGGAAATATTCACGCGCTAATGACCGTGGAAATGGGTCCTGATTTTTACATCAAAAAATCTTTAGAACGATTCCATGAACAAAATTTTGCAAAACTATTTGAAGCTTCAGCTAATCATATGCGTCATTTTTGGCAGGACAGTGATATCGTCATTGATGGTGATCCGACGCTTCAACGGGGAATTCGCTTCAATCTATTTCACCTTTACCAAGCGGCCGGTCGCGACGGCGTGACCGATGTTCCGGCCAAGGGGATGACTGGGCCTGGTTATGAAGGCCATTATTTCTGGGATACCGAAATGTACATGCTGCCTTTCTTCATTTACACACAACCAGAGATTGCGAAGGCCTTACTGACCTACCGCTTTTCAATTTTAGATGAAGCACGCCAACATGCTCGGGAAATGGGAATTGAAAGTGGCGTGCTCTATCCTTGGCGGACGATTAATGGCGAAGAAGCTAGTGCCTATTATCCTGCTGGCACTGCCCAAGTTCACATCAACGCTGATATTGCTTACGCAACTGACTTATACATTCAGGTTACACAGGATACAGACTTTCTTGAAAATTATGGTTTTGAAATGATTATCAGCACCGCCCGTTTTTGGCTGGCATTTGGCAACTACGGTGAACAGGGTAAGCAGAGGAATAAATTTGTGATTAACGCCGTCACCGGTCCGGATGAATATACGGCCTTGGTAGATAATAATTATTACACCAACCGAATGGCACAAAATAATTTATTTATCGCTGTTAAGTACGCTAAGCAACTACAAAAAGAAAATCCGACCAAATTAGCAGATTTAGGGGTTAGTGAGGAAGAAATTGTCGCTTTCCAAACGGCCGCTAATAAAATGTACTTACCTTACGATGATGATCTACAAATTAAGATGCAAGATGATAGTTCACCAAATCGTCCAGTGTTTGATATTGCCAATGAACCTCGGGAAAATTTCCCCTTATTACTGCATTACCACCCACTCGTTTTATACCGTTACCGGGTTAATAAACAAGCAGATACGCTAATGAGTGATTTTCTATTTCCATTTGACCAAGATGAACCACAATTGCAACGTGATTATGATTACTACGAAAAAATCACAACGCACGACTCTTCTTTATCACGGGCAATTTTTAGTGTCCTTGCTAATCGAATTCACAATCCAGAAAAGGCCTATAGCTACTTTATGGACACGGCATTAATGGATCTAACCGATCTTCAGGGTAACTCGGCAGACGGTATTCATGCGGCCAACATGGGGGGAACGTGGCTGTCACTCATTTATGGTTTCGCTGGGATGCACGCTGGAATTAACGGCCTAACGTTTGACCCCCAGTTTCCTTCTGAATGGCTCTTCCTTAGCTTCAAGGTGAAATACCACAAACGGCAGATTAAAGTGGCCATTCAACGGCAAGAAGTTACCTTCACGTTGTTGGTTGGCAAATCAATTAATATTTTCTACCGGGAACAAGAGGTTAAATTAGTTGATTCAACCCCAGTAACAATTCACTTAACCGAACTACAGGTTTAAAAACATGACAACCCGCTTAGAATTTAAATACTTTTTTAAACCCACCCTAGCTTTTTACAATTTAACTGCTTCGTATTAGTTGCCAAACAATCCCACACAACCTAATATAGAAGTATAGTGTATTAGTGTTACCATGAATGTGGAACGCTTGCACATTTCGTTTAGTAAAAGCGGGGAGGAGCTTGTCACATTATGAAAGTTATTTCATTACGAATTACGGACGACGCAATTATCTTGACCTATACGCGCAATAATCAAAGTCTACAGGCTATCATTACTTACGACCCAAAACAGGCCATTGGTGAAAATCTCGAAAAGATTCGTGAACGCTTAGTCGGAATTTCATTTAACGCTGCCGTTATTGAAAATCCCTTAGAGTACGAATTTTCGGACACTATCGTGGGTATCAATCATCAACGAATCGACATTGGCTTAGCACTGACAAATATGTTGAACATTCCGGTTGTTAGCCAACAAACCGTTAAATCAGTCGGTTTAGAAAAGGCTGTTGCACGTAAACAAGATTACAATCAGTGGCACCTTGATTATTATGGACAGTATACTGGTAAACGTAATTACGGCCAAGAATCAATGTTAACCATTGGTAATGGCTTCTTTGGTTTACGTGGTAGTTACGTTGAGGCCACGGCTGATCAAGACAACTATCCTGGTACTTACATTGCCGGATTTTACAATCAAAATACAACTAAAATTAATGACCGCGACGTTGTTAATGAAGATCTAGTTAACCTTCCTAACGCTCAATTTTTCACTTTTGGCGTTGACCAGCAACGGCCTTTTACAGTCACTAAAGAAAACGTCCAGGACATCTACCGCAGCCTAGATCTACATACTGGCGAATTACGTACAACTATGTTGATCCAATTAGCAACTGGCCATGTTTTACGTATCGTGACCACCAAAGTAGCTGACATGAAAAACTGGCATCAATATGCTATTCGGTATCAACTAACACCGATTAACTTTTCTGGGAGCCTGCAAGTTTATTCGAAAATCGACGGTAGTGTTACAAACGATAACGTTGAACGCTACCAGAATTTTGATCAACATCACATTGATATTTCCGAAATGAGCACGGCCGGATCAGAAGCTTATCTAGCTGGCCATACAAAAACTTCAAATATTGATTTTATCATTGGTACTAAATTTACCAGCTCTAGTGTTGATACAAACCAACATTTAGCAGTGACAAACACGGATGATGCCATCACCCAAACAATCACCTTAGATGTTGAACAAAATAAAACGTATACTTTTGAAAAAAATGTTGCGATGTTTACTAGTCAGGAAACGCAAGGCTCTTTAATGGACCACGCAACCAAAGAATTGCAAAGCGCTGGCTTTGATTCGTCTGAACAAAACAGCAATCAATTTTGGCAGGGTTTATGGAGTAACGCCGATATTCAAATCGAAGGCGACCTTACTAGTCAGAAATTAACCCGGGTTAATACCTTCCACATGTTTGTTTCTGCTTCAAGCACCGCTAATCCAAACTTGGATGCCTCTGTTGGTGCCCGTGGACTACATGGTGAAGCTTATCGTGGTCACGTTTTTTGGGACGAAATGTTTGTTATTCCTTACTACACGCAGCACTACCCAAAGCTTGCTCGCCAACTACTAATGTACCGCTATAATCGACTTGGTGCTGCTAAAAAATACGCTGCAAGCGAAGGCTATAAGGGTGCAATGTATCCTTGGCAATCAGGCATGTACGGTGATGAACAATCCCAATTCGTTCATCTAAATCCAATTACTAAATCCTGGGATCCTGATAACAGTCGCTTACAACGTCACGTTTCATTATCCGTTGCTTACAATATTTGGACGTATTACCACATGACTAATGATGTGGACTTCATGAACCAGTACGGCCTAGAAATGTTACTTGAAATTTCTCGCTTTTGGATTAGTAAGGCTGTTTATAACGAGAAAACTAAGCGGTACACAATCAAGAAAGTTATGGGACCTGATGAATTTCATGAAGGTTACCCTAACAGTGACGAAGAAGGATTGACGAATAACGCCTACACTAACATTATGGTGGCTTGGCTGTTTAAAACCGTTGAAGAGTTACGAAAAAACACGATTAGCGCGGCCACTTTTAAAGAAGTGACAACTAAGGTCGGTTTTGACGAAAAGCTTTTTGCTGAAATGGACAAGATTAGTCACCATCTTAAACTCGATATTAATGAAGATGGCATTATTGGCCAATTTGAAGGCTACTTTAATTTGCCAACCTTAAACTTTGAGAATTACCGTAAGAAGTATGGCGATATTTCCCGAATGGATCGTATTCTAAAGTCTGAAGGACGCAATCCTGATGCCTACCAAGTTGCTAAACAGGCTGACACACTAATGGCCTTTTATAACTTTGATTTCAATAGTGTCAATGAACTCATTAAGGGCCTTGGCTACAAATTGCCAAAAGAATACCTCACTAAGAATATTGAATATTACCTTGACCGAACAACCCACGGATCAACCTTATCGCGGATCGTGTACGCCGTTCTGAGCTTAGTCGATGGTAATATGGATCAGTCTTGGAAACTATTCTCACAGGCGCTGCTATCCGATTATTATGATATTCAAGGTGGTACTACGGCCGAAGGAATTCACTTGGGCGTTATGGGTGCTACTTTACTACTAGAAACACGTAATTATGCTGGTGTTGACCAATTAACTGATCAGGTTAAGGTTAATCCACACCTACCTTCCCATTGGCAATCTATTGCCTTTAAACAGTTCTTCAGAGGAACACAATATAGTTTCAAAATCACTCATGATTTAATTAACGTCACGGCTGATCACGATACTAAAATCTACGTCGCTGGTAAAGAAATTGCCGTCCCAGCAGGTAAGGCAACAACGGTTACTTACCAAAAACCAGTTAACGATAACTAAATTTTGGCATTCTTTAATTTCAAATCTAGGAGGTAATAGTATGGTTAAATTTTCTGACATTAAAGGTTTTGTTTTCGATCTAGATGGTGTTGTAACGGATACTTCTAAATATCACGCCGAGGCTTGGGGTCAACTAGCTATCAAACTTAACATCGACTACCCCGGAATCGGTGACGCGGTTAAAGGTATTGGCCGGATGGATGCCCTTGAATTGATTTTGAAAAAGGGCGGTGTAGAAAATGACTACACCCCTGAACAAAAAGAAGCCCTAGCAACTGAAAAAAATACTAATTACGTTCAGCTCATTCAGAATATGACGGCTAAAGATATTTTGCCTGGGATGGCTGATTTTCTCAAGAGCCTACGGGATAATGGTTACGGCATTGCACTTGCTTCAGCATCACGTAATGCCCCAACAATTTTGGCTAAAATTGGTTTAAGTGACTACTTTACCAAAACTGTCGATCCAGCTAACTTGAAAAACGGTAAACCAGATCCAGAAATTTTCATTAAGGGTGCACAATTACTGAACCTTGATCCAAGTCAGTGTATTGGTTTAGAAGATGCTGTAGCTGGTATTCAAGGAATTAATGCTGCTGGTGAAGTCTCTGTTGGTATTGGCGATCCGCAAATGCTAAACAAGGCGGCTATTAACTTCGTTGATACCACTCAAGTAACGCTAGATAATATCAAAAAAGCAATGGCTTAAAATAAATTCCAAAAAATCATTTTTAACCCAAAACCAATAATTAAACTTTAAAACACCAAAAAAGAGGCCGGGACAAAAAGTCCTGGCCTCTTATTGTTTTCGAACATTGCTCTAGAACGTGCGCCAAAAGTCTGGGTTTACGTGCCTAATGGAAGTGTTTGAAAAAGCGGTCAGATTCTGAGGATTAGCCTAAACAGACGAATTACCTTTGAAAAAGGTGATTTGGCTGTTGTAGCTAACCGCAGGAATCTGTTTTTTCAAATACGACTATAGCTAATTCAATAACCATAGTACGGTTATTGGATTAGCTTACGTTACGCAGTAAACCCAAAACCGACTTTTGTCCCACTCCATTTCCTATCTCTAAAAATTTTTGATGATTACATCTAAGCTACTATTTGACCGTCACTTTAACTACTTCATTATTAGCAGTCACTGAACGATCTAATTCAGAAAACTTCATGTAAGCAACACTTGGCATATTAGTGACAATGACAATCATTGTTGACTTTTTACCAGCATCCTTAATGGCTTGCAAATCGGCGTTGGCCAAAACATCACCATGTTTTACCTTCTGCCCTTGCTTAACTTTAATATCAAATGGTGCACCCTTTAATTCAACAGTATCTAAGCCCATGTGAACCAAGACTTCTAGGCCATCTGTTGTTTTAAGTCCAATTGCGTGTTTTGTAGGGAACACTGTAAGTACTTCACCATCAATTGGTGAAACAACTTCGCCATTAACTGGTTCAATCGCGTAACCATCCCCAAGCATCTTTTGCGCAAAGGTTGGGTCACTAACCTTCTCAATATCTAATAGTTGTCCTTGAGCAACGCTATAAAAAGTATCAACAGCGCCTGAATTAATGTTAGGGTCAACTACAGGCTTTGCTGGTGCGGCCGAACTATTAGCAACGTTACTAATTGGTGCCCCTGTTTCAAACAATTTTGTTAAGGCATCGGCAACGAATTGAACCTCAGTCCCAATAACAATCTGAATATTGGTTTTATCTAACACATTCATCCCAACCGCACCTGCGCCACGAATAGCGGCCTTATTTACTTTATCGGTATCCTTTAACTGAAGGCGTAAGCGGGTTGTACAATTCTCAATATCCGTAATATTATCTTTGCCGCCAATAGCAGCGTAAACTTTTTTAGCTGTAACTGTATATTTATCGTCACTTGAATCAGTAGCAACTTCAATATCTGTATCCGCATCAGTAGTTTCCTCAACGGGTTCACGACCAGGAGTCATTAAATTAAATTTCTTAATGGCAAAATCAAAGCCAAAGTAGTAAATAACTGCCATTACTAAACCTTGAACCAGTAACATGTACGGCATATTAGCAATTGGTAAATGCGAACTCAACACAAAGTCGACTAATCCGGCACTAAACGTAAAGCCGGCCGTCCAATGCATAAAGGCGGCAAAAGCCAATGAGATACCAGTGAAAACTGCATGAATAACGTATAATGGCCAAGCAACAAACATAAACGAGAATTCAAGTGGTTCAGTAACGCCGGTAAAAAATGAAGCAAAAGCTCCTGCCAGCATTAGCGAAGCAGTTTCACGTTTACGTTCTGGACGTGCATTCTTATAAATAGCGTAAGCACCCGCTGGTAAGCCAAACATCATTACTGGGAAGAAGCCGGCCTGATACATACCGGTGACCCCTTTAACCCCTTCACCAGCCCAGAATTTACCGATATCATTAATACCGGCAACGTTAAACCAGAAAACTGAGTTCAAAGCCTGATGTAATCCAGTTGGAATCAATAACCGGTTAAAGAAACCGTAAAGTCCGGCACCAACTGCACCCAAACCAACAATAAACTTAGCGAAAGAAACTAAGGCTTCATATAATGGTGGCCAAACAAATAACAAAACAAGTGAGACAACTAGCATTACCAGTGAAGCAAGAATTGGAACTAAACGTTTCCCACTAAAAAATGATAATGCCATTGGTAATTTGGTTTCGTGAAAACGATTATATAATGCCGCCGCAACTAACCCTGCAATGATACCGATTAAGACGTTTCCCTTAATCGCTGCAAATGCTGGATCAACTGCGGAAAGTTTGATTCCTAACAATGTAGAAACTTGTGCGGGATCTAAAACATAAACTGGAACAATGAAGGCGACCAAGCCAGCAAGTGCCGAAGCACCATCCTTGTCCTTGGACATTCCTAAAGCAAGCCCAACCGCGAATAAAAGTGCTAGGTTGGTTAAAATTGCGTTACCACCTGATTGTAAGAATTGTGCTGCTGCCCACTTTTGCGGTAGCCAGTGCCCAATACCAACAAGTAGAGCTGCAGCCGGTAAAACGGCAACGGGTAATTGTAATGAACGACCCATTCGTTGAAGATATGCTTTCATACCTATACCCCTCCTTGGATAATAATTAATAGGTTATGTTAATATAATATACATAGTTTAATCGCTTACACAAGACAATTTAATCACATTTCAAGTGGTCTATACCTATGAAAATAAAGCAGTTATCAGCTTATCCTGTGAAAAAAATAATTGGTCTAAATTTTAAATTCACAGCACATTATCATTTTAGGTCACCAAAATGATCTTCCGTGGCCAATAGCCTAAGCACGTTTGGAAAGGTGGCCACCTACGTTTACCAGGTCTTCACTGTTAACCGTGACCAATTTCTCAGAGTAAAATCCAAACGCTTTTAAAAAATATTTGTTAAAATGAAGGCAGCTGATTACCCGATATAGTTAATATACGTAAACAAAATCAATATTTTCTATCGGCCAATCCAATTTAAAATCAATGGAATTTTTACAACCCGCACAATAAATCTTAATAAGTTAAGGAAGGCTATTTCTATGACAGATAATATGATTACAATTGGTAAATCAGAGGTAACTTCGACGCCGCTGGGTTTAGGTACTAATGCCGTTGGCGGCTACAATTTGTTTCCAGATCTAAAAGACGATACTGGTCGCAAGATTGTTAGAGCAGGCCTAGATAATGGTATTAAAATGCTAGATACTGCCTTTGCCTATGGTATGGGGCATTCCGAAGAATTGATCGGCAATGTTATTCAGGATTATCAACGTGAACAAATTGTCATTGCAACTAAGGCGGCACAAGATATTTCTAGTGGTGAGGTTGTTATCAACAATTCACCTCAATTCTTAAAGCAAGCCGTTGATGCCAGCCTAGAACGTTTAAAAACTGATTACATCGATATTTTTTACATTCATTTTCCCGATAAGCACACTGAAAAAGCGGCAGCAGTTAACGCATTAATGGAGATGAAACAGGCCGGAAAAATCCGGGCCGTTGGTGTTTCTAATTTTTCATTGGCACAGATTAAAGCAGCCAATCAAGATGGCGGCGTTGATGTCGTCGAAAACCAGTTTAGCCTACTACACCGAGATGCCGAAACTGAACTACTGCCCTACTTGCATGAACAAAAAATTTCGTTTGTTCCTTTCTTTCCGTTGGCCTCAGGTTTATTAACCGGTAAATACTCCCGTAATGTCGTCTTTCCAAAGGATGATATTCGCCACAGTAATCCAGATTTTAATGGTCAACGCTTCGACCAAATTTTGGCGCATGTGGCCGAACTTAAACCCTTAGCAGAAACCTATGATGCGACTATTGCACAACTTGTCTTGGCTTGGTACATCAAAAATCCTAATATTAGTGTCGTTATTCCAGGCGCAAAAAAGCCGGAACAAGTTACCGCAAACGCCAAAGCACTTCAACTAGAATTAGCGGATAATGATTATCAAAAAATTGCTACTATCTTTAAAGACTTTTAAATTAGATTGACTATTAATCAAAAGAACACCTGAGTTAGCTTATGCTATGCTAACTTAGGTGTTCTTTTGCATATTTATTCACATTAAATTAGATTAAAGTGTTTCAAGCCATTTACGATCCCGTTATCCATATTCGAAGTCGTCACATAGGCAGCTTTATCTTTAATTTCCTGAACGCCATTTTTCATTGCAATTGGTGTATCAACGGCATCAAACATCGGCAAATCATTATAGAAATCACCAAATCCATAAGTTGGCACATCGGTTAAATTATTGTTAACCAGTAAATTATCAATCCCTGATTTCTTTGATACACCATATTTAACAACGTCGAGTCCGCGTTGATTATTTCGATAAAAACTAAAGGTCCCTTTAAAATGTTCACGGTAAATATCATCTTGTTTATCTCTTTCAGGTGTAAAAACAAATAACATATTCATTGGTGTTGTTAAGTATTGACCAGGATCCACCGTAACCGTCTCTTTTAATTCATTATAGTTTTCCCGGACTAGCCGTGAAGCGTGGTTTACGACAAAACCATTTGGATTATAGTAGGCCACCGGATAACTTTTTTTGGATGCATACTCGGTGATATCATCAATATCTGATTTCTTTAAGAAATCGGCGTGGACCATCTTTCCATTCACTTGAATGTAGCTACCATCCGCGCAGACACAGGAATTGATTCCTGAATGTGCCATTGTGTCCTTAATTTCAAAAACACTCCGCCCAGTTGCAATCACGGGTAAAATATTATTAACCTTTAGCTGTGCAATTGCCGCCACACTTGCAGGTGTTACATTTTTATCATTATCAAATAAAGTTCCATCTAAATCAAAGAAAACAACTGCCTTATACATAAAAAAGCCCCCATATCTTGGTCTAATTTCAGTATACTACAAATAATAAGACCCAGACATTGATAAGCGCGGGTGTATTTGAAAAGTGGCTAGCTTCTATTCCGCAACTAAGGATTATCACTAGTCTTGCTGGCAATATCCATTGAATTAAGATACGCGGTCCGAATCGCAACCTAAATCACTAATAATCTTGATGCTACGGACGATTAACCTTTAATTCAAGCAAAGGTAATTTTCAAACACACCTGATCGCACAATTAAAATTAGTCGTGAATCATTTTATTTTTATCAAAATCTAATCTTTTAAAAAGACTCTCATTTCGCCTGATTCAGCGTTAGTAGACAGATACCCAATTAAATAAACAAAAAATTTAAGTTGACAAATAATGGCTGACGGTTTAGATTAAAGTCACATTATAGATCAATGAGTAATTTAAACGCTGTGATAAGAAAAGTACATGAAACACACTTACAAAGAGAGCGTCGCTTGGTGAAATGACGTGAAGTGGATTTCTTGGAAAATCATCTTTGAGCGATGAATGCGAAATTTGAGCGTTCATTGGGTGCTCCCATTATAGAGCTAGGGTATTTCAAAAAGAACACTTTTTGCGTACCTGAAAAGGTTATTCGTGTGAGCGAATAACAAACTAAGGTGGTAACACGTTTAAAAACGTCCTTATCTGAAATTAATTTTCGGATTGGGACGTTTTTTGTGTCTTTGCCTTCGTTTAAGTATTGGTTACGCGCAAACCAATATCGGCTGGCAATAGATAGTTAGTAGGTCGACCTGCTAATTACAACATCAACTCATTGATCATAAGTCATTCTAGAGAATGAGTTTAAAATAGTTGAATTTTATCATTCTCTTAATCATAAAAGGAGCGGTTATATTATGTTAAATGAAGAACGTAAACTTACAAAACGCGATTATGTTGTTGTCAGTTCCATGCTATTTGCCTTATTCTTTGGTGCCGGCAATTTAATTTTCCCTTTACATTTAGGTCAATTGGCTGGCGGTCACTGGGTTACGGCTGCGGTAGGCTTCCTAGTTACTGGTGTTTTATTACCACTTCTTTCCGTGCTTGCAATCAGCATCACACGTTCTGAGGGCGTTTATGACATTGGCCGACCACTAGGTACTGTATTCGCCTTGGTCTTCATGGTTCTTATTCACGGTACAATCGGACCCCTTTTTGGAACACCACGGACAGCCACCGTTTCTTATACAGTTGGTTTGGCCCCACTTGTTCCCGCTAGATTTCAAACATTAGGTTTACTGGTTTTCTCCGCCGTCTTCTTTGGCTTAGCCTTATTCTTTGCCCTAGAACAAACTAAGATCGTTTCTAACGTTGGTAAATTACTAAACCCACTATTCCTATTATTACTGGCCTTTGTTTTCTTCTTGGCCTTCAGTAATCCCATGGGCCACGCAGCTACGCAACACGTCACTGCCGCTTATACTTCTGGTGCCTTCACAAACGGCTTTTTGCAGGGCTATAACACAATGGACGCTTTAGCCGGCCTAGCATTTGGGGTTACAGTGGTTACTGCTGTTCGTTCTTTAGGTAAAAAGAGTCCTAATGGTATCGCGCTTGTAACTGCACGTGCTGGTGTCTTTTCAATGGGACTTGAGGCCTTAATCTACGTTGGCCTGATCTTCGTTGGTGCAATGTCACTTGGTAAATTCAAAGTCTCTGCAAATGGTGGGGTTGCCTTTGATCAAGTCGTGAATCATTATCTAGGTGTAGCTGGTCAGGCTGTTTTGGCCGCCTTAATCACCGTTACTTGTTTAACCACTGCCATCGGTTTAGTTGCTGCCTTTGCTCAAGACTTCCATAAACATTTTCCAAAAGTCAGCTACCGTGCTTGGTTAACTTTTACAACTTTGGCTTCTTTCTTAGTTGCTAACGTCGGCCTCAATCAAATCATCGCTTGGTCAACACCAATGTTGATGTTTCTGTACCCATTAGCAATGGTTTTAATCTTATTATCCGTTTTCTCGCCATTATTCAAACGCGATTCCGTCGTTTATGCTTTCGTCGTTGTCTTTACCTGTGTTCCCGCCGTTTTCGATATGGTAGCCGCCTTCCCGGCCGTTGTTAGTCAAAGTAGCTTTGGTAAAGCAATGACGAGTTTCCAACAAGGCTTTTTCCCACTTGCTAAATACGGCATGGACTGGTTAGTACCAGCATTGGTAGGTGCAGTTTTAGGGCTTGCAGTTCACGCCTATAAGCGCTACGAAGCCCGCTCCAGTGAACACGTCACTAATGTAGCACCACAACAAAATAAATAGTGTTCTTATAAAAAATGTTTGACCGGCGTATAATTTTCGAAATTTACTGCCTGGCACACGCTGTTGTTAAACCGTAGAAAACTAAAGCTGTATCAAAAATTAACTTTTACCATAATGAGAATCCCTTCGCGATAGACAGACGAAATGATCTAATTCATCTACCAACCATGAAGGGATTTTTCTGTGGAATCAATACGCCTAATCATGAATGATTGTTATACTAAAATTAATCATTTATTTTAAGGAGTGCCGCTCATGTTAAAAATTACGCATCTAGAAAAACAAAAATTTCCGCCACTTGAATTCATTGGTCGTTCTTATGATAATCATGATCGGCAAAATGGTACCTTTGATCATTTATGGCAGCAGTGGTTTGCAAATGATTTGTTTGCTCAGCTACGAAAGGAAAATGATCCTTACAGTGGTGGCAGTGCCTATGGTTTCATAAATGAAAGTAATGGTCGCTTTTCTTATTGGATTGGCGATCTATTTGATATTGGTACGCCTATTCCCCAAGGCTTTGAAAGCTTCACTCTAGGACAGGCGAGTGTCGGTGTCGCTTGGGTCAGTGGTCGGACGGATAATAATGAACTGTTTGGTGATCGGCCAATGAAAACGGCCTTTGAAGCGCTAAAGGAGGCCAAAATTGCGCAACAAGCCGACTGGGAGCACCTTACTTATTTCTTTGAACGGTACGATGACCGCCGCTTCGATGTTCACGCCAAAGAAACGATTCTTGATTATGGCTTTTACCTACAAGATCCTGATAGCCCGGTAAATAATTAAACGCTAGAGCTTTATAAGTTAGTCTAGGGTATGTCTTCAAATTAAAAACGTTCGTTACTTGTAGAAAATTCATCTATTTTTCAAGGTTAGTGACCTATTTTTTTGAATTATCTTATTAGTGAACACCAAAATTCCAAGAATGAAACTGATTTATCGTTTTTGAAGCCACTCCCTAGTAAAAGCCGATTACCTAGTCCCATTCTTTATTTAATTTTTATACTATTTTGGTTGGGAAAAATATAAGTTAAATTTAAACTGGCGCTATTTATTTTAATTAAAGACTTGCAGTAAACTACAAGCAGGTACAAAGTTGGGTGTAAATTAGAACTATATTTTAAACACTGTGGAGGTTGCTTTACGATGGGTAAGACCGTGTTATTAGTTGAAGATGAAAAGGGATTAGTTGATTCATTAAAAACTGAATTTCAATTTGAAAATTATCAGGTTTTGACCGCCTTTGATGGCACCAGTGCTGTTACTATTTTTAATCAAAAACAAGCTGAAATTGATCTGATTATTTTGGATTGGATGTTGCCCAAATTAGATGGGCTCGGTGTATTGCGTCGGATTAGACGGGAAAGTGATGTTCCAATCATTATGCTAACCGCACGCGATTATACCGGTGATAAGGTTGCTGGGTTAACTAGTGGCGCCGATGACTACGTTACTAAACCGTTCGATACGGAAGAATTATTAGCGCGAATGCAAACCGTGCTCAGACGGCCGCGACAAATGCAAGCCAAAGAACCAACTTCAATTTACCAGCTTGATGACTTAACTTTAAATATTGATAAACGCCAGGTAATGCGTGGTGAGCATAATATTCAACTAACTCAGCGCGAGTTTAGATTGCTATTAGAGATGTTCAAAGATATTGGCAAAACCTTTACCCGTGATGAATTACTTGATTTAGTCTGGGGCGTTGACTTTGATGGCCAACCAAATATTGTTGATGTTTACATTCGCTACCTGAGAAATAAAATTGATCGTTTTACCGATAAGAAAAAATTAATTCACACCGTCCGTGGTATTGGTTACGCACTATCCGTTAATGATTAAGTGGGAGCTAAGGGTATGAAATTTAAAGTTAAACAAAATAGTGCCTCAATTATGTTACGTAGCTTTATTTTAATGATCACAGTTATTATCCTGCTTTCCAGTATGACAACTGTATTTGCAGTCGGCCATCAACTATTAGAAACCAGCCAAATCAATTCGTTCAACATTATTAGTAGTCTTAAAAAGGCCGTCATTGATGGTAACGATGATTGGAAAAATTGGCGCCTAAACAGTACGCTTGATACAAGTACTAGTTATGTGCAAGTAAATAATAGGCGAAAAGATGCAACAATTAAAAATTATTATTCCCCTGGCACCAAAAAATTATTAAGCGTTAAACCCAAAAAAATTCCGTTTATTAAACGCCTTTATTACCGGAAAGATGTTGGTCCTCTTTATTATAATACAGGGCATGCTCGCGGAATTGATTACGAACTCTGGACTAATTTAAATTCCCAATTGGAAACGCTGGAACGAGTTGTGTTAGTTGCCATCATTATTTTAATTTTAACTTTAATGATTAGTCCGCTATACATTCACGCTATCGCCGACCGATTAACTAATTCTCTAACTAAGCTAACTGCAAGTGCAGAATCGATTTCGACAAAACCAAGTCAACAGGCCACACAGCTTCCCGTCCCTGATCGACCAACAGAGGTCACCAATCTGGCGAATAGTTTTAACCGCCTACTTAATCGGTTATATCAGCAATCCGAAAAAGAAAAACTATTCGTTTCAAATGCGGCGCACGAACTACGAACACCAATTGCCACGATCAGAAGTCACGCCCAGCTAATCCAACGCCGGGGGAAAGAACATCCGGAAATCATTAGTAAATCAGTCAATTATATTAACGACGAATCACACCAAATGCAAACTTTAGTAGATAGCCTGCTGACGCTTTCCAGAGCAGATCGTCTGGTTTTAGATTTTTCCGAATTCGATCTTAGCCTAACGTTAACCAAATTAGTCAATAAAATGACCCCCTTAGTTCAACAGAAAATAATTACTGAAATCCCGCCCAACATTAAAATTACTGCTCACGAAGCAAGTATTAGTCAAATTATTGTGAATCTTTTAAACAACGCTAACAAATATTCGGCTAAAGATAGCGAAATTCGGTTAATTTTAAAAAAATCGACAAACAAGGTTTTAATTCAAGTAATTGATCAAGGAATTGGGATTAGCACCGTAGATAAAGAACATATTTTTGAGCGTTTTTACCGCAATGCTGACATTCGCGGATCAATTCCCGGTACTGGTCTTGGCCTAGCGATTGTAAAACAATTGGCTGATTTGAATCACATCAAACTTAAAATTAGCGATAACCATCCACAAGGCACGATTTTTTCGCTAACATTGTAATCCCGAACCACGCGCTTAGGCCAAGTTAGGAAGCTACTTTTACGAATGCTTTCCTAACCTATTTACGCAAACGTACTAAATCTAAAATACGCCCTGAATCTCTTGCTTTTTTGCAAGAGATTTTTTTATTGCCCAAATTTAGCTCTTTGAGAATTTCTCAGATTAAGACCACTACCAATCACGTTAAACACTATTGGCTCTTTTTTTCTGAAAAATTCTCATTTTCGTTTTATTTAAATGCTCTTTTTAGGTCAACGTAAACCTAATATGCTAAATAGGAACTTAAAGACCAGCCGTTAGTTTCGAATGACTTCAAGGAACATTAGAGCAGAATAACCATCCCTAAAAAAATATTTAGCTTTTACTCGTACTTTAATCAAGAAAAGAGGAATTGATATGATTACCGAAATTCTCGTCTCCATTTTAAACATGAACCATTTACTCCCCAGTCTCATCGCCCAATATGGTGGTTTAGTTTACGGCGGCCTATTCATCATTATTTTCGTTGAGACTGGGCTAGTGGTTTTTCCGTTTTTACCTGGTGATTCATTACTTTTTCTCAGTGGCTCAATTGCGGCGATGACGGCACATTCATTAAACCACATCACTTTAATTATTTTACTTTCGATTGCAGCTATTGCCGGTGACAGCCTGAACTTTGAAATTGGTCAACATTTTGGTCAACATCTAACCAACCCAAAATGGCAAAGGTGGATTAAGCCAAAATATTTAAAGGAAACAGAAGTATTTTTCCATAATCACGGTAACAGTGCTATCTTTTTGGGCCGTTTTATGCCGATAATTCGTACCCTTATTCCGTTTACGGCCGGTATTAGTAAAATGTATTACCGCAAATTTATCCTTTTCAATATTTTAGGCGGCATCGCCTGGGTTAGTGTTGCAGTCTTAGCCGGATACTTCTTCGGCAACATTGCGATCGTTAAGACACATTTTGAATTAATTATGCTAGCAATCATTGTAATCTCACTTCTACCAGCAATTTTAATAAGTTTAAAAAGAAAATCTAAAGGGACTGATGTAAATGCATAAAAATAAAAATTGGTTGACCGTTGGGATCGTCGCCTTCATTCTCTTTTTAGGCCTAACAGTATCCGTTCACTTGGAACCGTTCTGGCTAACAACCTTTGATACGAACATTCAGCAATTACTAGCCGGCCTAGTAAATCCAACTCGCACGCAAATTTTTTCCACTCTGGCCTTTTTTGGCAGTCCTGCAGTAGATGTCGTTTTAACACTCTTACTCGCCGGTGCCTTTTGGATAAGGCGTGACTGGCTCATTGCCGTTTGGATCGCGCTAGCGCAACTAGGCGGCGATGCTGTCACGTTCGTAGTTAAAGAATTAGTCCGCCGACCACGACCACTAGGACAACTGATCAAAGATACTGGCTTTGGCTATCCCAGTGGTCACACATTTAGTACAGCCATTTTAGTATTAACAATTCTCTTTATTATTGTGCCACTACTGGAAGATCAAGAAGTTCAACTCTTGGTCTCATTACTAGCAATTCTGTGGTTTGGCGTAATTGCCTTTTCTCGAATCTACTTACGGGATCATTTTCCAAGCGACGTCCTGGCTAGCTTATTACTGGCAATCGCATGGTGGGAAGTAGCCCGCGTGGCGTACATTTATTATCTTGAATCCAACTTTAAATTTTTAAAAACTAACCTGATGAAGGAGGAACCTTAAAATGGAAAAACTAACAATTGTCGTTCCCGCATTTAATGAAGAAGAAGTACTGCCCTCAACAATTAAACGGCTACTTCAAGTCGAGAACGATCTAATAAAAAATTTACTGTTTGATCAAAAATCAGATATTTTAATTGTCGATGATGGCTCAACTGATAAAACTTGGGACATTATTAAAACAGAACACCAAAATAATGCTCGAATTGCCGGAATTAAATTCAGTCGAAATTTTGGTCATCAAAATGCCTTAATTGCTGGTATGCAGACGGCCGTTAAGAAGGCCGCTGTTATTGTCACAATCGATGCAGATCTACAAGACGATCCAACGGCCATCGCAGAAATGGCCGCTAAGTTTGCTAACGGAACGGATATTGTCTATGGTGTTCGGAATAATCGGGCCACCGACACCTGGTTTAAACGCAATACTGCACTAATGTTTTATAAAACACTTAATCTATTAGGGGTTAAGTTGATTCAAAATCACGCTGACTTCCGCCTAATGTCCAAACGGGCTGTTCAAACACTTTTACAGTATAAGGAACGTAATTTGTTTATTCGCGGCATTATTCCTATGCTAGGTTTTAAAAGCGATAAAGTTTATTACAAACGAACGCCAAGATTGGCCGGTGAATCAAAGTATCCACTTAAAAAGATGATTGCCTTTGCTTGGGACGGACTAACTTCCTTTTCAATTGCGCCAGTCCGCGCTATTTTATTGCTTGGTTTGCTAGCAAGTTCATTAGGCGTCATCGCCCTATTTTATTCTGTAATAACTAAATGGTTGGGTTTGACTGTGCACGGCTGGTCATCCTTAATGATTTCAATTTGGATTTTAGGCGGTCTCCAAATGTTTAGCCTTGGCATTCTTGGCGAGTATATCGGTAAATTAACGACTGAATCTAAGCAACGACCGCGCTTTACAATTGAAACAACGATCGGAGAATAGCTATGGCAAAGAAACTTAATCTAATGAAATTATTTCCACTACTTTTAGCTGGTGGTTTATTAATTGGTGTTATTTCAAATATTGTTTATCCCCAAAACATTAAGTTGAGTGGTCTCGTTATTATTGCCAGCACTTTAGTTTGGTACATCTGGCCCTATTTCAAAATAAAAACGAATCAATTAAATAAAACAACCATTAGCTGGACTATTGGCATTGGACTTACGTTGATATTCATTATTCAACTCATTGTTCTATGTTATCTACCGGTAACAATTTACCACGATCCCTTTAGGGTGCTCTATCAGGCCGAACATTTAAGCCAAGGCCAACACGTCTGGAGTTCTTCAACTTATTTTTGGCGTTACCCTAACAACGTGCCGTTAGCCTTTTTGCTATCACAATGGTTCAAACTGACGCTAATTTTTCACCTTTCAACCAATACCGCCTTACACCTATTATCTTTAGGCCTGCTTGATGGTTTTATTTTAGTGGCCCTAACAAGTATTCGCCGCTTTAGTCAGCAAAATAGTGGTGTGCTCGCTGCCTTGATTTTTTTCCTTATTAGCCCATTTGCGTACACCTATTACTTGCAGGTTTTTTACTCAGATCTACCAACCTTGTTTTGCCTAATTATCTGTTTTACAATTTTGGCCCAGTGGAATAAGTTCTCTAAAAAAAATAAAGTGCTCAATGGTATTTTCTTATTCCTATTAATCTTGCTTGGACAACTGCTTAAACCCAATCTAATCGTTTTCGCAGTTGCAATCGTTATTTTACTAATTGTCCTATTTCTAGAGGATCGTAAGACATTGCTCAAGTATTTATTACCTCTAATGGTTATACTACTTGGCTTTGCGGCAACCGTACCGGCTAGAATGGCAATTGCGCGTACCGTTGATTTTACAAATAACTCTAAATACCAACTGCCAACGACTCACTGGATTTGGATGAGCTATAATCCAAAGGGTAACGGGACTTACGTTGGTGCTGATGTCAAAAAAATGACACAATTACCAACTAAAACAGCGCGCCAAAATTATACAAAACGAGTATTACCCAAGCGAATTGAAACTTTAGGTGTCCGCGGCGTTGTTAAACGTTGGATTTTAAAAGCCGGGATTTTATTAAATGTCAGTCATATTCAACGATCTTACAGTGGTGGCTATATTGAAGCTCCCAAAATTTACCAAAAATACGAAGTTCAATTAAGCCTGCTGGGTTCTTTACTAATGCGTGTTGGTTTTATTTTCATTTATGGCTTGGCCTTTATAAAGTGCTTAGCCTTAATTACTAAAAGAAATTATGAAGTAAAACCAATCAGAGATTTAGCAATTGTGTTGGCTGTTGGCTATTTGGCCTTTCACGTATTAATTTGGGAAGCCGAAAGTAGGTATGGCCAGCCACTTCTACCCTTACTACTTTTAATTAATGCCTTTACGGCCCAGGAAACAGAAACTAATTTAGCCATTTACCACCAAAAAAATCGCAATTTATTTTTTGGCGGTGTACTTCTAATCACCGCCTTTGTTTTCGCGACGGAGACTAAACCGCTGATAAATGGCAAGCCAATGATTGTCGCTGGACAACGAAGTCAACTTTCACTGCAATATAAAGCAAAACCGACCTTGATTCAGCAAAACACAACAATCACGCAAAGAATCACCCTTAATCACACTGCCACTAGGCTATCAATCTCGGTACCACACCAGACACACTTAGAGGCAAAGCTTGTATCAATTGACCGGCATAAGCGTTATTCCCTAAATCATGTAGCAACAACCCTTGGTATTAAGCAAAAATTATTGCCCGGAAAATATGAAATTGTTCTAAAAAATACCTTACCTTCTCCGCAAAAAGTGGAATTGGTAAGAACCCAAAACTATGAATTGACACCACACCCGCTTTTAATTAACCATCAATCTTTCAAAGATAGCTCTTTAATTTATCAATTTACAACACCAATTCATAACTAACGTGGTCAAAAAAACAGTAGAAACACAATTTACGTCATCTTTTTACAAAAACAAAAAATCAGTAGCTTACTTGTGAGGTGTAAAAATGAAGAAAATCAAATTAATTTACGCTCAATACGCAAATATCACTAACTATTTATTTTTTGGCGGTCTAACCACCTTAATAAACATTATTGTTTTTACAACTTTAAATCATTTTACGGGCCTAAATTATCAAATAGCTAACGTCATTGCGTGGTTTTTATCCGTTCTTTTTGCTTATATAACTAATAAACGCTGGGTTTTCAATTCGAAAACAAACACTAATACGGCATTGTTACAAGAACTAGCTAGCTTTTTCCTTTTCCGAATTCTGTCACTTTTGTTAGATATCAGTATGATGTGGCTTGGTATTTCAATTTTGAATGGCAATCCTTTGTTAGTTAAAGTCATTGATAATATTGTAATTATTGCGGCCAACTATGTATTTAGTAAGTTGTTTATCTTTAAACCAGGTAAAGGCGTATTAACAAAATAATTTAGATTAAAGCGTGTCTCAAAAAATGTTTAAATTCTAGATTAGCATTAAGCGACACAATGGATCGTAATGACTATTCCAAGCGCTCCCTGAATTAGCGACAATGTCATTAGATATTTAATTCAGGAGACAAAAAAGAACAGGTTTGGCTGAATAATTGACCGTCTGGCCGATTTTTCAAACCTACCTGCTCTTTTTTTGTTTCACGTGAAACCCTCTTCGAACTAAAAGTAGTAATAACAGCATTAAACCACCAATTAAACTAAATGTTTGGTGCTTCAGCCAATCAATAATAAAACCAAAAATAAAATTACCAACTGGATGTAAAGCATCAACTGACAAGAACCAAATAGCGAAAACACGACCTAAATAGTTTACTGATGTTTCGTTTTGAACGAGGGTAATCATTTGAACGCCCAAACGTGACATGAAAAAACCGTAAACAGTTGCCGCCGCTAGTAGCACCCAATAGTGGACAAAAAGCCCACTTAGAATTAGCAAACAGCTGAAGGTAATCACATCACGATACACACTGTTCATGTGCAGCGCGCGCTTTTGCCCTGCCAAGCTCAGACCACCAACTAGACCACCAATGGCCATTAAACTTAGCGCGTAACTATAAAGCTTTTCGTTACCAGAAAAGTAATGATTAACTTCATAGGGCATTAATAAATTGAGCGCAGCGTAAAAAATATTTAGTAACCCATCAACAACAATCATCTGTACTAAAACAGTGTGTTGTAAACAATAATTAATGCCATCACGTAGGCTAGTCAATATCGATAATCGTTTGTGTTGCGGGCTATGAAAATGATAACGCAACATCAACCCTAAAAATAAAGAAAGTAAAAATGAACCGGCATTAATCACTAAAAAAGCACGAAAATTTAGCCATTTAAAAGTTAGTAAAACACCACCTAATAATGGTGCAAAGATATCAGCAAAATTAAAAGCAGTGTTAATCCAAGTGGCCCCCTGTCAATAAAATAGACAATTTAAATAGAGACTTTTTTGTCCTATGCCACGACTAAATTTTGAATTTGAGTTTG
>NZ_RHNP01000010.1 GCF_003950295.1 Loigolactobacillus iwatensis
GTGAGCTCTTTTTCTGTCCTTAAATTGTAAATTCAAGGGCCCAAAAAATCCTGTTAATAGTTTACCACTTTGTAAACGATCAACAGGAAAAAGTATAGAGCCGTATTAATTGCCAAGAAATACCAGATCAAAAGTAACGCCATTATTAATAGGTGGGTGCGCCAATACCAGCGTTTTGGTGTCAGTGGGCTTGAGGTGCGACAGTCCAAAAAGGTTTATGCTGGCACTTTTAAAGTGACTGTTTTAAACTGGATGAAAACGAATCAGGCATCTCTAACTGAAACTGCCCTGAACTTTGATATTTCTTCGCCAGCAGCCGTTTGGCAATGGCAACGAACTTTCGAAAATGACGGGCCTGATGCCTTGTTTCGTAACCGAGGACGGTCAAAAATTATGTCAGCTAATAAACCAGGTAAGAAAACGAAGCAACCAGATGAATTAGCACGCTTACGTGACGAAAACGAATTACTAAAGATCGAGAACGACTACCTAAAAAAATTGAAGGCCTTGGCTCAATCACAAGCAGACAACGAGCACAAATCATCCAAGAACTAAGGCTCAATTATCGGCTCGGTAAAATTCTTAAAGTCGTTGGCATGGCCAAGAGCACCTATAGCTATGCGCTAAAGCAGGTTCCAACTAAAAACGATCCGGACGCGATTCTTAAACAAACCATTACGGACATTAAAGCCAAAGCGACTGCGGCCGGTTATCGCCAAGTCACTGGCCAATTACGTGAAATGGGGCTTGTGGTCAATCATAAGAAAGTTTTACGCATAATGCGTGAATTGAACCTGTTATCAACGGCGTATAATAAGCAAACCCGTAAGTATAACTCTTACAAAGGAACGGTTGGAGCCGTCGCTAAGAATCGGCTTAAACGACGCTTTATGACCAATCGACCGTATCAAAAGTTAACAACTGATATTACTGAGCTTCGTTGGGGTAATAAAACGATTGAAGAACGGGCTTACTTTACGTGTGTTTATGATTTGTTTTCCGGTGAAGTCCTGAGCCATAATATTTCTTTAAACCCAACGGTGGTGTTCACCACCGATGTTTTAACAACCGCGATCAACCTGATTCCAAAACAACTGGGTTATCGGACAACAATCCACTCTGACCAAGGCTTTCAATATCAAAATTCGCGTTGGGTCCGTATTTTAAAACAACAGCGTATTTTCCAGAGTATGTCACGCAAAGCAACCTGCTTAGATAATGCGGCTATGGAAAGTTTTTTTCACATTCTAAAAGCAGAAGTTTATGACCAAAAGCAGTTCGCTACCTTGGCGGAATTAACCATGGCCGTCTCGAACTGGCCTCAATATTATAATTTCACGCGAACCAAAACAAAACTGGGTGGCAAGAGCCCGGTTAAATACCGTGTTCTTACCACCCAGAAAGCTGCTTAAAGTTTCGTCCAATATTTGGGGTTCACTTCAACTACTCTTACTATTTCTGAGCAATACGCTAAAACGTGCGCCAAAAGGATATCGCTGCAGTCAATAGTGGGTTAATCAATCTGATAAATCTAGTTAGTCAAATAATCAACAAAACAGCCACACGAAGATTATCGTGTGGCTGTTTTGTGAACAGTGGTGCTTAATTTGGTTGTTTACTTAATTTCTCCACTAACGCTTCATCTGGCGTTACAAACAACGTATGCTGACCCTCATAGATAACAAAGCCAGGTTTTGCGCCATTGGGTTTATGAACTCGTTTAACTTGCACATAATCCACCGGGACCGTTGCGGATAAGCGTGATTTGGAGAAATAGGCTGCTAAATTGGCCGCCTCCGCCAACGTTTTCTCACTAGGGTCCGAATGAGAAATAATAACGTGTGATCCAGGAACATTCTTTGCGTGTAACCAGATATCAGTCTTTCTGGCAGTTTTTAGGGTTAAACGATCGTTTTGTAGATTATTTTTACCTACCAAAATCGAGGTACCATCACTAGCATAAAATTGATCAGGCTTGCTGAGTTTAGGTCGTTTAATCTTCTTGTTTTTCTGCTGTTTACGGTGCAAATAGCCTTGCTGGAATAATTCCTCTTGAATATCAATTAAATCTTTTGGCGCCGCAATTTCAATCTGGGCAAGAATTCCGCTTAGATAGTCAACTTCCTGCTGAGTTTCGGTCATTTGATCATTAACGTAATGAACAGCATTTTTTAATTTTTGGTACTTAGTAAAATATTTTTGCGCATTTTGTGAAGGTGAAATCTGATTAGATAAATTAATCTTTAAGGGCTGTTCGTTAGCATAATAATTCGGTAATTCAATTGACGTCATGCCGCGCTCTACTCGATTTAAGTAAGTCGTTAGGATTTCACCCTTAATCCGGTAATCATTCGCTTTTTCACTGTTTTTCAACGTTTGCGTTAATTTTTTTAACTTCTTACGGTCTTTTTTTAATTCATTTTGAACAAAATGGATTAATTGACTGCCTTGTTGGTGGACACGATCAAGTTCAACTTTGTCCCGGTAAAATTGATCCAACATATGACTAAGGCCTGAATAGTTCTTCTTTTGGCCTTTTTCTGATTGATAGTCAATCGCCGAGAACTGCATCTGCTGGCGCTCGCTTAACCGCGTAACAGTTGGTTGGGGTTTCTGATCAATTGCGAGAAAGAACTCCTGCCAAGTAGTCACTGGATTGGGTTGTTGCGTCAATCTAGTTGCCAATTCAACACTACTATCAAAACCAAGGCCCTGAAAATCCTGTTGGAGCTTTTTAGCAAGCTTAAAAACGTCTGCAGTCTGTGGTAGCCCCTTAAGGTAATCCACCGCATCAAACTTGAAGGGGTTAACGTTGTCTTGTTTAGGCGGTTCAATGTAAGTTGCACCAGGCATCAGTAAACGATAACGGTTCTGATCGCTTGAGACGTGCCGGACAGTATCTAAAATTCGACCAGTATCCTGTTGGAGAAGGATTAGATTACTGTGGCGGCCCATCATTTCAATAATTAAACTAATATTTTGTAAATCACCTAATTCATTCCGTGAGGTAAAAGTTAGGTGTACAACTCGGTCATTTTCTTTTTGACTTAACTGTTTTAAAAGTGCACCATCAAGGTATTTACGTAGTGTCATTGTAAATTTAGTTGGTTTTGCTGGGTTAACGTAAGGGATCTCGGTAACCTGCAAACGTGCGTAAGTAGGGTGAGCCGATAGTAACAAAGGGTAATTGTGCCGATTAGCCCGAATTACTAAAATTAGTTCGTTCGGGTACGGCTGGTTGATTCGACTAATTCGTCCACCGACTAGTAATGGTGCAAGTTCATTGACCATTGCGTGTGTGAAGATCCCATCAAATGACATTTAGGCTATCCCGCTTTCTGTTAGAGTTTATCGGTACTAATTATACTGGTTTTTAGACGTTTAGACAAAAACTTTGATTCTTGTAAGTTGTTAAGCAAAAATGTATTATTGATCAAGCAAACTTAGCGCCTTGGATTAGTTAGTAAAGAGGGAAGAGAAGCAGTGGGGTAGTTGAATTATTAAATTTTTCCCGTAATTTATGCAAATATAATCCATTATGGTCATTATGGTATAGTTATTAGTTAGAATATAAAAGTTTATAAAGTAGGTGTCATTCATGAGGATTGCTGTTGTAACTGATAGTACAGCGTATTTACCCCAACAATTAATCAAGGAAAATAACATTACTGTCGTACCAATTCCAGTAATTCTGGATGGTAAAACATATGACGAAGGTACCCAGATCTCGACAAGTGAATTCTACACGTGGCTGCGGCAGTCAGAGACATTACCAAGCACTACTCAACCGTCAATTGGTGAGATGGTAAAATTATACCGTAAACTTGGTGATCAAGGCTACGACACAGTGATCAGCATTCATTTATCCAGTACCATTTCTGGTTTTCTTAGTAATTTACGAAATGTTGACGATTTAGTGCCTAATACGCACGTTATTCCGTATGATTCGCAGATTACCGTTATTTTAATGGGTGAAATGGTTCTAACCGCAGCTAAAATGGCCAAGTCAGGAAAAACAGTTGATGAAATTCTGGCTCGCTTAGACGCACTTCGCGAAACAACTGATGAATACTTCATTGTTAACGACTTGCAGAATTTAGTCAAAGGCGGTCGTTTATCCAATGCTTCGGCTTTTCTTGGCGGTATGTTACGGATTAAACCAATTTTAACCTTTGACGATGAACATAAAATAGTTGCGTTTGAAAAGATTCGCTCACTAAAAAAAGCTTATAGTCGTGTTGAAGAATTATTTGATCAGGCCGTAAAAACAACTGACTATCCAATTCACGCGTTCATCATTCATGCTAATGATGAGGCGGCAGCAATTACTTGGCGTGATGAATTACAAGCAAAATATCCTAAGATCAAATTCGATATTAGCTATTTTGGTCCAGTAATTGGAACTCATCTAGGCGAAAAAGCAATTGCCATTGGTTGGATTAAAGATGAACAAGTATAAATTATAAAGTACTCTTAGCTGGGTGCTTTTTTAATTAGCGTTAAATTTGGGTTGCTTTTAAAGTGATTTTGGTCGGCTATTTATAAATGAATTTGAAGAGGGGGGTCAGTTATAAATTCACCAATTAATAAAAATTGATCAGTAGATAGATCAAGAATTTTATTAGTTTACATAATATATATTATACGAAGTAGTGTTGAAACAATCATATTGCGTAGAAAAACTTGCTTTGAACGTATTTTGATCTTGTTATCCAGCTAACCAACTTACAATCAACTTCTAAACGGCCGGCTTATTCTCATTTCATTTATAATAAATATTAATTCGATTACTAAATTATTAATTTGCTTATTATCGCTGCTACATAGGTATTTTTTGTTAGATTGTTGTTACTTTTTTAGTTAGTAAATCTTAGTTGTACTTGCTTATAATGATAAAAAGATTATAATAATCAACATCTTTATTAAATATTGGAGTGATTTATTAATGAATAAAATTGGTATTATTGGTGTTGGTCACGTTGGTTCTGCCGCAGCGCACGAAATTGTCGTTCGTGGTCTTTGTAACCACTTAGTTTTAATTGATCGAAATGATGATAAGGCTCATGCTGAAGAACTTGATTTGGCCGATATGGGTTCACAAACTTTATCCCATACAAAAATTTCGTCACAAGATTACTCCTTATTAAGTGATGCTGATGTTGTCATTTTCTCAACCGGCAATATGAATCGCCAAGAGCGTGATCGAATGCAAGAATTAGAATGGACAAAGAAAACCGTTTATGACGCTATTCCTAAATTGATGGCCTCAGGCTTTAACGGAATTATTGTGTCAATTACTAACCCTTGTGATGTTATTGCCGCCTTAATTCAAAAAGTCAGCGGTTTACCTAAAAATCACGTTTTCGGTACTGGAACGTCACTGGATACCGCACGTATGAAGCGTGTGGTTGCCAATAAATTTCACGTTAATCCTAAAAACGTTGCTGGCTATGTACTTGGTGAACATGGCGACTCACAATTTACGGCCTGGTCAACGGTCTCAATCGCAGGTATTCCGTTAGCTGAATATCCGGAGTCAGTTGACCTTAACTTAGATGAAATTAAAGAACAAGTTGCTGCTGGTGGCTGGCAAATCCATAGTGGTAAAGGCTATACTTGCTACGGTATTTCGGCCTGTGTTAGCAACATTGTCAAGGCAATTTTAACTGATGAAGTTGGTGCTTTCCCAGTATCTACGTATTCAAAGAAGTACGATACTTACGTTGGTCACCCAGCCTATGTTGCCGGTGACGGGATTGCAAAACAAATTAATTTACATTTGACTGCTGATGAAGAGGCCGAACTAGCCAAATCGGCAGCCAAAATTCATGATATGTTCAAGGAACATGCATTAGTTTCTGATTAATTGAATTTTCCTAAAAACATACTTTGAAGTGAACCACTTAAAATTAGATCTGATATAGTTAGGCCGCTCTCTGAACGGTGAGTCCCGGTGCTTTTCCGGAGACTCACCGTTCATTTTTGTTTTGCAATGTTTACCAAGATGAGTAGAAAATCCGATCTAATCAGTCATGGCTTGATTCAAAATAACTTAACGTTAAATCAGCAAAAAATAAATAACCACCCTTGCCTTCTCTGCAAATGCGGTTATTTTACGTTACTATTTAGCTTGTTGATTGGCTTCATAAGTCATCATTTGTAAGTGACGCGGTCCAATATACTCTGAACTAGGCCGAATTAGAGTTTCCTGCTGTCGTTGTTCCTTGATGTGTGCCAACCAGCCTGCACAGCGACTGGCCGCAAACAACAACGTAAATTCATCGGCCTTAAAACCAAGACAATGATAAATTGTAGCACTATAAAAATCCACATTAGGAATTAAATGTTTTTGTGCCCACATATAGCGTTCGATCTCAATTGATGTTTGGTACCAATCTAAATGATTCGTGCGTCGTGCCAATTCTTTGGCGTATTTTTTTAGTAATTTCTCACGTGGATCACTTTTTTTATAAATCCTATGACCAAAACCCATAATTTTTTTACCCTGCTCTAATTTTTCCTTTAAATACAAAACTGTTGGTCGTTTGTTTGTTGTTAATTCCTCGAGCATTAGACCCACCTGTTCATTAGCGCCACCATGTAGTGGTCCCTTTAATGCTGCTATTGCAGCCGTCAGACATGAATAAGTATCTGTCGCAGTTGACGCCGTAACGCGCGCCGTAAACGTTGAGGCGTTAAACTCATGGTCGGCGTGTACCAGTAAAACCTGATTTTCAATTAATTGCTGTCGTGGTTGTGGTTTTTTTCCTGTTGCCAGATATAGTAAATTAGTCGCGTAATCGGCCCTTGCTAATGGTGTTAAAATTGATTGGCCGCGATGTAATCGAATAATCGTTGTAATCACGACTAATACTTTGGCCTGAATAGCTTCTGGTGTTAAGGCAACTGGACTAACCATTTCTAGTAAGGACACCGCAGTTCGTAATTGACTCATCGGCGGCACCGGCGCGCGACAAAATTGCTTAAGGAGGATCGAATAATTGGCCGGTAACACCATATTGCGCGTCAATTGTTGCCGTAACCCGGTTAATTCGGTTTCCTGCGGTAATCGCAAATGCCACAATAAGAACATTGTTGTTTCAAAGTTAGGTTGCATTTTTGCAAGTTGCTCAATTGAATAACCAGCGTAGATTAAATGGCCATTATTGGTAGAACTAATACTAGTCTGTCCGGCTACAATACCCGCTAATCCATTTGTCATTTCAAACCAGCTCCTCTCCACGTGGGGTTGCTAATTTATCGGCAACCACCATGGGTAAAATACCACGATTTTCAAAGTAACGTTGCTCAATTGGTGCATCAAAGCGCAAAAGCACATCGAATACTGTCTTCTTTCCTGCTGTAGAAGTAGCCGTAACTTTAACTCGTTGATTTGGGAAAAATGCCAGCGCCAACTGTTCTTCACCAGTTAACTTTAATGTGGTCGCACTCTCACCTGCCTTAAATTGCAAAGGTAAAACGCCCATCATTGCTAAATTCGAGCGGTGAATTCGCTCGAAACTCTCCGCAATAACAGCTTTAACACCTAAAAGCGCCACTCCCTTGGCCGCCCAATCTCGGGACGAACCCATACCGTAATCCTTACCGGCCAAAATAATTAGGCCAACTTTATTCGCTTTATACTGCTGTGCCGCCTCATAAATCGTCATCGTTTGTTTTGCCGGCCAATATTGAGTAAAGCCCCCCACTTTATCCGGTGTTAGCTGGTTTTGAATTCGAATATTAGCTAATGTGCCCCGCAACATTACTTGGTGATTACCACGGCGGGAACCGTAAGAATTAAAATCACGGGTTGCCACGCCATGCGCCGTTAAATACTGACCTGCCGGCGTTGCTTGGCCAATAAAACCGGCAGGTGAAATATGATCAGTAGTGATCGTATTTCCTAATTTTGCTAATACGCGTAAATTTGTCATTGGCACTAGCCGCTGTTTCGTCAAATCAGCGAAAAATGGTGGTTTGGCGATATAAGTTGAGTGCGGATCCCAAGCATAAAGTTGACCCGTCGGTGCTGTTAATTTATTCCAGGTCCTGTTTTGTGTCAAAATAGCGGCATAATTTGCTTTAAATCGTTCTGGCGAAAGACTTTTTTGCTTTAAACGTGTAATTTCAGATTGTTGGGGCCATAGATCACTTAAGTAGATAGCTTGACCATCGGCTGTCCGGGTTATCGGTTCATGAATTAAGTCGATATCTAATCTACCCGCCAAAGCATAAGCAACAACTAATGGCGGTGATGCTAAATAGGTATCTTTAATCAACGGGTGTACTCGGCCTTCAAAATTGCGGTTACCACTTTCAATTGCGGCAACTGGATACGCGTGCTTTTCTAAAATAGTTTCTAGTTCCGGTTTTAATTTTCCTGAATTTCCAATACAAGTAGTGCAGCCATAACCAACTAGATTAAAACCAAGCCGATCCAGTGAATCTTGCAGGCCAGTACTTGCCAAATAGTCGCTCACCACCTTAGATCCAGGAGCCAATGAGGTTTTAACATATTGGGGAACTTTGAGCCCTAATTCAACCGCCTTTTTGGCCAATAAACCAGCCGCCAATAAAACGTCAGGATTAGAGGTATTGGTGCAACTAGTAATTGCCGCAATTCCTAAGGCACCAGGTCGTAAAGTGAATTTTTGTTGATTCACAGACACCGGCAATCCACTTTGTTCAGCATATTTGGTGAAGTTATTCGGAAGTTCGGCCAAATGTACCAGGTCCTGTGGTCGTGACGGACCCGCAACACTAGCCGAAACTGTACTTAAATCAAGGCTTTCGGTTTCGCTGTAATGCTGCAATTCATCTTCATTGGATTGGTAAAATAAATGATTGGCCGTTAAGTAAGTCTTGATCAACTTGATTTTTTCTGGTGAACGATTGGTTAATTTTAAGTAGGCCAATGTTTGTTCATCAACTGGGAAAAAACCACAGGTTGCGCCATACTCTGGCGCCATATTGGCAATTGTTGCTCGATCAGCAACGGCTAAGTTAGCCAAGGCAGGGCCATAGAATTCAACTAATTTTCCGACAACATCATGTTGCCTTAATTGATGTGTCAGCGTTAAGGCAAGATCAGTTGCGGTTGTTCCTGGTTTCAGTTGGCCGGTTAAACGAACACCCACAACTTTTGGCATTGGAATGTACGAGACTTCGCCTAACATACTGGCCTCCGCCTCAATTCCCCCAACTCCCCAACCAAGCACGCCTAACCCGTTCACCATCGTTGTATGCGAGTCCGTTCCCACTAGCGTATCCGGATAGGCCAAAATTTCTTCTCCAGACTGTTTAGTTGCAACTACTTGGGCCAAATACTCCAAATTAATTTGGTGAATAATACCAGTATCAGGTGGAATTATTGTTAAATTTTTAAATGCCTGTTGGGCCCACTTTAAAAAGCTATAGCGTTCGTGATTACGTTCAAATTCGCGTTTAACGTTATACGCAAATGCGGCCGGGTCACCTGATCGATCAACTTGGACGGAATGATCAATAATTAGATCAACGGGAACATCCGGGTTAACTTGCTTAGCATTTCCCCCAACTGCAACCAATTTATCACGCATGGCCGCGAGATCAACTAGCGCTGGAATTCCCGTAAAATCTTGTAAAATAACTCGTTCAGGTTTAAATGGAATGTCCTGCTTATGAGCATGATCCCAATTTATAAACGATGTTAGAAATTTCTTTAATTCCGGCCGTTTAGTACTTTGTCGTAAAGCGGCCTCTAACAGAATTCTGATGGTGTACGGAAAAGTTTCAATTTGTTGCTTTTGTTGGTTTAACCATGTGGCAATATTCCAATAACAATAAACTTTATTTGCAACTTTTAATTTTTGCTTAACTGCATTATTCATTGATTGGCCTCCTGGCTCACTTGACATTAACTTAATATAATCTATTTTTAATCATAATCTAATGATTGTCAAACGTAATTAAGCCTATGTTAGGTGGACTTTTAGCCTTTTTTGCTCATAACACTATCAAATAACATTAAAATTGGATAATAAATTTTTTATGGTCTAACCAAATGATGTTAGATGTTCTAACTTAATATTAATATAAAAAGAGCTTTAACAAATATCAGATTTGTTAAAGCTCTTTTATATTATCGAAATAACTATTTTTTATTACTTAAGCATTAAATGCATCAGTTAATTGTGGGACAATCTGTTTCTTACGTGAGACAACGCCTGGTAAGGCGATTCGTTTGTTAGCCAATTTGGCAGAAAAAGCTGCTTCAACTGGCGCCGTTGGTTCACCAACAACTAACACATCAGAATCACTATCTAAAATATTAGTGACCATCAAAACAAATAAGTCATATCCTTTAGCCTTATTTGCAGCAGTAATAGCAGCCTCAAAATCGGCCTGGCGCTTATAAACATCATTCACGTCAACGGTATTAATTTGCGCAACGCGAACTGATTTACCAGCCATCGTAAATGATTTGGCGTCCGCATCAATTAACTCACTAGCAGACTTATCATCAACGTTAGTCCCAGCACGCAACATCTCTAAACCATATTGATTTTCGTCCACACCGGCTAACTTCGCCAGTTCTTTAACGGCCTGACGATCATCATCAGTAGTCGTTGGGGATTTTAACAACAACGTGTCAGAAATGATTGCTGATAACATTAAACCAGCTAATTGTTTAGGAATAACCACGTCATTTTCATGATATAACTTAGTTAAAATTGTGCTGGTACACCCTACTGGCTCAGCACGATAAAACAAGGGGTTGGACGTTTCAAAGTTCGCAATTCGATGATGATCAACAACGGCAACGACTTGAACATCTTTAATATCAGCCACACTCTGTTGCGCTTCGTTGTGATCAACCAACATTACCTGGCTAACTTCTGCGGCCGCGGAAGTAATGACACGAGGTGCCTTTGCGGCAAAATGATCTAAAACAAATTTAGTTTCATCATTTGGTTCACCTAACGCGACGGCCTCTGTATCTTTACCTAACTTATTTTCAAGGTATGAAAATGCCATTGCGGCCACAATAGCGTCGGTATCGGGATTTTGATGCCCAAAAATTAACTGCTTACTCATTTAACAAAACACTCCTTAGTAATTAAAATATTGAATAATTAATTTATTCCGCAATTGATTTGAGACGTGAAATATAATCTTCCGTCGCAATATATTGATCAAACCCACTTAAGAAATTAGCAATCCGCGGAATCTGATTCTTTTCTTTGCGGAAAACAAAGGCTAAATCAAAGCGAATGGCTGGATCAAATGGCGCTGACCACAAATTACCTGTGTCGGCGTTAGCTTGAACGTATGAGTTCGGTAAAGCCGTGTAAAGCCCGGTAGCGTTGGAAAAGCGCATAATCTGATTAGGCGTCGTGAAATGAGCCACACTCTTCGGCGCATCAACCAATTGGTTCTTATAGGCCTCTTTAATAAAGGAATTTAAATAATATTGGCCAGGATAAGTCACCCAATTATTATCAATTGTATCCTTGTACTTGATTTTCTTTCGCTTAGCTAACTTTTCGTTATGATGTAAGAAAAGCAGATCCTCACTAATGATCTTTTTAGATTGATATGGCTTCCAATTTTTAATACTATCATCAGGCAGATACATGACCGCCAAATCAATCTGATTATTTTCAAGTCGCTCCCAAATTTCTTTACGGGTTAACATGTGAAAACTTAGTTCAATTTCAGGATTTTGTTGGTAGTATTTAATTGCAAAATCCTCTAGCACCCGATCCTCAATTGAAGCTAGTAGACCAATCGAAATTTTACCTTGAGTTGCACTCGTTGTCTGCTGAATTTCATCCGTTGCTTGATTTAGAAGGTCATAAATTTCGTGCGTTGTTTTCAGCATTGTCCGTCCGGCATCAGATAAATGTAATTTCTTACCCACCGAGTAAAATAATGGTGCATCAACGGTTCGTTCTAATTTCTTAATTTGTTGGGTTAACGCTGGTTGTGTGATTCCTAAAAGCTGGGCAGCCTGCGTATAGTTCATCGTCTCCGCAAGTTGTAAGAAATAAGTTAACGTTTTAGAAGAAAAGATATTTTCTTGTTTTGTCTTCAATTTGGTCCCTCTTTTCTATAGTGAAATACCTATGACTATCATAATGAATTACATAAATAAAAGCAATTTAAAATACCCGTAATTCCGATAAATTTTTTAAAAATTGGTCCTTAACATTGAAACAGTGCATAAAACTATTAATAATTACTAATCCTCGTTATACTAAGGTTGAAAACAAGAAAGGGTGATAATGATGTACAAGACAATCCTGGTTCCTACTGATGGTAGCCCTAATGCCAATCATGCCGTTGAAGAAGCTATCCAACTCGCAAAAGTATTTGGCAGTACACTTTATATTGTTTCAATCGTTAATGATATGCAATACGTCCCCTATGGTTATGGCTTAACGGTCTCCGGCAATTTGTTAGAGAACTTGAAAAGCCGAGCAACTGAACTTCTTGAAACTGCTGAACAAAGTGCTAAAGAGCAAAATGTTAACGTTAAAACAGTCGTTAAATCTGGTGTCCCGAAAAACTTAATTACCGAGGATTTACCTAAAGAATATCATGCCGATCTCATTGTTATCGGTAAATCTGGGATTGATGCCCTTTCGCGCCTCATTCTTGGATCAACAACAGCCTATGTTGTCCGCCACGCGACAACGCCAGTTTTAGTTGTAACCGATGAAGAAGAAAATTAATTATTAAAAAAATAAGCCGCTAAATTATCATCATAATTTAGCGGCTTATTTTTTTAATAATTAGGAAACTTTTTATAATTGGTATAATCACTGGTATGCAATAAGCGTTCAGCATTTTTAACCCGTAAGGTCGTTGGAGGTTCAATGCCGTCTAAGGGGTACTTAATGCCTAACTCCTCATACTTAGGAACGCCCATTGTGTGGTAAGGTAATATTTCCACTTTATCAACGATTGGTGCGATCGTTTTAATGTAATTACCAATCTGAATCAATTCATAATCATAATCCGTCCGTTGTGGGACTAAGACATGGCGAATCCAAACGTGCTTATCATGTTCCAGCATATAGTCTAACATATCAAAGATATTCTCATTACTCCAACCAGTTAACCGTTTATGCTCCCGGGGATTGATTTGCTTGATATCAACCATTGAAATATCAGTATATTTCATTAATTCTTCAAATTTACCAAACCATGGTTGCTTACGGGTGAACGGTTGACCACACGTATCCAAACAAGTTGTAATACCGTCTGCCTTCGCCTTTTTAAACAAATCAAGAATAAAATCAATTTGCAGTAAAGCTTCACCACCACTTGTGGTAATGCCACCTTGTGTACCCCAAAAGGCCCGGTAACGTTTAGCATCCGCCAACATTTCGTCAGCCGTTACCTCGTCACCTGTCCCAATATTCCAAGTATCAGGATTGTGACAGAATTGACAGCGCATCCGACAGCCTTGTAAAAACGCAACGTAGCGAATTCCAGGTCCATCAACTGAACCAAACGTTTCGATTGAATGGACGTAACCAATTGGTGCTTTATCTGTAACCGCAGTTGCTGCGGATAGATCTTGTTCATAAATTTTCATAATTGTCACCCCTAGTAAGAAACTACTTTCTAGTAAAGAACACTAAACCTAGATCACGTTTGAAAGTTACTTTTACTAGTATTTTTCTAGCAATTTTCCAAATACTCGTAGTCTAATGCTCTTTACTAGAAAGTGGATGAATTTACATCCACTTTCCAACTTTTAGTTACATTGCTTCAAAGTATGTCCGTGAAATAACGTCGTCTTGTTGTTCTTTCGTTAAATCAGCGAAGTAGACACAGTAGCCGGAAACCCGAACGGTTAAGGTTGGGTACTTTTCAGGATGAGCCTGAGCGTCACGTAATGTGTCACGGTTAAAGACATTGATGTTCAAATGCATGCCTTTATTTTCCATGTAACCATCAACCATGTTAACCAAGGTATCTTTTTGGCCTTCAACATCGTTACCAAGTGTTCGTGGTGTTACCCCAAAAGTATTTGAGATACCATCAGTTGCGTATTTGTATGGTAATTTAGCAGTTGACATTAATGAAGCTAAAGCCCCATTCTTTTCGGCACCGTAAGCTGGGTTAGCACCAGGTGAGAATGGTTCGCCGGCTTGACGGCCATTTGGTGTTGTACCAGTATTTTTACCATAAACAACGTTAGACGTGATGGTAAGAACTGACGTTGATAATTTGGCATTATGATATAAATGATGTGTATTCATCTTGTTATAGAATTGTTTGATTAAATCTTTACCAATCTGATCGGCACGATCATCATTATTACCATAACGTGGGTAATCATCATTATCAGCCTTGAAATCAACTGCAATACCATCTTCGTTACGGATAATCTTAACGTGGCCGTACTTAATTGCGGAAATCGAATCAATGGCATGGGACAAACCAGAGATACCAGTTGCAAAAGTATAATCAAGGCGCGTGTTCTTAAGTGCTAATTCTTCGGCTTCATAATCATACTTGTCATGCATATAGTGAATGGCATTCAAGGCGTTAACGTAAACGTCGGCTAACCAATCGGTCTGAACGCTAAACTTACGCATGAATTCATCATAGTCGATGTAATCACTTGTAATTGGTTCAGCATTTGGACCAACTTGTGCACCAGCTAGCTCATCAACCCCACCATTAATGGCATAAAGAACTGCTTTAGCAAGGTTGGCACGAGCACCAAAGAATTGAACACCATCGGCAACCGGTTGTGCGGAAACACAACAAGCAATGCCATAATAGTCTGTTCCCCATTGGTCACGTAATAATTCATCGTTTTCATATTGAATCGTTGAGCTATCAATTGAAACTTCAGAAGCATAACGTTTAAAACCATCTGGTAAGCGTTTGTCCCAAAGTAAAGTGATATTTGGTTCTGGTGCGGCGCCCATGTTTTCTAAGGTCTTCAAAACACGGAATGAAGTCTTAGAAACATGATGCCGACCGTCCATACCAACACCAGCCATTGATAAAGTGGCCCAAATTGGATCGCCGGAGAATAAATCATTATAGTCAGGTGTCCGAATAAAACGAACCAAACGTAATTTCATAACGAATTGATCGATTAATTCTTGTGCATCCTTTTCGGAGATTAAACCTTTATCAAGATCACGCTGGATGAAAATATCCATGAAGGCATCAATTCGGCCAACGGACATTGCAGCACCATTTTGGGTCTTGATTGCGGCTAAATAACCAAAGTATAACCACTGAACGGCTTCCTGTGCATTAGCTGCCGGCCGTGAAATGTCATAACCATAACTAGCGGCCATTTCCTTCATATTAGTTAAAGCACGAATTTGTTCGCTAACTTGTTCACGTAATCTAAGTACAGAATCAGTCATCTCACCGTCGCCTAAGTTAGCACCATCTGCCATCTTGTCTTCGATTAAACGATCGATACCATATAAGGCAACCCGTGGCAAATCAGGAATAATCCGGCCACGACCATAAGCATCAGGTAACCCAGTAACAATCTTGTAGTGACGAGCCTTACGCATATCTGGTGTATAAACATCAAAAACACCTTGGTTATGCGTTTTACGCCATTCAGAAAAGATTTTGTGCATTTCTGGATCTGGTTTGTAGCCATAAGCTTCAAGCGCATCTTCTGCCATTCTGATACCACCATATGGCATGAAAGCACGTTTTAATGGTTTGTCAGTTTGTAAACCAACGATTTTTTCTAAATCCTTTTCAATATAACCTGCTTTATGTGAAGTTAAGGTAGCTGGAACCTTAGTGTCTGCATCTAAAACACCGCCGGCCTCACGTTCCTTCTGCTTCAAAGCGATAACTTTATTATTTAACGTTGTTGTTGCTTCAGTCGGGCCTTCCAAGAAGCTTTCATCACCATCATATTGAGTCAAGTTTTGCTGGATGAAATCACGAACATCAATTTCGCCTTGCCAATCACCTGCATTGAAACCATCCCAATAATTCTGTGTTGTTTCGGTTTTAAGTTCTTTCATACTTTGTACCTCCCTAGTGAATTCTAACAAACTTTGTGTAACAGTTTTCATAAGTTAGTATAACATAGCCGTTATTCTTTGCAAGCCCTTTCTTTACCACAATGTCAATATTTAGACCGATTTATCTTATTTTGTTCTCTAACAAACTGTTATGCGGCTTTAAAATCGTCCAAACCCAAGAAATACGCTGACTGTACTATATTAATCGTTTACACTGTTATATTTGAAAATGATACAGTACGTATTACTTTTATAACAGAAACTATTTATTGAGTAAAGAAATAGCCTTTTTTGGCAAAAAAAGAAGTTATTCTACAAATTAAGTTTGCAAAATAACTTCTGATCAATCTTTTTGAAGAGAACAAGATATTACTCTTGTGTCTCAATTTCAGTTTCAACTACTGGATAAGCCAAAACAGGGATACCATCTTTAACGGTATCAATCACGAACGAGCCGTTAGAATAACGATCGGAAAGTGGGTGTTCGCCCATCGTTAAAGTGAACTTCTTTCGGGTCGTTGTCTGGACAATTAGCACCTTATCCTTTGGTGCAGTTGTCATGATTTGAACGCGATGTGGGTTACGCTTTAATTCACGGAGTAGCAACATCCCCCGGCGAGCACGAGTTGTCTTCGTAATCTCCTGGGCGTTCATTCGTTTTAAAGCCCCCCGTTGTGTAATGATCACCACTGGTGTTGCCTTATCAGGTGAAACTAAGGCCAAATTAACCACCGAATCATCATCCTTCAAAGCCATTGACTTGGCTCCACTTGCCTTAGCGCCCGTTACCGGAACCTCACTTAAAGCATAACGCAGTCCGTAACCATGTTGACTGGCCAAAAAAACATCAAGGTTAGTCTCTGGCAAAACGTAAATAACGTCAGTAACGTCGGCCGAACTTGTTTTTAATTTAATTGCTTGTGCCGCACGTGTTTTATAAGTTCGCGTTGGTGCAAAATCCTTGAACGGTGTTTGCTTAATGTAGCCATCCGTCGTTGCTAACACAAAGTTACCCGGTTGCTGAAGATCAGAAAAAGCGAAAGTTTGAATTATCTCTTCATCAGCGTCCAAACCAATCGTTTGTGAAATGTGTTCACCAGTATCCTTCCAGCGAACATCAGCCAGTTCATAAACCGTTCGGTAAATAAAATTACCCTTGTTAGTGAACAGCCAGAGATGGTCTAACGTACTGCAGACTTGTTGGAAAATTAAAAAGTCATCTTCTTTAAGGCCGTTGTCATCATTCGTCGTTGAATTATATGAGCGTAAACTGCTACGCTTCAAATAACCATCATGACTTACGGCAACGATAACATCTTCTTCTGGAACCAAAACTTTAGTATCGATCTTAATATTCTCTATCTCAGCCTGAATTTCACTTAAACGCTTCGTACCGTAATCTTTCTTAACTTGGCGTAATTCCTTTTTCAAGACCCTTGCTAATTCGCTTGGATCATTTAGAATTTGCTGACAATTTTTGATAATTTCGGCTAAACCTGCTTGTTCTTTACGTAAGGCCGTAATATCGGTATTAGTTAAGCGATACAACTGCAACGAAACAATTGCTTCGGCTTGAGCTTCCGTGAACGCAAAGGAGGTCACCAAATTATCTTTGGCGTTCTTTTTATTTTCACTTTGGCGAATCACCTTGATGACTTGGTCCAGAATTGACAAGGCCTTGATTAATCCGAGAACAATGTGTTGCCGGGTTTGCGCCTTCTTCAGGTCAAATTGGGTCCGCTTCGTAATAATATTGCGTTGGTGCGCCAGATAGGCCTCTAAAATGGGTTTAAGCCCTAATTGCTCCGGCCGTTGTTTATTAATCGCAACCATATTGAAGTTATACGTAATTTGTAAATCAGTATTTTTCAATAAATAATTCAGAATTCCCTGTCCGTCGGCATTTTTCTTAAGTTCCACCACAACGGTCATCCCGTGACGATCACTTTCATCCCGAACTTCGGAAATACCATCAACCTTTTTTAATAGCCGTATTTCATCAATCCGTTTAACTAAAACTGCCTTATTAACTTCATAAGGTAGTTCGCTGACCACAATCTGTTGGCGGCCACCGCGTAGTTCTTGAAAGCTTGTTTTTGAACGAACAACAATCCGCCCTTTTCCAGTTTCGTAGGCCTGGCGAATACCGTCTAACCCCTGAATAATGCCTCCAGTAGGGAAATCTGGCCCTTTGACGTAAGTCATTAGTTTATCTAATGACGCCTGGGGGTTATCGATTAAGTAAATTAACGCATCAATAACTTCGGTCAAATTATGTGGCGGAATCTCCGTTGCGTAGCCGGCAGAAATTCCGGACGCCCCATTAACCAGTAAATTAGGAAAACGTGCTGGTAAAACGGTAGGTTCTTCCTGGGTATCATCAAAATTGAGCACCCAATCAACGGTATCCTTATCGATATCTTTTAATAATTCGCCCGCTATTTTACTAAGTCGTGCTTCAGTGTAACGCATTGCGGCAGGTGAATCACCATCCATTGAGCCATTATTACCGTGCATATCAATTAATGGTGCCCGAAGTTTCCAGTCCTGGCTTAAACGAACCATGGCCTCGTAAATACTTGAATCGCCGTGGGGATGAAAATTACCCATGACGTTCCCCACTGATTTGGCCGATTTACGAAATCCCTTATCGTAGGTATTACCATCTAGGTTCATTGCGTAAAGAATTCGTCGCTGAACGGGCTTTAGGCCATCCCGAATATCCGGTAGAGCTCGTTCTTGAATAATGTACTTTGCGTAGCGGCCAAAACGGTCACTCATAACCTCTTCAAGCGTTAATTCTTGAATGTTTTCTTGATTTTCACTCATTAAATTTCACCACTCACTTTATTTACCTTTATCAAATAAATCGATCTCTTTCTCGGCTTCCTTAACTGATCCAGAATGGCCAGTTGTCTTTGTCTCCAGAATACTACCTTCTTCTTCCATTGAAAATTCAACGTTCTTTTCAATCCATTTCCGGCGGGGTGTGACCTTATCGCCCATTAAAGTGGTCACCCGGCGTTCAGCTAAGGCAGCGTCGTCGATCCGAACGCGAATTAACGTCCGCGTTGCCGGATCCATTGTAGTTTCCCACAATTGATCGGCGTTCATTTCCCCAAGACCCTTAAAGCGCTGTAAATTAAAGCCCTTACCAAAGATTTTAGTTTGAGCCGCTAATTCCTCATCGGTCCACGCGTAACTCATCTTAAGGCTCTTACCGCTACCCTTTTGCAACTTATAAAGTGGCGGTAAGGCAATATAAACGCGGCCAGCTTCGATTAATGGCTTCATGTAACGGTAAAAGAAGGTCAACAGTAAAATTTGAATATGCGCACCATCGGTATCCGCATCGGTCATAATAATCACTTTGTTGTAATTACTATCCGCAACGTTGAATTCCGGTCCGACACCAGCACCAATCGTATAAATCATCGTGCTAATTTCTTCGTTCTTTAAAATATCGTCCATTTTGGCCTTTTGCGTGTTAATAACCTTACCTCGTAATGGCAAAATCGCCTGAAATTTACGATCACGGCCTTGTTTAGCGGAACCACCGGCAGAATCACCTTCGACTAGGTATAGTTCATTGCGTTTACTATTGCGCGATTGGGCCGGCGTTAACTTACCGGATAACAGACGCTCGGTCTTTTTCTTACGCTTACCATTCCGACTATCGTCCCGGGCCTTACGTGCCGCCTGCCGGGCATCCCGGGCCTTAATTGCTTTTTTAACCATCATTTGACCAAAATCGCCATTTTCAAGTAGGTAATAGGCTAATTTTTCACCAATAACGTTATCAACGGCGGCTCGGGCCTGCGGTGTCCCTAATTTACCCTTAGTTTGGCCCTCAAACTGTAAAATCTCTTCGGGAACCCGAATTGAAATAATGGCCGCTAAGCCTTCACGAACATCAGAGCCTTCTAAGTTCTTATCCTTTTCCTTTAATAAGTTCATCTTCCGGGCGTAATCGTTGAAGGAACGCGTTAAGGCCGTTTTCATACCCGCCTCATGGGTTCCACCGTCGTTGGTACGAACGTTATTAACAAAGGACAAGATGTTTTCGGAATAGCCGTCGTTATACTGGCCGGCAAACTCAACGTAAATACCATCCTTAGTTCCGGTGAAATCCATAATTGGCCCTAAGACATCCTTATCTTCGTTTAGGTAACCAACAAATTCTTTAATACCTTCTTCGTAATGAAAAATTTCCTGTTGGCCCTCGCCACGCTCATCCGTAAAAGTGAATTTAACCCCACGCAACAAATAAGCCGACTCACGAATTCGTTCCGCCAACGTTGCAAAATTAAAGTTGATCGTCGTAAAAATAGTGGCATCAGGCTTAAAGGTAATTGTTGTTCCATTTGGCTCCCGGGTTTTACCTAATTTTTTCAACGTGCCTACTGGCTGGCCACCATTATGAAACTTCTCCTGAAACCTTTGACCATCGCGAACAACTGTCGCCGTCAAGGTTTCGGATAAGGCGTTAACCACGCTAGAACCAACACCATGTAATCCACCAGAAGTTTTATAACCACCTTGGCCAAACTTACCACCGGCGTGAAGTACGGTTAGGATAACCTCAATCGTGGGAATGCCTGAAGAATGCATCCCGGTTGGCATTCCACGACCAAAATCACGAACGGTAACGCTATTATCCCCGTGGATTGTAATATCAATCTCTTTACCAAAACCGGCTAATGCTTCATCAACAGCATTATCCACAATTTCATAAACCAAATGGTGGAGACCTTTGCTGTCCGTTGAGCCAATGTACATACCTGGTCGCTTACGAACAGCCTCTAAACCCTGAAGTACTTGAATTGATGAATCATCATAGGTTACTTTTTGCTGTTTCATTCAAAAAACTCCTTGATTTTTAAAATTATACTGGCAACTTAAAGTTATGTTTCCGTGAAAATGACTGTTACAATAATTACGTAACAGTCATTCTCAAAGTAAACTAACTATCAAATTTTTAATTTATAGTGTTAAGTCACTATCATACCTTATTAAATTAATGCTAAAAAGTCAAAAAGGGAACGTATATTCGATAATCTATTTTAACACATTTTTTACGCCTTGTTTGGCGAAACCAGTCGAAACATGCTAAAATACACTAAGTTTCTCACTAGCTTAGTAACGACATTGAGGGGGACTCCGTCGTGACTTTAAAAATAATTATCATGTTTGTATTAGCCTACCTACTTGGATCAATTCCTTCTGGTTTATGGGTTGGGCGTCTTTTTTTTCATAAGGATATTCGCAAACTTGGCAGCGGCAATATTGGGACCACCAACACGTTCCGCGTCCTTGGTAAAAAAGCAGGCATCGTCGTTTTATTTATGGATATGTTAAAAGGAACCTTAGCGGCTTGTCTGCCGTATTTCTTTCAAAGCTTCAGTCACCCACTGTTTAATCCGTTAATTGTTGGTGTGGCCGCCGTTATCGGCCATTCGTTTTCGATTTTTAATCACTTTCATGGTGGTAAGGCAGTTGCGACTAGTGCCGGTATGGTTCTAGGGTACAATCCATTATTCTTTGCACTAAGCTGGCTTGTCTTTGGTAGTCTTGTCTACTTTACCCGCATGGTCAGCGTTGCCAGCACGCTGGGGATGATTATTTTAGTCATCCTATCCTTATTCTTCCACGACAGTGTCTTAACCATTGTTGCGGCAATCTTAATGGTCTTTATCATTTACCTACACCGCGACAATATTAAACGAATTAAAAGTGGAACGGAAAGCAAAGTGCCTTTTGGCTTTCATTACCATAAACCGAAATAAACATTATCATTAAAACAGTCAAAATAAAAATAGGGATTGCGGCAAAATCAACTTTTTGCTGCAACCTCTATTTTTATTTAAAATGCCCGTTGTTGGTGAACCGTAATCATAAATTTACCGTTAAACGTTTCATTAGCCGCCAAATGGTTAATGCCCATTTTTTCAGTTAATTCACCACTAGCCGCAATATTATCGGCGATTCCCCACCATGGTTCGATGCAAACAACGTTACCCGTGACCGGATACGGTGACCAAATTCCCGTATACGGCGCATTAGGAACGGTGACCGAAATTGCGGATTTGTTTTGATCATTTTTTAGCGTAAATGTATTTTGTTGGTGCAACTCATAAATCAGCGCATCATCTTTAAATAGCTCATGGCTAAGATCATGATCTGTATCGGTGGATGCTAACGTCTTATGTTCAGCGTCGTTATAAGCACCAAGCAAAGGAATCTGCACGCGCGTTTTCTTTGGATCATAACTGATGTAGTAATCCTCAAATGCTGTATCGGACGTTAATGGAATCTGAAAGCCAGGGTGTCCACCCACTGAGAAGTAAAGATCGTTAGTTGTTGGATTATGAACCTGGTAGCCCACGATTAGCTGATTATCCAATAATTGATAATTAACGGTTAATTCAAAAGCAAAAGGAAATACCTGCCGCGTTTGCTCGTCATCCGTTAATTGTAAGCTGACACTAGCCGCCTTTTGTTCAACCACCATAAAATCCTTATCCCGGGCAAAACCATGTTGCGTCATGTGATAAGTCTTACCTTGATAACGATATTCATCGTTTTTTAAGCGACCAACGATGGGAAATAAAATTGGTGCGTGGCGGCCCCAAACTTTTGGATCAGCCTGCCAAATGGCCTCATTACCAGAATCCTTTGAAATAAGGCTGATTAGCTCGGCACCATGTTCCTTAAACGTTGCCTTCAAAAACTCATTTTCAATACTTACTGTCATTGTGTGCTCCCCCTTGGGCCGTGTTTGAAAATTAGGCCTGCTGGTATTTTTCTAATTATTTTAATGGAAACGCGTTTGAAAAGTAGCTTTCTTCGCTGACTGAGTAGAATCTACCCACTTATTCAAACACTCCCTGCTACAAAATGTAACGGCTTAAATCAGTATCCGCCACAATATCACCGATTTTATCGTTGACGTATTGCTCCGTAATCGTGATCTCGCCCATTTCCATATCTGGGCCTTCGTATAAAATATCCTCAAGTAATTTCTCTAAAATTGTGTGCAAACGGCGGGCACCAATGTTTTCCGTTTCGTGGTTAACCTGATAGGCAATCGCAGCAATCCGCTCAATGGCTTCTTTGGTAAAGGTCGTGTGGATATTATCGGTGCCAATTAGGGCCATGTATTGCTTAATTAAGGCATTATTTGGTTCCGTCAAAATACGTACGAAATCTTCAGTCGATAAGTCGTCCAACTCAACCCGAATGGGGAAACGGCCCTGTAATTCAGCAATTAAATCGCTGGGTTTGCTGTCCGAAAAGGCGCCAGAGGCAATGAATAAGACATGGTCCGTATTAATCGTGCCGTATTTAGTCGTAATCGCCGAACCTTCAACAATGGGCAGAATATCCCGCTGAACACCTTCACGGGATACTTCACCACTATTTTTTTGACCAGTTGCAGCAATCTTATCAATTTCATCAATAAAAATAATACCCGTATTTTCCGCACGTTGAATCGCTGCGTGATAAATATCCGCTGCGTTCACTAATTTTTCGGATTCTTCCCGAATAAAGACTTCCCGGGCTTCTTTAACGGTTACCGTCCGGCTGATTTTCCGTTTTGGTGTTAACGCACCTAAGGTTTCGGATAAATCGATCCCCATTTGGCCCATCATATTGTTATTCATCGCAACGGCCTGCTTAGGATCATCCATTTCAATCGTAACTTCACGGTTTTCTAACAAACCACGATCTAATTGTTCTTTAACAGAAAGACGTTGGTCACGAACGTCATCCGTAACTTCTTCGTTGTTTTCCGGTGTTGCAGTTGGATTCTGGCCATTTTGCATTGCTGTAAAAGCACTCATTAAATTCTGGAATTGATTCGTTTGATTCTGTTCCTTTTTAACTCCAGGAACCAGCAATTTGACCAAATGCTTATCAGCCTCACGGGCCGCCTCACTCCGAACAGTCTTGTACTGTTCGTCCTTTTCCATTTCAATCGCAACATCAAGTAGGTCCCGAACCATCGATTCAACATCGCGGCCAACGTAACCCACTTCAGTAAATTTAGTTGCCTCAACTTTGACGAATGGCGCCGAGACAATCTTAGCTAAACGCCGGGCAATTTCGGTTTTACCAACCCCAGTCGGTCCGATCATTAGCATGTTCTTTGGGGTGATTTCTTCTTGCATCCCCTTAGAAAGCTGCATGCGCCGGTACCGATTACGTAATGCGACTGCAATTGCCTTTTTAGCATCATTCTGGCCAATCACGTATTCATCTAATGCTTGAACAATCTGTTTGGGTGTTTTTTCAATTTCTTGCATAATTAAACCTCACTTTTATAATTCTTCGCTAATAATGTGGTGATTGGTGAAAATATCAATGTCGCCGGCAATACCGATCGCCGTTTCAGCGATTTCTTTTGCGGACATATCCTTTGCGTGAACGGTTAAAGCCTTAGCTGCGGCCAAAGCGTAGTTACCACCTGAACCAATGGCCAAAATATTATCATCGGGCTCGATCACTTCACCACTACCAGAAACCAGTAGTAATTGGTCTTTATTTATAACAATTAACAGTGCCTCTAACTTCTGTAATGTTTGGTCGGAACGCCATTCTTGGGCCAACTGAACTGCCGCCCGGGTTAAATTACCGCTGTATTCATTTAACTTTTTTTCAAACCGATCTTCTAAATTAAACGCATCGGCAACACTGCCGGCAAAACCGACAACGACTTCATTATTGTAAATTCGGCGAACTTTTCTGGCGGTACCTTTCATGATGACACTTTCGCCCATTGTCACTTGACCATCACCGGCCATTGCAAGGTGGCCGTTATGTTTAACTGCACAAATCGTAGTTGCTTCAAATTTTGGTGCTGTCATTTTATTAACTCCTTTAAACTCTCTTATTTGGCGCGGGGAAAATATTTCCGGTAATCTTGCTGTAAATGCTCGGTTGTTACGTGGGTATAAATCTGTGTTGTGGATAAACTACTATGCCCCAGTAATTCCTGTACCGTCCGCAGATCAGCACCATTGTTTAGCAAATGGGTTGCAAACGTATGGCGCAACATATGCGGGTGAATATCCGCCGTTAAACTACTTTTTTTAATAATTTGGTTCAATATATACTCAATTCCAGCAGCCGTCAATTTTTTGCCGTAATGATTAACAAACACATAATCATGTTCAACGTGATACTTTGCCATTAGTGGCGTGCGGCAATCAGTTAAATAGCTGTCTAACGCCATTGCCGCAAATTGACCAAAAGGAACGTAACGATCCTTATTGCCTTTACCATGAATTAACATCATGCCAAGATCAAAATCAACGTTGGCCAAGGTGAGGTTAACGCACTCACTGACCCGAATTCCAGTGGCGTACAAAACTTCTAATAGCGCCGAATTACGTAGGTCCAACGGTTGATCACCCTTGGCGGCATCAAACAAAGCCGTCATTTCTTTTTCGTAAAAGAATTGGGGTAAGTGGGCGTTATGCCGCTTTAATTGGACGGTTGCAAAGGGATTATCCGCCACTAAATCATTTCTAACTAAGTAATTATAAAATGAACGTAGACTAGAAATCTTTCTTGAAACTGAGTTACGGCTATATTTAACTTCATATAAATGGCTCAGATAGGTCCTTACATCAAATAATTTTATCGCTTTCAGTGAAGTCACGCCACCATTTGATTTCAAAAAATCAATAAAGGCCAAAATATCTTCTTTATAGGCCTTAATCGTCTCCGGACTATAACGCCGATCAACTTCTAAATACTGAATGAATAGGTCCAGCCAGCTTAATTCAAGCAAAAAAATCCCTCCAACCTGATTACATTAACTGTAGCATACAGGTTAGCGGATTTAAATGTTGGGCCTTTAAAGTTTTTGTGAAAATTCAGCTAAAGTTGCTAACGAACGATCAGCCAATGTTTGATTGCGTAATTTTTTATCGCGAATTTTATTAGGTAGTGCTTTAAAAATCCCGAAATTAGCGTTCATTGGTTGAAAATGTTTGGCGGACGCATGGGTAATGTAATGTGCCATTGCTCCCATGGCCGTCTCCGTTGGAAAAGTCAGTAGTTCTTGATCATTGGCAAAGCGGGCGGCATTAATGCCCGCAACTAAGCCACTAGCGGCACTTTCAACGTATCCCTCAACGCCAGTCATTTGACCAGCGAAGAAAAGATCTTGCCGGCGTTTAGACTGATAAGTTGGTTCCAACAAATCAGGTGATTTCATAAATGTATTACGGTGCATCACACCATAACGGACAAACTCGGCCTGTTCTAACCCAGGGATTAACCGGAAAACACGCTTTTGCTCGCCCCATTTTAAATGGGTTTGAAAACCGACAATGTTGTACAGGCTGCCAGCAGCGTTATCCTGCCGTAGTTGAACAACTGCGTAAGGCATTTTACCAGTCTTGGGATCTTCCAAACCAACTGGCTTAAGAGGGCCAAACAACATGGTTTTAATGCCCCGTTTAGCCATAACCTCAATTGGCATACAGCCTTCAAAGAATTTTTCCTTTTCAAAGCTGTGGGTTTCAGCCGTTTCTGCGGTCACTAACGCTTCATAAAAAGTCTCGAATTCGGCTTTGGTCATCGGGCAATTTAAGTAGGCGGCCTCACCTTTATCGTAACGGGATTTTAAATAGACTTTGTCAAAATCAATCGAGTCCTGATTTAAAATGGGCGCCGCTGCGTCGTAAAAATAAAGGCTATCACTATCATTCAAAGCCTGAATTTGTTTGGCCAAAGACTCTGAGGTTAAAGGACCAGTGGCCACAACCGTTGGGCCTGCGAGAAATTCAGTGACTTCCTCAGCATGAACCGTGACGTTAGGCAACTGCTTGATTTTGGCCGTGATCTGTTCGGAAAAAGGTCCCCGGTCAACGGCCAAGGCACCACCGGCTGGCACTGCATTAGCATCGGCCGAAGCCAATACAACTGAATCCAAGCGGCGCATCTCTTCTTTAAGTAAACCAACCGCGTTAGTTATTTGATTAGCCCGCAAAGAATTGGTACAAACCAGCTCGGCAAAGTCACCTGTATGGTGCGCCGGCGTCAGCTTAACCGGGCGCATTTCGTATAAATCAACGTGCAGGCCACGCTTTGCTATTTGCCAAACTGCTTCACTACCAGCAAGCCCAGCACCAATCACATTAACACTTGGGGATGTTGTCATCTTAGAACCTCATTTCTATTTTTGAACGGCTTCTTCATAATCACCGTTTGGACAAATAACCTGTTTGCCACCTTTAATTTTCTTTTCAACTAGGTAATGACCGTCTTTCGGACAATCACGCCCAACTGGCTTATCCCAAGTCACAAAATCGCACTCAGGATAACGACTGCAACCATAGAAAATTCGGTTTTTCTTTGATTTACGTTCGACAACTTGACCCTTATGACATGTCGGACAAACAACGCCGATTTCTTTGACGATGGCCTTGGTATTACGGCAATCAGGGAAACGACTGCAGGCGTAAAACTTGCCGTAACGGCCTAATTTAATGACCATTGGTGCGCCACAAATATCACAGTTAAAGCCAGCCAATTCGTCCTTGATTTGAACTTTTTCAATCTTAGATTCGGCGGAAGTGACTTCTTTTTCAAATGGTTGGTAAAATTCATCCACTACCTTAATCCACTTCGTCTTGCCTTCTTCAATGCTATCCAAATCATTTTCTAAACCAGCAGTAAAATCAATGTTAACAATATCGGGGAAGAATTCGACAATAATCTTATTAACGATTTCACCTAATTCAGTTGGCTCAAAACGTTTGGTGATCAACCTGACGTAATAACGCCGTTGAATCGTTTCAATTGTTGGTGCGTAGGTTGATGGGCGGCCAACACCGTTTTCTTCCAAAGTTTTAATCAAGGTTGCTTCAGAATAACGTGCCGGTGGCTGGGTAAAATGCTGATTGGGATCATTTTTAACTAATTTAACGTGATCGCCTTCAACTAAATCAGGCAACATATTATCTTTTTTATCCTGATTGCCTGGTGCATCATAAACCTTAGTGAAACCAGCAAACTTCATCTTTGAGCCATTTGCCCGGTAAGTGACGCCATTTTGTTCGATGGTAACGGCCATCGTATCCAAAATAGCCGGTGTCATTTGACTAGCCAAAAAACGTGACCAGACTAACTTATACAGCTTCATCTGATCTTTATTCAAAACGCCCTCTAAGCTCTTTGGTGTCCGCTTAACTGACGAAGGCCGAATCGCTTCATGGGCATCTTGGGCGCCCTCTGGATTCTTGGTTTTACGAATCTTCAAGGCCGCGTATTCTTCACCATAGTTGTCGTGTAAAAACTCACTGGCCTCATGGCGGGCAATGTGCGAAACTCGCGTGGAATCAGTCCGCATGTAGGTAATTAAACCAACACTGCCCTGACGGCCACCCAAATTAATGCCTTCATACAGCTGCTGCGCCACCATCATTGTTTTCCGTGTCCGGAAATTCAAACGCCGAACTGCTTCTTGTTGCAGTGAACTAGTTGTAAATGGTGCTTGGGGGAAACGTTTGCGTTCCCGCTTAGTTACTTTGGTAATATCAAAATTGGCCCTGGGTTTAATCCGCTGTAAGATATCCTTAGCAGCATCTTCATCACTTAAAGCTAACTTTTTACCGTTTAAGCCGTAGAAACTAGCATCAAATTTATGCGTGCCTTTTTTGAACTGTGAATCAATCGTCCAGTATTCTTCGGGCTTAAACGCCTTAATTTCGTTTTCTCGATCAATAATAATTTTCAGCGCAATTGATTGGACTCGGCCAGCACTTAGGCCTTTTTTAACCTTTTTCCACAGTAACGGTGAAATTGAATAGCCAACTAGGCGATCCATAATTCGTCGTGCCTGCTGAGCGTCAACTAGGTCCATATCAATGCTACGGGGTTCCTTAAAGGCATTCTTGACGGTGTCTTTAGTAATCTCGTTAAAAGTTACCCGATTTTTATCCTTTGGGTCTAAACCTAAAATATGAGAAACGTGCCAGGCAATAGCTTCACCTTCACGATCGGGATCAGAAGCCAGGTAGACGCGCTCCGCTTTTTTAGCGTATTTTTTTAAATTTTTAATGGTATCGCCTTTACCGCGAATGGAGATGTAGTGTGGTTCGTAATTATTTTCAACGTCCACACCCATTTTACTTTTTGGTAAATCACGAATATGGCCGAGGCTGGCAACCACTTTATAGTTGCGGCCTAAATACTTTTCAATCGTCTTGGCTTTAGACGGTGATTCCACGATCACGAGGTTTTTATAGGCCATGACAATCCCCTTTCGATTCGTCTTTTTTTAACTCAACGAAGTCGCTAAACATCATATGCCATTATTAATAGTTTTGTCAACTTTCAAAAACTTTTTCCTACTATATATACTCAGAAATACTGTAATTCTTCCCAGATATCGCGGACGGTTAAGGCTGGTTTTGCGCCGGCCAAAATTAATTCATTACACCCGGCGGATAAGGGTGCCATGATCGAACCTGGAACGGCCAAAACGGAACGATTTTCCTGTAGCGCTAGGTTGGCCGTAATCAGACTGCCACTGTGGTGCCGGGCCTCGGTAACACACAAGGCGTGACATAAACCGGCGATGATACGATTACGCTGGGGAAAATGGTACCGTTCTGGCCGACTTCCTAGCGGGTATTCAGAAAGAACTAATCCGTTTTGGGCAACTTGGGCCTGTAACTGCGCATTTTGTTTGGGATAATAGGTATCTAACCCAGTGCCGATCACCGCAATCGTTTGACCGCCGCTGGCCAAGGTCAATTGGTGGGCGTAACCGTCGGCGCCCTGAGCCAAACCACTAATAATTGTGCACTGGACCTTGATTAAACTAGGTAAAAAATTCTTAAGTACTTGCGGCGTATAACTAGTAGCTTGCCGCGCACCAACAATTGCTAAACAAGTGGTCTGCAGTAGCGCAAGATTTCCTTGGTAAAACAGGACAGTTGGCGGTTGATAAGTTTCCCGTAGTCGCTTTGGATAGGCCGCATCAAAAATTGTCAAGTAGTCCTCCCCTTGTTGACAGCAACGGGCTAAATGCGCCTCCGTTCGAAAATCGGCAATAAAGCGGCTACGGTTAGCGGCTGTCAATTTAGCCAACGTGGCCAGTTGAGTTGTTTTTAAATGATTACAATCAAAATCCGCGGGTAACTTGGCCAATAGTTTTGCCAAGTGGTTTTCGCTGGCCAAACCAATGCCCTGGGCCAAATGTAATTGTAAGAGTAATTCACGTTTTTGCATTCCAAAAAACTCCTTTAACGGGATTTATTAATAATCTACGTAAAGGAGTTCTTAAAGTATTATAAATATTTTTTGACGGGGGCAAAACTTTTTCGGTGCGCTGGCGTAATGCCATATTTAGCAAGGCCCGCCAAATGTTTCTGCGTTCCGTAACCAGCATTTTGGGCCAGATCATAACCTGGATAAGCACGATCATAGGCAATCATTAACCGATCACGAATGACCTTGGCAACGATGCTGGCGGAAGCAATACTGATGCTTTTCGCGTCACCTTTATACATGCTAGTAGCGGGAATGCCAGTGTCCACTTTAACCGCATCAATTAACACATAATCTGGTCGAACGGCTAAATCGCGAATTGCCTGCTGCATCGCCAGCTTAGTTGCTTCAAGAATATTTACGCGGTCAATCACTGCAACATCACTCACGCCAACACTGACTGCCACGGCTGTTTCAAGAATCTGATTGTACAACTGCACTCGCTTATGGGGCGACAACTGTTTGGAATCGTTAACCTCCAGCACGGCGAAATCATGGGGCAAAATCACGGCAGCCGTAACCACAGGACCAGCTAGTGGCCCGCGTCCAACCTCGTCCATCCCAGCAATCAGTGGGTACTGGGGCCATAGTTGATCTTCAAAATGGCGCTTGCTCAAAAAAGTCGCCAATTGCTGCTTTTGCGCCGCTTGTCGTTTAGCAACCTGCTGCAATAATTGTTGCACACCTTTACGGGGATCAGTTGCCAAGCCAGCCAAATAATCCGCTGAAGGATCCTGCAATAATTTTTCACGAATCGCCTTAATTGATTCCTTAGCCATTAATTTCATCACCTGGGGTGTCTAGGGTGTAGCGACCTAATTTATTTTTACGGATCTCGAGAATTAGGCGTTCACTGGCACGATCAAAATCATCCTTTAAACCCATTCTTTGCGTTATTTTAAGCAATAAATCAGCCGTCGATAAATTCAGATCTTCAGGTGCCAAGCGATAACGTTCCAGCAGCAACTGGGGATTGGTAGCCTTAAAGTGATCCAAAGCGTACAAGGCAACGTCGTCCGCGTGGTAAATCGAATCCTTAATCGCACCGGTTAAGGCCAATTTTTTTCCAACCAAGGGATCCTCAAACTTGGGCCACAAAATTCCTGGCGTATCCAGTAACTCCATATTTTTACCGGCCTTCAACCACTGCTGCTTCTTCGTCACCCCAGGACGATCGCCAGTTTGAGCCACATTCTTTTTAACTAAGCGATTTAGGATCGTTGATTTACCAGCATTGGGGATGCCAATGCAAATAGCCCGAATCGGCTTGTTCTTAATGCCCCGCTCATGTTGCCGTTTGATTTTATCGTGTAAGATCTGTTGGGCCATCTTTTCAATTTGCTGAACGCCCTTATTGTGCTGGGAATCCAGCGCAATTGCCGGCAGCCCGTTAGCCGTAAATTCCTTAATCCAAGCGGCTGATTGCACCGGATCCGCCAAATCGGCCTTATTTAAAATCATTAAGCGTGGTTTTTGCTCAATAATTTTATCTAAAATTGGATTCCGGGATGAATTCGGCGTTCGCGCGTCAACAATCTCTAAAACAATATCAACCAAGTGCAGGTTCTCCTGAACTTGCTTTTTGGCCTTGGCCATGTGCCCGGGGTACCATTGAATCGTTGCCATGTTGTGTAACTCCTTTTTACCAAGGCTTTAAGCACCCTGATTTTTCTTTTTGGGAAATTAAGTAACTTTTGAGTATCTTTTTTTTTTACCCAATTTATTACCTACTTAATGTCTATCGACTAACTGCCACCGCTAAGTTATTCTGTATGGCATTTTTAAGTGTATAAATTCCATTATCAATTTTTCTAAATGTTGAGGTACACGCGGCCGGGACAAAAGTCCTAGCCACTTACCATTTCAGGGTATTATTCCAAAACTAAAACGTCGCCAAAACAACCTTTATCCCACAACCTGCTCGTTAGAACTGAACAACGAATGTGGCGAAAACTGTCGGGAATGGCGTTTTTCTTCCATTTGAACGCATATTTCTCTTCAAAAATGCATGTTTTATCCTTTTTGAACCACAAAAGGACAAAAACAGAGCCTAATTGGCTTGATCTATTTTACCATCATTATGATTATTTTGCTGTAATTCTCAAATAACTATATTGCCTCTAATAGAAAAATCATTCTTGGACTAGGAAATTAATTGACTATAAATCTACCATTATAAATGATTCATTCAAAAGATTATCTATAAAAATAGGTAACCTTTTAAAATCCTTTTTAACCCAAATAAAGAGTGAACCTGTAGAGTTGTAGATTGTATCCAACTCGATAGTTCACTCATAAATCAATAATTAAATTCAGGACAGCTAGTTGAAACACTAACACAAAGATATTTTAGCTAACGGATTATTTTTTAACCGCTGCTAGACCTTTTTATGCAGGTAGAATTTGAAAATAGGGTATTTTCTAAATAATGCTCATCCAGTTTACTTTATTTTTGTATCATCCGCGTCAGTCAAATAAGAGATTTTCTTCTGAGCGTCTAAATCAGATAACCGTTGCTCAAGACTCTTACGGATTTTGGTGTAAGCATCACTTCCCAACGCTATTCGCAAAGGTCCTTCACCACGATCTACACGATAAATGATTTGCTCGGCCATTTTCCCGGGATCACCAACAATTAATCGTTTCATCCGTTCCGCATCCACAGCAGACACTTGTCCCGTTAAGAGGTTCATAAATTTACCAACTTGCGTATCCTGATAAGCGTCCATGGTCTTTCCAACTGAAGCCTTTTTACCGGCAAAATTAGTTCGAATTCCACCAGGTTCCACAATCAAAACTTTAACGCCAAATGGCTCAACCTCTTTTGATAAAGCCTCAAAGGCACCTTCAATTGCCCATTTTGAAGCACTATAAAGCCCCATTGCCGGCTCAGAATATTCTCCCGCCATACTAGCAATTTGAACGATTTGACCATCGTGCTGGTGACGTAAAAATGGCATAGCCGCTCTAGCTACCCGCAATGATCCAAATACATTTACCTGAAACAATCGTTGAATTTGTTCATCGCTCACTTCTTCAACCGCGCCATATAGGCCGTAAGCAGCATTGTTTAAAATAACATCAATTGATCCAAAATCATTAAATGCTTGCCCGACAACCTCACTAATCTGATCTGGATTTGTTAAATCTAACTGATATTGTCGTAGCTGAGGGCCGTAATTCTTTTGGATTTGATCTAAGGCACCCATTTTACGTACCGTTGCGGCGACTTGGTCACCACGTTCCAATAACCGCTTCACTACTTGTGAAGCCAAACCGCCCGTTGCACCAGTAATAAACCATGTTTTCAAATTAAAATTCCTCCGTTTGTTTAGATTCTTGCCAAATAAGGCCAAGGTGTATAATAGCTCAAATACAGTAACAGTCTAGTGATTGATGCCTTACAATTCAATCAAATAAGGGGCTGCTGTTACAAAAGGAGGAAAATTGTTATGGCCAATCAATCTAATAGTGAACAAACCCAACTCACAAAAGAAAGTCTGTTTAATGCTTTAATGCAGTTAATGACCTTTACGGATCTCAATGATCTTTCTATTTCAGCGGTTACCCGTAAGGCAGGGGTCTCACGGATGGCCTTTTACCGACATTACAATATTTTGGAAGATCTGATCTCCGAACATCTTAACGATATTATGGCCGATTATCAGGCACGGCTTACAAAAGGCAAGATTAATAATTACGAACTAAGCTACACCTTTTTTGTTTGTTTTCAGCCGCACCTACAATTCATTCTCAATCTCCAACGATCACGATTAACTGGCATGTTATTTGATAAATTGGTCAGTTTTGTTGTTGCTTTTTCTGAATCCATCGTTTGTGTCGAAGCGTGTCCTGGCAAAGTTGCAGACTATAATATTCGCTTTGTAGTTGGCGGTTTTTTCAGTACCCTTCTAGCCTGGAGTCAAACCGGAATGAAAGAAAGTGCTGAACAAATGGCGACGCTTGTCAGTGCTGAGCTTGCAAAACATATTTCAGGTATCGTGAATACTCGGACTCAGTAAGCACTAAAAAACACACAAGGAAATTTTTCCACCTCTTCCAGCGGTGACGTATGCCCGAAAAAGTATGTATTCATAATTAAATTTGGTTGGTTTTTGTACAACATTTAATTAGAATATAGATAAAATAAGAACAAGGAGATGTAATTATGGATACCAGTGAGCCAACGCCAACATACACACCATCAAACTTTCGTAAGTACCAATCAAAATTACTAAAGCAAGTTGCCCAAAGTAATAGACCAATTCGAGTAACCATCCCGAATAAAAATTCTGGTCCTAATCAGGATTTATTTGTGATCAGCGCGACCGACTTTGCCGAATTTCAAAAATTAAAAGACGACTTTTACTCGCAAATTGATAACGAAATTGGTGCTATCGCCGACAAAATTTCCCATAAGAAAACTTCCGACCCACGAATAGTTGCGGACTGGTTAAATGAGGATTAATGATATTTCCAGAGTGTTCGTGGGCTACATTAATTCGGTGGAAGGAAAAACAGTCCCAGTACTAATTGTTAAAATCAAAGGAAATTTTGTTTTGGCGTTTAAAATCACATCCCAATTTGCTCGTGGATCGGAGAAAATAAAAGCAAATTACTTTAAAATAAACGATTGGCAACAGGCCAGTTTAAGTAAACAGTCTTGGATTGATACCAACATTGGTCCGCTAGAATTCCCAGCAAAAATGGTAACAATCCCCTTTGGCCGTTTGACTGAAAAAGATCGGGTTAGGTTCCATGATTTCTTAAGCAAGCATTCAAACAAAAAAGTCTAATTTGGCTTCCGGTATTATTTTTGATCGTATTTAGATTTCTTCAGATAAAGGATTCCCGCCAGTAACAGTAAAATGATCAGGCCTGCCCTTATTACCCACAAACTAATCAGAGTACCGAAAACAAGCCTAATTATTCCGTAAATGGACCTATTAAAAATCAACGCTAAGCCAATTGCTATTATTAATAGTGGCATCAGACTAACCTACTTTCATTTTTTTGACACACATGGTAAATTAATATTGATTTCGAAAACTTTCCGTGGAAGGTGTGGCCAGGATGGAAAATGAAACTGAGAATCAGATTGCCGTCTCGCTTGGAAAAAAGATTGCACTGGAAAGAAAGCTAAGGCGGCTTTCACAACAACAACTGGCCGAAAATATTTGTTCCCAATCGATGATTAGTAGCATTGAAAAAGGAATTTATATTCCTAATGCCGTGCTTTTATCACGAATTTGCGCCAAACTTAAAATTTCCATGGATAATGCAATGCTCAGTAATTATCCAGAAATAGACGGTCTGGATCAATTTAACGCCACGATCAAAAACCTCTGCAATCAGCATAACTATGCTGGTATGCTAAGCTACTTAGATACTGCTGGCTTAGCCGATCAACTTTTCAAAAACGCGGATTTACAGACTTATTACTACTATTATGGTGTTGCAACGGAACAATATTTAAACGATACTAAGAATGGCCTACGTTATCTTCGCCTAGCCTATAACTATACTTTCACAGCACAGAAAAAAGTGGTCACACCAAATGAAATTCTGATTCTGTCCAGTATTGCTTATTTAGAGACAAAGTTTTCTCATAACAAGACTGACTTTAAAAATGGATTTGCCGATTTCAATTCCGCGCTTACCTTTATCGAAAATAATCAGGTCACTAACTATGATGAAAACAGTAACATTCTTTTTTATCAATTTGGCTTACGTTTACTGGAGGCAAAACAATACTCAGAGGCGGTCACAATTATCACTAAGGGCATTGCTTGGACAACTGAGCACGCCTCATACTACATGCTTGCGGATTTATTTTTTCTCTTAGCAAAAACGCACGAAATACTAGAAAATCCGACCGCGGCCAAACTAGCGTTAAATAAAAGTCAAACACTGGCCGACATTTTTAAAGTAGAAACCTATAAATTCTAAAAAAGTATCACGCTTAAGGCTCTAAAATTTAAGTAAAATTCTCCCGTGTGCAGGCCCATTTTTAGAAGCTAAATGGGCCTTTTTTACGTCCGTAAACTCATACTGGTGCTGGATGTAGGCAGTGATTTCCCCAGCGGCCAGTAATTTCAATAACTTTTTGTAGCCACCAATACCGATAGTGCCATTACTAAACTTGAAAGTTTGTTGTGCCTTAGGTGGATTAAAACTGGACAGTGATAAAGAAAAAATGTTTAAGTTATCGTAAATATCAGTAATCAATTGCAATAAAGCAGCACTGCCAACTGTATCAATGATTTTAGTTGGGGCCACCGTGGCCTTTAACTGCGCGGCCAATTCCTCTTGGTAGTTTAGAACAATATCGGCGCCAACAGATTTAACGAAATCAAGGTTGCCAGGACTGGCCAAGGCAATTACTTGAGCACCGGCTAACTTTAGAAGCTGAATCAAATACGTGCCAACACCACCAGACGCACCAGTCACTAAAACAGTGTCCTTAGAAGTCACATTAACTGAATCAATGGCGTGTAATGCTGCATCTGCCCCACCAATCAGGGTTACCGCAGCACTCAATGGCACATTGTCTGGTACCTCAAAAATCAAAGGTGGCAACTGGGAGTTAATCATTTCCGCGGCCGCTCCGGTTGGCTGCGCACCAATCACTTTTTTACCAATTAAATTTTTATCACGGAGTAATCCCACCTTTTCAACAATTCCACCAAAGGCATAACCAATCACCATTGGCAACTTCACTGGCCGAATGTCTTTTAGCAGTCCGTATTCAGTCATCCAATCATACGGCAGAACTGGCGTATATTTATTTTTTACCAACACTGATAATGGCGTCAGTTTGTTGATATTGCCCACTTCAATTTGAAGATTATCAACCCCATTGAAATCCCGCTGAATAATTCTTTTCATTTTAATCACTAGCCTTTCATCACTTTAATTCGCATAATTTTTATTCAAATAACTTTGAATAAGCTAACTATACAAAACGGCCAGGTTAAACAAAAATAAGAGTTCTGATAATTTGTCATTTCTAACGCAAACTTTCAACTCTGGTAATGATTTTAAAATTTAAGCAGATAACCTCAATAATGGTCAAACAACCATAAAACCATGCTCAATTAAACGATCGTAACCAAAAAAAGAGAACCAATTAAAAGACAATTGATTCTCCCAAAAAGCTTATCCGTAACCAACAAGGCGTTAGCTACTTATTTAAACAGATTTTCTTTAACTTTTTTCTAGATTTCAATTTGATTATTTCCAATCATAATCAGTTTGATCTTGCAGGCCGTTTCCGGTAGCCTTATCAAGCATGATTCGTTGTTCAAAGTGAGCCACATTGCGCTTAGTTTCTTTAACCATATCTGGGTTGACCGAAACGTAGTCAATGCCACTTTGAATTAGGAAGTTTGTGAAATCTGGGTATTCTGAAGGTGCTTGACCACAGATTGACACAGTTTTGCCGTCTTTGTGAGCGGTTTCAATTAGGTGCCGAATAGCACGTTTAACGGCAAGATTTCGTTCATCAAAGAGACTGGCAACCGTATCGTTATTCCGATCGCAGCCCAGAATTAGCATCGTTAAATCATTCGATCCAATTGAATAGCCATCAATGAATTGGTTGAATTGGTCGGCGAGAATAATGTTGGACGGAATTTCCGCCATCATATAAACTTTGAAGTCCGCCGAACGAATTAATCCTTCGTTGTGCATAATCGTGGTGACTTTTTCAGCTTCAGCGACTGTCCGTACAAACGGAATCATGACGTTCAGATTCTTCAGGCCAAATTCATTGCGGACCTTTTTAACCGCTGCTAATTCAAGCTTAAAGGCATTGATATACTTAGGATCGTAGTAACGCGAAGCTCCTCGCCAGCCTAATAAATCGGCAGGTTCATGTGGTTCATATTTCTCGCCACCCTTAAGGTTTCGGTATTCACTTGACTTGAAGTCTGAAAGCCGCAGGATAACAGGTCGTGGGGCCATTGCGCGAACAACTTTGGCAACGCCGTCGGCCAACTGATTGACCACCTTTTCCGGGTGACCTTGTTCAATTAAATATAACGGATGTTCGTGAATATAAGTGGTCCAGAGAAATTCTTCCCGCATCAAACCAATCCCATCGGCTGGTAAGGAAGCATACTTATCAGCTAATTCGGGATCACCGAGATTCATCATCACGCCGGTAGCGGTTGGCGCAAAGGTTTCCGCAACCACGGCTTGAGCAGTTGCTGGTGCGTCGTCTGGCTTGAGCATGCTAGCAACCTTACCATGATAAACGACCCCGTTTTTAGCATCAACGGTTACCACATCGCCATCTTTAAGGGCATCAGTTGCCGCAAGGTTCTTACTTCTAGTTCCAACGATACAAGGAATCTGCATTTCTCGGGAAACAATCGCCGCGTGACAAGTCATCCCGCCATTATTAGTAACGATTGCCGCCGCCTTTTTCATAGCTGGAACCCAATCCGGTGAGGTCATTAGCGTCACTAAAACTTCGCCCGATTTGAATTGATCAATGTCTTTCGGATCATCAATAACGTGAACCACACCGCTGGCTAAACCAGGACTAGCTGGTAAACCACGAACGGCAACTTTGGCATCAGCTGCTGCAACTACGTTATCCGCGTCATCCTCAGCAGATTTCTTCTTATTGCGCTGTGACCAAACAGTTTCGGGCCGTGCCTGCACGATCCATAGCCGTTTGGTATTAGCATCCAAGGCGTATTCCATATCCATGTAGCAGCCGTAATGCCGCTCTATTTTCAAAACGTAGCCGGACAACTCAATCACTTGCTTATCCGTCAGTGCTGGTTGCTCCTGCAATTCAGCAGGGACGGCTTGCTCTTTGGTTCCGCCATCGGGAAGTCGAACTAATTCAACGGATTGCTTAATGATGTTTTTCTCAACAATTTTTTTCGATTGTTTGTCGATTACAAAGTGGTCTGGTGTGACCTTGCCTAAAACAATGTACTCGCCTAAACCATAGATGGCGTCGATCACGATCTTTGTGTCATCACCATTGGCAACGTTAACGGAAAACATCACGCCAGACGCCTCAGAAAAGACCATCATCTGAATTGCTGCTGAGAGAGCTACCTTTTCTTGGGGGAAATTCTGTTTGTGGCGGTAATAGGTTGCCCGGTCAGTAAAGAGTGAAGAATAACACTGCTTGACTCGGTCAACAACGTCCGCGGCCCCTTTAATGTTCAAATAAGATTCTTGCTGGCCGGCAAACGAAGCATCTGGTAAATCTTCAGCCGTTGCGGAAGATCGAATCGCAACAAACGGATTGTCCTGCCCGACCTTTTTAGCCAGTTCAGCGTACCCCTGCTTGATATCAGACGCCAAATCATCTGGCATCTTGGCCCCAACAATCAAATCACGAATCTGCTCACAAGTTGCGCGCAGTTCATCCGAATTTTCATAATCTTTAATCCCATCAAGCAAAGCATTAACTTTATCATTTAATCCCGTTTGGTCCATAAAATAACGATAGGCCCGCGCAGTCGTAGCAAAGCCGTATGGCACTGGAATATCCATTGAGGATGTCATTTCCCCTAGTGACGAAGATTTACCACCTACTAGGTTAACATCTTCACGGTGCAATTCATTAAACCATAAAACATTTGCCGTATCCCGACTACTCATGAAATTACCTCCCTGTAATTAATCACTTTAATTTTATTGACTGCAAACATCAGGTTTCTGATGAAAGCGATTACGTCAATATACTTCATTATAGTTCAACTTCGCATAAAGGGGAAGTGATAGTATCATTACTGTACAAATAAGCCGTGCTCAGTACCGGAAGCACCAAGAATTAATTTTTAGCAAAGAATTTAAATAGTTAGGTAAAAATATGATTTTACTGCTCAACCACCCCAAATTTTACCCAACAAAATGTGCTTCTTCAGGCCAAACAAAAAAGCCCGATTTCAAGGGCTTTTTGTTAATTAACTTTGCGACACAAACGAACCTCATTAACAGAGTGACAACTCAATGGTTTCACCCACTAAATCACTACATAGGTAATCTCCGTTAAAGTTAGTCGTTATTTTTTCATTTGTGCCAATGCTTTTTCTAATGGAACATCATTTTGACTGATTTTCTGAGTTAAGGCAACTTGCATTTTGTCAATTGTAGCCGGATCAAGTTTACCAGTTTGGGGTAATTTGGCAGTGGCTTGGTAAGCTTTCACTGCTTGCTCGGTTTGCGGGCTAAAGTAGCCGTTTGCTTCGCCTGGGTTCTGACCTAAGGCAGTTAGGGCCTTTTGCAGCGTCTTGATATTGGTATTAACGTCACCTTGTTGGTAAGTTTTCTTGCCGTTGACCACTGGCAGATAGGCGTAACTTGGATAATCGGCCTTCGTCGTTGGCGTTAGGCCTTTTTTATTGATCCAATCACCGTTTGGCGTCAACCATTTGGCAATCGTGATTTTGAATTCACTCTTATCCTTAAAGTTAGTGACGTTTTGGACAGTCCCTTTACCAAACGACTTAGTCCCAACTAATGGGTCGTGGGCCGATTGATTTAAAGCGGCTGAGAAGATTTCGGCAGCCGACGCACTACCGTCATCGATCAAAACGGTAGTTGGTTCGGTAATCTTAAAGCCGCCGTCTTGCTTCTTACTAGCTTTATAAACTTCTGGTTGGCCTGTCCGTGGTTGAACCTTCATGATGGTTTGACCATTTTTAAGGAACATACTAGAAATCTTCAGTGCTTGATCCATTAAGCCGCCAGGGTTGCCCCGAACATCGACAATAAAGGATTTGGCCCCTTCACTCCGTAATTTCTTAACCGCCGTTTTCATTTCCTTAAAGGTTGGGTTAGAGAAAGTCGTGATCTGAATGTAGCCAACAGTTGGTTGTTTCTTGACGATATGGGCGTTAACGGTTTTAACCGGAATAACATCGCGTTTAACGGTGACGTTAAAGTTATGGTCGCCTCGTTTAATCGTTAATTTAACGTCAGTGCCTTTTTTACCCCGAATTTTAGCGACGGCCTGGTTAGCCGTCAAACCAGATGTCGAGTCACCATTGATTGACATAATAACGTCATTAGCCCGTAAGCCAGCTTTTTTAGCCGGACTACCAGCAATTGGCGAAATGATCTGAATGCGACCGCCGGCTTTTTGAACTTCGGCCCCAATTCCTTCAAAATTACCAGAAATTGTGTTGTTGAGATCGCCGGCATCACTGCCCGTTAAGTACTCTGAATAAGGGTCGCCTAAGCTACTAATCATGCCGTTAATGGCCCCATTCATTAACTTCTTTTTGCTGACCTTTTTATAATAATTTTGGTCAATCGTTTGGTAAACTGCATTTAGCTTTTCAAAACCTGCTGGGTAACTCCCAGTTGCTGCCGTTTGGGCATTAAAGTGGGCGGTTAACAAAATCACCGTCCCAAAAACACCAACGACAAACGCTAATACAACTGAACTAATAAAAATAGGCAGGCGAACCTGCCGTTTACGCTTCTTCTGTGCCATAACTTGCCTCCGCTAACTACAGTAAACTTGCCTGTTCCTGATATCGTTGAAACGCCTCATCGAAAATTGTCATCGTCGGTAAATAACCACCGTTTTCTTCAAGGTATTTGGAAATTTTATCGTAATCCTCTTCTAACTTAGGAAAACTTTGATCAAAAAAAGCATTTGCCGCAAACTCCGCAACTTCATCGTGACTATTAGGGTTACGTTGTGTCATTAAAAATTGATAGAAACTTTTTCGCATCATTGTCCCCCTTCACTGGTTACCTGGGGCAGATAAACGTCTAAATTGATTTTATTATTTGCCAGGTCGATCTTCTTAGCCTTGATCTGCATCCCGTTTTTCATCTTAAACTGATTAAGTCGCAGTTGAATTGTTTCTTTTTTACTATTCAAAACGACCCACTTAGGGAATTTATAACTATTGCCAATGTAATTCATCACAACTTTAATTGGCACGGATAACGCACCGATTTCCATTCGCTTGGCCTTTAATTGAACATCCCCGTTTTCCATCACGTACGGATCCAGGTAAATGCTAAAGGGCACGCCGTAACCCAACAATTTGAACTTGCCCTTTAAGACAGCCTGATCGCCGAGATCGAAAGTGTATTTAATCTTGGTTTTCTTCAAATAGTGGTTTAAATAATAACCAATAACATCGTTCACTTGGGATTTATTTAAATTAACCGAAAAGGTTGCTTGGCGCTTAATTAACTGCTCATTCGGGGCGGTCTGAGCCGGTGGTTGGGTTATTTTGTGGCCAAAATAGACGCCGGTACCGACGATAATTGCCACTAAGATTATAAAAAGCCATTTCCAAATATTAAAATTAGTTGGCGTTGGCTTCGTCTTTTTTTGTGTTCTTGTTGTCACTATTTTTCTAGCCACTCTTTCTGGTTTTGCTGCATGCTAGTGTATAATTTTTGCGTCATTTTCCGATAGCCAGTCACGTTGGGGTGAAAGTTATCCTCAGTCGAAATTAACGGATTCTTTTTATCGCTACTGCTACTATTACTACTACTGCCACCGCTACTGTCCTTAGCCTGTTTCGTTAAAACTGAGCTTTTAGACATTAAATTACAAATATTGACGAAATGACTAGGCTGACTCTGTTGCAAAACTTGTTGCGATGTCGTATTCCAGCTCACCACCGCATCCTGCATTTTCGTCATTTTAGGGAAATAAACGTAAAAAGGATTGTAGATACTGTACAAAAAGATCGGTGCCTTAGCGTTATATTGCCGCACGTGCCCTAGTAAGGTCGTTAAGTGTGCGGTGTAACTTTTTTGCGCCACTTGAATATCCTTTTCGTTAGTATCAAGCATATCCTTTTTGACGACACCCATCAGATCATTACCGCCAACTGTCATCACAATGACATCCGCTTTTTTGAGCGAGGTTTGAATTGCTGCTTGGGATTGCAAGCGGTGATCGATCTGGGTACTCGTATCGCCGGCAACCCCGTAGTTGGCCGTTTTAACCTGAACGTGATCCTTATCGACTAACGAGTGCTTAATCATGCCCACGTACCCGCCGGCCTTGTTCTGATCGCCAACACCCTGCGTTAACGAATCACCTAATGCCACTAAATTAATTTGGCTCTTTTTAGCTGGTTGTTTCTTTTTGGTCACCTGTTGGGTCTTTTGCTGCACAGTTTCTGGATAAAAATGGTTAAACCCAAAGTAAACGCCTAGCGCAACAATTCCCAGTACAACTAGTGCAAGCAAGATATCCCGTAATCGCTTCAGGACTTTCAACTTGCCAACTCCTTACAATTTAAAAATAAAAGGGCTACGACAAATAACGTCTACGCCCTTTAAAAATCATTAATCTTCCGTGTAATACATAATGGCAAAAGCGCCTAGCCCGGCATAAGTTGCGATAATTGGACTTGTGTCGCGAACTAAGACAGGAACTTTAGGTAACGCCTTCTCCAAATCTGCTTTAAACCCATTAACTACCTTATCCGCTGCCACGTGGGAAATACCAATTTCCTTGATATTCGGAATTTTTTCCAACTTGGCAATCAATTCGCGCATAAAATTATTAACGGTCTTCATGCCCCGGCCTTTGGTTCGAACTTGTAGCTCACCATCGACCATCTCAAAGATAACCTTCATATTAAGAATGTTGGAGATCAAACCAGTTACCCGGCTAACCCGACCACCCTTAACGATATTGTCTAAGGTCATAACTGCCATATAAAGTTTAGTATTGGCCTTAACCCGTTCTAAAGCAGTTAAAATCTCAGCCTTGGTTTTTCCTTGTTGGGCCATCCGAGCAGCCGTCAAGACCTGAAAAGCCATCCCGCGATCAGTTTCCCGAGAATCTAGAACGGTAACGTCGCTTTTGCTTAATTGAGCTGCTTGCCGAGCCGTGTTAACGGTACCACTAATGGCATCCGTCATATGAAGGGCAATAACCTGACTGCCGTCTTCACCCAGCTGATCAAAGAGCTCAATAAATTCGCCAATTGGCGGCTGACTTGTTTTGGGCAAAGCTTTCGCCTGACCCATTAATTCAATAAACTTAGGACGAGTAATGGTCTTACCGTCCACGTACACCGTGTCGTCGATCATAACGGACAACGGAATAACAGTGATGTGATTCTGTTCAATTTCTTCTGGTGTGAGTTGAACCGAAGAATCGGTTACAATTTTTATAGTTGCCATGACTTTTATTCAGCCACACTTTCTTACTAAGGTTTTTTAAACCATGCTACAATGAAATTGTGGACATGGTATTTATCTAATATTGACTAGTATAGCAGATTAAATTCTGTTTTTCACTGCTACAGCTAAAAATTAAAGAATGGAGCAACAAGTTATGCATGGTACTTTTCAGCAGTCACCTTTTTCCCGGCGCTACCTCATCGTCAATGAAGTCCTAAATGCAGTAACTCACGGTATTGGCTTTGTTTTAAGTGTCGTCGGCCTAATCTTTTTATTGATCAAGGCTAACACAATTGGTCAAACAATTGCGTACACAATTTACGGCATTACGCTCATGATCCTTTATCTCAGTTCGACTTTATTTCATAGTCTAATTTTCACCCGAGCCAAGTCGGTTTTTCAAGTATTTGATCATTGTAGTATCTACTTACTCATCGCCGGATCGTACACGCCTTATTGCCTAATCGCGTTACACAACACACTGGGTTACGTCTTATGCGCCGTGATCTGGGCCTTGGCGATATTTGGTGTGATCTTTAAATCCATTGCCGGAAATAAATTCAACCACTTAACAACCGTCATATACGTGCTAATGGGCTGGGGCTGCCTAGTTGCCATGAAACCACTTTACCAGCACCTAGGCCCAATTGGCTTCTGGCTACTAGTCGCCGGAGGAGTGGCCTTCACCCTAGGCGCAGTCCTCTATAGCTTCCCCAGAATCAAATTCATCCACGTCATCTGGCACCTATTTGTTCTACTAGGAACAGGCTTCATGTACTTTTCGATTTTGTTGTTTGTATAAAACAGAGTGCCTCAAAAGGCGTTCAGCTTCCGAGCATTAGCCTAAATTGACGAATAATTCATGCAATGAATTATTTGGCGATTGTAGCTAAGCGGAAGAAGCTGCCTTTTTAGGCACGTTTTAGTCGAGAGAGTGTTTGAAAAAGGCGTCCAGCTTCTGAGCATTACTGACGATGTCGATCGGACTAAGATAAACCGAAGTCCGAGTCGCAGCCTAGATTAGCGAATAATTCGTGAAACGGATTATTTGATGATCGTAGCTAAGCGGAAGAAGCTGCCTTTTTAGGCACGTTTCAGTCGAGAGAGTGTTTGAAAAAGCGTTCAGATTATGGAGTATAGCCTACTGCTCCGCAATGGAGGAGAAATATTAGCGAAGAGCGCTAATATTCTTTGATGCTACGGACGTTGACCATTCTTGTGGCAAAAACTAGGGAGCACAGTTATAAAGTCCATAACTGTGTTTCCTCGACTAAGTTTGTCTCAGTCACCGCAAGAAACATGGCAGCCGGGCGAAAAGACACGCGCAGCGGATCGTTCGACCGGCGTAGCTATACGCAATAATCTGCTTTTTCAAACACGTTTCCGCCAAATTGGCCAGACCCAAGCAAAGCCAGCTTTCAAACACAATTTCATCTAAAAAAGACAATCCACAAACACACAAACGCGAAATAGACGACCGATTTCGGCCTCCATTTCGCGTTTTTTAACGTACTTTTTAAACAACTTTTACATTATTTTTCAATCAACCAAACTAACCCTACCTTCGCGGCAAGCCTTAGCTCTTTCGTTGATAAGTCGCAAACGTATACGGGTACTTGTTGTCCTGATCAACTTTGCCATCAAAATGGTCGATCATTTCAAAATCCTTCCAATTAAGTTCTGGCATGTACGTATCGCCAGAAAAAGCACCGTCAATGCGCGTAATGTACAGGCGTTGCACAACATCGGCGAATAAACTGAAAATCTTAGCACCGCCAATAATCATAATTTCTTCATCGTTGTGTAGATCCGCGTAATCTAAAACGGCCTGCTTACTGTGAAGCACCATAACGCCATCAGGGACGGCCAGTTCTTTTTTCTGGGTTAACACAATATTAAGTCGATTAGGCAGTGCCTGTTCCATGCCGACAAAAGTTTTGCGTCCCATAATGACTGGCTTACCCGTAGTCACATCCTTAAAATGCTTCAAATCGGCAGGTAAATGCCATGGTAAAGCACCCTTTGCGCCAATCAAGTGATTCTTATCTTCAGCCCACATATAAGCTAACATTTGCTCACCTCATTACACCGCAACTGGCGCCTTAATGGCCGGCTGCGGATCATAGTTCGTTAGCTTAATATCGCTGACATCAAAGTCAAAAATACTTTGCTTATCAGGATTTAAGACTAACGTTGGTGCTGGTCGGACTTCCCGCTGCAATTGCTCTTTAATTTGGGTGACGTGATTTTTGTAAATATGAGCATCACCTAACGTATGAATAAATTCACCAACCTCAAGCCCAGTTTCATGAGCAATTAAGGCCGTTAACAGTGCGTAACTCGCAATATTAAACGGTACCCCAAGGAAAACATCGCCACTACGTTGGTAAAGCTGACAGCTTAATTTACCATCGTTAACGTAGAACTGAAACATTGTGTGGCATGGTGGCAAGGCCATATTCGGAATATCTTCCGGATTCCAGGCCGAAACAATCAGGCGTCGGGAATCAGGGGTCTTCTTAATTGCGTCAATAACGTTTTTAAGTTGATCAATTGTTGTGCCCTGGCTGGTTTTCCAAGCCCGCCACTGTTTACCGTAAATATTACCCAGCTCGCCGTACTGTTTGGCAAAAGCTTCATCAGCCAAAATTCGATCGTCAAACAAATGCATTTGTTCTTGATATTGCTGATTAAATTCAGGATCGCTCAGATGCCGGTGGCCAAAATCCGTCATATCTGAGCCCTGGTAGTCCTTGCTGTTGACGTAACGCTCAAAGGCCCATTCGTCCCAAATATGATTCTTGTGCTGTAACAAATAACGAATGTTACTGTCGCCCTTAATGAACCAGAGCAATTCACTTTTAATGAGACCGAAAGGAACCTTTTTAGTTGTTAATAAAGGAAATCCTTGGCTTAGGTCAAAACGCATTTGATAGCCAAAAATACTATAAGTCCCAGTATTAGTCCGATCGTCCTTATAGTGACCATCTTTCAAGATTTTACGAGCTAGGTTTAAATATTCCTCTTCCAAGTTCATTGCACCGCCTTAGTTTGCGTACTGGCTCAAATAATCCCACCGTTGCATTTTTTCTTCAATCTGTTGATTTAAATCATCCACTGACTGTTGTTGTTCAGCTAACTTACCATAATCGGCCCCATTGTTGGCCATTTCTTTTTGAACTTGTTCAAGTTGTTGCTCAAGTCCATCAATCGTAGCCTCAATGGTTGCCCACTCTTTCTTTTCATTATAAGTTAATTTAACTTTTTTTGCCTGTTCCGTGCTTTGTGTTTTTTGGACTGGAGCTGCCTTTGGTGCAGTTTGCTTTGGTTTAGCGGCTTCTTTTAAGTAATCCGATAGCTGGCCGGTGAAACGTTCAATCTTGCCACTGCCATCAAAGATCAACAATTCATCCGCAACGTGATCAAGAAAATAACGATCATGTGAAACCGTGATAACAGCACCATTGAAAGTTTTTAGATAATTTTCAAGCACCGTCAAAGTGCCAATATCAAGGTTATTCGTTGGTTCATCGAGTAATAAAACGTTCGGTTGCGTCATTAAAATTTTCAGTAAATACAGGCGACGTTTTTCACCACCAGATAGCTTGCGAATCAGTGTGCCGTGCATAAATCGTGGGAAAAGAAACTGTTCCAATAATTGCGTCACACTCACCGTATCGCCATTTTTGTTAACGACTTGTTCACCGACTTCTTGCAGATAAGTGATTAAGCGTTTATCTGGGTCCATTGGTTCCGTAATCTGCGTATAAAAACCAATTTTGACCGTTTCACCGAGAATCAAGGTGCCACTAGTTAAAGGTAACTTGCCCGTCAAAGCGTTGAGGAAGGTTGTCTTACCGGCACCATTTTCACCGGTAATTCCCAAGCGAGCGCCACCTTGAATCATGAGGTCGAAATTTTTCATAATCACGTGATCGTGAAAAGTCAGACTTGCATCCTTAAGTTGCAACACCTTTTTGCCCAAACGTTGCTGGCCCAAGTTGATATCAACATCATCTTGGCTATTCGTGCCGCCACTGACGGATTCCTTCAGGTCATTAAAACGATTAATGCGGGCCTGCTGTTTCGTAGAACGTGCCTTGGCGCCGGCGTGCATCCAGTCTAATTCTTTTTTATAAAGTTTCTTCTGCTTAGCGGCTTGTTCGCTTTCAGTCGCATCCCGCTTCACTTTTTGCCCTAAGTAGCTTTCGTAGTTGCCGGTATATGCCTCCAGTTTGCCAAAAGAAAGCTCATAAATCTGATTAGTCACCCGATCAAGAAAATAACGATCATGGGTTACGACCAGCAAAGCACCCTTGTAGCTACTTAAATAAGACTCCAACCAGGCAATTGACTCAAAGTCCAAATGATTGGTAGGTTCGTCAAGGATTAATAGATCAGGCGCCTCAATCAACACTTGCGCCAAACCGACCCGCTTTTTTTGCCCACCGGATAGCGTCCCAATCTTCTGATTGAGATCGGTAATCTTCAGCTGATTTAAAATTGATTTGATTTGCGTATCCGCCGTCCAAGCATCATCACGGTTCATCGCCTGCTCAGCCTTAGTGTAACGGTCCTGCACTTTTTCGTTAGTGGCCTGTTCCCCTAACTGCTGCAAGGCACTTTCGTATTCTTGAATCGTTTTAAAAATCGGGTTATCCCCGGCAAAAACGGCGGCCATGATTGACAACTCATCATTTAATTGTGGTATCTGTTGCAAATAACTAATTCGGTACTGTTTCGGCGTCACCACCGACCCCGCATCATAGCTGTCTAAACCAGTAATTGCGTTCAGTAAAGTGGTTTTCCCCGTTCCGTTAGTTCCAATTAAACCGATACGGTCGCCTTCCTTAATCATAAATGAAATATGATCAAACAGCGTTTTTTCACCGTAAATTTTGGTCAGATCTTCTACTGCTAAAGTTTGCATACGTTATCTCCCCAACTATATTCACAGTCCATCATACTATAAAAACAGAGTGTTTGGAAAAGCGTTCAGGTTCTACTCCCCAATTGATGATTATTAGCCTAGACCACTAATAATCTTGATGCTACGAACGATGGCCATTCTTGTGGCAAAAGCTAAGGAACACAGTTATAAAGTCCATAACTGTGTTTCCTCGACTAGGTTCGTCTCGGTCACCGCAAGAAACATGGCTCTGAGGATTGGCCTAAACAGACGAATCACCTTTGAAAAAGGTGATTTGGCTGTTGTAGCCACTATTCCGCAATTGATGATTATTAGCTTTAGTACGCTAATAATCCTGATGCTCCATCCGTTGTCCATTCAACTAAGGCAAAGAACGCCAAGTTGAAACATGGCAACCGCAGGAACCTGCTTTTCCAAACACGTTTAGCCTATCTAAAAAGGCGGCAAGATTCCTGTGGGTAGCCTAAATTAACGAATAATTCACGCAGTGGATTATTTGGCGATTGTAGCTAGGCACAGGAATCTGCCTTTTTAGACACGTTTTCGCCAATTAAACGGCTATCAGTAATAGCATTTAACCGTTGTAACCACGCTCTTCAACTACATTCCAGTCACAGCAGACTATTTGCAAAAAAATTAACCAATGATAAAAATAAAACAGCAGTTAACGCAATCTGCTGTTTTACCCATCTAAACAATCAATTTTAACACCTTTACTCAACTAAATTGGTTAAAAAATCACTAATTAAGGTTATTTTCCAAACACGCCTTAGTTTAGAAGTTCTTTTGCCGCCGCCAATAAGCTAGCTTCATCATTAGCTAACTGGTTTTCCACCACTTGCCGTTCCAGTTTGGCCAAGATATCGCCTAATAAAGGCCCTGGTTTAACCCCAGCCTGTTGAATTAAATTAGCGCCGTTAACTGCTAGTTCGTGCTTGTCGTGAATTGCTAAGGACGAATAGGCCGTCGTCAACGTTGCCGGAGTCTGGCCGGCACCCAGCAAAGTGGCAACTTCATTAACGGACAATAAATTGTCGCGACCAGCAGCATATAAATCCCAGTTAGTTATGTGATCGGCCAAAAATTTTGCCAGCAAAGTGACGTTGTTGCCGACGTTGTTCACTAACTCATTGGACGATTTCCACTGCTTTAATAGCTGTCGCGTTGCAGTTGTGTCCAAGCCTAATTCATAGGCAATCAGTAGCCAGACACTCTTTTCACGGACTAGGCGCCTATCCGGTAAGTCGGCAATTCGTAACAGATTGGCGCCAGCGGAACGAAAACCGGGGCATTTTTGGTAGAGGTCAGTTTCAACAAAAGTTTTCAAACCAGCCGCTCGATTTTGGCCTAATAATAGTTTGACAAATTCTTCGTGAATTCGTTCCACTGCAATCTTGGCTAGCAAGTCATGTTCTTTAGCGATTGCCGCTTCAGTCAAAGGCTCAAGCTCAAAATTTAACTGACTTTGAAAACGCACTGCGCGCATCATGCGTAAGGCGTCTTCATGAAAACGTTCCTCAGGAATACCGACTGCCCGAATCAGACCGTGTTTTAAATCAGTCAAGCCATCAAATAAATCAATGATCGTGCCATCGTGGCGCAAAGCTAAGGCGTTAATCGTGAAATCCCGGCGTTTTAAATCTTCATCTAAGGAACGGACAAAGGTAACGTGATCAGGCCGGCGAAAATCCTGGTAAGTGGATTCCGTGCGAAAGGTTGTCACCTCATAGGCAGTCTCCTTTTCCATCACTGTGACCGTGCCGTGCTGAATGCCCGTGTCAATCGTTCGTCGGAAAATAGCCTTCACTTCGGCTGGGTAGGCGCTGGTGGCAATATCAACATCGTGAATTTTTTTATTACCTAAAATGGCGTCACGAACACTACCGCCAACGAAATAAGCCGCATAACCGGCCTGTTCAATTGCCTGAATAATCGGTATTGCTTGGGTGAATTCTTCGGGAATGGTGCTTAATTTCATAGTAGATACTCTAATCCATCAAATAATTCGTGGTGGTCAGTTACCTTACGACAAGCTAACGCAACGCCAGTCATGAAGGAGGCACGATCATAGGTGTCCTGACGAATCGTCAACCCTTCGCCAACAGCACCAAACTGAACCTGTTGGTGGGCAATCAAACCAGGAAGGCGAACACTGTGAATGCGCATGCCGTGGTAGTTAGCACCCCGCGCACCAGGTAAGGATTCAGTTTCATCGGGATTACCTTGTGGCTTGTCGCCCCGCTCTTTTTGCATCATTTCAGCCGTCTTTAAAGCCGTGCCACTTGGGGCATCTAATTTATTATCGTGGTGCATTTCAATAATTTCAACATCCGGGAAGTATTTGGCCGCCTGCTTAGCAAACTGCATCATTAAAACGGCACTTAAGCCAAAGTTAGGTGCGATTAAGCCACCAACTTGACGCTTTTTGGCAATTGCCTGTAACTGTTTAATATCGTCATCGGTGAAGCCAGTCGTGCCCACAACTGGTGAAATGTCGTGTTCAAGGGCAAACTTAGTGTTTTTAACGGCGGCTGCGGGAACAGTGAAATCAATCCAAATCTCGGGTTTAACGCTAAGAATAGCCTCGCGTTCAGTGAAAACTGGCACGTCAACGTTATTAAAAGTGGCATCCCCAGCGAGACTTTTCTCCGTTGCTCGTGGATCATAAACCCCAACTAAGTCAAAATCTTCATTATCTAAAACCATCTTTGCTGCGGTAGAGCCCATGCGCCCTTTAAAACCAGCGACAACAATTTTCTTCAAACCGATCACCCTTTTCTTCAAGATACTTCTATAGTAACAAAATTTACTTTCTAATAAAACGGGTAAAGTTAGCTTAATTCGGTATAATGCAACTGAGGGCTACTTTGGAGGCGGTTATTTGGAAAATACACGGATTAGACTACAAGACTTATTGCTCATCACTTTAGGCTGTGCACTCTACGCACTAGGCCTCGTCAGCATTAACATTGCCAGTCACTTGGCCGAGGGCGGCATTACCGGGATCACTTTGATTTTGCGTTACTGGTTCCAAATTAATCCCGCTTACTCAAGCCTGGTGCTTAACATTCCGTTAATTTTTATCGGCTATAAATATTTAGGTCGCCACGCTTTAATTCTAACGATTTACGGAACCGTCATGTTATCCGTCTTCTTGTGGATTTGGCAACGACTACCCGTTCAACTCAACTTGCACCACGACCTCTTCATTGCTGGTGTCATGGCAGGGCTTTGCGGCGGTTTCGGCAGCGGCTTAATCTACCGTTCCGGCGGCACAACTGGTGGCAGTGACGTCATTGCTAAAATTATTGAACGTAACCGCGGCGTTTCCATGGGCCGCACAATGCTGATCTTTGACACCGTTGTTTTGCTACTATCCTTAAGTTACCTGGATATTCGCCACATGATGTACACGCTACTGGCCTCATTCATTTTCTCCCAAGTCGTTGATTTCACTCAACAAGGAGCGTACGCGGCCAAAGGTGTCCTAATCATCAGTGAAAATTATCAAGCAATCTCCAGCGATCTGATGGAACAACTTGAACGCGGCGTCAGCTTCCTCAATGGCACTGGCGGCTTCCAAAATCAACAAAAACAAATCATTTATTGCGTGGTCGCACCAAACGAAATCGCCGCCGTCAACGAATTATTGCCTATCGTGATCCGCAGGCCTTCGTGTCGATTATCAACGTTCACGAGGCAATTGGGGAGGGCTTTACTTATAAACGCAAGGGACGATCGTTTTTTTAGGGATGGTTGAGAAAGTATGCTTGAAAAAACAATGTCTTACGCTATTTTAAATACGTTTATACTAAATTTGGTCAATAGGCATAATTTTCAAAAGCGTCCAGACCCAAAATGTGTTGCAATCAAAAACTGAGCAGCATGTCCGCAAATTAGACATGCCGCTCATTTTTTAGTTGATAACGTCATTAATTATTTCAGATAATCCGCCGCTTGGTCACCTGCTTGCCGGCCAAACACGATGATATCTGCAACTGAGTTACCACCAATTCGATTATTGCCGTGCAAACCACCAGCAACCTCACCAGCAGCGTACAGACCAGGAATCGCCTTGCCAGACTTCTTGAGCACTTGCGTCTTGGTGTTAATCTTCACGCCACCCATTGTGTAGTGAATACCAGGCGCAACTGGAATCGCGTAGTAAGGTCCCTGATTCAACTGATGATCCATACCAGTTGTTCGCTGGAACTGCGTATCTTTCTTATTAGCAACAGCCTGATTCCAAGTTGTCACTGTTTTTTGTAATTCAGCGGCTGGGACGTTGATTTCCTTAGCCAATTCTTCAACCGTATCGGCCTTCTTAGTGAAGCCCTTCTTTTCGTACTCATCAATTGCTGAAGAACGTTGCTTTACGCCAGCGTCAAACAGCACGTACGCCATCTTCCCGGATTGCTTGTTGATTGCGGCCGAAACCTTGTCCCGGGTTGACATATCATTTGTGAAACGATCACCTTGTTTATTAACCAAGATGCCACCTTCACCACGAGTTGCCTCACCAATTAAATACGGTGGCTTTTGGTAAACCGTTGGGTGAATTTGAATTTTATTCATATCAACCGTGTAGCCGCCTAATTTTCTGATCATTTTAATCCCATCACCAGTACTACCAGCTTGATTAGTCGTCACGTATTTCGCTAGATCAGGTCGATATTGTTTGATCATTTTTTTAGAAGCACCAAAACCACCAGTTGTAACAATCACGGCCTTGGAACTGATTGTTTTCGTCTTATCTTGATTCATAACAACCTTGACACCGGAAACTTTGTTATTCTTTTCATTAATTTTAGTCACGTCGGCATTCACGAATACTGGAATTTTCTTTTCCTTAACGTTTCGCAGTAAACCATTGACCAAATACTGCCCGACTGCTGAACCATCATGTGGCCGATGTGTTCGTTTAACACTCATCCCACCAGAAATAGTTAGTTTATCAAGCTTCATGCCCATACTATCTAACCAATCAATGGCAGACGATGAGTGATTTACCATATAATGCAAGAGCGCCTTATTATTCGTATATTGGCCGCCCTTAAGCGTTTCTTCGTAAAATTGTTTATTGCTATCCTTGACGCCATTTGCCTTTTCAACTTTGGTCTCTGAAGCATTCATTCCCGATGAAGCTTTCAGCGTATTCCCACCAGCAACCGGCATTTTCTCCAAAATAACCGGGTTCAAACCCTTCTGCTTGGCGGACAAAGCGGCCGCCATCCCAGCACCACCGGCACCAACAATAACAACATCGTACTTACCCTTCAAATCCTTGTCTGGCGTGTACTTTGCCTTCGACGCCGATGTCGTTACATCCGTCTTACTGGCAGCACTAACCCCACTGACCAGCCCCAATGAACTAGAAACGAGTAACAACGCAGATGCAAAAACAGTAAATAGCTTCCCTTGCTTCACAACATAGCCCTCCTCTTTTTATCCTACATTAGATATTGTATTATATTGTGAAGAAATTGGCAATGTTGGTTGTTATTTTGCTATAATTTTTTAATGAATTAAAAATGAATTAAATAGGAGATGAACAAAATTTCCGTATACTAGAACTATTTCTTGATAATTCTGGTGTACTCGTACTTGAATTCTGATTTACGGGCTTTGTTTGATAAATAACTAACCTTATACTTAACAATTTAACTTATTCCAATTTCAAAATATATATTCATATTCTACAAAAAAATAACCCCGGCTGGATAAATTCCACCGAGGTTAGTTCTTAGAAATACGCTAACTACAAGCTTATTCATAACTCATTTTACTAATATCAACTAGTTTAAGCCGACCCATAAAATCAAACAAGTTATAGGCCTTTATTAGCAATTTATTGACCAGATATCAATCCATCACACCAACCAAGCCACTTTGCTTGTCTTCCTACTTTAGAATATATTCAATCAACCAAAATTAATCATCAATCTTCCAATGTCGCTTCTGATTAAAATCAACTTTCTTCTGCACAATTTCCAGTGGATCCACCCCTAGTTTCTCACACATGTAAAAACTATAAATTAATGTATCGGCCAACTCTTCTTTTAAATGATCGACCTCGGCGTCATCCAACTGCTGGCCTTCTGGTTTCCACTGAAAAATTTCTAATACTTCACTAGCCTCCAGATTCAGAGACTCGGCTAGATTCTTTAAATTGTGATATTTTTGCCAATTACGGTCATCACGAAATTTAATTAATTCCGCAATAACTTGCTGGTAATCTACTTTATTATTCATTATTTACTCCTGACCTTGTTATTTAATTAAATGATCTTTATCGGCGGCGTTAAGTAATGCTTGTTGTAATTCTGGATCAACGGCATAAATAAACAGACCATGAACACCTCTTGTCAAGAGAACATTCAGTTCATTTTGTAACAGATCTTCTGCGATAACTATTTTCTTACCATCATCAGTTGTTCGTTTTTGCGTGGCTTTCTTATTTTGACTGGCATCAGGATCAAAAATAACCTTTCCCTGACGAAATTTAACTGACGGACCAATTATTACACCTGCATAATTTAAATCAAATCCCTGGATTGTGTAAGTTGAGCCAGCCTCTTGAATAGTCTGTGGTTGTTCAGCCCAAGACAATCCTCTATTTTTCCGCTTTTCTGTCCTAGTTTGGGGAATTTCTAAATTCCAAGGCAAAGATAAATCCCCGGCCTTAACACGCCAATAATCACCATTCTCAGGTCCTTTTTGATTATATTTCCAATCAAAAGTTGCTAACATTCGTGAAATACCGACTCTATCAACTTCGTCCTCACGTGAATGTGACTTGATTGCATCATAGAGACTTTCAGGATCTTCTGCAATTTTAAGTTGATAACCCTTGCCATGCTTTGCTGCACTATCTAGTGGAATTTTAGAAATAGTCCTATCAAACACAAGCTTCCTTATCCAATCAATTGTTGGTTGACCAGCAACAATTCGCTTTTGGTCTTTTAAATGAATTAAATTACCTCGATCACGTGCCTTAACTTCAAGTTGTAATAGTTCCTTTTCATCCCAATACTCTTCAGTTGTCAAAATTTGATGTCTATCAAAAACAATCACAACTACCTTTGCTAGTTTCAGTAAATCTTTGAGTTGATTTTTGCCTCGATAAGACATTTTGCCTTGTGTCCACAATAAATGAGCCTCATCAACTAAAACAATATCCACTAATGGCTTTCCCGTATGTTCATTAATAAAATGAGTTGGTTTGCTTACAATGTCTTTCGCCAAGCGTATTAGGCCAAGTTTTTTAGCAATCTGTTTATAAACAGTCAGTTGCTGTTCATGATTAACCAGAAGATAACTGCGCGGATTAACGTGTTCAGTTGCTTCTTTATTATCCTGTTGATCTAAAAGACTTGAATTAAGCTCATAAAATAGATTGCTCAGTAAAACTGTCTTCCCTGATCCGGCTTCACCCTCGACAAAAATTAATTGACCAGCCTGGGATTGTTTCAGTGCATGTTCAATCTTACCGGCAATGTTTCTCTTTGCAATGACTTGTTCTTCCGTCAACTTATGAAACGGGGAAGCTTTAAACAAGGCCGAATCACGAATAATACTCTCTAAGGGAAATAACTTTTGATCGAATTTATGTAGGCCACGCCAAATTTTTGAAAAAATAGGTTGCATTTCATCGGACGTGTAATAAAGATTTTGCGCATTAGTTCGGCGGTTATTTAATTGTTTAATATTATCGACACTTAACAGATACATCATTAATTGATTTTCAATATCCAGCGTTAGTGACTTGTTGAAGTGATCATGGCCAATAACAAATAAACGGGCATTTTTTGCATTAGAAAGATCATCCCAGTCTAACCGCTTAGCAGGATCCTCATAAAGATGTTGATTAGTTCGGCGATTAATATTAGTCGTTTCCCCAACATAAACTGTATATTGTTCCTGTCTATCCTTATCCCGAATAATGTAAACAGTTGGGTAATCAATCAATAATTTTTTATCAATCTTTTTATCACCAATCGCATCATCTAGCTCGTTGGTGAAATTTTCACTGTAAGTAACTTCTTTTATGATCGGACCTTTTATTGCCATTTTGTGTTCCTCGCAATACTCAATTCTTTTTTGTTTACTCTATTATTGTATTCCAAATTTCCGGATATAAGAACGACTAATTTAATGTTTAGGTGATTCCAGAGCACTTACCACATAGTTTTTTTGATTGTGGAACCAATGAAGTTCACAACCGCAGGATTCGTCGTTATTTACCTAAAGGTCAATCTTTGAATACCGTTAGTCCTAAAATACATTTCGATAAGCCAAATTCATTCCGATCATTATCCAGTCGCGCTCCCATGTCCATGCACTCGATCCACCAAAACAGTAGATTCAGGCCTAACTGGCCGCCTAGTATCACGAAATTCAATCCGTAAATTAGAATGTGCCTTCAAATCACGTAACATAACCGTGTAAGTATCCTTATCGGCCATTTCAACTCGCGCCAACTCATGGGAATCAGTTAAGGGTTGTTTAATATGCTTGTTATAAAGATAAAAGGTATGAACTTTATCGTAATAGTCAGCGACAATCACCAACCAATATTCATGATTAAATAGCTTAGTGAATTTCGCATCGTAGCGTTCTAGTAATTCTTGTGATGCCTTTATCATGCCTTATGACCTCCAACTAAGTCTGTTCTAGCCAGCGCAGTTGCCCCCTCTGAAAGTGAGCTTGCGCGCATCAATGCCTTGAAACCATATCTATTTCTGATCTTATCGATGACTGTGTCTAGTTTCATGCGTTGAAGTTGCATATCTGGGTCCTCAAATAAATCGAGTTGCATTGCCTGCGGAATGGAGAGTTTGCTTGCTCTGACTCCTAGCGAACGTAGCATTTGCTTATTCCAACTTTTTTCAAATAGGTATTTAACGGCGTTTTGGAGCCCCCGGGATGAGTTGGTTGGTTGAATATGCATTTGTGTTGAATAATGTCCCCGGCCTTTCGCATCAGGTTCGCCAAAACCAATTTCTATCTGAACAATCTCACACTCCACGTTATCTTTTCGCAAACGGGTAGAAACTTGGTCGGCGATTTCTCGTAGGACAAGTTCGATTTCGTGTGGGTCGGTATAATCTTTCATTAACACTTGCGAATTACCGTAACCCTTAGACTTACTTCGTGGCAAATACCGTCGTTCTAACAGGCTATAATCAATTCCCCAGGCATGATAATACAATTGCTCGCCCATCACACCAAGGCGGCGTTTTAGCATATTAAGGTCGGCGTGAGCCAAATCATAAACTGAATAAATGCCAAAACTGCGTAATTTATTTGCATAGGAATTCCCAATTCCCCACATGTCAGTCAGATTAGGTATTTTCCAAATAGTCTCCGGAACATTTGCGTACGTCCACCTTGCTATCCATGGTGCTTGGCGTTTGGCGGCATTATCTAGGGCTAGTTTGGCCAGCAAAGGATTTTCGCCCATGCCCACGGTGGTCACAATGCCGGTTTCAGCCTTGACCTTCTTCTGGATAGCTTGGGCAATTTTAAAATTACTGCCAAATATTTTATGCGAGGCTCCTACATCGATGAAGCTTTCATCAATCGAATAGGGAAACCAATGTGCATCATCGGTGAATTGACGATAAATCAGGTTGATTTCGTAATTTTTTTGAATGTATCTTGCCATGTGCGGTTCGACTAAATTAATATCCATCGCTGGTTTTAATTCAAACTTTCTAGTTCCTAACTTAACCCCATACTCTTGCTTGGTGTAAGGACTGGCGGCTAGAATTAAACCACCTGAGGATTCTTCACGACTTAAGACAGCAATATTTGCCGATAATGGGTCTTCACCCCTAGCAACGGCCTCACAACTAGCATAGAAACTTTTACAGTCAATACACATCACATCATGGCGCGGTAATTTTGTTGGATCACTTAATGGTGTGCTCATAGCTGAACCACTTTTCATTTTGCGACGCCGTAATGTTGCGAATATCTTTAGGCAAAATCTGCCGGAGCGTGCCGTCATCTTCTTGAATAACAACGCTATGATTGGCTTGACCGATGACGACGCCCTTTAAATCAGGTAATAATTGACCATTTCGCCAAATCCCAAGTTGGATCGAGATCGTCCGTTTCTTAGTCCATGATTGAGTCAATAGTGTATCGATTCTTTCACTGTCTTGAATTGGCCGTGGCAAGGCTGGCGCTTCAGAACGCTGCTCAGCTTCCATATACATCGTGTGATCACTCATAAAAAAACCCATCCATTTCATCATGCCACGATCATCATATAACCACTTATCACGTGGGACATCATAACTAACACTCATCGAAAGTCTCCCATCTAGAACATTTGTTCGTATTCAATATCTCTATAATACAAACATATATTCCCCTAAGTCAAGTCTCTCCGACTAAATTTTTTTAACGCGCAAATTGTAAAATTAATCAAACTGTTCCAGCGTGAAAAGCGGCCTGCTCTAGCAATTTTGGCATCAGCAAGTAATTCACTCAAAAGCAACCTGGCAACTTTAATTGAACAAAAGTATTAGAGAATCATTGAGTATTTCATCCACATCTTAAAAAATTAAATTAAATCAAAAAAGTGACCTAACCATATTCTGTTGAATTGGCTGAGTCACTAATGTTTGGTATTTTTTAATTAAACTGAATTCCAATCGTCTTTTCAAAGTATCACTTTAAAAGTTTTGCTAATGCTAGTCCTAAATTATTTTACAAAGCAACCAATCAGTTACCAACTCCCCCAACCCCGTTAGCTATTCCAACAAGAAACCTTGCCGCTGTAGCACTGGTAATAGTTCGGCACGCTTGGCTGGCCGCAACATTAGTCGTTTCTGAACCTGATTAGTGAAGGTGTCCACCCGACGATTAGCATCACGCAAATCGTAGTACTCATGGACCTGGGCATCATAGTCAACTAAGTCTGGTTTTACCGGTGTCGGTAACTGATAAGTATTTTCAAAATGAACAAAGCGTTCCGGCAAGCGTGGTTTTAATTGTGGCTTTTGATCGGGCCAGCCAATAGCTAAACCTAACACTGGAAAGGTTAGTTGGGGCAACTGCAAAATATCAATAATTTGTTGGGCATCATTTAAAATACTGCCTAAAATAACCGCACCTAAGCCAAGACTCTCGGCTGCAACAACTGTATTTTGGACGGCCAAACTGGCATCTGACCAGGCCGCTAAAAAGTGATCCGTATCACCTAAATGATTGGCTGTCTTCCCCATTTCCGCGCCGATCTGCTGATTACGGTGTTGATCAGCGACAAAAATAAACAAATGGCCATTATCCGCCACATATTTCTGGTTAGAAACCGCCGCAATTTGCTTCTTTTTGGCCGGATCAGTCACACTGATTATGCTAAATGCCTGCTGAAAATTTGAAGTTGCTGTATGTTGTGCTACCGCAACTAATTCGCTGATCAGTTCGGCGGTGACTGGTTGCTGTTTAAACGCCCGAATCGTTCGGTGATCTAGTTGCTGGGCAATCGTTGCTTCTTTTAACATGCTAGGACCTACTTTCTTAGAGAAGTTATAGCTTCATTATAGGATATAAAACGCAGTGCTGCCAGAGCCTTAACCAGGGAACAATGAATTTCACTGTCCAGGCAATTTCGTAGCACCACTGATGCCAATAACCGACCAATAATCAAAATTGACACGCAAGTTTTGTCAGTTGCGGCACTCAATATTGCACTATTTTCTTTCTAAAGTTGGTACCGTGACCCATATTGCTACTGGTAGCGGTACTGAAAAGCGCTAGCGGTATTAATAGCGGTACTAATTATTGATAACGCTACACTTACCGGTACCAAAATAAGGTAGGTTTAAATAAAAAAAGTTTGCTAACTATTCCCGTTATAACGGTCTTTTAGGCCGATCAGAAAAATAAATGTTATTTTAGTGACACTTTTTGGAGGCCTGAGGGTTTTATATCTATAGAACCTAATTAAGAAAGAAGTGTTAAATCATGTCTAGTTATTTTACTGTACCAATCAATCTTTATCAGCAACCTGAGTTCCGTTTACTTGCACAAAATCAAGTCAATACTTATCACGCAAGTTTCCGGCTTTGGCATTTTTTACTAGCCGAAGCGGCCAATAATAATGATCAAGGGCGAATTTCCGCCGCTGCAAGTCTGGCGTACACCGTTAAAGAGATCAAACAAATTAGCGGCATCACCAACAATCGCAGCGTTGACCAACTCTGCGGATTACTCATTAAAGTCGGTTTACTTTATGAAAATGAAAAGCGAGCCTTGTACATTGCCAATTGGAACCAATTTTGTCCCGAAGCACAACCAGTTCATGAAATAGACCCAATTAAAACTGAAACGGTTAAACCAGCACAAGTAACGTCAGCAACCAAAAATAAAAAAACACTCAATCTCAAGCACCCAGCCACGCCCACTGAACAAAAGCAGGCCCAACAGATCATTACTGAATTAGCACAAATTAGCGGCAAACATTTTCCTGAAGCCGAACGCCACGAGGAGTACGTTGTTTCCTGGCTGCAACGAGGTTACCTACCAGAACAATTCAAGCAAGTCAGTTTGGCCAAGTCGGCCGAATGGGGTAATCAAATTGAAATGCGCAAATTTGTCCGACCACGCACGCTGTTTGGCCCTAAATTTATCAATTACGTCAACGATATTGTACCGGAGCGGCCCGTAACAGTGGTGCACCACGTGGAACCAATGCCGCGGGCCGAAAGACTTCAAGGTCTATACCTAGACTGCGATCGTGACTTAAATGAAACTTTTCGGCGCGCCAAAATTGAAGGCATGCTAATCACTAAGGAAGAATTAGAGGTGGAAATCGATGGAATTTGAACAAAACGCAGTTGCCTACCTAGTTGATCACCCAGATATTTGCAAAAGTACCGAAATTGAAGCACGTTGGTTTCACGTTATTAAATTTCAACATCTTGTCAAAGTTATTTTAGAAAATGATGGTGACTTCAAGGATTGGGTGGACGTCAAACGCCGTTTCTTCTTGGATTACCCACTGGATTTTGCGGAGGATGAGTGGGTTAAGTTACACGACACTGGTGTGACCACCAAGACGTTCAAGTCAGTCCTGCAAGGATTAAAGGCTTGGTATTATCAGGGTGAATTAGAAGCACTGGCCGGCCGTTACGCGAAATATCCAACCAGCGAAAATATGCTAGCGCTGGGTGAAATGACGGAATTGGTTCGGGTTCTAAATCTACCGGAATTACCAACCAAGAAATTGAGTGAATACGCAGATGATTTACGTTATTACTTGGACCATTCCCGTTCGGCCGGTATTAAAACGTTCCAACAACTGAATAAGGTGCTTGGCAATGGCCTATGTGGTGGCGTACTTTGGACCATTGGGGCACGGCCGGGAGTTGGTAAATCGGCCTTTGGCTTAAGTTTTATTCAAAGTGCCCTAGCAATTGATCCAGAAATCTGCGTCGATCATTTTTCATTAGAAATGACCGGCGAAGATAATTTCAACCGAACACTTGCCTTTCATACTGGCATTCCCGTAAATCAATTGCGCAATCCTAAGGCGTTGTTGACGCCAATCCAAAAAAAGGAGGTCCAACAAATTCTACCTAAAATTACCGCGCAAGACGTCAATTTACACGATAAGATTCTGGTTCTACCGCAGATTATCAAAGTGATTCGGGAAAACGCCAAAAAGGCCTCCGAAAAAGGGGTTAACTATTTTGCCATCATTGATTACCTGCAAATCGTCAGTTTGGCACGAACCAAGGCCCGCGTTACTGATCGACGTTTAGAAATTGAGGCCATCACCCGGGAACTCAAATTACTAACGAATGAACTGAACATTCCGATCATTTTATTTTCCCAGTTAAATCGTGAACTAGAAAAACGGGTTGACCGCAAGCCACAACTGGCCGATTTACGCGAATCCGGCAGTATTGAACAAGATTCCAACATTGTCTCTTTTCTTTATTTAGAGGACCAGGTTCAAGAACGCAGCAAAGTTCGCAATATTAATTTACTATTCCGCAAAAATCGTTCCGGCGAACTAGCGGAGATCCCGTTAATTTTTGATACGCAACAAATGAAGTTTATGCCGTTGGATAGTCCAAAATAAGGCTGGCTTGGAAGTTTTGTGTGGTGCCGGAGCGATTAATGTTGTGCGTTAGCGTAAATGTGCCTAAAAAAGCAAATTCCTGTGTCTTTTTCGAACACTTCCCAGCAAAATATTCACGCAACCACGTTTACCCCAGTAATTTCTGCTAAAATACAAGCAGATAGAACAAGTGAGGTCGCGCTATGAAAATTATCGTTGCACCAGCTAAAAAAATGAAAATTGATACCGATTCATTTCCCATTGCTGCCCTGCCCCAGTATTTAAGCGAAGCCGAAGAACTTTTGCTGACAATGCGGCAATTATCCTATTCGGAATTAAAAACCTTATGGCAGTGTAGTGATAAGATTGCCCAAACTAATTACGATTGGTTACAACAAATGGCGCTAAAAGAGCAACTGACACCGGCGTTATTGGCCTTTTCTGGCATCCAATATCAATATATGGCGCCAGATGTTTTTACCGCGCCTGCACTAACCTATGTGCAGGCCAACTTACGGATCTTATCCGGCTTTTACGGGATCCTGCGTCCATTTGACGGGGTTGTCCCCTACCGTCTCGAAATGCAGGCTCGTTTAAAAAGCGGGCAAAGTACTAATCTGTACGACTTTTGGGGTGCCAAACCCTATCAGGCGCTACACGCACAGGCCGAACCAATCATTAACCTTGCGTCCCAAGAATACGCCAAAATAATTCAACGCCATCTCCAACCCAACGTGCAACTCATTGATGTCGTTTTTGGCCATTGGGTAGATGGCAAAATCAAAACGCGGGCCACGTTGGCCAAAATGGCCCGGGGCGAGATGGTTCGTTTTATGGCGGAAAATAATATTAAAATGCTGGCCGATTTGCGGCGCTTTGACCGACTTAATTATCACTACACACCAGAATTATCAGCTGAGACAAAACTAGTTTTTGTTAAACAACAATCGGCCACTAATCAAATTTGATAGTGAAATAAACCGAATAACTGGTCACCCACTCACTCTAATTTCTTCAAAAGAGTCCCTTTGTTTCATGACGTTAACCTTTTCAAGTAAGACATCGTCAACAAGAATACGTCGGTGATCAGATTCATATGCAACCAAACGCGTATAAAGTCGTCCTGACCGAATTACTGCCTTATTTAGACTGAAGTTCTGGGCAAAAAGCCGCCCTAATATGATTACAAATAAACGTAACGTAAAAAGGATCGCTATCAATTAATTTCAAATTGATGACGATCCTTTTGTTATCTTTAACACTCAGTTTGTTACGATTCCAACCGAGTTACTCGATTTACCGACCTAATATTTTATGATCACCTGTAGTTACTAAAGTTAAAATTAATTCGTTATGATTAATCGTATAAATAACGATCCAACTATCATACTTTTTGCCATAGTTACTAAAACGTCCGGGATGAAATTCACGGTAGCCCTGCCATTGACCACTCAGCGCATGATCTTTAATTTTTCGTAACACTTGTTCATCCTTATTAAGAACAGCATTGATACAATCCTTAATTAATTCAACCGGATAGTATTTTCTTTTTAAATTACGAAAGTTTCTTTTAAAGGATGGCGTTTACTTAATCTTCATCGTTCAATTTATTCCACCAAGCATCAACAGAATCAAAAGACTCCGTGTTATTATTTTCAGTTTCCTTCTTTGCACTCAATGCTTCTGGTGTATCAATAAAATTAATTAACTGAACTTCATTGTTGGCCGCCTTAACTAATGATAGCCGAATGTACTCAGATACGGTTAGGCCTTGTTTAGCCAGATTCTTTTTGGCTCGTTCAACGATAGCGTTCGTTACTCTTACGGAAATTATTTTACTTTTAGGTGTTAATGTTGACATATTATCGGCCTCCTACAGTTACGTTGGTATTTCATTTTAATGCTGTGCAAAATAGAAAATTAGTCAACTGTCCTGATTTAAATTTTTCCACGCCAACAGGTAAACGGCATCCTCAAACGCGCCGGAAAATTCAATTCCTTTTTTGGGCACCATTCGAATTGCGTAAGTAATAGGATAAAGGGCACTAATCTTTCCGGCAAACTCTGGACCGTTAGGATTGCCCTGACCGCTAATCGTGATGAAATTTTGTAACGGTAAAGTTGTGATCGACGGTGCCTTTTTTAAGGGATAAATTTCTTTTTCGGATTGACGCCAATTGACTTTTTCCATAATATTCCCCTTTTACTAGGGTGTGTCTTCAAATTAAAAAATGTTCGTTACTTGCAGAAAAATCATCTTTTTTCAAAGTTAAGTGGTCCATTTTTCTTGAATTAACTTAATAATGAACACCAAAATTCTAAGAATAGAACTGATTTATCGATTTTGAAGACACGCCCTAGTTAATTAGCTGCGCCCTAAAAGCCTTCAGCAAGATTGTTATTCCGCAGCCTCCATGGTGAATTCAACTTCATTTGTATCCACATCTACTCCCTGCTTCACAATGACAAAGCCGTGTGCTTGATAAAATTTAACGGCGTGGTCATTTTTTTGATAAACCGATAACGTTAAGGGTGATTTTATTGCTTTTGCCCGAGCAACTAATTTTGTTCCTAGGCCTTGATTTTGAACGTCTTTTCGGACAAACAGGCCGGCAATATAGGCATCCACTAGTCCTAAGAAACCGCAGATTTGATCATCTTGCTCAGCGAGAATCAGTCTGGCGTCCTGAATCTGTTTGGCCACGGCGGCGTAATTTTTGCGCCAATAGTCTGGTTGGATGAAATCATGTGCTTGCGTATTGCCCAACAACCAAATGGACATGACCTGCTGCAACTGCGTCTCATTAAGTTTATTTACGATTTTAATTTGCATAACATTTCTACCTCAAAACTTTAATTTTATTGTTCAAGTAAGCGCCAATCCTAGGCCAATTATGGCATAAAAATAGCACAGTTGATCGGAAACATCAATGTGCTAAATTTGGAGATTTTAAACCACGTAATTAATTAATTTTTGCAAATTGGCAGCTCGTTAGCTTCAATTTTGAACTGTTTCTCGCGTTACTGATTCACCACATATTTGGCCGTTTGCCCAGCCTGCACTAAAGCAATATTTGTGGCGACAATTTTGCCCATTGCCGCCCTAGCCTCGACCGTGGCGTTACCAATATGCGGCGTTAAAATAACGTTCTTCATGTCTGCTAGGCCAGCCGTAACTGCTGGTTCATGTTCGTAGACATCTAGGGCGGCCCCAGCAATCTGCTTGTTTTGCAGCGCATCCCGCAGCGCAACTTCATCGATAATTGGCCCTCGGGCGACGTTAATGATTGCGGCCGTGGACTTCATTTGGTTAAAAACAGCCTGATCAAATTGGTGATAATTGGCACTAGTTTGCGGGGCATGAAGACTGATAAAGTCACTGGTCTGGGCTAATTCGGCGAAAGAAACATAGTTTACGCCCAAACTTCGTTCCTCGGGGTCGGATTTCTGGTGCGGCTGCCAGTACTGAACCTTCATTGATAAAGCGGCCGCCTTTCGAGCAACTTCTTGGCCAATATTGCCTAGACCAACAATGCCCAACGTTTTCCCAGCAATTTCATGGCCCAAGAAATAAAGCGGCGCCCAACCAGGAAAGCCCTCCTTGCGCATCTGGGCGTCACCTTCAACAATCCGATGACTTAAAGCCAAAATGAGACCAACCGTGACTTCGGCCACCGAGTTTGTGGAAACAAGTGGTGTGTTCGTCACAACAATTCCCTTTTCCTTGGCGTAGTTGATGTCAATATTATTAAAACCAGCCCCAAAATTGGTAATCAGTTTCAACTTGGGTGCGTGATCAATGACTTCCTTATCGACTTTTGTTGAAAGCGCCGTGACCAGATATTCTGCGTCCTTCACGTTTGCCAACAATTCTTGCTTTGAAATTAAACCTGTCCCGGAATAAACGCTAAAATCCAATTGCTGTTTCTTTAGAATTTCCGTTGTGATCGCCGGTAATTTGGCGGCTAGATAAACTTGACTCATTTTTACAGACCTCCTAGACTATATTTGCTTCTACAACTGCATTATTAACCAAATGACAATCAACTACAATAACGCACTTTTTAGTAACCAACGCTCAATTATTTAAGTGTAATTTAGCGTTGTTCTATTCTATAAACGCGTAGTAAACATAATTGACAATTACAAATTACTGTGTGCCTAGATCGTGTTGGCTTAGCGACTACTTTCTTCTTTTACCCACACTGATTTTATCAGCCTTGCCAAGAAATATCTAAAATTGTGGTCCAACAACAGAAAATTTTCAAAAAGCATTAACATTAATGACATGAAAAGTCTAAAATAGACTTGTTAATATTTTTGAAATGGAGTGAACGTTTGTGTTAGAAAAAAAGGTTTATAAAACGCTATTGAGCCGGGCATTTGATTTTCCGGTCACGGTTAAGTATTGGGACGACAGCACTGAAATTTATGGTGAAGGCACGCCTCAAGCCGAAATTGACATCAACAAGGAACTGTCAATGAAGGAAGTTGCGAAACACGCCACCTTAACCTTAGGCGAAGCTTATATGGATGGTGATATCGATATCAAAGGCTCAATTCAGCAGGTTGTTGCCTCGGCATACCGCCAAACTAGCAGCTTTATGCACGATAAGAGTTTTATGAAATTCATCCCGAAACAAGGCCACTCAGAAAAAGAAAATACAAAAGATATTCAAAGCCACTATGATATTGGCAATGATTTCTACAAATTATGGCTGGATCCAAGCCTCACATACTCGTGTGCCTACTTCGAACACGACGATGATACTTTGGAACAGGCACAGTTGAATAAGATTCACCACATTTTGAAAAAATTAAAACCAGAACGGGGTAAATCACTCCTGGATATCGGTTCTGGCTGGGGCACGCTATTGTTCATTGCCGCCGAGGATTACGGCCTCCACGCAACTGGGGTCACGCTTAGTCAAGAACAGTATGACTACACGAAGGACCAAATTCAAAAACGCGGGCTGGAAGATTTAGTTGATGTTCGTTTAGAAGATTACCGGGAAACCAAGGGCCAATTCGACTACATCACCAGTGTTGGCATGTTTGAACACGTAGGCAAGGATAATCTTCCTGGCTACTTTAAAAAGGTCAATGAACTTCTCAAACCTGGTGCCCGGGCACTGATTCACGGTATCACTGGCCAGCATAACGGTGCCGGTGTCGATCCCTGGTTAACCAAGTATATTTTCCCTGGTGGCTACATTCCTAGCGTTTCCAAAAACCTCGATTACATGATTGAGGCCGACCTTCAAATCGATGATTTTGAACCGCTGCGTCGCCATTACCAAAAGACCCTAGAAATTTGGGATCACAACTTTAACCAGGTTCGCGATCAAGTTCGCGCAATGTTTGACGAACGTTTCTGCCGCATGTGGGACCTTTATCTCCAAGCGGCCGCTGCTTCATTTGAGGCTGGTAACATTGACGTCATGCAGTTCTTGTTGACTAAGGCTCCAAGTGGCGAAGGTCTACCAATGACCCGGGATTATATGTACGCTGCTAAATAATTTGCTCATAAAAGGAGACTAGGACTTTTATCCTAGCCTCCTTTTTATTGCTGAATGTTACGCTAGAACGTGCACCAAAACCAACTTTTGGCCCACTCCATTACGATAACGATTTAATTTTACGGGCCGGTACCCCGCCAACCAATGTATTGCTGGGAACATCTTTGGTCACGACTGCCCCGGCGGCCACGACAACGTTATTGCCAATGGTGACACCAGGCATGATTGCAGCCTTGCCACCAAGCCAGACGTCATTGCCGATAGTCACTGGCTTCGCTTGCGCCAAATAAGCACTGCGCCCCTTGGCAGTCAGCGGATGATTGACAGTATAGATATCAACGTTGGGGCCAATCATCACGTTATGGCCCATGTTCACCGGTGCAATATCCAAAATCGTTAAATTATAGTTACTGAGAAAATCTTCACCAACGTGAATGTTGAGTCCATAGTCACAATTAAAATTAGCCTGAACCGAAACCCGCTTTCCAGTGGATCCAAAAATTTCCTTAATTTTTTTAGTTTGTGCCAGCGGATCAGTTGCGGGAATTTGATTGAATTCTTGGCATAACTGTGCTGCCCGGGCCTTCCGTTTAGCAACGTCAGCATCCAAAAAATAGTACTCTTCCCCCGCCGTTAATTTTTCTAGCTCCGTCATCTAATCACCTCAAACTTTAGCTTACCACTTGAAATAAAGTTTGGCCGATTTTTTGGTTAGGAAAATTAAGACCCTGGGTTGACGCTAGACAGCGGTTAGCGCCGGTGCTTTTTTAAACCTACCCGACAGTGATTTAGTAATAGGATTTTTACCGTAGCAAACAGCAAAAATGGCCTGAACTTTACCATTACCAGCAACGTCCGACCAGCAAAATTTCATCCACAAGCTAAGATTGGCGTCACAGCCCCAACCCTTAATGCTTATTTTCATCAGCTGGCGTTTCATTTGGTGAGCTAATATAACGTCGTAATGCCTGGTAACGCCGATAAAGCACCTGTTCACTTTTATTATCTCGTGGTTGATAATAACGCCGCTTCAGCAAATTATCCGGCAAATACTGCTGCTTAGCAATTTGATGCGGTTGCTCAAATGGATTGAGCATATCACCACCACCGGTTGTTTCAATCGAATGCTTATAGTGAAAATCCCGTAAATAACTGGGCATTGGATGAAGTTGATTCGATTGTTTGCCGTCTTCATTGGCCTGTTCATAGGATTGGCCAGCGGAATCAGATTTTGGTGCCAAACACAATGTAATCGTGGCATAGGCCAAGTGCGTTGTTGCTCGCGGCAGGCCAACTTGCAGTGCCGTTTGACAAGCAAGAACTGCCGTATCAACAGCATGGGAATCGGCTAAACCAACAACCATATAGGCAAGATCACGAATCCGGCGAATCACCGATTCAAAATCGCCGGCATTCAATATAACACTCAAATAGTAAAGCGCTGCGTCCGTATCGGAACCACTGATTGAATCCTGAAAAGCACTTAAGTAGTCATAATGATTATTCGAATCCTTATCAAAGGCAAAATGCTGATTTTTGGCAAATTCAATAATCTGTTCACGATTAAGCTCGGCCCCGTGCATAGCAACCAATGTCTCTAAGATGTTCAAAGCAACCCGAACGTCCCCGTTAGCACAATTGGCAATTAACAGGGCTAATTTCGCTTCTAAATCAAAATGATAAATTGATTCCGTGGTACGCTGCAAAACCGGTACAATGTCGTTGGGCTCCACTGGCTTGAATTCAAACAATTGACAGCGGGAACGAATAGCCGGACTAATGGTAATCACAGGATTTTCGGTTGTTGTACCAACCAGTAAAATTTGACCAGATTCAAGGTAGGGCAACAAAAAATCCTGAATCGGCTTTGTTAAACGATGAATTTCATCTAATTGCAGAACAAAAGACTCGTTAGGATGACTGCCAACGAACTTCTGCAGTGTTGCCTTATTTTCAGTACTGGCATTAAATTGTTCAAATGGTAGACTCAGCGTTTTGGCGATAACATAGGCCAGCGTTGACTTACCCGTACCAGGCGGCCCCCATAGAATAAGTGAAATTGCAATTTTCTTATCAATAATTTGCCGTAATGGTTGACCAACATTGAGTAACTGTTGTTGCCCAACCATTTGCTCAAGCGTTTGCGGACGCATGGCATCAGCAAGCGGTTGATGAATATTATTTTTGCCAAACAACGACAATGGTTCCGAAGACATGTGGTCACTTTCCTTGGTATTTGATATTTTTAGTTTGTTACAATTCAGCGGTAATTGGAACCGGTAATGCTTGGAGATTTGATCTTTTGATTTGGCATTTATTGTAGCACGTTAAGACTAAATTTGTTTTAATTTTGGATGACTGATCTTGGCAATACAGATCTATCTAAACAGACTGAAATAGGCATTTATATTTTAATCGGTCAAACTGAAAAAACAACCCACCTACTGCAAAACTTCTTCCATCACATCGGCGTCATCTTGAAATAAAATTTGGGCCGATTTTTATCGAGATTAAGACTTAAGAATAGTGTCCCATTGCTTGGTAATGTAAAAGTTCATTCATTTTTCCATTCGTTTAAGAATTAATCTAGCAGCGCTAATCAGGAAAGGCCAAATTTCTAATCAATTGACTTATTGTACAATATATCGTACAATAAGGCTATGAAATTAAGGGAGTGATCATTATGGATGCTGTAGCATACTCTAATTTTCGACAAAAATTAAAAGATTATATGCGCCAGGTTAACGATGATTCGGATGCTTTAATTGTAACTACTAAAGGTTGAAAGTTAAATAGTTACCCAATACCCCAGTCTGCTGGGGTATTTTAATACAAAAATAGACATGAAAC
>NZ_RHNP01000011.1 GCF_003950295.1 Loigolactobacillus iwatensis
CGAACGGCTTTTGGTTTTCGTAACTATCACCATTTAGTTTCACGGATCAAACTACAACAAATGCGCACCAAACCAAACAAAAAAACAGTGTTAGAAGTTGCTTAACTTCTAACACTGTAAAATTGGCTATCAACAGGATTTGACAGAGAGCCACTTTGTTATTTAGTAGTATCAGTAGGTACTTCTTCAATTAATGTTTGGTCGCCAGTGACTGCTTTTTCAGGTAAGGCATCCACGTTAGCGAACATTTCGATATGTTGATGCAAATTGATGAAAGTCATTGGTGCATCACCGCCGTATTCACCATCAAGATTAATCATCATCCGTTCTTTATTTTCAGAACGCGCAACTAATTTATGCGTTTTTGTATAAATAATTCGCTTATCATCGATGTGTCGGCCACCATTTAGTGCCAGCGCCATTAAATGAATTAACTCCACCATATTCGCCGTTTTAACGATAATCAAGGAAAAACGACCATCATCTAGTGACACATCTGGTGCAACTTGTTCAAAACCACCAACTGAATTGGTTAAACCTAGTAAGAACATTGAAGCCTTACCTTCATAAACACCACCATCGTATTCCAAATGCATTGGCACTGGTTTAATTTGCGGCAACATTTTTGCACCTTCAATCAAGTAAGCCAAGTAACCAAAGATTGATTTAGTTTCTGATGGGACATCATAGGTTAGTTCAGTTAAAAAGCCGCCACCAGCAATGTTCATGAAATACTGATCATTTGCCTGACCAATATCCATTTTTATGGTTTGATTTTTTAAGACAACCTTTGCTGCTTCAACCGGATCTTCACGGGGAATTTTGAGAGCGCGGGCATAATCATTAGTTGTTCCAGCCGGAATAATCGCCATTTTAGGACGTTGTTTTAACCCAGCAATACCATTGACAACTTCATTAATTGTACCATCACCACCAGCAGCAACCACTAAGTCAAAGCCTTCCTTGGCCGCTCGCGTTGCTTCATCACGTGCAGAATTAGGCTTTGGCGTCGTGGCGTAAGCACTTGTCTCATAACCGTCCGCTTCAAAAATACCTAAAATATCAATCATGCTACGTTTTAAACTTTCATGCCCTGCGGAAGGGTTATAAATAATTCGTGCTCGCTGCTGCATCTTAAGTCCTCTTTTCATTATTTTCTTAAGTAAACTGGCCTAAAAGTGCTAAAGCATTTAGTTGCTGCACTTGGCCGTGATTCAAACAGCCTCTACTAGGTCCAATCAGTATCGGCACCGTAAGTTAATTTCTAAACTGCAAATGTGGCCCAGAAACCTACTTTCTAGCGTTTCTTTAATTCGCTAATTAACAGTTGGTTAACCACCTTAGGGTTCGCCTGACCGTGCGTCTGTTTCATAATTTGACCCACTAAGAATCCAATGGCACGATCTTTACCATTCTTAAAGTCATCAATCGACTGACCATTATTATCTAAAACTTCAGTAATCATTGGTAGCAACTTAGCAGGATCAGATAATTGTACCATGCCCTTATCTTCCACCCATTGTTTCGGTTCCGTACCATTAGTAATCGTTTCTTTGAAGACTTTCTTAGCAATTTTTGACGAAATTGTCCCGTCAGTGATCAAGTTGATCATCGTCGCTAAGTTTTCTGGTGTTAGCTTAGTCTCTTGTAAATCCAATTTTTGGGCGTTCATGTAAGCACTGACTTCACCCTGCAACCAGTTAGAAACTAATTTCGCATCGGCACCTTGCTTAACTGTCTCCTCAAAGAAATTAGCCATCTCTAACGTTGAAGTCAAAACTTGTGCGTCATTTTCGGTTAAACCAAAATCGTTAATGTAACGTTTTCGACGTTCGTGGGGCATTTCTGGAATCGAAGCGCGAACTTCATCAATCCACTTGTCGCTGATTTGCAACGGTGGAATATCTGGCTCAGGGAAGTAACGGTAATCATCGGAACCTTCCTTAATTCGCTGTAACACAGTTTCACCAGTATTTTCGTTAAAACCCCGTGTTTCCTGACGAATTTGACCGCCAGAAAGTAAGATTTGTGCCTGGCGCTTTTCTTCGTATTCTAAGCCCTTACGCAAATAAGTAAATGAATTAATGTTCTTCAATTCAGTTTTAACACCATATTCCTTTTGCCCAATTGGCCGCAGTGAAATGTTGGCGTCAACTCGCAAAGAACCTTCTTCCATCTTAACGTCAGAAACACCAGTAAACTGGATGACTTGCCGTAAGGTTTCCATGTATTCATAGGCTTCTTCTGGTGTTGTCATATCAGGCTTTGATACAATTTCAATCAGTGGTGTCCCCTGCCGGTTTAAATCAACGTAAGAGTATTGACCAGTATGGGTGTTTTTACCAGCATCTTCTTCTAAATGAAGTTCTTCAATTCCGATTTTTTTCGTTGTACCATTACTCAAATGAACTTCAACCCAGCCATCATGGCCAATCGGTTGCTCAAACTGCGTCACTTGGTAAGCTTTAGGATTATCGGGATAAAAATAGTTTTTTCGGTCAAAATGGTTATCTTGGGCAATCGTTGCGTTTAAGGCTAAGGCGGCGCGCATTCCGAAATCAACGGCACCCTTATTAACCTTAGGTAAAACACCAGGATAGCCCCAATCAATGACGTTAGTATTCATGTTAGGAGTATCACCGAACTCATTAGCCGATGGACTGAACATTTTTGACTTTGTCTTTAATTCGACGTGGACTTCAAGTCCAATTGTTGTCTCAAAATTCACTAGTTGTTACCTCCCAACGTTGGTGTTTCTTTATGGAAATCAGTTGCTTTTTCAAAAGCATAGCCCGCTTGATAAATCGTTTGCTCATCAAAGGCCTTACCAATTAATTGCATCCCAATTGGCAAACCAGCCGCAAAGCCTGCTGGTAATGATAGACCAGGTAAGCCAGCCATATTAACTGGTACACTTAAAACATCCCCGGCGTACATCGTCAATGGATCGGAAACATCTTCACCAATACCGTAAGCAGTTGTTGGCGCAACAGGTCCCATAATTAAATCATAATCAGCAAAAACATTAGCAAAGTCTTGTTTCATCAAAGTCCGTACTTGAGCGGCCTTCTTGAAGTAAGCATCATAATAGCCAGCTGATAATGAATACATTCCTAGCATAATTCGCCGTTTAACTTCTGGGCCAAAACCTTCCGTTCGTGAACGAACATAGACATCATTTAAGTTCTTAACGTCTGTCGCCCGAACACCATAACGAATGCCATCAAAGCGCTGTAAGTTAGATGAGGCCTCAGATGAAGAAATAATGTAGTAAGCTGCAACACCATACTTACTGTGTGGCAACGAAACTTCTTCAACCGTTGCACCAAGCTCACGGAACTTATCTGCAGCGGCCAAAATTGCGGCCTTAACTTCTGGTTGAACGCCTTCACCAAGGTATTCTTTAGGCAAACCAATCTTAAGCCCTTTAACACCCTTAGCAATGTTTGCAGTAAAATCTGGTACCTCCTTATTTACTGTCGTCCCATCATGTTCATCAAAGCCAGCAATTGCCGCTAAGACAGTCGCATTATCTTTGACGTTACGTGTCATTGGGCCAATTTCATCAAGACTGGAACCAAAAGCAATCAAGCCCCAACGAGACACGCGACCATAAGTTGGTTTCATGCCAACAATCCCGGTAAATGAAGCGGGCTGCCGAATTGAGCCACCAGTATCAGAACCAAAAGCAATTGGTACAATTCCGGCAGAAACTGCTGCTGCAGAGCCGCCAGAAGAACCACCAGGCACCTTGGTTAAGTTCCATGGATTCTTGGTTGTCTTAAAAGCAGAATTTTCCGTTGAACCACCCATGGCAAATTCATCCATATTGGTTTTACCAATCGGAACCATGTCGTGGGCGTAGATGTGTTCCATTACTGTCGCGTCATAGACTGGCACAAAATTTTCAAGAATTTTACTGGCAGCGGTCGTCCGTAAATCCTTCGTCATAATGTTATCTTTAACTGCAACTGGGATTCCAGCTAAAAGATTAGCTGGGTCAATGCCCTTTTCATCAATCGCTTTGGCCATTTCCAACGCTTTTTCTTCGTTCAACGTTAAAAAAGCATCGACTTTTTTATCAGTTTCTTTTAAAGCCGTAATCGTTTGTTTAGTTAAATCATAACTAGTTAATTCTTTATTAACGAGTTGCGCGTGGATTTTGGTTAAATCATTTGTAAAGTAGTTCATTCACCATCGTCCCCCTCGTTATCTAAAATTGCTGGCACCTTGATATAGCCGTCTTCAGCGTCCGGTGCGTTTTTAAGTAAAGCTTCACGTTCCTGTGGGTTAGCCGCAGCTGGAACATCGTCCCGTAATACGTTAACGAGATCCACCACGTGTGTCATTGGTTCAACACCCTTTGTATCAACTTCTTGTAATTCATTGAACATATCTGTGATCTGACTTAATTGATCGGTAAATTGGCCAAGTTCTTCATCCGTAAAGGATAATCGAGCTAAATCCGCAACGTGCGTTACTTGTTCTTTACTAATTGCCAATTCTCTTGCCTCACTTTCATTTTTGGTTACGCCATTATTTTACCATAAAGTCGCTTGTTTGCGATAAGGACTACCAAACAAACGCGTGCAAAAATGGTTTTTAGCCACCTCAATAACTACCAAACACGTGCGTATAGAAGCTCTTTTGCCCCGAATCTCGGGCAACAAAGGATTGGATTCCTTCAGAAGAACTAATCGTCACTTGAATTGGTACGTTGCTAGGTAGATAATGCTCCGCTTCAGTAGCGATAAACTGGGTAAAACTCATGATTTCCGTTTGACTATAAAATTGCGTATTGATCGAAACGTTCATTCCCGCCAAAGTTCCGTTATTATAGTGTGTTTGTGCTGTAACACCAGATAAATTAGGGAAGAAACTTTGAATTTGTGTTTTAAAGTTGTCAAAAGCATCACTATCACTACTATTACCTGACTTGGCACCAGCTACGGCAGGTAGCGTATAATTTTTCTGGTTCATACTATTCCAGTCACTAATCGTCTTACTACCATTTTTGCTAGTCCCATTGGCAAAGAAAGTCCCACCAACTAAGCTGTCATTCGGCGCCTGCTGGTATAACGCAATCGTAATTGGCACCTTGCTCATACCACTCTTGGCCCGCATACGTTTAACGACTTCGTTAGCCATCTTTTTTGCTTCGGCAACCATTTGAGCGTTGGAAATCTTTGTTTGGTAAGTTGGGCCATACTGTTTTTTGGTGTAATAATCAATTTGATTCATTCCTAAACCAATCGTTACGCCGCCAAGCGATAATTTACTACCGCTCTGAGTCATGTAGTCCTGTTCTTCCAATTGTTGCAAATAAATCGGGTTCCGTTTATTAGCATCGGTTTGCCCATTGCTAGCCGGATTTAACCCATCTGGATTATCCTTTGATTTACGGGCCAACCAATTCGTGACAGTTGTTTTGTTCAAATACTGTCCTTCTTGAAACACGTACTTATTGGTTGGAAATTGCTTTTTAGAGACTGTTAATAAGCCGCTCTCAAAGCTCTTCAAATTATAACCATTGGTATTTTGATCCTCGGACAAACCACGTGATTTGCTGGTTAGATACTTACCATTGCGGACAACTCCTTGGTAATCGCTGTCTGAAACCTGACCAGTTGTTTGAACTGAAGATTTACTTTTAGTACCACTACCGGAACCAAGCCCGGAAGACTGCAAATTACCACAGCCAGCTAAAAAGATTAAACTGCCAAATAACACTAAAAATGCTTTTGCTCGCTTCACCAGAAATGTTCCTCCTCAATTTCTTAGGTCTATTTTGCGCTACCGCAAAATCTTATTCTCGGATGATATCCATTCTCCTAACGCGAAATCCGCGTACTCGAAACATGGCCCTCCTCAATTTCTTAGGTCTATTTTGCGCTACCGCAAAATCTTAT
>NZ_RHNP01000012.1 GCF_003950295.1 Loigolactobacillus iwatensis
CGGATGATATCCATTCTCCTAACGCGAAATCCGCGTACTCGAAACATGGCCCTCCTCAATTTCTTAGGTCTATTTTGCGCTACCGCAAAATCTTATTCTCGGATGATATCCATTCTCCTAACGCGAAATCCGCGTACTCGAAACATGGCCCTCCTCAATTTCTTAGGTCTATTTTGCGCTACCGCAAAATCTTATTCTCGGATGATATCCATTCTCCTAGTGCGAAATCCGCACCCTGGAGCATGGCCCTCCTCGTGCTTAGTTTACTATTTTTCTAAACTATTGCGCTGACTTTAAATTCTCATCCAAGGTTGCTTCATCCCAGATCGTAATGTCCAAGTTTTGTGCCTTGGTATATTTGCTGCCAGGATCACTTCCGGCAATTACCAAATCAGTTTTTTTAGATACACTTCCAGTGACTTTAGCACCTAGATTTTCAAGCTGTGTTGCTAACGCCGAACGCTTATAATTATCAAGCGTTCCGGTCAAGACAATTGTTTTACCGCTAAACACAGTATCTTTCGCAACCTTCTTTGGTCCAAGATAAGTCATATTGACCCCCGCAGCAACCAATTGTTTGATTAGTTCCTGGGCCTCTTCCGTCTGAAAATAAGTGTAAACGCTGTTGGCAATAATTGTACCGGACGTGTCAATGGCACTTAACTCTTCTTGATCACTTTGTTGTAATTTGGCCATCGATTCAAAATACTCCGCTAACGAGCGCGCCATTTTGGCCCCAACGTGGCGAATTCCTAGACCATTAATTAAACGTTCAAGTGAATTTTGTTTGCTCGCAGCAATTGCGTTTAACAAATTAGTGGCAGATTTATCCTGAAACTTATCCAAAACAATCAATTGTTCATAAGTTAAATGATACAAGTCGGCAACGTCATGAACAAGCCCTTTAGTGTACAATTGTTGAATAATTTGCGGCCCTAAACCATCAATATTCATGGCGTTACGTGACGCAAAATGAGTTAATTGTTCCTGAATTTGAGCGGGACACATCGGATTAATGCAGCGCAAAGCAACTTCATCATCTAAATGCTGTAGCGGTTTACCACACGAAGGACAAGTCGTTGGAATCTGGTACGGTTTGCTCGTTTCTGGACGTAGGCTTAGGATAACCTCCGAAACCTCAGGGATAATGTCACCCGCTTTATGAATCAAAACGGTATCATCTTCACGAATATCTTTTTCCTTAATCAAGTCACCATTATGCAGGGTTGCCCGCGCGACAGTCGTCCCCGCTAATTGAACCGGGTCCATAACAGCAGTTGGGGTCACAACACCTGTTCGGCCAACCGTCCATTCAATTTGGTGAATAACGGTTTGCGCCTCTTCTGGTGGAAATTTGTAAGCAATTTCCCAACGCGGAACCTTAACGGTATTGCCCATTTGGCGTTGCAAGGCCAAATCATTTACCTTTAAAACAATCCCATCAATGCCATAATCAAGCTCATCGCGTTGTTTCTGGTACTGATCAATGTACTGAAAAACTTCATCCATAGTGTGACAAACGTGATAATTGGAATTAACCTTAAAGCCTAGCTCGGTCAAAGTTTTCAATGCCTCTGACTGCGTTGTTACTTCAAGATCATCAAACGTCGTTAAAGTATACAACCAAGTGGATAATTGCCGACTAGCGGCCACCCGGGAATCCAACTGGCGGAGACTACCAGCCGCCGCATTACGCGGATTAGCAAAGTTTTCTTCACCGTTAGCTTCACGTCGGACATTTAAATCCGCAAAGGCCTTTTTAGGCATGTAACATTCACCGCGAACCTCAATGGAAACCGGCTTGGTTAGTCGTAACGGAATTGACGAAATTGTTTTTAGATTCTGCGTGATATCTTCGCCAATCGTTCCATTACCACGTGTCGCTCCACGAACAAAAACACCATCTTGATAAATCAATGAAATGGCCAGACCATCAATTTTAAGCTCGACGTTATAATCGAAATCTGTTGGGTACGTTTTTCTGAGCCGCCGATCAAAATCAGCTAACTCAGTTTTAGAAAAGACATCTCCCATTGAAAGCATTGGGCTATCATGGGCAACTTTATTAAAACCGGGTAAAACTTGGCCCCCAACCCGCTGTGTCGGTGAATCCGGCGTAATAATGGATGGAAATTCATTTTCTAAAGTTTGCAAGTCACGGTAATTTTCATCATAAATGTGATCCTCAACAACTGGTTTGTCCGCCGTATAATACGCACGACTCCAGTTATTTAAAGTGGTTCGCAGCTTAACTGCCGCGTCACTTGCCTCTTGTTCTGAATACTGACTAATTGGTTTAATTAACGCCATAAATCACGAATAGTAAAACTATTCGTGTCACCTCCCTTACTGGGTAACAACCTTCTCGATTGGTGCAAAAGAAGCTAATAGACGCTTGATACCTTGCGATTTAAACGCAATATCAAGTTCGGTATCAGTGCCACTGCCATTAACCTTAACAACCGTGCCTTCACCCCATTTGCGGTGAGTCACCTTATCGCCGGCCGTCCAACTGACACTATCAGCACCAGTGCCACTATTTTTAGCGACCGTAGCCTTCGATTGGTACGTTGTTGCGGTTGCTCGAGTATAACTATTATTCCGGCGCATATTACTGAATGGTAGCTTGCTTTCAGTTATTTGGCTGCCGGCAGTTCCGTTTTCAAACTTCAATAGATCATCATTAATCTCACCAACAAAACGTGAGGCTGGATTACTCTGTGTTCGCCCGTATAACATGCGGGAATAAGCGTTGGTTAAATATAACTTAGTTTTAGCCCGCGTTATTCCAACGTAAGCCAGGCGACGCTCTTCTTCTAACTGATCATCTTCCAATAACGCCCGTGAAAGTGGAAAAATACCTTCTTCCATTCCCATCATAAAGACAACTGGAAACTCAAGACCTTTGGCCGCATGCAACGTCATTAAAGTAACTTCACTACTCTCGTCTTCCACGTCATCTTGATCAGAAACTAACGCCAGATCCGTCAGGAAATCAACAAAACGGTCACTATCCGAATCCTCATCAGGTTGATAAGAATCATCAAACTCTTTGGTAACGGATAAGAATTCTTGAATGTTTTCGACCCGACTTTGTGCCTCTAGGGTCTTTTCCTTTTTTAAAGCTTCTAAGTAACCGGACTGATCAAGCATTTCGTTCGTTAATTCCGTAACACTTAATTCATCCTTTTTTTCTTGGAGGCCAATCATTATCTTCGCAAACGTACTCAACGTTTTTCGTGGTCGGGCCGAAATGTTATCCGCTAAAGCAACATTTTTCGCTGCATCTAGTAAGGACCAGCGATTATAATCAGCGAAACCCCGCAATTTATCTAACGTTCCGGTACCAATTCCACGTTTTGGCGTATTAACTACCCGTTCAAAATCAATTGAATCCTCGGCGTTAACAATAACGCGCAAGTACGCCAAAATATCCTTAATTTCTTTACGATCATAGAACTTATGCCCGCCAATCATTTTATACGGAATGTTGGCCTTAACAAAACTCTCTTCAATTGTCCGTGATTGGGCGTTAGTTCGGTATAAAACAGCAAAATCCCCGTACTGATATTGCTTTGCTTCCATTTCTTCTTGAACCTTACTAACCACAAAATGAGCCTCGTCCTGCTCATTTTGGCCACGATAATAGGAAATTGGCTCGCCATCTGAATTTTCAGTCCAGAGTTTCTTCGGTTCCCGATAAGTATTATTGTTGATCACCGCGTTAGCTGCCTGCAAAATAGTTTTGGTTGAACGGTAATTCTGTTCAAGTAAAACAACTTTAGCGTCAGCGTAGTCCTTCTTAAAGTTCATAATATTTTCCATATTAGCGCCACGCCAACCGTAGATACTCTGGTCGGCATCACCGACAACACAAAGGTTACGGTATTTTTTAGCCAACAGATTAACCAAGGTGTATTGTGCTTGGTTAGTATCCTGGTATTCATCGACGTGGACGTACTTAAACTTAGTCTGGTAGTAATCCAAGGTCTCCGGTGACTTCTGAAAAAGCTCCACCGTTAACATAATCAAATCATCAAAATCCAGCGCCTGGTTGGCCTCTAACTCATTTTGGTATGGTCCATAACACTGGGCCACAATTTTTTCAAATGGTGAGCTAGCAGTGGCAGCAAAGGCTTTGGGCGTTTGTAATTCATTCTTGGCACCAGAAATTGCACTTAAAACGGAACGTGGTGTGAATTTTTTTGGATCAATATTTTGTTGCGTTAAAATTCGGCGCATTAGAATCGATTGTTCCCCAGGATCGGCAATAGTAAATGATCGGGCGTAACCACCTAATTTATCAATATCGCGACGTAAAATACGGACACATAATGCGTGAAAGGTTGATACCCAAACTGACTTTGCTCGTTCATCTAACAAACCCGCCACACGTTCGCGCATTTCGCGAGCCGCCTTATTGGTAAAAGTAATCGCCAAAATATGCCACGGCGCAACTGCCATCTCTTCAATTAAGTAAGCAATTCGGTGCGTAACAACCCGCGTTTTACCAGAACCAGCTCCCGCCATAATGAGGAGTGGGCCTTCAGTATATTCTACTGCCTCTTGCTGTTTGCCATTCATATTCTCCAACAAACTCATTTTGGACATACTAATTATTCAATCCCCTCTGTTTATCTACTACATATTAGTGCACTGAAAATTAAGCACTGAACACTCAAATTCATCTCACTCATTATAGCAAATATCGCTTAAAACTTCTCTAAAGAATCCACTAAAATCCGCCAGTTTAAGTACAATAAAAATAGAGTTAGGGCAAAATAAACATTTTGCCCTAACTCTATTTTACTTAACACTAACACCGAATAATTCATTTCATGAATTGTTCGTCAATTTAGACCGGGTTTGAAAAATACCTTTATTGGCATTCTCCTGACCAATCTGATGAAAACGTGTCTGAAAAAGCAGATTCCTGCGCTTAACCTAGATTGACGAACACCTTTATTGGCATTTTCCTGACCAATCTGATGAAAACGTGTTTGAAAAGGCTGATTCCTGCGGTTGCCATGTTTCAACTTGGCGATTTTCGCCTTGCTAGTTCTTGCGGCATGAACTTTGCCACAAGAATAGACAACATTCGTAGCATCATGAGTTATTTGCGTTTCTTGCGAATAACTAACCGTAATTGCGAAGTAGTAGTCGAATGGACAACGTATAACGCATCAAGATTATTAGCGTTTTGTGCTAATAATCCTCAATTGCGAAGTAGTAGCTACGATCGCCAAATAATCCACTACGTGAATTATTCGTCAATCTAGGCTGCGATTCGGACTTTGTTTCATCTTAGTCCGATCGACATCGCTAGTAATCCTCAGAATCTGAACGCTTTTTCAAACACTCTCTAGTCTTCTCCCAAGCCCACGCGATCAAAAATTGTATCAACGTTGCGCAAATGCCAGTGATAATCAAACGCATCATCTAAATCCTTGGCGTTTAAGGCCGACGTAATTTTTGGATCGGCTTCAAGTAATGGTCGGAAGGCCTTCTTTTCATCCCACGCTACGGCCGTCTTTGGTTGCACTAAATCATAGGCAGCTTCCCGGCTCATCCCATTATCAATCAGCTTCAGCATTACGCGCTGACTATAAATCAGGCCGTAAGTCACATCCATGTTTGAACGCATTTTTTCTGGAAAAACAGTTAACGTTTCAATGATTTTACTAAAACGATGTAAAATGTAGTCTAATAATTCCGTCGTATCGGGAAGAATAATTCGTTCGGCTGAAGAATGCGAAATATCACGATCATGCCACAGACTAACATCCTCATAGGCCGTGATCATGTGCCCGCGAATAACGCGCGCTAACCCAGTAACGTTCTCAGAACCAATTGGATTACGCTTATGCGGCATTGCCGAAGAACCTTTTTGCCCCGCTGCAAAAAATTCTTCGACTTCATGGATTTCAGTTCGTTGAAGTGAACGAATTTCCGTGGCAAATTTTTCAACTGAAGTGGCAATAAGCGCCATTGTGGCAATATATTCAGCGTGTAAATCACGCGGCAATACCTGGGTTGAGATATCTTGCGCCCGAATACCCAGCTGTTTTGTTACGTAAGCTTCAATTTCAGGTGGAATATTGGCAAATGTCCCTACTGCACCACTGATTTTACCAGCCTCAACACCGGCAGCAGCATGCTCAAAACGTTCGCGGTTGCGTTTCATTTCAGCGTACCACTGCGCCATTCGTAAACCAAAAGTAGTCGGCTCGGCATGAACACCGTGCGTTCGCCCCATCATAACAGTGTACTTGTAAGTTTTGGCCTGTTTAGCCAGTACCGCAATAATGTGATCTAAATCCTCACGTAAGATTTTGTTAGCCTGCTTCATCAGATAACCGTAAGCCGTATCCACAACGTCCGTCGAAGTTAAACCATAGTGAATCCACTTTTTTTCAGGTCCTAAGCTTTCGGAGACATCCCGGGTAAAGGCAACAACATCATGCTTAGTCTTCTTTTCAATTTCGGCAATTCGTTGCGTATCAAAAGTGGCATTTTGCCGAATCTTAACGGCGTCTTCTTTAGGAATCTCACCAAGTTGTGCCCAAGCCTCATCAGCCAAAATTTCAACTTCAAGCCATGCCTGATACTTATTCTGATCGGTCCAAATTTGTCCCATTTCTGGGCGAGTATAACGCGCTAGCATAATTAACCTCACTTTTTATTTGTCTAGTAACAAAAGAATCCGATAATACTGCAGCATAACTATTATTTAACGATATCAGTTAACGTATTTAATAAAGTACGTTTATAAACAAGTATTTAACGTCATGTCAGCTAAATAAATATTCATTTCAAAAACTTCCTAATTCCAAATTTCAGTGTCATAGATAGCTTCCAGCGTTTGCTTCAAGTCTTGGGTCAAAATGGTGACGTGACCAACCCGACTGTCGGCTTGGCTGCCATTGGCTAAGTAATAATAAAAATGCCAATTTGGTTTAATCATAACTTGCGTATAGGTTGCCTTCAACAAGCGTTCCGGAATCGTAACGCTCACTGCAGGACTAACCAACTGTGGAACAGGCAACGGCCAATTACAAATTGCACGGATATGTAACTCGTATTGCGAAACCTGAGTTGCTTCATTAAAAATATTGCCTGAGGTATGCGGACAAGGCACGATTCGTTTAACGTAAAGTGTGCCTGAGGCCGTTAAGAAAAACTCAACACCAAACACACCAACGTAAGTAATACTTTGGGCCAACGTTTTAGCAATTCGTTCCACTTCAACGGTTGTCGCGGCGTCAATTCGAGCCGGCGTAATTGACTCAAATAAATGCCGGCCATGATAAACGTTCTCACAAACCGGCAAGGTGACAACGTTCTGTTGTGCATCCTTAGCAACCATAACGGAAAGTTCCCGCTCAAAAGGTACCCAAGATTCTAAAATATAAGTACCTGTTGTCAGATAATCCGCACTTTTTGCAATATCATCCTCATTGTAGATCACCCGTTGAAATTGACTGCCAATGCCCCGCTGAACGGGCTTCAAAACACAAGGGTAGCCAATCGAATCAACGGCCGCATAAACGTCATCTAACCCAACAATCGTAGCGTAAGGCGCAATGTTAATATTGTGTTCGTCCAAAAAGACCTTTTCTAGTTGCCGATCCTGCATGATCGATAATATATCAGTCTTTTGCGGTAAATAAACGTTTTGCAACAAATCAAGAGCCGTTGTATCGGTATTTTCGTATTCGTAAGTTAGTACCTCACAAAATTGAGCCAATTTTTGTAAATTGGTAACATCGCTCATATCACCAACTTCAGTAAAGTCCGCGACACTTGCTGCCGGGCTATTCATTTTGTCGGTTAAGATACCTACCCGAAAGCCCATTTTTTTAGCAGTTAAGGCCAAAAGCTTACTATTGGCGCCGCCGCCAATAATACCAATCGTACTACCAGGATAAATGATCGATTCCACATTCATTCACGATCCCTTTCTTTACTTATACTACTCATTATCCTCTTTTTTGCTTAAACCGTCATCTTCTTCTAACATCGCGACTCGCTGGCAAGAATAAGCGTTTAATTTTAGAATATGCCGTGAACTATTCGTAATCAGATTTTTGCAATAAACCCAGAAAGTGCTAAAAAGTTCAGGCGAAGCTGTTAGTCTGCATTATTGACTTCCTGATCGCTTTCAAAAACGACTTTACCGTCTTTAAACGCCGTAATCTTAGCCAAAGATTCTAACCGAATTTGTTTTTCCGCAATTAATTCATGACCACGTTGGAACGTTTTTTCAATCGCAATCCCCACACCATCAATTACCGCGCCGGCCTGTTCACAGATATCAATTAACCCCGCAACTGCCTGTCCGTTGGCCAAAAAGTCGTCAATGATTAAGACCTTATCTGTATCCGCCAAAAACTTCTTTGAAATTGCAATCTCGTTACTTACTTTTTTAGTGTAAGAATAAACCGTTGAAGTATACATATCATTCACCAACGTAAGGCTCTTATGCTTACGGGCAAAGACTACCGGGACGTGCAACTGCAAGCCGGTCAAAATGGCTGGTGCAATCCCAGATGATTCCACCGTCAAAATCTTAGTAATCCCTTCACCACGGAATAAGCGAGCAAATTCCTCACCCATTTCAAACATTAAATCAGGATCAACTTGATGGTTTAAAAAGTTATCAACCTTTAAAACGTTACCTTTTAACACCTTTCCATCTCGTTTAATCCGATCCTCAAGTAACTTCATTCAATACACCCCTTCTGTAATTAGATAAAAAAAGCGCCTTTTTACACTACAAGTAAAGAAGCGTCTTCACTTATAGTCCAGAATTTACGGTTCTGGGTAGAAACTTGTCCCCCATTATTAGACATTTATATAAGTTTGCCGGAAAAAATTGCTTTTTAGATTGGCTTTACTTTAGCATAGTTATTTATGAATAACAACTGCGGCAAAGCCCCGTGAATTACTGATCATACTGCTCTAAATCGTACGTTTTAATTAGATTAATTAGCTTGGCCGGGTAGTCTGGATCAGTCGCATAACCGTCCTGCTTTAATGCTGCCGCCGCAGTACGATAATTAGTGGCACTAATGACATGTTGATATTGATTTGTATTCCAGCTCGTCCCATTGGCCAATAGCGCTGCGTGGGCCGCTAGTGACGCCTGATCGTTGGCGTAGATTTGAAAACGCCCGCGAATTTCTACCCACTGTCCATTACGGTATTCTTTAGTCAACATCACTTTGGTCTGATTGGGATCAGTACCTTTCACACCAAATAGATTATGGTAATTAGTCGCTAATTGGCTGGTACCCCAGTCCGACTCAAGAATTGCCTGGGCCAAAGTAATGCTTGGCAATACATGGTAAGTTTGCTGTAGGCGCTTTGCCTCCGGTGCCAATTTCTTAATAAAAGCCTGCCGATTCTGCTGGACTTCAGCCTGGTTATTCACATTTTGGTCAGCCACATCTATCCGTGCTTGCTCACCCAATAAACGTACCCCCGCCACCACTAAAAGTAGTGCACAAAAGCAGCCCATAATAATTTGCGGTAATTTAATTGCTATTTTTTTGCGATTACGTCTTTTTTTCGCCACTATTCACCATTACTTTCTTAGCGAACCCAAGTTACCTTTTCGTAAAAATCAGCCTTTAACGTCAATAACGTTTCAAAATCTAACAGAAATAAATACAAGTGCGCTCGATTTTCAAATTCTTCCCGCGTGGTTGGCAGTGGTTGCCCGTCAAAATCACTCTGGATCTTGACAACGGTCTTTACCAAGTGCTTGGCCGCGTTTGGTGTAGCAACTGCATTGGCGGCCTTCTCCAGTAAAACTTCAACGTGTTCACTTTGAGCTAGTGGTAAATTGATCAAATCAAGGTTGGTTTGCATTTGCCGCAACATCTCGTATTGATTACGGCGCATTTCAAAATACGACCGGTAAAAATCGTTTTCGATGAAAAGTTGGTTGTCCTGTTGCCGGTTCGACCACTCACGCCCAGTCCGAATTGTATTTAATAAATGGCCCAGACGTGTCCAAGTATCGGTAGCCGTTTTTTCACCAGTAAATTGAGCCTGCATATTTTTTAAAATATTAGTTAGATCATCTTCTGTAAGTCGCTGAAAACCTTTAATTTGTGATTGTAATGACGGCATAAATAAATTAAACACCAAAGCGACACCAACCCCAATTAACAATAACGCTAATTCGTTACTAATCCAGTGCCAACTATAACTTCGCTGCAAGAGAAAGTGCGTGACTAAAACGGCGCTGACTACAATCCCTTCTTGCAACTGTAATCGCATGGCCAAAGGGATAAAAATCAGTAGGAAGATACCGTAGGCCCACGGATTAAATCCTAAAAATCGGAAACTTAAGGTTGCAATTAAAAACGCTAAGCCGGCCGAAATTATTCGTGAACCAGCTAAGCGAAATGAATATTTAGTTGTATTTTGAACACTTAAAATCGTTACAATTCCGGCCGTTGCCCAATAAGATAAATGAAATTCATAGGCGATAACCATTGCAATGACAGCCCCTAAGGCAGTTTTTATAGTTCGTAATCCAATTTGCATCTTTGCCACCCCTTCTATAATAGCTTAGCAAAGTCAGCCGCTAGATGCACCTAAAAAAAGAGAATGTTTTAAAGGTTTAGATTCCCTTAAACATTCTCTTTAAGAATTGTATTAATTTTCGCTACACCAACGCTAGTAGTTTAGATCTCCAAGTACGTTTACACCAAACTAGTTAGGAAAATATTTTTACTAGCATTCACCCGACTAATTTGGCACAAACGCGCGTAAAAGTGGCCACCCACGATTAGTAATATAGAAGCCAGCCGTCTTAGTGTGATAAAACTCGAACGCGAATCACATCGTCAATCTGAGCCATTTTGGCAGCAATCTTTTGTAATCGTTTGGGGTCAACTTGATCTAAATCAATCATGGTGTACGCGTAATCACCTTGACTACGGTTCATCATGTTGACAATGTTCAACTCATAATTCGATAAAACGCCAGTCATTTTGCCGACCATATTGGGTACGTTTTTATGAATCAAAGTTAACCGTAATGGTGACGCAAACTGCATATCCGTATCTGGAAAAGTCACTGAGTTTCTAATATTACCAGTTTCTAAGTAAGTTTTCATCGTTTGAACAACCATTTTGGCGCTATTGGTTTCCGCTGCAGTCGTTGAACCACCAATATGTGGAAAAACGGTAACCTTCGGATGATGGATAAGTTTTGGTGACGCAAAATCAGTAATGTATCTCCGTAAATGACCTCGATCAAGTGCGGCAATAATGGCATCTTCATCAATCACATCATCCCGGGCAAAATTAAGTAAAACACTACCTGGTTTCATCATTGCAATTGCATCGGCGTTCAACATTTCCTTAGTTTCATTTGTTAAGGGAACATGAATCGTGACGTAATCACTATCCTCTAAAACACCCTTTAAATCCGCGGCGTGTTTAATATGGTGTGATAAATGCCAAGCCGTATCCACTGCAATGTAAGGATCATAACCAACAACGTGCATTCCAAAAGCCTGGGATGACGCACCATTGGCAACTAAGCCCCCGACGTGACCTAAACCAATAACACCAAGTTTCTTGCCTAAAAGTTCAGTCCCAACGTAGGCCTTTTTACCCTTTTCAACCTGAACGCCGATATCGTCACCTTTTAAATTGCTGACCCATTTCGAACCAGCCAACATTGGCCGAGCACCAATCGTTAAAGCCGCAAAAACTAACTCTTTAACCCCATTTGCGTTGGCGCCAGGCGCATTAAAGACAACAATTCCCTTCGCAGCCGCTTCAGCTAAAGGAATATTATTCACACCAACGCCAGCCCGCCCAATGGTAATTAAATCATCTGGTAATGGCGTTTGGTGCAAATCAACACTACGAATCAGTAAACCAGCAGTATCCTTTTTAGGTTGTTCACCATAATCAATGTGATAATTTTTCTGGTCAAAAAGGGCAATACCATCTGGTGATACAGTCGTCGATGCTACAATCTGATATGTCATGCTTATTTCTCCCCCTGTTCAAATTCTGCCATAAAGTGAACTAATTTAGTCACGCCAGTAATCGGCATCGCATTATAGAGACTGGCCCGCATACCACCAACTAATCGGTGGCCTTTTAAGTTCAATAGATTTGCCTCTGTGGCCGCAGTAATAAACTTCTGATCCATTGCTGCGTTCCCAGTTACAAAAGGCACATTCGTCAAGGAACGAAAGGCAGGCTTAACTGGCGCCGAAAATAACTTCGATTGATCCAAGTAATCATAGAGTATCTTGGCCTTGGCGCGGTTAACTTTCTCCATTTCATCAACACCGCCACAATCTTCCAACCAGTGGAAAACAAGCCCCGCCATGTAAATATTAAAGACTGGTGGTGTGTTGTAAAGTGAGCCCTTAGCGCTTTGAAGACCATAATCCAGCATGGCTGGCAGACCCTTTTTCTTGCCAATTAAATCACGGCGAACGATTACAATTGTCAGACCCGCCGGTGCAATGTTTTTCTGTGCACCAGCATAAATTAGGCCAAAATCTTGAACATTATACCGTTGAGCCAAAATGTTTGATGACATATCGCCAACAAGGACGTTTTCCCCAACGTTAGGTAAATCAAAGTAAGTAGTGCCTTCAATTGTGTTATTAGTTGTAATGTGGACATAATCATAATTCGCACTAACCGGTGGAACTGACGGAATAGTGGTATTATGCGTTGCTTCAGAACTAGCCAACGTTGTCACTTTCAAAGACGGAAATTTTTGCGCCTCAGCAATCGCTTTTTTTGACCAATTACCAGTATCAATATAAGCAACGTTATCCGTTCCTAAATTCAAAGGGACTTCAGTAAATTGCTGACTACCGCCGCCCTGTACAAATAAAACTGCGTAGTCGTCCGGTATCTGCATTAAATCACGTAACGTTTTTTCAGCATCATCGATAATGTCTTGGAACAAGGAGGAGCGATGACTGATCTCCGTTATACTCATACCAGAATTATGATAGGATAAGAATTCATCCTTCACTTGTTGTAGTACTGGTTGCGGTAAAACCGCCGGACCAGCTGCAAAATTATAAACTTGCTGCATGTCATCATCCCTTCATTAATTTGTTCTCATTATTATCTAATAAAATAATGTAATTCTCATTATAGCATAGCTTACTCTCTAATTTCGACCACTTTTGCGATTAACCTAGGACGTGTCTGGAAAATATGCTCACTAATATGTTCCTAATTGCTTTGACGGAAACGTGTTTGAAAAAGCAGATTATTGCGTATAGCTACGCCGGTCGGACGATCCGCTGCGCGTCTCTTTTCGCCTGGCTGCCATGTTTCTTGCGGTGAACGGGACGAGCTTAGTCGCGAGCAGTTATGGACTTTATAACCGTGTTTCCTAGCCTGCGCCAAAAATGGTCAACGTCCGTAGCATTAAAGAATATTAGTGTTTTTTGCTGCAATTCGGACTTCGGTTCATCTTAGTCCGATCGACATCGTAAGCGAAGCTAGTAATATTTCTCCTCCATTGCGGAGTAGTAGGCTAGACGCCATAATCCAAACGCTTCTCCCCCTCTCTTCTGAAACGTGTTTGAAAAAGCAATTGCTCCAGCAAAAAAATGCCTTACAATTGCTCCTTAATTTAAAAGTTCAACCAAACTCCTAATCCAAAAAAGATCACTTGAGCTAGAGTTGTTAAAAATAAATTTTTAACCGCCAACGGAAATGTTTCTTTTTTGATTTGCTTCGCCAAAAAAAGACGGGTATTTTTCCAAACGATTGGTACCGTCACTAAAGTTAATAGCGTTAATTTGGGTAAATAACCAACAATAACCGCCACAATAAGCGTCAAAAATCCAATAACGTAAAGCGCCACGAATAACCGCAAAGCATTCTTTTTACCAATATAAACCAGAATTGTATGCCGGCCCAACTCTAGATCTTCTTTTTGATCCGAAATATTGTTAGCTAACATTAAATTGGAGATTGCACAGACGGCCAACCCTGATGATAGTAAAATTGGTCCCACGAACGCCCAGTTAAAAGTCACCACATCGTAAGTGTTTAAATAGACGCTTAACAGGAAGATGACAAAGCCCATGGTGAGCCCAGAAAAAAGTTCACCAAACGGCGTCGTTGAAATTGGTCGGGGTCCACCCGCGTAAAAATAACCTACTGCGTAACAAAATAGCCCCAGCCATAAGACTGGCCAACCAGTTTGAGTAGCAATAAAGATTCCTAAAATTGCGGAGGAGGCCATCATCCAAAAGACCAACCAACCAATCATCCGGGGATTCAAATGATTAACCCCAATAATATTGGTTTTTTCACGGAATCCCAACGCCTCATTCTTAGTTGCCCGCCGATAATCTTGATAGTTATCATTAGCGTCAACAGCCATGTTAAAAACTAACATCGCAATAAAAAACAAAATTAAATAAACCGGGTGTAGCTGCCGGTAATGATACAGTGCGTAAAAAGTTCCTAACAAAAATGGAAATACACTGGCCGTTTTTGCTTTAATTTCGACCAGCTCCAAAAATACTGAAAAAGTCACCTGACATATCTCCTTAACTACTTAAAATAAAGTACTACACATACCTTTGAAATCAGTTGGCGAATTATTAAACTGTGGCGTGTTTGAAAAAGCGCTTAGCTTCTGAGGATTACTAACGATGTCAATCGGACTAGGATGAACCAAAGTCCGAATCGCAGGAAGCTGCTTTTTCAAACACGTTCAAAACAGTTTAGTCAAAAAAGTATTAGTAAAAGTATTGTTCAAACACTCTCTAATTATTCGCCTGAGTCTAACGCCTTCTTAATTAATTTGGTCTAAACGTGTTTGAAAAAGCAGATTATTGCGTATCGCTACGCTTCGCAGATCTTATCGACCAGCTAGGCTATACTCCATAATCTGAACGCTTTTTAAAACACTCTCTAATTATTCGCCTGAGTCTAACGCGTAAAGTTTGCGGAAACGTGCATTCTCCTGATATAAAGTGTGTGGACTACCTTGCATATTTATTTTACCATGTTCAAGAAAAATTATTTGGTCGGCGTTTTGAATTCCCTGTAAATGATGGGTTACCCAAATAATTGTTTTGCCGGCTAGGACACTGAAAATGGTGTGTAGTAACGCCTTTTCCGTAATTGGGTCAAGACCAACTGTCGGCTCATCTAACAAAATAATTGGTGCGTCTTGTACAATCAGGCGCGCTAAGGCCAAACGCTGCTGCTCACCGCCAGAAAAACGTGCACCATCTTCCTCAACAACTGTGTCCGCTCCTTTAGGCAGCCGCGCCATTAACGGACCGAGCTGGACGGCCTTTAACGCCTCATCGATCTCTTGATCAGTTTTTTCTAGGTTGCCCAAGCGAATGTTGTTACGAACCGTTGTGTTAAATAAGAATGGTTTTTGATCCAACATTCCAATTAACTCTTTGCGTTGCTCTTGTAACGCCGCAACTGGTACACCAGCAATCGTAATTGCACCTTTTTGTGCCTGTAAATCACCCAGCAATAGATCAAGTAACGTGGTTTTCCCCATCCCCGTTTGACCTAAAATTGCTAACTTTTCGCCAGCGGTAACGTTTAAATTAAAATTATTAATAATATTAGGCTCGTTCGGGTACGCAAACTCAACGTGTTGAAATGAAATTGGTGGTACCGTTGTTGGTAATTTTGCTTGCTGGGGTAGCGCCTGTTCCTGCGGCTTTAAATTATTCAGTCGGGTAACAGAACTCATATAAATGGGCCATTCCTCAACCCCTTGACTGACTGGCGCAAAAGCATCAATTAGTGGAAACAGACTAAGCACAAAGGCCGCCGCCCAATTCACCGCTGCCGGAGAGGTTGTAAAATAACGATTAGTCCACAATAAAAGCGCAACACTAATAATTGCAAACACAAACTGTATGCAGAAATCACGCCGCCATTCAAAGCGCTTTGTGGCTAAAGTCTCCTTGCGCAGCGCTTTAAGTGTTGGCTGTGATTTCGCAATAAAATCGTTCTCGCGACCAGAAATCACCCAATCAGCAACGCCCATGACGTTATCGGTTAAATCAGTGTAAAGCTGCTGGGTTAACTGTTTTTTCTGCATTACCCGCGCACTGGTTACCGCGATTGAAACAAGTGGTAATAAAAAGACAATAATTGCTAATAATAATGCCATTCCTAACGCAAAAAACCAGCTGAAATAACCAAGTACGATCACGATAATGATGTAAAGAAACCAACTAATTAACGTTGGAAAAATAGTTCTTAAGTAAAGGTTCTGTAAGTGACCAATATCGTCGGCTAAAAGCGCCAAAATATCCCCTGTTTTAAAGTGTTGCTGGAAAAAGGCTGCATCTTTCGCCAACGTTAGGTACAATCGCTTACGTAAATCTGACGTAACTTTAAACACCCAGTTATGTGAAGTTAACCGTTCAACGTAACGAAAAGTTGGTCGGCCAATCCCAAAAGCCCGAGTTAAAACAACTGGAACATAAATCAATAAAATATTGTCTGGCCGCTGAGCCGCTCTGCTAATAAGATAACCAGCATTAAACATTAACGCAGCACCACAAAAGAAGGTCAATAGACCTAAAACCAAGATTAAGCACAACAGACCTTTATATTTTTTCATATAAGGCTTCACCCAATTATCCTTTTTCAACGGTTGAAATGGATTTCTCATAGCTTAGCCCCCTTCATCTGCGTCATTAACTGCGTATACGCCCCTTGTTTTTGCTGTAACTGCTGCGGTGTTCCCATTTCAACCAAACGGCCCGCCTCAATTACCATAATTTGATCCATTTCTTGCATCCAGTGCAAGCGGTGCGTGGCAAAGAAAACAAGGTGGTCCTTAAAAAGTGGTAACATCGTTTCTTTTAGCGCCGCTTCAGTCTCAATATCCAGGTGAGCAGTGGGCTCATCAAACAGCAACACACGTCGTTTACGATCTAAGAATGCTCGGGCCAACGCGATACGCTGTGCCTGGCCACCACTGATACCCCGCTCACCTTCACCGATCACTGTATCAAGGCCGGCCGGTAATTGCTTTAGCCAGATTGTTAAGCCTGCATTCTCGGCTGCAGCTGTAATTGCTTCACGACTAGCCTTGGGTTGATAAAAAGCAATATTTTGACCAATCGTTGCGTGAAATAAATACGGCTTTTGCGGCATATAAACAAAATTATTTTGCCATTGCTCTTGGCTTAAGTGCGGGACTTGCTGCCCATTAAGTAAAATTTGGCCACCATTTTCAACCTCAGGCAACAAAAAGCCACCTAATGTATTAATTAGCGTCGATTTACCCGACCCAGAAGGCCCCATGACACCAATCTTTTGGAAACCATGAACTTTAAAACTAAAATCGGCCAAGTCATGTTCGTTATTATTTTCATAACTGACATTGACGTGTTTGAATTCTAGTTCATCATTAGCGCCAAACGTTGTTAAACTTGTGAGCGCCTGACGTTGTGTTGCCTCAGGTAGCGCAAGTAACTGCCGAATGGCCTGCATCGCATTTTTGCCATTCAAAGTTGCGTGATAATCACTGGAAAAATCGCGTAGGGGTAAGAAAAATTCTGGGGCTAGAATCAAGGACGCTAATGCAGGAAAATAAGGCATTTTACCATTTAATAAATCAAGTCCTAAAAATACAGCAACTACCGCGATCGACAGCGTCGTGAAAAAATCTAAGGCAAAGGTTGATAAAACGGCAATCCGTAAAACTGCCATTGTTTGTTTGCGGTAAGACTCGCTCACTGAATAAACGTTATTTGCGTATTGCTTACTAATTCCCAACAACTTTAAGGTTGATAACCCTCGTAACGCATCAACAAAGTGATTCGACAGTAACTGATAACCCGCATACTGCTTGTCAGCCTTATCCCGGGCAGCAAAGCCTAAAATAATCATAAATAAAATAACAATTGGAACAACTAAGAGTAATACAACTCCCGTTTTAACGTCTAACGTAAAAATATAGATCAATAAAATCCAGGGAATAATCATCATATTCAGCATTTTATTTAAAATTAACGTTAAATAATTATCAACTTCATCAATTCCGTCAAGGGCCATAGTTACTAAGTTACCCGTTCCTTGCTTTGCAACTAGACTAGGTCCAACGTGAAATAATTTAGTTAGAAGCTGTTCGCGTAAGCTTTGACTAGCCTGGTTGGCAAAACGATCTAACACAATGCTCTTTACCCAATTAATTAAGTGACGCCCAATGAACGCTGCAAAAAATAAACCGATTAAAGGCCCCAATAAATTTAACGGACGTAAGTGCCACGTCTTAACTAACGCCAAAGCCAAATATTTCCCCTGAAATAAAATCATAAATGCTTGCAGGACGGTTAGTCCCACAAGCATTATGGTTACTTTTTTTATTCCAGATAAGCTAAATAACTGCTTATCAATCATCTATTCCACCACTTTTTTTGTTGTGACTCGCTTATTAAAGACGAAGTAACTCCAGACCGTGTACACGATGACGATTGGTACTAAAATGCAAGCCACGATCGTCATAATTTTCAGTGTATATTCTGATGATGATGCATTTTTAATTAAGATACTGTGCGCCGGATTAGTTGCTACCATTACTCGTGGGAATAATCCATTGAATAATAACGCAACCAATAAGATTAAAGTACCCCCACTAGCAATAAACGACAGCCACTCCTTATCGGCATAAGCACCATACGTTGCAACAACGCTGGCCAAAACAATCAAGATCAGCAGTGTCCAACTTGATACTGGCCGTGCAGTAAAGAAGTCCGTTTGAAACAAAAGTAACGCCGCGTAGACAACTAACCCAACAAACAAAACTGGGTAGAGTAACTTCGCTAATTTTTGAGCCCGCTGCCGCAATGCACCTAAGGTTGAAAGCCGAATGTAATTCAGCCCATGTAATAGGCAAAGCAACGCTACAGCGACACCACCGACAATCGAAAAGAGATTGATGTAATCACCAACACTAGCGCTTAGATTGCCTTGAGCATCAATTGGCATTCCTTTAACCATATCGGTAAACATCATTCCAAACAGGAAGGGCGCCATTAAGCTACCTGTGAAAAGTGTCACTTCCCATAACTTTCGCCCTTTACGCGTATCTACGTGCGTTCGAAATTCAAAGGACACCCCCCGAATAATTAGGCCAAATAAAATTAAGAAAAGTAAAATATAAAACCCTGAAAACAGACTGGCATACCAATAAGGAAACGAGGCAAACATTGCACCACCGGCAGTAATTAACCAAACCTCATTACCATCCCAGTGCGGTCCAATCGTTTGAATAAGGCTGTCACATTCCTGCTCGTCCTTAGCCAAGAAGCGTAACGACATCCCAACGCCGTAATCAAAACCTTCAAGTAGGAAAAAGACCGCAAATAATAAGCCAATTAAGAAAAACCATAATAACTGTAAACTACTCATGATTAAACGCTCCCTTCGCAAATGGATCGACATTCGCACGCTTTTCACTGCCGTCATCAAGCTCTGGACCGGCGACTAATGTCTTGTGGGAGAAGTAAATCATAGTACCGCCAAGCATTGTGAAGATCAAGAAGTAAGTGATGTTAGAAAACAGTAACTCACCCGCCGTGACACTTGGTGAAACGGCATCAGCGATCGTGAACAGTCCGTAAACAATCCACGGATAACGACCCAGTTCAGTCACGAACCAACCAGCAGTATTAGCCAAAAATGGTAACCAGAGACAAATACCTAAAACGTAAAGGAACCAACGTTTATTCTCAATAGCATTATTCTTTTTACGCATAAACCACAAACCAACGATGGTAACAAGCGCAAATAACGTGCCAAAGCCAGCCATTACTCGGAAACTCCAGAAAAGCGTTTTCGGTGGAACATAGTAATTCATGTCCTTACCAAATTTTTTATCATACTTCTGGTGTAATTCACGATTAATGGTATTCATCCCTTTAACCGCACCAGTTGTTTTATGGTAAGACATAATGCTTAACATATCAGGAATTTCAACCTTCCAAGTTGCCTTATGTCCCGCTGCGTTAATCCCCTCAATCATAGCCCAAGGCGCTTTTTTACCTGTATTATCATACAGACCTTCAGTTGCGGCAAACTTCATTGGTTGATCCTTAATAATCATTCTGGTTTGAGCATCGCCTACGTAAATCGTACCTAATGAAAAAATGAGCCCAACGATCAAACCAATCTTTAGTGACTTCTTGTAAAATTCAATATTCTTATGCTTAAGCAACCGCCAAGCCGACATCCCAGCAACCGCCATGGCTGCCGTTAAAAAGGCCCCAAAAACAACGTGGGGAAATTCAACCCACAATTGTGGATTCTTAAGCAAACCGGTAAAACTTGTCATTTCTGCCCGACCATTGGCCAATTTATAAGCCACTGGATTTTGCATAAAACTATTTGCGGTTAAAATCCATAAAGCCGAAGCACTAGAACCAATCATAACTAACCAAATAAAAATAACGTGAATCGCAGGTTTGAATCGATCCCAAGTGAACATCCATAGTCCAATGAAAACTGATTCCAGGAAAAACGCCAGCAATGCTTCAATAGCCAGTGGCGCCCCAAAAATATCACCCATAAATCGTGAGTAATCAGACCAATTCATCCCAAATTGAAACTCTTGAATAAGACCAGTAACCACACCAACAGCAAAGCTTAAAAGGAAAATTTTCCCCCAGAACTGTGCCATTTGTTTATAAATTGGCGCTTTTTTTACGACATAAATTGTTTCCATGATTGCCGTTATAAACGCCATCCCGATTGAAAAAGGAACAAAGAAGAAATGAAATACAGTTGTCATTGCAAATTGAAACCGTGCTAAAGACAACATACTCACACCAACCGTCAACATACTCTTACCACCCTTCGTTAAACTTCCACATCTCCATTATAGGCTAGAAAATGAAGCGTTACCAGTGCTGACAGATTCAGATATCCAATGATTTATTCTTCAATAATGGTTTTTTTATAATTAAAGTACGACAACAAATCAAATTATGGCATAATAGTCTTTGATCAATTTTATTAATGATCGAAATGCGCAGTGTCAATTTAAAAGATTCGCCTGTTAACCTATGCTTTAAGTTAACCTTAGCAGAAAAAATTTCCGTTTTACCGATCACCTCATGTAATCAAAGGAGGACCTCATGGAAACTATTTTTACCATTAGCATCATAGTAGGTGCAGTGATTTTTGCCAACATTCTTTACGCAATTTACCCGAAGATACCACTGGCCTTCTATCAAATTGCAGCAGGTCTTTTATTATCACTTTTACCGCTTTACCACCACTATCAACTTAATCCAGAAATCTTTCTTTATGCCATCATTACGCCGTTAATGTTTAATGATGCGCAAAATACATCTCGCCGCCGTTTAAGACGTGGAATTGCCAATGTCTTATCATTATCGATTTTTTTAGTTGTCATCACGGTAATCATTCTGGGATTCAGTATTAATTCACTGTTCCCACTAATGACACTTCCGCTGGCCTTTGCCATTGGCGCGATTGTGACACCGACAGATGCTGTCGCGGTTAAGTCAATCACTTCCAACATGGCACTGCCAAATCGCATCATGAATACCTTAGAAAACGAATCACTATTTAATGATGCATCTGGTATTGTGGCCTTAAACTTAAGCCTTAGCGCCTACCGTGAGGGCTCTTTTTCTGTTGGCCACGGGATTTCCAGTTTTATAATCAGCTTTTTTGGCGGACTTATCCTTGGTGCCATCTTAGGGCTACTTATCGTTCGTTTACGTATTTGGCTACGAGAAATTGCCGCGGACAGTATTCCGATTTCCGTTCCCTTACAGATTTTAACCCCCTTTATCATCTATTTTGTTGCCGAGCAATTTGAAGTTTCTGGTATTTTGGCAGTTGTTGCTGCCGGTTTAGTGCACGGCGCCGAGCGGGACCGCTTGCAACTAACCTCAACCAAAACTCAGTTTGCAACGGCCAGCATTTGGACAATTATCAGTGATATGCTGAACGGTTTTGTCTTCGTCTTACTAGGGCTCACCTTGCCCACGGTTGTCCTAGATTTAATCTCTGCCCATACTTTACAGTTCTTTAGCCTATTTGCCCTTGCCTTATTAATCTACGCAATTGCGACTGGTTTACGCTTTTTATGGGTTTACGCTGGCTTCGTTAAACTGCCCTATCGTGATCTTAATCGGCCAACCGTTAGTGCCATCATGGCAACCAGCGGGATTCACGGAACCGTCACCCTTTCGATGGCCCTTTCGATTCCTTTTTCATTAGCAAATGGAAAACCATTTCCCATGCGTAACGAGATTATTTTTGTCGCCGCTGTTGTTATTTTATTAAGCCTAATCGTTCCAAATTTTGTTATTCCATTACTCGTACCTGCTAAGGTTAAAGCGGCCAAAGAGGCACCAGTCAACATCCGCGCAATTCGTAACGACATGTTGGACTTTGCAATCACCGAATTACAACAAACAGTTAGTGGTACACAAAGCTCCCAAATTGTCTTGGAAACACTGTACAATCAAAAATCCGATTATACCCGACCGTCCTACGAAACTCTGACGCGACTGTTTAAAAAAACGCAGCATATTGAACAAACGACGGTCCAACAGTTAGTGACCACGGGTGACATTACGCCTAAACAACAACTTTCCTACGAGCGTTTTTTAATTCAAAGCAACTTTGCTACGAAAAAAAGTATTTGGCAAATTCTTTGGCGGCGAATAAAATCAGGTTTCAAATATTTAACGTTTGGCTTTTTAAAGAAACGCAGAATGGCTCAATTAAGACGCAACTTAACCGACCAGCAACGTAAAAAAATAAAGGATACGCGCCAAATTTTTACCCGGATTGAAGAACGTGGTTACAACGCCGTTATTGAATATTTAAATAACGAAACAACCGCCGAAAATTTTGCGGCAATTGGCATTGTTCGCCGTTCCTATCGTGAGCGGCACCGTCGCTTCAGCAATAGTGACGAAACAAATGATACACAAAAGGATTTATTCATCACCGCCTTCCAGTATGAATATGATTACGTGGATAATCACTTAAACGACCAATTAATCAGTATTGATACGGCCAAGCAACTGCGAGAACAAATTTCCTACGATGAAATTGTCTACATGCAAAATAGCGATAACTTTGACTAACGAGAGTGTTTGAAAAAGCGCTCAGATTATGGAGTATAGCCTAGCTAGGCGAAAAGAGTCGCGCAGCGGATCGTTCGACTAGCGTAGCTATACGCAATAATCTGCTTTTTCAAACACGTTTCAGAAGAGAGTGAAAAGGCGCTCAGATTATGGAGTATAGCCTAGCTAGGCGAAAAGAGTCGCGCAGCGGATCGTTCGACTAGCGTAGCTATACGCAATAATCTGCTTTTTCAAACACGTTTCAGAAGAGAGGGAAAAAAACGCTCAAATTATGGAGTATAGCCTAGCTAGGCGAAAAGAGTCGCGCAGCGGATCGTTCGACTAGCGTAGCTATACTCCATAATCTGCTTTTTCAAACACGTTTCCACCAAACACCCACAAGATACCGCTAATAAAAATAACCGCGAAATCGGCGAGTACTCCTTCGAAGTTGTATTCGAGGTAGCATTCGGAGTCGTACTCGAGGTCGTACTCGAGGTCGTACTCGAGGTCGTACTCGCCGCCATTAATCAATTTAAAAAAATAGATTTAACAAAAAGGAAAAATAAAAAAGCAGTAATTATCCCCGCCCTGATCATCTTTCGGAGCGACCACAAAAATTATTGCTTTTTTAGTGTCACTTTTTGGGTTCCTAATGGTTTTATATATATATAAACCTAATTAGAAAGAAAGGCTAAACATGTCTGATTCATTTGACCTTTCTTAGTTTCATAGTATTAAATCACAATACAAAAAAAGATCGTAACGAATTTAAGGTCAAATTCATTACGATCTTCAAAATAATGGTATGCGTCATCAATCTTTTCGATACCGTTGCAACGGTAAACTAATTAATGGTCCGACAATAGCCGCCAAAATAGCTTCTGGAATCCCATTCGTCGCCACAACAACTAATAACACATTGAGTAGTCCATTTAAATTAGTGTGATAAGCCGCTGCAACCTGTGGATTTCGGTAAAATATATAAATTAAGCCAAGCACTAAAATAGTATTGGTCAACGCCCCCGCCAAACTTGCAAACATCATCCCCACAGTTTGTGGTAAACGTGTCTTCCTTAGCCAGTTAAATAAATAACCCGTTACAAGACCAATTAAAATCCGCGGCACGATTGCAATCACTGGATTTGTAAAAACTAATGGCGCCAGCGGACTCGTTGGTGACGTGAACGCCCGAATAAAGGTAATCAGGCCCCAAACACCACCAATAATTGCACCATCAATTGGACCTAAAACCATCGCCGCAATAATAACCGTTACGTGAATAGTCGTTAAATCTAACGGACCGATTGGAATGTACCCGAATAGAGGCACAAAATTCTGAATAATAATAATGGCAATAAAAAGTGCTAAAATACTGATTCGGTAAGCCGATCTGCCTTTAGTCAAGATACGTCACTCTCCCTTAGCTACTTCGCTATTATAGCATTAGTAAAGCCTAGTCTAAAAGTAATTTTTACCCATTACACGGTTCGTACTTAAAACCGAAACATTCGCTGGTTTAATCACTTTTTTTCTTAGACATATTTTCAAAATCATGCCTTAAGCCATCAAAAATACTTTTTGGTCTAACTAAGTGACTGGGGTCAACGTACTGGCGAATCATTCGTAGAACCTCTTTGGGATCCTTAGAAGAGAATGCATACGTACCACGTTGCTTCGTTTGGATCGAATAACGGGAAATCCGCTTTTTCCTAAATCCAACCGAAGCAATCACATAGTCAACCTCTTCCCAGGGCACCTGAATAAAATTACGGTATTTCTGGTCGTTCAAAAATTCAAAGCCCTTATCACCAACGATGATTTTACCATACTGTGTTGTCCCGGCATATAAAGTCGCCTTGACCTTTAGATCAACTTTCGTATTAATTGATTCAATCATTTCGGTCCCCCGTTTCTTTTTGCTCATTCCATTTAGTTAAAACCATTAACTATTTTTTTGCCAGACCAGATTTGTAGAACTCTTTTCCGTGGCCTTCTTCTGGTCAAAACGGAGAAAAGCCATGGAAAAAATAGATTCATCCACCTAGAGAACGTTCAGAAATTAGTCTCAGCAACATTCTAGCATTTTAAAAAATCACCGTCAGAAAAAATCTGATAGTGATTTTAATGGATCAATTCGCCCTATTTAGCCTTTTTTCGTTTACTAAACAGACCAACGATACCGCGTTTTAAAACATCTAAGAATGTCAAAGAACGTACCATGTGGCTTGGATCAACGTAGACCCGAATACATCGCAATAATTTTTTCGGGTTTTTAGCCGAAAAAGTGTAGGTGCCATTTTTTTTGGTCCGAATAGCAAAACGTGGAATCCAGTGTCCCTTGAACATGACAGAGGCTAAGACATAATCTAATTCATTCCACGGAACCTGAATAAAATCACGAACATTATGCTCATTAAAAAATTCAAATCCTTTATCGCCAACCATAATTCTGCCGTATTTTGCCGTTCCTAAATAGGACGTCGCATCAACGACTAAATCGACTTTCGTATTAATTGATTCAACCATTCGCTCAACTCCATTTCTCTACAATACTCACAATAGATTAAGTATAGGCCAGATTTACAAACACTAGTACTTCTTAATGCTTATCCCAAAAACATTTAGATCCTACGCCGCAATTACAAGTTATCCGCCATTTATTGCTAATAACACTACGGATTCAACTACAGCAAATTAAAATCAGATATTACATTATAACTGTACCACGATAACCTGATAATTGGTTCCAATGTCCGTAAATACTTTTAAAAAAGAGGCCGGGACAAAGGTCCCAGCCTCTTTTTGTTCTCGATCATTGTTCTAGAACGTGTGCCAAAAGTCTGGGTTCACGTGCCTAACTACAGTCAATCCAACAACCATTGTACGGTTATTGGATTAGCTTACGTTACGCAGTAAACCCAAAACCGACTTTTGTTCCACTCCTTTAACCAAATCACTATGCTTACATAACGTGTAATACGTGTAATACAACACCAACAACGAATAAGCCAAGAATAATGATGATTGGTGAAACTTTCTTCTTCAATAACCACATGCATAAGAAGGTTAAGAGTAATCCAGCTAAACCTGGAATTAAAAGATCTAAGTTATCTTGCAATGTTGTTACTTTGAACTTATCTAAAGATAAACCAGCAGCTTGCTGTGTCAAAGCTTCTTTGATCCCAGCAGAACCCTTTGGCAATGTAGCCCAATCAATAAAGGCACCTTTAGACTGTTGAATCTTCGAAACAACAGGTGTGAACTTAACAACAACCCAACGGTTAATTAATGACCCTAAGATAAACATACCAAGAATGGTAGCACCTTTAGTGACATCTTGTAATAAACCACCAGATAAATCTTCAGAAATTGCAGAACCTGCTTTGTAACCAAATTCTTGTGTATACCACATGAAGCCCATCCGAATTAAATTCCAAAAAACGAAATAGATGATTGGTCCCATAATGTTACCGCCCATTGCTAGAGAAGCAGCAAGAGCACCTAAGATTGGCTTAACCGTGAACCAGAATACTGGATCGCCGACACCAGCCAATGGACCCATCATACCTACTTTTACACCTTGGATAGCAACGTCATCAATTGGGGCACCATTAGCACGTTCTTCTTCAAGTGCCATTGTTACACCAATAATTGGTGAAGCTAAGTATGGATGTGTATTAAAGAATTCCAAATGCCGCTTTAAAGCAGCGGAACGATCTTCTTTTGTCTTATATAACTTTTTAATAACTGGAATTAATGTATAGCACCAGCCACCATTTTGCATACGTTCATAGTTCCAAGAACCTTGAATGAAGGTTGAACGCCACCAAACATTGATACGATCTCTTTTGGTTAAAGTAATTTTATTATCTGCCATTTTCTGTACGCTCCCTTCACTAATAATTATCTATGACATCGCCGAGTGGGTCACCAGAACCAGATCCACCACCGTTATCGTTTCCTTTACCTGAGCCACCCATTTTAGAAAGTGTCAAGTAAATGAGTGCCATTGAAACACCAATAGCACCAAGACCAATCAAAGTTAAGTCTTGAACGGTTCCTAATACGAAGCCAATGGCGAAGAATGGCCATACTTCAGCAGTAGCCATCATGTTGATAACCATTGCGTACCCAACGGCAACAACCATACCACCACCAATGGATAAGCCTTCAGTTAACCAAGTAGGCATAGCGCTAAGCAAGCTTCTTACAGGGCCAGCACCAACTGCTAAGATTAAAGCAGCAGGAATAGCGATTCGGATACCTTGCATACAGATAGCGATAATATGCCAAGTTTCAATGCCTCTAAAACTACCTTTTTCAGCATAACGATCCATGATATGAACAATAGCAGTTGCAACAGTCCGAGCAAGAATTGTTAATAATAGTCCTGCTACGGCAAGTGGTACGGCAATGGCAATGGCAGATGATACACCAGCTTTGCCTTGACCACCTAAAACTAAAATAATTGCGGATGCAACACCGGCTAAGGCAGCATCAGGTGCAACAGCGGCACCAACGTTAGCCCAGCCTAAAGCGATCATTTGTAACGTCCCACCTAAAATTAAGCAAGGAACTAAATCCCCGGTTACTAGGCCGATTAACGTACAAGAGATAACTGGTTGGTGAAAATGGAATTCATCCAAGACACCTTCCATACCAGCTAAAAATGCAACGAAAACAACCAGTATCATTTGAATAGCGTTTAAATTCATGGTAATTAATCCTCCGTTTCCTTCAAGTATTTACTAAAACTAAGCCTGTTGTTTCAATTGGTCTTCGGCTTTTTTGAGGATAGCATCCATGTTTTCCCCATTATCACCGGGAACCTTTCGGACATCAAATTTGACGCCGTCGGCTTTGAGTTTAGCAAAAGTATCAATATCGTTTTGGTCAAAAGCTAAAACTTTATTTGGTTGTACTTTACCAACTGAATGAGCCATTGAGCCAACGTTAAGTGTCTCGATTGGAACACCGCCCTCAATAACCCGTAAGGCATCTTGTGGTGTTTCAAAAAGAAGGAGCGCACGTTGACCACCGAAATGCTTATCATCCTTGGCAATCTTGATCATTTGTGAAATTGGAATAACGTGAGCCTTAACACCAACTGGTGCGGCCTGTTGAATTAAGTTCTTCCGTAAATCATCCTTAGCAACAGAATCTGAAACAACGATGATCCGCGTTGGTTGAACTGATTTAGTCCAAGCCGTTGCAATTTGACCATGAAGTAAACGTGAATCAATCCGTGAAAGCACGTATTTCATTGATCCAGGCTTACCGGCACTAGCACCTGCATCAGCTGCCTTGGCTGCTGGAGCCTTAGGCGCTAATTCTTCTGGCCGGATCTTAACCCCATCTTTACCTGAAGCTAAAATGTGTGCCGCAATTTTGTGTGCTGAATCCATTGACATTCGTGAACCATACGCCTCAAGCAACATTGGCAAGTTTAGACCAGTTACGATCGCCCACTTGTCCTTATGCTCCTCAAACAAATTGTTTGTTTGATTGAACGGCGTACCGCCCCAAAGATCGACTAAGAACAACACTTCATCTTGATTATCGAAAGATGAAACTGCATCTTCCAATTTTGCCTTAATGTCATCAGGGCCTTCGCTTGGCATCAACGTAACAGCTTTAACGTTTTCTTGTTCCCCGAAAATCATAGTTCCGGATTGCAAGATACCTTCGGCGAATTTACCATGACTAGCAATGATAATTCCTACCATCTTTTTACCTCCCATTACAATAAAATATTATGAATAAGTGCAGAGTAGCTATCCAACTACCCAACCAACAGGAAAACCTGTCAATTTATTGTTTAAAATGAAGATCAGGCACTAAATCTGAACCTTCAATTAGAAACCATTTTTTGTGAGCAGATCGCCTAAATTTTGCTTACGATCTGCCGGAACCTTCTGGGCAAAAACGTCTAAATCCGCTTCGTTATGTAAATAACGTAGTGCATCAGCTTGTTTCTGACCAACAGCAACTGAGTTGGTAATCAACTTCATTCCGTCCAAGAAAACTAAACTACCAATGTTAATTCCAACGTGACTAAGATCAATGCCGCCCTTGACTAAACGCACCATGTCTTCAACAGTTTCCGTTAATAGCAAAACCTTGAAGTCATCGAACAAGGGATCCTGATAAATCCGAATCATCTTATCAATTGTAATGACACTTGTTCGAACACTTGGTGGTGCAGCTTGTACTAGTAGGGTCTTACGTAATTTATCCTTTGCCACGTTATCGGAAACAATCAAAATGCGATTAGGTGTCACACTTCTAGTCCATACAGTAGCAACTTGGCCGTGAAGCAAGCGACTATCGACACGTGCTAAACAAATGTCCATTGTCACGATAATTAGATCCTTTCAGCATTAGTTACTCCTGAAATATGGCTAAATCTAAGTGTTTAACCCCCGCCCTAGCAGTCTCTTCAAGGTGTGTAACAACTACATCAAGCGGCTTGTCCCGAACGGTATACGCTTCCAAAAGCATCGGTAAATTCACCCCGGTAACTAAAGCGTAACGATCCAAATCTTCAGCAACAATCCGACTTGCAGTATTAAACGGTGACCCGCCAAACAAATCAACCAAGAAAAGAATTTGATCATTGACACCAAATGACTCAATCGCAGTTTGAAATTTATCCATTAACTCATCTGGACCCTCATCAGGCATAAAAGTAATGGCTTTGACTAAATCTTGTTTACCAAAAATCATTTGGGACGATTGCAAAATTCCTTCAGAAAATCTGCCGTGGCTGGCAATAATAATTGCTAACACTGTTTCACCTCCTGGAGAACGTCCCAAACGGACCGATCAAAGTCCCCTTAAAACTATTTGCGCCGAACTTCAATTAAATTAAAGTTGGTTTAAATCAGTCGTACACCTTTCTATAAAGCAAATACCGTGCCAACTTTTGTGTATTAGCTATAAATCGCTGTTTAGCGGGTATTTACGGCCATAAAAAAATGTATCAATACACTAGCACCTAGTGTATTGATACATTAATAAAAATTTAAGAAGCGTATTTTTCAGTTTGTGTATCGAATAATTGCTCAATATAGTAAGTTTCAGCATCATTTAGCGAAAGCTGTAATTTACTCTGTAACAATTGGTTGGCCTTTTGAATACTGTCATAGTACGGCGACTGGTTTACTGTTGCCAGTTCGTGATCGTCAACTGAAATCGGATCCCGCAGTAGCGCACGTTCAATTGCGCCGGCAACATGTAAAATTAAACCAATTCTAAACGTATTGGTAAACGAAACGGCTAATTCACCGCTCACTGTATCCGTATAAGACCAAAGAACATCAATTAATTTATGCGGATTAATGTACATAAAGTAGTCGCGCATGTATTCCTCACACAGTTCCTTAGTTAAACTAGGACTAGATTTTTGAATATTTTTTGTGTCCAATCCATCAATAACCTGATCAAAGAAGTCTTCCCCGTCACCTTGCAATAATTTTTCTAAGGAAATATACGGAACGTTCAAATTAGGTTTAACAATTCCCGTAGTTGCAATTATCTGGTATTTTTGGCTGAGGTTAAAGATGGTTTGGTTCATATTAACTACCGAGATTGGTATCACAGTAATATCATCGTCTAACCGCTGAGCCAATTTTTTATCGAGCATCTGCTTGATCTTAACGGCAGTTCCTTCACCCGTTGAGCAAATCGCAATAATTCCCTTAGGCAAATTGGCAAGTGGTTCCTTGCTGTGTTGCGTGAACATTTCCGCATTCGGCAACGTCTCGGCGTTAACCTTGGAATAGCCGCCAAATTCCTTTAATTCCTGGTAAATAGCCGCTAAATCGTTATCGATCATCTCGGTTTTGCGAACAGCTTCTAAAATCATCGCCGTTGTCACCATATCAACCGTTTTGACCTCAATTCCGGTTTCATCAAATAACTGCTGGGAAAAAGTCGACAACGAACCCATATCCACTAACAATAAAACACCGTTACCTTGATCAACTTGACGAACCTTTTTAACGATGCCGCCATAAGCTACCTTAGGGCTCATCTCAACTGGCATGTCGTAGGCAGCAATATTGTCTGGTGACAATAATTTGGCCACGACCTCCACCATTGAGCTGGCTGTACTACTACCATGGGCCGCAACTACGACGCCAACTTTACCAGCGACTTGATCAGATTTTAAAGAGGCAAGTAAAATCGTGATGTAATAGACTTCTGACTGGGGAATTGGTACTTGGTAATGGTCCTCTAAATCTTTTTTGATCAACCCAGCTGCATCCAATTCTTGCGGGTAATCCGCCACCATTTCTTTTAGATCGTCGCTAATACTACGAATCACTTTTCCCGACTGAACCCGCTTAACAAAGGAGGAAATATGCAAACTAACCGCGTACACAAAATTTTGCTTAAAAGTGTAACCCAACATGTCTTGCACCTTTAGTTGAACTTGCTTCGTAAAATCAATAATATCATTATCAACAATATCAGCTAATTTATCATCTTCCGGTGCATCTAAATCGCTTTTTCTATAAAATGACTTCAAATGAATATTGATATCCGTCGTAATAAAATTATTGATGTGCTCCTGGTCAAGTCCCTCTGACTTTAAAATGGCCGCCTTACTACCAATAATTTCGTAAAGATTATAGGGTAGCTCATAGGCATCTTCCTTGACTAAAGCAGTTGCTTCTTCCGGCGCAACAGTCATGTAGGGCTCAAGCAATTTGGTGACCTCGCCCAATTCATCCCGATCTGACGCAAGGGCCGCAATCCCCGTCTTAATGTTATCTGGCAAATCTTCCGAAGTAATCACAATTTCATCCTGTGACTGCATATTTTTCAAAAAGCCCTTGGCACATACCAACTGAATGTTTGACTTTAATTGGCCCACGTTTCCGTAAGTAACGCTGCCCAATAATGCCTTGACCACATCTTCGGATAACCGAATCTGCTTATGAATCCGGTTGGCCTCTAATGAAAACAACGCGCGCAGCAAGGCTAACCGCTCATTGGCCGGCCGCGTATTAAACGTTGGTAACTGAATGAGAATCGGAATTCGGCGGACAAAGGTTGCTAACAGACTACTCTCAGGGTTTTCAGTCGTCGCGCACACTAAACGAACGTCGGCGTGATGCGTTTTTGCAGTTTCACCTAATCGACTGTAAGTTCCGTGATCCATAAAATAAAAGATCATTTCCTGACCTTCTGGTGGCAATCGGTGAACTTCATCGAGAAAGAGCATGCCACCATTTGCTTCCTGAATGAGGCCATCCTTGTCTTCGTTAGCACCAGTAAAAGAACCCTTGGTATAGCCGAACAGATGTGACATCAATAACTCAGGGTTATGAGCGTAATCCGCGCAATTAAAAGTAATCAACGGTTGGTTCTTATCAATAATGTGGTGAATTTGCGAAAATTGGTACATCCCATTGGCAAAAAAAGTTTTACCAGAACCAGTTGGCCCAACAATTAATGTATTTAACCCTTTAGGCGGATAAAGCATAGCCGCCTTGGCCTGTTCCACTTGGTTCTTTAGACTTCCATTTGCCCCAATCATTTTATCGAAGAAATCAGTTTTACTAACTGAGAAAGTATTGGTCACTTGCGTGGGTTGTGCCGGCATCGCGGTAACCGGATCGGCTGTTTTACGAATGATTGCATCAGGTTGAACCAAAAATTTGGCCGGTAAATAGCGCACTGGCCGGCCCGCAAGCTTTTGCAATTTTCCAGAACGAACCAAGTCATTTAGCGCCTTCGAAACATTTGGCCGCACAATTTCTAAGGCCGCCGCAACTGATTTAGTGGTTGGTCCCGCACCTTGTTCGATCGCAGCGGCTGTTAGTTGCTTAGTATCATCTAAAACGTAATCATAAATCCGCTCAACACGCCTCATCTGCTTACCCCCTTCAAAATCCCCGTCCAATCCAACTACTAGTGTATCAAATAAAAGATCCTGGCACTATTATAATAGTAATTATAAACCGCTGTCAATTTACATTAGTGTATCATTGATCTATTTTTTTACCCGTTTAAGCCAAATTAAAAGATATTAGCACAAGTTCTGCGACTAATTATTGAAACAAAAAAAAGACTGAGGCGTAAACCTCAATCCTTTAATCAAATCTGTCATTAATGCGGCTGACTGGACTTGAACCAGCACGGGAAATATATCCCACCAGATCCTTAATCTGACGCGTCTGCCATTCCGCCACAACCGCAATTGCCAACTTTTATAGTTTAGCAAATTATTTTTACTGGTGCAACTTTTTTTTAAAGACTTCTCAGAAACTACTTAGTCACCATTAATCCACTGGCGTCTACATCCAGCGTTAACCATTTACCTGCCAGCGCTAACTGCTTAACGGCTTTTTGGGCAGTGGTCAAGCTCTCCGGTGCAACCATTGTCAACACCGTTGGCCCAGCGCCACTTAAGTAAGTTCCGTAAATTCCTTCATTCTGCAATACTTTGCGAATCTTACCCAGCTGAGGAACTAACTGCTGGCGATAAGTTTCGTGGAATTGGTCGCGGCCCATCATTTGGGTTGCCAATTGTAAATTACCCCGCAAAACGGCCGCCACTAAAACATTAGCCGCCGAGCTGGTCGCAACAGCATTTCTTAGTGGTAACTGTTTGGGTAATACTGCGCGACTTTTTGCAGTCAATAACTCAGTCTCCGGCACAAAGACCAACGCCTTTGCCGCCGGAAATGGTGCACTGATTGCATTTGCTTGAACACCATCAAATGTCGCAACGACAAAGTTACCGTAAATTGCTGGCGCTACATTATCTGGATGACCTTCTAGGCGAACCGCAATTTGTAACTTCTCTTCATTGCTCAGGCCTAGCCCACCAAGCTGGTTAGCCAATTCAATTCCCGCAACAATCGCCGAAGAACTACTGCCTAAGCCGCGAGCCAAAGGAATATTTGTCGTTTCCACCAAATGATGTGGTGGTAAATCAGGTACTAAGGCCAAAGCCGTTTTGATGATAAGATTACGTTTGTCGGAAGGAATGTCGGCACTAAAGGGCTGCGTCATTAACCAATCCTGCCGTGCTTCTTTTATTTCTAAAGTCAGATATAAATTTAAGGCAATCCCAATTGAATCAAAACCTGGTCCAAGGTTGGCGCTTGTCGCCGGTACACGAATAACTGTCACTTTCATTCCTCCTCAATTCTATAAGGTCTATTTTACGTTACCGCAAATCCCATTTTCGGATGATGTCCATTCTCCTAGCACGAAAATCGTGCACTCGAAACATGGCCTCCTCAATTCTTTAAGGTCTTTTTACGTTACCGCAAAATCTTATTTTCGGATGATAGCCATTCTCCTAGCACGAAAACCGTGCCCGGGAAACATGGCCCGCCTCAATTCTTTAGAGCTATAGTTAATCCAAAACGCGGTAACTAGAGATTAATTCAATGTTTTCTAATACGGCCACTTTTTCCTGAACTTTCTCTAATTGGGCCAAACTAATTTCGTGGGTAATCATAACCACCCGGGCGAAATCACCATCGCTGGACGTTTGAAAAATCTGGCGGAAACTGGCCTTTGATTCAGCCATAATTCGCGTTAAGGCCAACATTTGTCCCGGAATGTCCCGAACCTTTAATGCAAGGTAGTACGCAGATTTAACTGCACTATTAGGTGCAATGGCCACCTGGTGTCGGTAGCTGTTAAAAGTATTACCGGTAATGCCAATCCCAATATCCTTGGTTACCGCAATAATGTCACTGACAACACTATTGGCCGTTGGTAACTCACCTGCACCGGGTCCGTAAAACATTGTGTTACCAACCGCTGCACTTTTAACAACTACAGCATTATTTTCATTTTGCACGGCCGCCAATGGATTGCTGTTTGCAATTAATGTTGGTCCCACCGAAACACTGGCCTTTCCATCAATTTCCTTGGCGTCACCAATTAATTTGATCGTGTAGCCTAAACTTTGTGCCTGCTGAATGTCTTCTAAACGAACCTTGTCAATTCCTTCAACAGTCACATTCTCCAATTTAAGGCTCATTCCAAAAGCAAACTGAGTTAAGATAATCATTTTATAAGCAGCGTCAATTCCCATCACGTCATTTGTTGGATCACTTTCGGCAAAGCCTAAGTCCTGGGCTGATTTCAAGGCCGCTGCGTAACTAACTTTCTTCTGGTTCATTTGCGTCAAAATATAGTTAGTTGTTCCGTTAACGATCCCACTAACTTCTAAAATCTGGTCAGCAGCAAAACTATTAACAATCGTTCGTAAAATTGGAATCCCACCAGCAACACTAGCCTCATACATCAAATCACGTTGTTTCTTTGCCGCAATATCAACCAATTCGCCGCCTTTTTGGGCAATTAGATCCTTATTGGCAGTAACAACGTGTTTCCCCGCTTGTAATAGACGTTTTATGTAGTCTTCCGCCAGTTGAATGGTTCCCATCACTTCAACTACAATTTGAACGGCTGGATCCTGGATCATATCCTCAATGTTGGCCGTCATCGGTACACCATCCAGCTTAGTATCACGGTGCTTTTCTGGGTGCCGAACGATGACTCGCTTGATGGTTAACCGGCGGCCAGTAATTGATGAAATCTTCGCCTGATTATCCTGTAACAAACGAACAACCCCGCTGCCAACCGTCCCTAAACCTAGCAAACCAATCCCAATTTCACGCATAAGATTCCCCTCTTTCTGTAATTAACTGTAAATGACCGTGACAATGGCCACAAACATACTTTTTCAAATTAATTCGTCGCTGTCGTTGGTAACGATGACCGCACTTGCGACAGACGTACTGGTATTTATTTTTGCCAACTTGCTGCGGTAAAGCCGGTGCGTAGCGACTCCCACCAACCTGAAGTAATAATTTTTTAAAGGCCGCATCTCGGTGTTGATAGCCGCTACCAGTTAAATGTAAATGGTAATGACACAGTTCATGCTTGATAATACCAATTAAAACTTGCTTGCCATAATGCTGATACATTTTGGGATTAATGTCAATATGGTGATCACGTAAATCATACCGGCCCCCAGTTGTCCGTAAACGCGAATTAAAAACAGCAACGTGCTTAAAAGGCCGCCTAAATGAGGTTAACGAAACCTCCTGCACCAATTTAGTTAAGTCAGTGTTATCCATGCTTTTCCTCTGGCGGCAACATGGTTAGCTGCACCCGTTCACGCTCTTTATCAACCGCTAAGACCCAAACGTGCACAATATCACCAACCGAGACCACATCGCTAGGTCGCTTGACAAAATGATTGGCTAATTGCGAAATATGCACCAAACCATCATGCTTAACACCGATGTCGACAAAAGCGCCAAAATCAATCACATTCCGCACGGTACCTTCTAAGGCCATCCCTGCTTTTAAATCGGCGATCGTCAACACGTCCGTCCGTAATAATGGTTGCGCAAAATCATCTCGCAAATCACGACCTGGTTTGATCAACCCAGCAATAATATCTTGTAACGTAACGGCGCCAACCTCAAATTCATTAGCTAACTCAGTCACGTTTGCCTGCTGCAAAGTATTCTTTGCCTTTTGGCGACCAACATCAGCCAAAGTTAAATCAAAATGGGCCAAAATTTGCTTAGCCAATGAATAACTTTCCGGATGAATATCAGTATTGTCCAAAATTGTTTTCCCGCCAATAATGCGAAGAAACCCAACTGACTGTTCAAACGCTTTTGGTCCTAAACGGGGCACTTTTTTGAGCGCCTTCCGATCGGTAAAATTACCAACCTCATTACGCATATTAACAATATTGTGGGCCGTTGTTTTCGTCAAACCAGAAATATGTGCTAACAACTCAGGGCTGGCCGTATTAACGTTAACCCCAACACTATTTACCACATTTTCCACAACAACATCTAGCTGCTCGCCCAAATGCTTTTGGGAAACGTCATGTTGATACTGGCCAACCCCAACCGCCTTTGGGTCAATCTTAATCAACTCGGCCAGTGGGTCCTGCAATCGTCGGGCAATACTGACTGCGCTTCGTTCTTCAACGTTAAACTCAGGAAACTCGTCCCGGGCCACTTGACTGGCCGAATAAACACTGGCACCGGCCTCGTTAACAATGACATAATAAACTTTCCGGTCAATTGTTTTTAGCACTTCAGCGACAAACTGTTCTGATTCTCGGCTAGCCGTTCCGTTACCAATTGCAATCATTTCAACCTGATTTTTCTCAATTAAATTTTTAAACGCCGGTGCTGCAGCCTTGCGCTTTTCGGCGTTAGCTGGTTTGTGCGGGTAAATGACTAATTTATCTAGAAATTTTCCGGTCGGATCAACCACGGCTAATTTGCAGCCCGTGCGGTAAGCTGGATCAAAGCCCAAAACAACCCGGCCCTTTAATGGTGCTTGTAATAACAAATGCTTCAAATTATCACCGAAAACGGCAATTGCTTGGTCGCCAGCGCTTTCGGTTAATTGGTTCCGGATTTCCCGCTCAATTGCGGGACCAATAAACCGTTTATAAGCATCCTCGATTGCCGTTTGAACATACTGCGCTGCAGCATTAGTCGTGCCCCGCAAGACTTGTTGCGCCATGTGCCAAATGATCGGTCGGTCGGAGACTTCAAGATGAGCCTTGAGAATACCAGCTTTTTCGCCCCGATTGATTGCTAAAACACGGTAAGACACCATCTTTGCTAGAGGTTCGTTAAAATCATAATAAATTGCGTAGACTTGCTTTTCATCTTCCGCCTTAGTTTTAACTTGCGAAATAAAATGCGCATTTTTTTCCGTATATTGCCGAATCCAACGACGGAAATCTGCGTTATCACTAAATTGCTCTGCCAAAATTTCGTGAGCTCCGGCGAAAGCGGCCGGCACGTCAGGAACATTTTTTTCCGAATCAACGTATTCCTCAGCCTTTTGTTGTAGTACAGTCGCCGAACTATTTGGTAGTTGCAATAAATAAGTTGCAAAAGGCGCTAAACCACTTTCTTTAGCAATCGTAGCTTTGGTTCGGCGCTTTTGCTTGTACGGTAAATAAAGATCTTCCACTTCCTGAAGCGTTTGTGCCGCAGCAATTTGTTGACGTAATTTATCAGTCAGCTTATCCTGTTCGGCAATAATATTGGAAACTTCAGCCTGGCGTTTACTCAAGTTACCCTGATAATGGTAGGCAGACTCAATCTCCCGAATCTGAACTTCATCTAAATTACCAGTAGCTTCTTTTCGGTAACGAGCCACAAAGGGAACCGTATTGCTACTGGTCAATAGTTCTAACGTTGCCTTAATTTGTTTTGCTTGATATTGGGGCAGTAATTTAATTGTCCGCTGTAAAACTGCGTTATCCATTTACTAATTCTCCTACACTTAATTTTCACGACTTAAACAATAGATCATTTATTTGTCAGTGGTTTCTTCTAGCCTTTATTATACGGTACTTTTCACCTAAATTACTAGAGAGTGTTTGAAAAAGCGGTTAGATTCCGAGGATTACTAACGATGTCGATCGGACTAGGATAAACCGAAGTCCGAATCGCAGCCTAGATTGACGAATTATCTGTGAAACAGATGATTTGGCGATCGTAGCTACTATTTCGCAATTGAGGATTATTAACCAAGTACGATAATAATCTTGATGCTCCATACGTTGTCCATTCAACTACTACTTCGCAATTACGGTTAGTTATTTGCAAGAAGCGCAAATAACTCATGATGCTACAAATGTTGTCTATTCTTGTGGCAAAGTACGTGCCGCAAGAACTAGCACGGCGAAAACCGCCAAGTTAAAACATGACAACCGCAGGAATCTGCTTTTTCAAACACGTTTAAACTGAGAGTGCCTGAAAAGCGGTTAGATTATGGAGTATAGCCTACTACTCCGCAATGGAGGAAGAATATTAGCAAAGAGCACTAATATTCCTTGATGCTACGAACGTTGACCATTCTTGTGGCGAAAAACTAAGGGCACAGTTATACAGTCCATAACTGTGTTTCCTCAACCCAATTCGTCTCGATCACCGCAAGAAACATGGCAGCTAGGCGAAAAGAGCCGCGCAGCCATACGCAATAATCTACTTTTTCAAACACGGTTATACTAATTTAGCCCAGTACCTACTAGTAAAAATATTTTCCAACCGCCACATCAAAAAAACAGCGTTCAGTAACTCCCCACCAGATTTTAGTCTGGTACAATGAGTCACTTCACGCTGCCGTTTTTCATTAACTATTTAACCAATTGTTTCATCAAAGAAATCGTACAATTTCTCCCGGGTCATCGTCTGCTTTTGTTTAGCATCATAATCCGCTTCAATGCGGCCGTCATCGATAACCACTAAACGATTACCGTACTTGAGCGCATCCTCTAGATGATGGGTAATCATTAAACAAGTAAGGTGATTCTGATTAATTCGTTCCATGGTATATTGCATTAATTGTTCACTCGTTTTTGGATCAAGTGCCGCCGTGTGCTCATCCAACAGTAAAATATCAGGGCTGGTCAAAGTCGCCATTAACAAGCTTAGCGCCTGTCGTTGCCCACCAGATAAATTACCCGTTGGTGTGTCCAAATGGTTTTCTAAACCATTTCCCATTTCAGCGCACATTTCACGAAAACGATCACGATTTTGGCGTAACTTGCGTAATCGTAATCCTCTTCTTTGACCACGTTGCGTTGCTAACAATAAATTCTCAGCGACCGTCATTCGCGGGGCCGTTCCCATTTTTGGATCCTGGAAAACACGGGCTAAAAAGCTGGCTCGCTGCTCTTCATTTTGTTGCGCAATATTTTGGCCACGTAGTAAAACTTGGCCACTGGTTGGGTGGAGGTTACCGGCAATCGTATTGAATAACGTTGTTTTACCAGCACCATTTGTTCCTAAAATTGTAATGAAGTCGCCAGCGTTAATGGTTAAGTTTAGTTTTTTTAGAATTGGTCGCAATTCGTTACCATTATTAACTGAGACTACAACATCCTTTAAACTTAATAATTCTTCTTTAGTCGTCATGTGTTGTCAGCCCCTTTCGAATCATTTGCCGCGTATGAAATTTAGTCTGAAATGCTGGTAGCATCAAAGCAAAGGCCAAGACAACCGCCGAAATTAATTTCAGATCATTGGTGTTGAAGCCTAATTGCAAGACGATCAGGATAACGAAGCGGTAAAGAATACTGCCAAGAACTACGGCAACTAAGCGTTGATTCATGGTTAATTCGCCAAAAACAACTTCGCCGATAATAATTGAGGCAAGACCAATAACGATGACCCCAATCCCCATTGAAACATCGGCGTAACCGTTACTTTGAGCCATCAAGCCACCGGATAGACCGATAAAACCATTAGAGACCATTAGGCCCATAATTTTCATACCGTCCGTTTTAATTCCTAATGAACGGGCCATGAATTCATTATCACCAGTTGCAATAAAGGACTGGCCTAATTCAGTTTGTAAGAACCAAACTAAGAAGACAATCGTTACGATCACTAAACACAGACCAATAAAAATACTGTCAAAATATTGTGGTAATGCCTTTAAGAATGGAAAGCTGAATAATGTTTTTTGATTTAACAAAGACACATTTGCTTTACCCATTACCCGTAAATTAATCGAATATAACGCCGTCATTACAAGGATTCCGGCTAACAAAATCGGAATTTTACCTTTGGTGTACAGTAACCCAGTGACAAGCCCCGCTAGCAGCCCCGCACCAAAAGCCAAGAGTGTCGCCAAAATCGGTGAAACACCGTGAGTAATTGCCGTCACACAAACTGCCGCTCCAAACGGGAAAGTTCCTTCAACAGTCATATCTGGAAAATCTAAGATTCTAAAAGTTAGGAATAATCCAACGCCCATAATGCCCCATAATAGGCCTTGCCCAATTGCAGATACTATTAAACTCATCGAATGATCTCTCCTTTTTTAGAAGCTTCGTTCACTAAGTGTGTCGGAATATTGATCCCCAATAACTTGGCTTCTTTCATATTTAGCACTAAATCGCCCTTAGCAATAATTTTGATTGGCGTTGTTGCTGGTTTTGCTTTGCCTTGCAACACATCGGCCGCCATATTTCCTGTGGCAACTCCTAATTGATACTGATTGATTCCGTAAGTGGCCAAACCACCATCATGAACCATTGTTCCAGCTGGTGGAAATACGGGTACATGCGCATTGTTAGCATCTTTTACCAAAGTTTGCATCGCAGTTGCAATGGTATTATCCGTTGGCACGTATACGGCCTTAACCTGTTGCAACATCGTTTGTGCAACTTGATCCACATCACTGGAATTAGAAACAGTGAATTCTTTAAGCTTAAATCCGTACTTAGGCGCTACTTGTCGTACTACTTTAACTTCAGCGGCCGCCGAAGGATCACCAGAAGTGTACATCACACCTAGCTCCTTAACGTTAGGCATGATCTCACGAACCAAACGAATTTGATCATTCGTTGGTGTCAAGTTCGAAACCCCAGTAATGTTACCACCTGGGTGCTTGTAGTTACTGACTAACCCGGCGCTCTTTGGATTGGAGATTGCACCAAGAATCAATGGTGTCGTTTTATTTGCGTTGGCAATTGATTGAGCCGCTGGTGTTGCAATCCCAATATTAAGATCGGTATCTTCATTGTCAAACCGATCCGCCATTGATTTAAGGTTACTTTGATCACCCTGGGCATTTTCAAAATCAATCTTGGCCGTCTTACCGTTGACGTAGCCCCGCTTCTTTAACTGATCAATCGTGCCTTTTGTGATTTGATCCAACGCCGGATGCGACATTGTTTGTAAAATACCGATGGTTGGTTTCTTAACTTCTTGTGGTGCTGCCGTTTTAACGCCACCTTCTTGAAAGAAAGCAACTCCCAAAAAAGCAACCAGAATAGCAATCAAGCCGATCATTCGTTTCATTTTTGTCCGCCCCCAATTTGTTTTACAACCTGTTGCAGCTCTAACATAATAATTCCTCCCCTTACGAAATAACCTAAGTGTGTTTGGAAAATGCATTTCAAACAAAAAAGCAATTGCCCAGTCTGGTGGGTAATTGCTTTAAGCAAACAAAAACCCGCATAGTATACGATCTATGCGGGCACTTTTAAAAGAGCACAGCCAACATAGATACAATCTGCATCTGACAGATTGCACCTACGTCAATCCGTCTAATGTTGGCTTTGCCAGAACTGGCGATTCAACTTTTGACGATTACTTGTTTTCATAACTGTGACCTCGTTATTTCTAATTTGAATAGTTAAAGTATAAAAATAAAATGAGAGTTTGTCAACCTAAATTTTAATCCTGATTTAAGAAAGTACGGATGACAAGCGACTTACTTGCTTGTTCATTGCCTCTGACGCCTGATCCTGCTGCTTTTCTGCCGCTGTAAATGCCGATACGTCAACGGTATGTTTTTCAGCATCAACCGCATCTGCCATTGCCCCACATCCAGCAACATAATCCGTGTAAGCTGCTAGGAGTGAATGCTGTAAGCCCATCGCCTTTGCCGGTGGTCGCACGTCTTTTAGTGTTTCTAAACTTTTCTGGTAATCCGCAACTCCGGCATTAAAGTTCTTTTTTATACTCAGCCATTGGTCATTGGCAATTTCACTCACAGTATCGGTGGCAATTGCTTGTTTAATCAACTCGTAATCGCCATTTAACTGACTAGTTAAATTTTGGGTTGTCTGAATCATTGAATCAACAACGTGAGCGTAATGGGTTTTTAATTGTTGTGCTTTTGACATAATTTGCCTCCTAGCGGTTACAACACAAATGAGTTTTGGCGTAACTACTGTTTATACCTTCAATGTATTGCTGATAATCACGAAGATATTTTTTTATTATTTGGATTTTAATTCCAACTCATTTTACCACAAACCTATTTTTTAGCTTAGGCTTGTTTAAAAAATACCTTTATTTAGTGTAAACGTGGTTGAAAAAGCAGCTTCCTGCGGTTAGCTACAACAGCCCAATCATCCGTTGCACAGATAATTCGTCCGTTTAGGCTAATCCTCAGAATCTGACCGCTTTTTCAAACACTCTTTAGGCTTTATGAAAACGACGCTGGAAGAACTTCACAATTTCAACAATCACAATGATTGATAACGAAGCCCCCAACACAATGCCCCACTGGAACCAGTCCAAATGCGTCACGTGGAATAATTTGTTGAAACCAGGCATTACGATCGTAGCTGCTAAAAGTACTGCTGAGGCTAAGATGGCCCAATTAAATGAACGGTTGGCAAAAATTCCCCGGTGGAAAATCGTTCCGTGAATCGACTTAACGTTAAAGGCGTGGAACAATTGAATCATCCCTAAAGTTGCAAATGCCATCGTTAAGGCATCGGCGTGGGCCAAGTTTGCCGCTGCGTGAACTGGGTAGTTTATCGCTAACCAATAAACGAGTAAGGTAATGCCACCCTCGAGTAAGCCTTGGTAAAAGATCGACGACGTCACTCCGCCAGACAAGAAGTTTGAATCACGTCCCCGAGGTTTATGTTTCATGATATCACGTTCCATTGGTTCAAGTCCCAGCGCAATCGCTGGAAAAGTATCCGTGACTAAATTGATCCATAAAATCTGAACGGGCGCCAAAATTTGCCAGCCTAGAATTGTCATCATAAATAAGGTCAACACTTCACCTAGATTTGCGGAAAGCAAGTATTGAACAGCTTTTTGAATATTGGCAAATACTTTTCGGCCTTCTTCAACGGCAACGACAATTGTAGAAAAATTATCATCGGCTAACACCATATCAGAAGCATTCTTCGAAACTTCCGTACCGGTAATTCCCATCCCAACACCGATATCTGCGGTTTTCAGTGCTGGCGCATCGTTAACCCCGTCACCAGTCATGGCAACGACTTTGCCGCGTTTTTGCCAAGCCTTTACAATTCGAACCTTGTGTTCCGGCGCAACCCGCGCGTAAACGACATAATCAGGTACTTTTTTAGCAAACTCGGCGTCACTTAAGGCATCTAACTCACTACCGGTAATTACTGCATCGTGTTCATCCGGTTGGAGAATACCAAGGCGCAATGCAATTGCTTCGGCCGTGTCCCGGTGATCCCCAGTGATCATTAGTGAACGAATTCCAGCACCCTTAGCTTCAGCGACAGCATTGGCCACTTCCGGTCGTTCTGGATCAATCATCCCAATCAAACCAGCGAAAGTTAAATCCTGCTCCACGGTTTCAGTCGTTATTTCAGCTGGCAAGGTTGGCACAATCTTATACGCCATCCCCAAAACTCGGAGGGCCTGCTTCGCCAATTTAGTATTGGTAGCCAAAATTGTTTCTCGTTCTTTAGCGTCCATTTCTGGCATTTTATCATTTAATTGATAATGCGTTGTTCGGGGTAATAGTTGATCAGGTGCCCCTTTAGTCGCAATTAAATAACGGTTATCGTCCAATTGATGGATCGTTGTCATTAGCTTCCGTTCAGAATCAAATGGCACCTCGCCGGCTCGTGGCAATTGTTTAATCAAATCGGCCACGTCTAATTGATGATCCAGGCCAAATTGAACCAAGGCTGTTTCAGTTGGATCTCCAAGTAACTCGCCATCAGCATTAATTTTAGTATCGTTTGCTAACGTCATAATCCGAACAACCTTATCATCAAGGGTTACTTGACTGGTTTTAGCGTCCGTTAACTCATTATTTTCGAAAATACGTTCTACGGTCATCTTATTTTGCGTTAAGGTACCCGTTTTATCTGAGGCAATAATGTCAGTACTCCCCAACGTTTCAACGGCTGGTAACTTACGAACAATTGCGTGGCGCTTAGCCATTCGCTTCGTTCCCAACGCTAACGTAATCGTTACGATGGCCGGCAACCCTTCTGGAATTGCTGCAACGGCCAAGGAGATCGCGGTGAGCAACATGTTTAACACAGATTCTTGGCGATTAAGTAGACCTAGGACAAAAATTAAAACGGACAAACCTAAAATAATCCAAGTTAAAACCTTGCCTAAGTGATTTAGATTTTCCTGAAGTGGCGTCTTGGTTTCATCGGCCTGATTTAGCATTCCGGCAATTCGGCCAACCTCAGTTTGCATCCCGGTTGCGACAACAAGGCCAACACCACGGCCGTTTGTTACGTTACTGTTCATGAAGGCCATGTTAATTTGATCACCTAAACTGACCTTTTCGTCAGTTCCGGCGTTTAATGCCTTAACTGATTTTTCCACTGGTACTGACTCACCAGTTAAAGCGGACTCCTCAAGTCGTAACTGCTGCGCTTCAATCAAACGCAGATCGGCCGGAATAACATCCCCCGCCTCCAGCAAAACAATGTCCCCAGTCACAATGTCCTCACTGTTAATGGTAACCACATTCCCACCGCGTAAAACGTTGGCCTTAGGTGCAGACATCTCTTTAAGTGAATCAATCGCTGCTTCGGCCTGCATCTCTTGGAAAACGCCAAAAACGGCGTTTAAAATAACAACCAGCATGATGATCACGGCATCTGCAATTTCACCAGAAAAACCGGCTACTAATGCGGCCACCAGTAAAACAATAATCATAAAATCTTTGAATTGGTCAATAAAACGTTGTAAAACATTTTTACGCTTATTTGCGACTAAGGAATTCGGCCCGTTTTGCGTTAACCGTTGCTGTGCCTCCTGCTTACTTAAACCCGCATCGGTTGTCGAAAACTTTGTCAGTAATTCTTTACTACTTTGTTGGTAATAAGGTTGTTTTTGTTGCTGAGCCATAAATTATTCCTCCTTCAACGCTATAATTACTATTTGGTACAATAAGATCCCACTGCCTAACGTAACATACAAAAAAAGTGCGATTTATGTATGTCACAGTAAACAGACACACATAAGTCTCACTTTTTAAGACAACACCAGAAAAATAATTTTTCTTGCTGATGACGTTATCGCAACAAAGATACAGCTGCAAGTTACTCCCCTATGATTTAAATTTAGTATAACTGATTAATTATCCTAAACGCAAGTCATTTGTTATTATTTCCAAAAATCATCAAAAATCGTGATTGGTAAGTGGCGCTTATGTGCCGTCTTCAAATACCAGCCTTCAATGACATCGGCCGCCTTTTGACTGACTTCCTTACCTTCTAGGTAGGCGTCAATATCTTCATAGCGAACCCCTAAGGCCGCCTCATCTGGTAACGCAGGACGATTCTCTTCCAGATCAGCCGTCGGTACCTTTTCGTATAAGTGAACCGGCGCACCTAATTCCCGTAGCAATTGCTTACCCTGTTCCTTATCTAACCGGTATAAAGGCACTAGATCAGCACCGCCATCACCGAATTTGGTGTAAAAACCTGTAATCGATTCAGCTGAATGATCAGTTCCAACCACGACACCTTTTCGTGCGCCAGCAATACCATACTGGGCAATCATTCGCTGCCGTGCTTTGATGTTACCCTTGTTGAAATCGCTAATACTTAATTGATTGGCCTCAAGTGCCGTGACGGTTGCATCGACAGCTGGCTTAATGTTAACTCGCGAAATGGTATCGGCCTGAATAAACTCAATTGCCGCCATGGCGTCGGATTCATCAGCCTGATCACCATAAGGTAAGCGAACAGCAATAAAATGGTAAGTGTCATCGCCGGTTTCTGTTCGCATTTCGTTAATCGCCATCTGACTTAACCGCCCGGCCAAAGTTGAATCCTGACCACCAGAAATTCCTAAAACTAATGATTTTACAAACGGATATTTCCGTAAATAAGCCTTCAAAAAATCAACACTCTTACGAATTTCGAGCTTCGGATCAATTTCTGGTTGAGTTTTCATTGCCGCAATAATTTCTTGTTGTAACTTTCGCATTAAGGTCACTCCTTAATTAATCGTATCTTGCTCTTTACCCACATTTTTACTAACCTCTTGGATAATTTTCATCTTATGATCATACAACTTTTGTGATAGATCAACTGGATAATCTTGTGGGTTCAAATCACGCTTGTATTCATCCCATAACGAATCAAGATTAGCGGCGGCATAACGGCGAATTTCTGATAAATTAGGCAACTTATAAACTAATTTGCCGTTCTCAAAAATGTCGTGCAGAATTGGACGGGCGTTAAAATCAGTAATCGTTTTATTAATGTAAGTGTAGTGCGGATGAAACATGTAAATAGAATCTTGTTCCAGAGGCTTTTCATCCCAAAAAGCAATATAATCCCCTTCTGATTTATCATCCGCTCTTTTAGTAATCCGCCAAACTTGCTTTTTACCAGGCGTCGACACTTTTTCGGCGTTACTCGATAGTTTAATCGTGTCGCGCATCATGCCTTTTTTATCTTCGATCGACACTAACTTATAGACGGCACCCAGTGCTGGCTGATCATACGCTGTAATTAATTTGGTTCCAATGCCCCAAACATCAATTCTTGCGTGCTGCATCTTCAAGTTTTGAATTGTTTTTTCGTCTAAGTCGTTAGAAGCATAAATCTTGGCTTCGGTGTAGCCAGCTTCATCCAGTTGCTGACGCACACGTTTTGAGATGTAGGCCATATCACCAGAATCAATTCGGACGCCCTGAAAATTAATTTGATCGCCCATTTCATTGGCCACCCGAATAGCATTCGGTACCCCACTTTTTAAGGTGTCATACGTATCCACTAGAAAAACACAATCCCGGTGCGTTTCAGCATATGCCTTAAAGCCTTCATAATCACTGCGATAGGCCTGAACTAACGAGTGGGCGTGAGTTCCACTGACTGGAATTCCAAAAATCTTGGCCGCCCGAACGTTACTCGTCGCATCAAAACCACCGATATAGGCGGCTCGTGTCCCCCAAACGGCGGCATCCATTTCTTGCGCACGGCGGGTACCAAACTCCATGACCATATCACTGCCGACAATTGATTTAATCCGCGCCGCCTTGGTTGCAATCAAGGTTTGATAATTAACCATGTTTAAAATCGCCGTTTCGACCAACTGACAATCAGCAAGATTTCCTTCGACTTGGAGAATTGGCTCATTATTAAAAACAAGATCGCCCTCAATTGCGGACCGAATTGTGCCAGTAAATTTAAAGTCGCGTAAATAGTCTAAAAATTCCTCAGGATAACCCTCGGCCTCACGTAAATACGCAATATCTGAATCCGAAAACTTAATCTGTTGAATATAACGAACAACATGTTCTAGGCCAGCAAAAATTGCGTAACCGTTGCCAAACGGCATATCACGAAAATAACATTCAAAAACGGCCTGACGATTATGAATATTCTTTTCCCAGTAAGTCAATATCATATTAATTTGATAAAGGTCAGTATGCAACGTATAACTATCGTCTGGGTATAATTTTGTCATAATTAATCTCCATAAAATTTAATAAATTCATTTTAGCATTTTTACTAGAACCGTGCGAACTTAACTGAAGAGTGTTTGAAAAAGCGGTTAGATTATGGAGTATAGCCTAGCTAGGCGAAAAGAGACGCGCAGCGGATCGTTCGACTAGCGTAGCTATACGCAATAATCTGCTTTTTCAAACACGTTTAAACTGGGAGTGCCTGAAAAAGCGGTTAGATTCTGAGGATTAGCCTAGATTGACGAATTATCTGTGAAACAGATGATTTGGCGATCGTAGCTACTATTTCGCAATTGAGGATTATTAACCAAAAACGTTAATAATCTTGATGCTACATACGTTGTCCATTCAACTATGGCGAAAAGCGCCAAGTTGAAACATGGCAACCGCAGGAATCTGCTTTTTCAAACACGTTTAAACTACGAGTGCCTGAAAAAGCGCCCAGATTATGGCGTATGGCCTACTACTCCGCAATGGAAGGTTAGCTAAAAAAACTGCCAACCCCACTTATTAAAGTACTTCGTCATTGATTTTAAAAATATGATAAAAACCGAAAAATGTTTGTGCGAATCCCGGGCGTAGTAATGAACAACCCGAGCCGCCGGTACATAACAAATCTTCCCGCCAGCTTGCCGCAATCGATCACATAAATCGTTATCCTCAAAATACATAAAAAAGCGTTCATCAAAACCACCAATTTCACGCATAGCTTGTGCCCGTAGAAACATGAACGCACCTGAGCCATATTTAATCAGCTGTGTCTGATTCGATAAATCGCGACATTCATAGTGGGCTAAACGTTTTGCAAACAGACGCTTAACAAAACCAAAGGGGACGAAGCGTAATAAATAATCAAAAACATCTAATCGCCGTCTGATCAAATATTGCGTTTCACCTTTTGGATCAACAATCTTTGGTGTTACCATACTAATCTCCGGCCGAGCTTGTAATTGATGCAACATCAGTGTGAAGTCGGCCTTTTTGAGTAGAATATCGGGATTACAACAAATAAAATAAGTTGTTTTAATCCGCGCAAGATTATAGTTATGACCAAAACCGAAGCCTTTATTTACAGAGGCTAAGGTGATTTGAATTTGATCAGACTGGTAAGCCTTCAACTGATTTTGGTAAGCCGGCGCGGAAGCATTATCAAACACCATAACCCCTACGGATGAAGCGGCCAATTCGGTTTTAATTTGATTCAACACATGGAAAATATGCTTGCTATTATGCGTAACGATGCTAATCGTGACTGAATCCAGAATGACCACCTCCAAACGGACTAAAATTATGTGTCAGTGGTAATTGTGCAAAAATCAAGTAAAGGAATGGGTCCTTGTTGATCTGAAGTAAATTAGGTTCAATCATACTATTTACGGCAACAATCGCCAAAATCAGTGGCACTAATAAATTACCCTGCTTGGTTAACTGAAACGAGTACCAACTAAAAAAGATAACAATAAACAAAAACAGAATAATCCCGTAAATTAACAATAAACGGATAAAAGAAGAATCTAAATAGAAATACGCCGTTTTTTGCCAATTTGTTTTTAGAGCAATATTACCGCCATTACCGTGTTCAACAATATGTTGCCCAAACAGACTAAGACCGTACTTATCATAACCTTGACGGCCAATGTGCAGCCGACCGGATAACGCATTATCAAGAAATGCATAGAAGGTCGAACCCTTCCGATACGTTAACGTCAACCAAACCGAAAGAAAGGCACTAATTGGAAAGGTCAACCACGTCCAGTGAAAAAGTCTGGCCAACCAGTGCTGCCGTGGCAAAAATCTGAGGCTACTATAGAGCAGCATCGCTAAACAAACTAATAAAAGGGAAATCACATCCAACCGTGCATCACAAAAGACTAATAAAAAGTAGGAAATAAATAGGGTCACAACGTAATCAATGAACTTTAATTTTCCCCGTTTTAAATAACAATAAGCAATGAACAAAAAAAGTACAATTGCTGAGAAATCAGTTGGTGAAGAAAAGCCAAAGGACTGCCGTGCCGCCCCTCCTTGATCAATACTGCGGTAAATAATTAGGTTAGTAATAACCTTATACTGTGCTAGCAACATGATGACAAGCACTTCAGGAATTCCAATCCACAAATAAGTCTTAATGATTTGGTCAAAATTGATGCCCTTGGCCCCAAGAATAAATAATAAGATAATTAATAAAATTCGATCCTTTGACATCAAGGACGAAAGTGTGAAAATAACCGTCACAAGTCCCGCCTGCATTAACTCGCGGCGCGTATAGCTATCCACAAAAACAATCTTCAATAAAATTAGCGCTCCACTAAGCACAAAAACTAACCGCCCGGCTAAAGAAGGCATGTAACTGGCTAGCATACTTAATTTAAAAAGGTACCAAAAGAAGCTTAGCCCAAAAGCGAAGCAAAAGAGACCTTCTCCTGGACTGGCAACTGGTTTGTAAGCATCCGTTGATTGTAACAAACTGCTACCTTCCTTCTTCATTATTGACTGACTTAATTTGTGGTTTGAAAAATAGGCCTGCCCAAGTACCACGAATCACGGTCATGATTTTTTGCCCTTTTTTTGGCCGTTTACCAACAATAATCTGCCCAATGATGACGAGATTAGCCAAAATATCTTTAATCGCACCCCAGCTGCCCCGAAATTCTTTTTGCGTATAGTACTTATTACGAAACAAATAAAAATAGCGGGGAATTCGTTTCTGATCAGTCAAGATGTCCGGCGTGGCGGCAACTGTTAAATGGGTAACCTGTGCGGTTGGCACATAGTAGGCCGGATAATGTTGCGAAATTCGCATTGTATATTCATGATCATCAAACCAAATAAAGAAATCACTAATCGGCAGTCCCAGCCGTTCAACGATTCGCTGGTTAAATAAAATTGCCACAAACGACCCTGTTTTCAACCGCGTTAAGCCAGTTTTTGCTTCTGGTTGCCAATCGTACAACGGTAACGGCCGATTACCAATTGTGCCGTCCTTAAGTTTTACTTGCGGACTCAAAAAACCAAAATTTGGAATTCTTTTTGCTGGACGTAATAACTGCGCTAACGTATCGGCATGAACTAACGTATCATCATCCATTAACCAGATATAATCGTTAGCTACTTTGGCCGCCTGCTGCATACCATAGACGAAACCACCGGCGCCACCAAGATTCTCGTTTAAATTAAAAATGTGTACGTGGGTACCTTTTTGTTGGGCCAAATAAGCGGCAGTTTGATCAGAACTATGATTATTAACGATAAAAATATCCGTTACTGGTTTAGACTGCGCAAAAATGGCGTTTAAACACCGCTTTAACAGCGCCAATCGATTATAGGTGACAACGACACAACTTACTTTATCCGCCATACTTTGCTCCTTCATTTACGGTGCGTTAAAAGTAGCCACTTAAACACAAAATTACGGCTAAAATCACTTTTACGAATCCCAAAATTTCTTAATCCCCTAAGGACTGTTAACCCGGTCATATTGGGAATTTGTTGGTAGAAATTTAATAGCCGCCGATCACTTTCCCGCCACTGGGGTAACTGCAACTGCCAAAAAGAATTAATTTGTTCAATTGAAGCAGCGATGGAGTGCCGCATTTTACGGACACCGTAACCGCGTAATACCTTCATAACCCGCGAAGAACTAGCGCCCACAGCATTATCGTGGTGCTGGCGGTAAAGAATGGTTGCTTGATCCACAAAAACCAATTGGCCCAAGGTCACCGCCAACAAAGCGTACCACCAATCGTGCATTAGAATTGCGTCGCTTGCTTTGTAAGTGTAGCTTGCTTTCAACGCCTGATTGATCATCACAGTGCAGCCAGTCACACTATTTTGGGCAACTAATTCACCTAAATTAGTCTGGCCGTGCAATCGCTGGCTCTTAATCATTGACTTGCTCACCAAATTTAAATCTGTATCGACAACGCGTAAATCAGTGTGAACTAAAATCGGTTGTTCCGCCTTTTTTTCGGCGCGAGTCATTGCGGCCAACGTAACTTGAATTTTTTCTGGCAGCCAGACATCATCTTGATCGCAAAACATATAATACGGCGCCGTAGCAGTATTCAATAATTGAAAGAACGACGGAATCACCCCTAGGTTTTGCTGTTCCTGAGGATTAATTAGGGTTAGCCGCGTATCGTTTTTCGCCAGCCGACAAATGATAGCAACGGTTTGGTCACTAGACCCATCATCGCGAATATACAGTTGCCAATTCTGATAAGTCTGCTTTTGGATTGATTCAATTTGCTGCGTTAAATAAGTTGCACCGTTAAAAGTCGACAACAAGATCGCCACTTTGGGGCTTTGCATCGTAATTTTCCCTCCTAGCGCAAAACATCATCAATTTAATCCTTATGCTTTAGTATCTAACAAAATATCGCCAATGAATTTTAGTTGATATTTGCGTAAAAAGGCGTCTTGTTCCTCTAACGTCTCTCGTTTTGTTGTTGGACTAACTAATTCAAAAATACCATCAACCTGTTTGACCAACGCTTGAGTTGCTGGGTTTGTTAAAATTGAATTACTTTGAATAAATATTTGGTCGTACTTTGATGCTTGTTCGAGTATCTTTTCAGTTTCTTGGGCCATCTTATATCCCTGATCTGATGCCGGAATTGTTATACTGGCAAAATTTTCCGAAATTGGTTTTAATTTTCGGTCAGCCTCTTGATCCGCCGAGAATGAAATAAACAAGGTCTGACAACCCAATTTGGCAACTTGTTTGGCCAACCATTGACCCGAAATCGTTTCATCAGCGGCCGTAAGTAGCACTGTCTTTTTATCACCAATGGTCATCAAAAACTCACTTGCAAGTTGTGGTGTTTCAAACTTCGTAACATCAAAAACGTTGCGGTGGCCAAGATGATCCTGTAAAAATTTAGCATTGATACCTTTGCGCAGGAGACTAAATAACACGGCAATTAAACAAACCAATAAGAAACCTAGCAGACCACCCTGAAAGGTTGCTCCCAGCGTTTTAGGCTTTGTTGTATTAGTTTCCAACCAAGCTGATTGAATCAGACTTGCTTTACCTTTGCTTAAATAATTACCATACTGCGCTACAGCTGTTTCAGCAACGCTATCTGCAATCGTTGTTACATTCTTACGATTACCCTTGGCCTGAACTGAAATGAGGTTCGTATTAGAATTCTGCCAAGTCCCAACCGAATTTTGTAACTGTACCGAGTTCATTTTAATTCCTTGCTTAGCTAACGCTTGACTAGCAGTGGCCATAAAACGGCCACTGTGCATTATATAAGTGTAGGTTTTAACTGTCGATTCATCAGGAACCCATTGATCAAGACCGGCCTGCGTTGTTGGCTGCTTATTTGTCTTAGCACTTAATAAAACAAAAGTTGTGCCAGTATAACTGGTTGCTGTCGGCTTGTTAGCCGCCTGGTAGTTAAAGGCATAAGCGCCAATGAGACCACCGATAATTGCTAATAACATGACTTTCCAATTAAATAGCGCCATTAACGCCGTATTTAGATGGTAAACTTTCTTTTGCATTTCATGCCTCTCATTTCAAACTATTATTAGTTGTTTGTTAGGCTGTACTTTAAAAATTGTCTAGTTGTTACTAATTTCGTATGGAAACATAGTAACCCCCCTGATTGGATTTACTCTAACTCAGGGGGTTCACTTCATCGTTCGTAGCATCAAGATTATTAGCGCTTTTGGCTAATAATCCTCAATCGCGGAGTAGTAGCTAATCGCTTTTTCAAATACTCTCTATTCTAAACGTGTTTGAAAAAGCAGATTCCTGCGGTTAGCTACAACAGCCAAATCACCTTTTTCAAAGGTAATTCGTCTGTTTAGGCTAATCCTCAGAATCTAACCGCTTTTTCAAACTCTCTCTATTCTAGCTCACCCAAAAAAGTTCCTAAAACTTCCTGCCACGTTGGTAATACAAAACCACTAGCTTCGGTTTTACTCAAATCCAACAGTGCGTGCCGTGGTCGCCAAGCCTTCTGGGGATACTCTGCGGAGGTTACTGGGCTCACCGTCACTGCTTTGTTAGCCAAAATTGCCGTGGCAAAATCAAACCAGCTACACGTTCCCTGATTGGCCAAATGGTAAATGCCATAGGCCAAATGCTGATCAATCACGTAGGTCATAAATTCGGCTAAAGTGCGGGTCCAAGTTGGTCGGCCAAATTGATCATCAACAACTGTTAGTTGATCATGATCCTTCGCCAATTTGAGCATCGTGTAAACAAAATTATGCCCAAATTCGCCAAATACCCACGACGTGCGAATAATATAGTAATTTTGCAGGTACTTTTGAACGGCAAGCTCACCTTCATATTTAGCGCGCCCGTATTCATTTCTAGGTGCCGGTTGATCCTCAACTTGATAACTTTGCTGACTGTCACCATCAAAAACGTAATCAGTGCTGATATAAACCATTGTTGCACCAACACTTGCCGCCGCCTTAGCGACATTCTCAGTCCCTAGCACGTTAACGGTTTGATTTGCCTTTTTCCCGGCACCTTCTTCAGCGGCATCCACCGCTGTATAGGCAGCACAATGGTAAACTAATTCCGGTTGATAACCAGCAAAGTAAGCGTTAACCTGCGTCTCATTCGTAATATCAAGATTATGGCTATCCGTCATTCGGTAGTCAACTTGACGCTCATCCAATAAATGGCACAATTCCGTACCTAATTGACCAGAAGCGCCGGTAATCATAATTCGCATATTACCCTCCAAATTCTATCGCTGTTACTTCAAGGCCGCTTTCGCCTTTAGTGGTTGCCACCAAGCTTCATTGGCCTGGTACCACTTAATTGTCTTCACAATTCCAGTGTCAAAAGTATACTCAGGCTGCCAGCCAAGTTCCTTCGTAATCTTGGTTGGGTCAATGGCGTAACGCCGGTCATGGCCTAAACGATCGGCCACGTACTTAATGTGATCCTCCGACAAGCCTAACGTCTTCACAATTAAATGGACAATTTCGTTGTTATTCCGTTCGTTATGGCCACCAATATTGTAAACTTCACCTTTTTTGCCCTTTTCCAAAACCAGGTCAATGGCGTGACAATGATCGGAAACGTATAACCAATCACGAATATTCTTACCATCACCGTAAATTGGTAGGGTCTTATCTTCCATGCCGTTAGAAACCATCAACGGAATCAACTTTTCAGGGAATTGGTAAGGTCCGTAATTATTGGAACAACGAGTAATATTAACGTTCATGCCGTAAGTTTCGTAGTAGGCCCGCACAATCATGTCGGCAGAAGCCTTACTAGCCGAATACGGTGAGTTTGGCCGCAGCGGGGAGGCTTCATCGAAGTAACCTTCTGCCCCTAAAGTACCGTAAACTTCGTCGGTGGAAACCTGTAAGAATTTAGTGACGCCTTGTTTTTTAGCGACATCCAATAAAGCTAATGTGCCTTGAACGTTGGTTTCAATAAAGACCTCTGGATGAAGAATTGAGCGATCCACATGGGATTCCGCCGCAAAGCTGACAATCCAGTCAATTTTGTACTGTTTGACCAAATAAGTCACTAATTCCCGGTTAACGATATTGCCCTGAACAAAGGTGTACCGGGGATCGTCCTTGATACTATCTAGGTTATGTTGATTGCCCGCGTAAGTTAAAAGATCTAAATTAACAATTCGGTAGTCTGGGTGCTGGTTTAGCATATAATGAATAAAATTACTGCCAATAAAACCAGCGCCACCAGTCACAAGTACGTTCATTAATTTTTACCTCCGTAAACGAAGTTCAAGTCAGCGTCTTTTAACCGCGGGTGATGTTTATCCTTTTCCGACAACACAAGGTCATCCAGTGGCATTGGCCATTCAATGCCAATATCAGGATCATCATAAGCTAAACCGCCATCCGCGTCAGGCGCGTAATAGCCGTCACACTTGTAGGCCACATTGCAATTAGCCGTTAAAGTCATGAAACCATGGGCGAACCCCTTTGGCACCAATAACTGGCGGTGGTTGAATTCACTTAAAATAAAGCCTTGCCACTGACCATATGTCGGTGAGCCCGTCCGAACATCAATGATGACGTCGTAGATAACACCAGTGATTGCCCGTAACAATTTAGTTTGGGCGTGCGGGGCCCGCTGAAAGTGCATCCCCCGTAAAACCCCCGGTTCAACGGACAATGACTGGTTATCTTGGAGCCACTCAACGTCAACGCCAGCAGCCTTGAACTTATTGGCGGTAAAAGTTTCCGTGAAGAAACCCCGGTGGTCCCCAAAAACGTCAGTTTCAATAATTTTAGCATCGGTTAATTTTGTGTCGATTACTTTCATAGTTAGTTTAATTCTCCTCTTTTTCTTCTGCGACCAATTGCAATAAGTACTGGCCGTACCCGGTCTTTTTAAGTGGTTCGGCTAATTTGGCTACCTGGTCTAGGTTGATGTAACCCATTCGGTAAGCAATTTCTTCCAAACAAGCAACCTCAAAATTCTGCCGGTCCTGCACCGTGGCAATGAAACCCGAAGCCTGGTGCAACGACTCGTGAGTTCCCGTATCTAACCAAGCGTACCCGCGGCCCATAATTTGCACATCAAGTTGGCCCTTTTCAAGGTAGACTTTATTGACATCGGTAATCTCCAATTCACCCCGCGGCGAAGGTTTAATGTCCTTGGCAATCTGCACCACTTGATTATCGTAAAAATACAAGCCCGTGATTGCGTAATTACTAGCCGGATGAGCTGGCTTTTCAACGATCGATTTAACACGCTTCTGCTTGTCAAAGTCCACCACACCAAATCGTTCAGGATCATTAACGTGGTAACCAAAAACAGTTGCCCCAGTTGGCTTAGCTGCTGCTTGTTGTAATAATTTGGAGAGGCCACCACCATAAAAGATGTTGTCCCCTAAAATCAGGCAAACCGAATCCGTCCCAATAAAGTCCGCGGCTAAAATAAATGCCTCAGCCAAACCATTCGGATGTTCCTGGACTTTGTACGAAATATGTATGCCCAAATCTTGGCCATCATGAAATAATTCCTCAAACCGCGGCGTATCCCGTGGCGTTGAAATAATCATGATATCCTGAATCCCAGCTAACATTAAGCTGGATAATGGGTAATAAATCATGGGTTTATCGTAAACCGGAATTAATTGTTTTGAAATTGCCCGGGTTACTGGGTACAGGCGCGTGCCTGACCCGCCGGCGAGAATGATGCCTTTCATGGCTATTATCTCCTCATTAATTTGACTTAAACACTAAGTATTGTACCATATCAGGACCGAAGTACACTTTTATATCCGCATTTTAAGCTTTCTTTATAGACTAAAAAAATAGGAGCCATAACAAAATCGAATTTTGTCACAACTCCTAGTTATAGTCCATCAACAACCAATTTAACGCTCTAAATAGAATTCAAAACGTGTCCCAACGTACTGGGTACGCACATATTCAAACGGTTCGCCTGATTGTAAAAACGAGACTTGACGTAACCGCAAAATTGGATCACCACGTTTAATTTGAAGAAAGTCGGCAATCCGTTCTGAGGAAACTTGGGCGGTAACTGTTTGTTGTGCACCGCCAAGAACTAGATTAGCCTTTTCTTCTAGAGTTCGGTACAACGAGCTTGTTACCTCGGCCTTGCTAAAGTCCTGAACCAAGGCCTCAGGTACCGTTGCAACCTCAAAGCTAATCGGAACATCATCGGCAAACCGAATTCGTTCCATTCGCAATACCTGCGCGCCATCGGGTAAATTCAGTTTTTCTTTTTCTGAAAGCGAGGGACTGGCAACATGATAAGAGATTGTTTTACTGGAAGGTGTTTTTCCTTGCGCCAGCATGATATCCGTAAAACTAGTTACACCTGACATCTTCTCTTGGACTTTTTGGTTGGCCACGTAAGTCCCTGCACCAACCCGGCGTTCTAAAATGCCTTCATCCACAAGTGTTTGAATCGCTTGACGCAAAGTCATTCGACTAACACCGAAACTAATCGCAAGTTCACGCTCAGAGGGTATCCGATCCCCAATCGCCCATTTTCCAGCTTCAATATCACGCTTAATTGAATTATGAATTTGAATATAAACCGGCGATTCCATGAATACCGCCCCCCTTTTTTCAATTATTTAAACAAAGGCTGAGACAAAAAATCTTAGCCCCTATTATCTCTGAGCATTATTCTAGAACGTGCGCCAAAGGTCTGGCTTCACGTGCCTAACGCCAGTTAAGCCAAAAACAGCCTTTTCCCACCCCTGGCTTTAAAATCTATTTTTCACCTTTAACAAAATGCCGACCATAACTGTAAGTTTCCAATAAATTGCAGTCATTATCGATAATATTCAAATCAGCGTCTTTGCCTTCAGCAATGCCACCTTTAGCTTCCAAGCCGAATTCAGCCGCTTGGTTAACCGAGCTCATCAAAACAGCATCGTATAAATCAGCGTCAGTGAATTTCATTGAATTTTTGAACGCGTCTGGGTATTCAAGAACCGACCCAGCCAAAGTACCGTCAGCTAAACGTGCCTGTTTGTCTTTAACGAAGACCTTTTGACCACCAAGTTCGCTTTCGCCTTCAGGCATCCCTTTAGAACGCATCGAATCCGTTACTAACTCAATTCGTTCAGGTCCTTTTTGGTCAAAGGCAAGTTCCAACATATCAGGCACAATGTGGAAACCGTCCATGATTAATTCAGCGTACATATTATTTTCCAACATAACGTGACCAGTAACACCAGGTTCACGGTGCTTAAATTCACGCTGGGCATTGTACAAATGTGTGGCGTGACTAGCCTTACTGTGCAATAAATCGGCCCGTGTGGCGTTACTATGGCCTACAGCAGGTACGATTCCGTGTGCTAAACAATAATCTTCGAATTCTTTTGAATGATCATCCTCGGGCGCGTAAGTAATTAATTTAACTAAGCCACCGGCCAATTCATTCCAATGATCTAATAATTCTGGATTAGGATCTTTGATGTATTCTTCTGGCTGAGCACCCTTATATTTAGCTGAAATAAAAGGCCCTTCCAAATGAACACCCTGAATAACTGGGTTTCGGTCAGCCGCCTTCTTAACACCGCGCATTGCATTATCAATGTTGGCGTTACTTTGCGTCATTGTCGTTGCAAAATAAGTTGTAATTCCTTCATTTTTAGTCATCTTCTGGACCATTGTATCAATCTGGTCAGGATCACCATCCATCGCGTCAAAACCGTAACCGCCATGACTATGAACGTCAATGAAACCGGGAATAATCGTCTTTCCAGTGGCCACAATTACTTCATCACCGGGATAATTTTTAAATTCTTCCATTGGGCCGACTGCCAAAATTTTGTCATCAAACCGAACAAAACCATCATCAATGATATCATCACCAGTATAGATCGTTGCGTGTTTCAAGACTTTTATACTCATTCGCTAGATTCCACCTTTTTAATTAATTAGACCAAAGTAAGTTCAGTGACCTACGCTTAATCCACAATAAACTCATTATAACTGGTATAGACCAAAGAAGCAATGCCAAACACCCCACTTATTGTTGGGTTAGCACTACTCACGCTCAATTGTAGCATCAATTCCCTTAACAACAGCAGTCATTAAACCAGCCTCTTCCATTGCCAGTAGTCCAGCCACTGTCGTACCACCTGGGGACGAAACTTGATCAATTAAATTCCAAGGATTTTCTTCAGTTACGAGAAGATTGGCGGCACTTCCTAACACCGTTTGTGCAGCAATTTTAGTGGCATCGACTTTGCTAAGACCGTGCTTAACACCAGCCCGTGACAGTGCATCAATGAATAAATAAGCGTAGGCCGGCGCGCTACCTGCAATGGCAGCAAAAGTTGTAAAATCTTTTTCCGCTAAAAATTGCGTTTTACCTAAAGCAGTAAAAATTGCTTGTGCCTTGGCCGAATCGGCCTCTGGGGTCACTTCGTTGGCAACTAAAGCCGTCATGCCTTGATTAATTGCCACATTAACGTTGGGCATGGCCCGCATAATACTCAAATCAGCATTATCCGCCGCATCAGCCAGGTCGCTTAACGTCACCCCACCGGCCACTGAAATTAAAAGTGGCGTTTTTTCTTCAAGTACTTTTTGCAAGGATGTTATTATCTCAAGGGACGCATTAGCCGTCGCCGCCAAAATAACAACGTCACTTTGCGTAACTAACGCTTGATTACTCGCTACCGCCGTATACTGGTGGGCCTTAGCGTAAGGTTGGTAATGCGCTTTATGGGCACTATGAACCAAAATATCACTAGGCCGACTAAATTTGGCCGCAACTAAACCAGTCATCATTGCTTGTGCCATATGTCCAGCACCGATAAAACCAATCTTCATTTAAACTCCCCATTTCTATTGTTAGTAGCAACCAATCAGATTAAAACGCCGCCAATACTTCATCGCTTGGCAGTGGAATAGTATCCATCTTCACGCTATAAAAATACAGCCTTGAAATTTAACTATCATCGACTTCTTAACTACCCACCAGTCATTCCTCAATTTAACTATCCTGAGCGTAGCCAAATTTTGAAGAGCTGTCAAATAGAATTAAAAGTGATCAGGCCAACAAAAAAAGCCTAGACAAAAGTCCCAGGCTCTTACTAATTCCAATCATTGCTCTAGAATATGCGCCAAAAGTCTGAGTTTACGTGCCTAACTACGGCTAATCCAATAACCATAGTACGGTTACAGGATTAGCCTACGTTACGCAGTAACCCCAAAACCGACTTTTGTCCCACTCCTGACTAACTGGGATAGCTGGATTCGAACCAGCGCATGACAGAGTCAAAGTCTGTTGCCTTACCACTTGGCTATATCCCAATCAAAAAATGGAGGAGAGTGGATTCGAACCACCGAACCCGAAGGAGCGGATTTACAGTCCGCCGCGTTTAGCCACTTCGCTACTCCTCCATGTGTTTTTCAACAAATATTATGATACCGAAAATTCACTTTAATTGCAAGACCTGTTCCCGAATTATTTCCTAGTTGCCATCGCTAAATACTTAGTTTGCAGGCAAGCGCGCCATTCACCCATAAAGTTTGAACTAGATTTCCATTCATTTAAACGTTTTAACCCGTAACCAACGGGCTTGCATAAATAAGTGGTTTGACCAAACTGCCGCGGTTGAAACTTTGTATGAGTGTGACCAAACAAAACAGTCTCAACCTGATAAGCCTCCAATAGCGCCCCTAAGTGCCGGGAACCCATCACTGCGTTGGCCATGCGCCAGATTCGTGAAGTTGCTTGGTAGCTAATATAATCACGACGGGGAACAAAATGCGTCATATAAAGGACCTGCTTGCGTTGTTGGCGCGCTTTTTCCAAATTCTGGTGTGTTTGGTTTAAAACAAGTTGCATGCGCTCAGGATCGCTAATTGGTTGCTCAATCACACCATCAATCCAGTAAGCCCGTTTCCATTTTTCAAAAGTGACCTGACTTTCACCAATTTCTTGATCGGCAAAGCTATAATCGTACCAACCATTATTGCCGATGAGCACGTAATTGGTTCCTGGAAAAGTGACAGTTTTCTGGTGAACATAATTGGGACTAAGATCACTCTGGAGTTCAGCAAAAGTCACACCACGGACCATATCATGATTACCTGCAATAAAGAAAACGCGGCATTTTCCGGCCATTTCGGCAGCCATCTTTTCAACGAATAAGAGACTCTCCTGAAAATCATTAAAGAGATCCCCAGCAATCAGATAATCGTCGTAGTCGTTCGCAAGTAAATAATCAACTTGCTGCGCACGAATCGCCGTGGCATCTAGTTTATTAACATCAAAATGGTTATCACTGGTTAACGCTATTTTTCGCAACAGGTCTCACTCCTAACAAAAAAAGGTGCCTTAGTCATAAGACTAACACACCTTTTCAACGACGTCTTAATTAACGCCTTCCATTAGTTTCTTAATTCGCGGTACCATGAATAACAAAATGGCCCCAAAGATAATCGTAACTATCCCGATAATACCATAGTAACGAGCCTCGGTAGCTGGCGTATAGAGCTTAACAAGCTGCGCGTTAATTGCTTGTGCGGCTGCATCGCCTAAGAACCACATACTCATCATTTGTGATTGGAAAGCCTTTGGTGCTAGCTTAGTGGTTGCTGACAAACCAACTGGCGAGATTAACATTTCCCCAATTTCAACAATTAACCAACTTAAAACTAACCATAGGGGGCTAACCTTTGCCGATGTCCCAAACAATGTAATTGGGATAACCATGACAACAAATGATAAACCGGCAAAGAACAAACCATATGAGAACTTAGATGGCGTTGATGGCTGCCGTTTACCTAATTTCATCCACAACCAAGCAAAGAATGGGGTGTATAAAATAATAAATAGCGGATTCAACGTCTGGAAGTTACTTGGTTCAATCTTCATGAAGCCTAAGTTCAAGTTAGTTTGTTGTGATGCGAATAACGCCAAAACAACTGAACCTTGTTCCTCAATCATCCAGAATAAAACACTAGCAATAAACAATGGTACATAGGCCCAAACACGTGAACGTTCAACCTTAGTTGTCTTACTACTAGTTAACATCATTCCAAAATAGAAAATTGGTATTGCAATACCTAAGGTACTGATTACGATAATAACGTTGTTGACGTTTAAGGCACCCATTAACCCCATAATACCGAAAACGATAATTGCAGCAACAATGAAATAAAGTATTTTACGAATAAGCGGCCATTTTTCAGATGCGGTAATTGGATCAGTTGGGTGTAAACTAGCTTCGCTTAAATCCTTTTTACCACCAAAATAATATTGCATTAACCCAAAGAACATACCAATTGCGGCAATTGAGAAACCAAGATGGTAGTTAACCTTCTGCCCTAAATTACCAACAATAATTGGTGCTAGTAAAGAACCAAAGTTGATCCCCATAACAAAGATACTAAAGCCAGAATCACGCCGGACGTCATCCTTAGTGTATAGCGTCCCAACCATTTCGGAGACGTTTGGCTTGAGTAAACCAGTACCAATAACGATCAAGGCAATTGAAATCCACAAGGCAAAACTACCAGCTGGAAACGATAATGCAATGTGCCCAAACATTATTAGAACACCGCCCCAAAAGACAGTCTTACGGCTACCTAGTATCCGGTCACTAACAAAGCCCCCAATAACACTTGACATATAGACTAACGAGCCATAAATTGCCATAACTGAAGTAGCCGTTTTTTGACTATAAGCCAGGCCATGATTAGATACTTTATCCATCATGTAAAATAATAGAATCGCCCGCATACCATAATAACTGAATCTCTCCCAGAATTCGGTAAAGAACAGCGTTGATAATCCATGCGGTTGCCCAAAGAAGGTTCGTTCTTTCTTATTTTCCAAGTTAAACTTCCTCTCACCATTTATTAAATCTCATTAATTTCTTAACAATAAGTACCGCTACTATGAATAGTTTATGTATTTACAGTTAAGGTTTCCTCCGTGCTATGATAATTTAAGTAGAACTTCACACCCTTTTCTTAGAATTAAACATAGTAGCAATTATAAAACACTTACCAAGTTTGCGTCAATCGAATTTACTAACTCTAATCTCACTGTCACATTTAATTGAAAACAAAAAGATCCTTATTGCTTAATTGCAAACACTAGGGATCAAAATTTATTACGGTTACACAATAAAAACTCGTTTATTTTTTATAGTAAAGCTCATGGATTTAAAAATCTTATTGGATAAAGTAAAAATGCTGCGACACAGTATTGTAAAAGGTTGATGTTGCCATAAATATATACCTATAGAGCATCGATTCGAGCTTTTAAAAATTTATTCAATCCTGACACATGGAATAACTAGTCATTCACTGCCCACATTTGATGTGGCAGTCAAAAAGAATATGTGAGAATACAAACTATTATAAGAATAAAAGCCAAATTACCTCATTGAAAAACCTGCTATCTTTTAGAACAGTGTTGCCAGTACTATTTGTAATATAGTCATTCAAATCAGAATATTCTTTCATTACAACTAGGGTGTGTCTTCAAATTAAAAAATGTTCGTTACCTATAGAAAATTTATCTATTTTTCGAGGTTAGTGACCCACTTTTCTTGAATTATCTTAATAATAAATACCAAAATTCTAAGAATGAAATTGATTTTGAAGACACGGCCTAATTAATTTTCATTATAAATAAACGGTCATAAAAAATAAGAGCCTATACAACAGCGCAATTACCGCCATCGTATAAGCCCTTATAATGCATATAATTTCATTTTATGCCGTCTGCAGGAGTCGAACCTGTGACCCTCGGTTTACGATACCGATGCTCTACCAACTGAGCTAAGACGGCAAATGACCCGTACGAGATTTGAACTCATGTTACCGCCGTGAAAGGGCGGTGTCTTAACCACTTGACCAACGGGCCATACAACACTAATAATTATACAGAAAAGCCAGAATTTGTAAAGGTGTTTTAAGTGATTTCTCACAAGAAATTACGGCCTTGCCGCCTATACTTTATAAAAATAGCTTACTAGTGATTAAGATAATAAAAAAGAACTGACGTTAGTCAGCCCTTTTAATTAATTAGTTGCATGGCAACGTCCTACCCTCGCAGGGGGTGCTCCCCCAACTACTCTCGGCGCTAAGAAGCTTAACTTCTGTGTTCGACATGGGAACAGGTGTATCCTTCCTGCCATTGTCACCACACCACTA
>NZ_RHNP01000013.1 GCF_003950295.1 Loigolactobacillus iwatensis
AATAAAAAAACAGCATTAGAAGTTGCCTAACTTCTAACGCTGTAAAATTGGCTATCAACAGGATTTGACAGAGAGCCGTTTATTTTCCTTCTATTTAATTTTTACGTTTTTTGAAACCAAACATTAACAAACCACTTAATTCCAATAAAAGTACACCTAACGCACTACTACTTTGTGCTTGTGTCTCGCCAGTTTGTGGTAATTTAGTCATTTTATTTTTTTCAACAACTGGTACAGCCTTTGTCGTTGTGGCAGCCTGTTTTACTTTTTTGTTAGTAAAGCCTGTTACTAGTTGCTTAGTTTTAACTAATTTTGTACTTGTTTTCCCAGTGACGGGTATTTTCTTGGTGCTTATCTTTGAAGCAACTACTTTTTTAGTAGCCTTAGTAGTCGGCTGGGATTGTGTTGGTACTGTCGGCTGGACAGCCGTTACTCGCTGATAAACATAGGTCACCGTTTGTGGTGTTGTTGTTAATGTCCCAGTTGCGGCTGCGCTACCGGCGGCTAAACGCTCGTACGTATAACCTGCAATTGTTCCCGGACTTGTGGTATAACCCTTACCAACAAAGGCCCCATCTGGATAAACTGTGCTGCCAGTTCCAAGACTGTTTCCTTGTTCATCTTCATACTGCACGGTCACAGTTGCCGCCTTAACTGGATTTTGCTGGTAGACATAAGTCACTGTTTGTGGTGTTGTTGTTAATGTCCCAGTTGCGGCTGCGCTACCGGTAGCCAAACGATCATACGTATAACCTGTGATCGTCTTCGAGTCCGTGGTATAACCCTTACCAACAAAGGCTCCATCCGGATAACTTGCGCTGCCAGTCCCGAGACTATTACCTTGTTCATCTTCATACTGAACGGTCACTGTCGCCGCCTTAACTGGATTTTGCTGGTAGACATAGGTCACCGTTTGTGGTGTTGTTGTTAATTTGCCACTAGCTGCAGCACTACCATTACCCAAACGCTCGTACGTATAGCCTGAAACCGTTCCCGGACTCGTAGTATAACCCTTACCAACAAAGGCCCCATCCGGATAAGCTGCGCTGCCAGTTCCAAGACTGTTTCCTTGTTCATCTTCATACTGAACAGTCACGGTTGCCGCCTTAACTGGATTTTGCTGGTAAACATACGTCACCGTTTGTGGTGTTGTTGTTAATGTCCCAGTTGCGGCGGCACTACCGGTAGCCAAACGATCATACGTATAACCTGAAACCGTTCCCGGACTTGTGGTATAGCTCTTCCCAACAAAGGTCCCATCTGGATAAGCCGCGCTGCCAGTCCCAAGACTGTTACCTTGTTCGTCTTCATACTGAACAGTTACCGCCGCACCATTTTGTTGGTAGACATAGGTCACTGTTTGCGGCGTTGTCGTTAATGTCCCTGTTGCCGCGGCACTACCAGTAGCCAAACGATCATACGTATATCCTGAAATCGTTCCCGGACTCGTAGTATAACTTTTGCCAACAAAGGTTCCATCTGGGTAGGCCGCACTGCCAATTCCAAGACTATTACCTTGCTCGTCCTCATACTGAACAGTTACCGCCGCACCATTTTGTTGGTAAACATAAATCACTGTTTGCGGCGTTGTTGTTAATTTGCCACTAGCTGCAGCACTACCATTGGCCAAACGCTCGTACGTATAACCTGCAATCGTTCCCGGACTCGTGGTATAACTCTTACCAACAAAGGCTCCATCTGGATAAACTGCACTGCCGGTTCCAAGACTGTTACCGGCCTCATCCTCATACTGAACGTTAGCAACAGCCTTTACGGTAACAGTAACAGTCTGATCGGTTTCATTACCGTCCTTATCCGTTACCGCGTAAGTAACATTATACGAGCCTGACTGTTTTGTATCAAAGCCACCATCATCTTTGACAACGATATTACTTGTAATATCGCCATCTTCAATATCGTTAGCGGTTGCCGTATTTTTTAGGTTGTAATCAACATCATAATCAACAACTTGGTTGCTAACTTCAAGTGAAGGATAGAAACCATTTGTCCCCACCTTAGCAAAAGCCGAATTTAAATTAACCACATAATGAGAGGGTTCACTCGCACCTGGTTTTGTATAATCAATTGAAAAACCATTCAAATATTGAGCATTAGGGTCAGCACCCTTAACTGCATAAGTAATCAAATAAATGGCATCTGAAGTTGTATTACCTAAATTAATTTGAAAATTATGATCACCATACGTAATTTCATTGGCAAACTGATCCGTCACGTCAACACCCAAATGCACAATTCTAATTGAATCAGGAATTAGTGTCTGATTTGTATCATAGGTAAAACCTAATGTTACGTCACTATATGGTCCTAATTTCATACTTTGATTGTATGCATTTTGAAAATCCATTTCTCCTGAACTGAGCTTAAATAAACCATATTTGGTACCATCTTGTGTCGCGGTACCCACAAAGTTAGTAACGTTTGTCCCCGTATAGCTAGCAGTATTTTGCCAATATGGTGAAATGAGTGAGCTATCAGAATTATCGGTATTGCCTGTGACTGTGATTATTGGATTGGCTACTGGAACAGCAATAATTGTCCCATTAGTATTTAAAATATTGGCCAAAATCGGTGCACCTTGCGTTACAGAGGTAGAATTATTAACGGCAAAAACTGGAATCTTAATTGTAACCTCCCCAAGCGTAGAGATTGTTTTAAGAAATTTAAATTTAATTTGATTATTTGCCGTATCAACCGTCATTGCTAAATAATCGGGTAAATTCAACTCACTCGACTGTAAACTAGCATAACTCAGCACTGATGAATCAACCGTTAAATCCAATTCAGTGCCCACCGGAATAGTATTTGTACTGAGATTGTTAATTGCAACACTTAAAGTAACGTTTTCATAAGGTGAAACATCTCCAGTTGCATTTGTATCAATTGTGACATTGTCGGCCTGAAGTCCTTCTGTTACTGCCAACTCACTCAATTGGGATTCATTAGTAGCAGCTGTTCGTTCTGGGCTAACAATTTTAGCCTGTCGACCTGCATATTTCGCAGTGTCCATTGATTTTCCCGCACTTTGGATCTTCCCACCTACAGATGCCACGTCTGAAGTGGCTGTTGATTCTTGAGTTTGTGTCTTTCCAGACGAACTTTGATCTGTGCTCGCTGCTGAAGTATTGGCCCCAGAACTTGCTGCCGGAGCCGCACTCGTAGCCTTTGAATTTATTTGCGCATCAGCCACTGAACCAGTCGTTGCAGAATCAACTTGCGCGTCCGCAGACGAGCTTTGACTGGCACTTACTGCTGATGAATTTGAGTTTGCTACAGAGCTTGCGGCTGTGGCCTCGCTTGAACTTTTTGAACCAATTTGTGAATTAGCAGTGCTTTGCTTAGGAGCCGCTGAATTGGCCTGTGTGCTCGCGGACGAACCTTGATCAGAGCTCATCACTGAGGTATTGGCCACAGAAGTAGCCACCGGTACTGCCGATTCAGCGGTAGCCGCGCTATTAACTAAAGTGACCACTTGTCCTTGATTTGAGTTTGTTGGCGCAATTGTCACTTGATCTGATTTGTTTACATTATTAGACTCATTGTTCACGGCTGCATGAACATTTCCTTGATTTAAAAATCCACCACCAAAAAAAGCAATACTTAGTAAACCAGCAAATAACCATCGTTTACCAGATTTATACATTTTATAATGTAGTTTAGTTTGTGTTTCAAACGCCCGTAATTTATTTTCTTTAACATTACGCACAATAAATCATCCCTTAACCTAACCCTTAAAGAGCTAAAATTGTGATACCAACAAGTATATGGTACTACTTTATTAAGACCGTTCGAAACATAAATAGGCAATATTTTCACCCAAATTCAAATTAAATTCTTATGTAATTTGATAAGAGTAATTAGATAAATTATTCCAACCTTCATTTTATGTACCCCTTACCAAAATTTATGAACCTCTAATCAAATAACTCGTTTACGAATAGATAATGCCTTAAATCATTTACTATTTTCCAAAACAAAAAGCCCGCAAGACATTTAGCTTGAAGGCTTTTTGATTTGGAAAGTGATTCAGCTACCGATCACTACGCAATTCATGTCGGTGCCGTGGATGTAAATAAAGACCAAATTTATTCATTACTACTAAAATCAAGGTTGCCATCACTAAACCAGTTAATACCAACATAATCGATGAATTGGTTGTTAGAACTGTGTATAAACAACCTAAAATAATGATAACTTGCAAGATCGTTGTTAGCCACAATATACGCGGCGACCTGGGCCGGTCAGATTTCATCCTTCATCATTCCTTCTTTACACATTTTATACTTGTATTGTAGCATGTTTCGGTCAACTTGCTACTATTTAACTACCCTTTTTGAACAACAATTGCTGTTTCGGCGGGTAACTTATCTTCCAAAAATTGGTTTAAGTCAGTCATGTTTTGCTGAAAATCTAAAGCAATCACACGTTCCTTATCCGTTTGAAAAATAGCCTGAATTCCCTGTTTAGTTGCACGCAAAGTAACTTTTTTAATGTGTGCGTAAGCCGTGTAACTAAAGAGAACACTATCAGTTAAGATTCCTGTTTGCGTCAAACCTGCACGTAGAAAGGCCCCCGCAACACAAGCAACCGCTAGAATTAAATTAATTATTTTCCCACCAATTGTTACTTTTTCCAAGGTCTCAATTAAAAAAACAACTGCCAAGGCACCAAATAAAATTGTGTACATCCAACTCATTAATGCATGATATTCTAACTGTTTTTGAATACCATATAAATAAACTAATAGGGCAATCGCCGCTATTAAAAGTACTCCCATCAACCACAACATTAGGCAGATCTCCTTTTGTCCAATATTTCTTGCTTAATTATACAAAGAAAAAGTGGGATATTTGGAAATCTCATTAAACTGTTGTAAAACGGTAACATTACCGTAATATATAGGCTGAATTCTGTTATTATTGTAAAATTTTTTAAAAGTAAGGCGCTTATCTAAATCAACCTCCCTTAAATAAGCCATTTTTGATTTAAAATTAAGATAATCTTGGCATGTTTTAAGTGAATAAAAAATCATGAAATCAAATAATTCATCATTTTTATTTCTCAGATCCAGTCCTACTCTTTATAAAACGCCGATAGATTAGCTTTACGGATCACTTAATTCTCGTTATACTAAAAATGGTTTATATGATTTATTACGATGTGGTGTGCAATATTTTTATAAACGGAGGTGATGGCATGTTAAATCGGCAAACTTACCTAGTGTCAAATCAAAAAGTACTTGATAAAATTCTACAGGAATTTACTGCAGCGACTGATTTGCCTACAATACTTGTTGATACACAGGGTAACGCACTTACTTCTAGTCATGGCTTCACTCCTTTTTGTCGACTTATGCGGCAAAATGAGGCAACTCAAAAGCTTTGCCAAAATTGCGACGTTGCAGGCGGCCACCTTGCCTTGAATAATAAGCGACCAACACCCTATCTTTGTCACGCCGGCCTAGTGGATTTTTCCTATCCCATCATGCTTGATGACCAAGTCATTGCTTACATTATTTGCGGACAGGCCAAGGTTAAAGATGGTGCCGAACTCCAACCAATCACGGAACAAAAAACTACTTTATCTACGAATGCTGCTTTAAAGTCAGCCTACACAGCCCTTCCATTCGTAAACTTAGATAAAGTTAAGGCAGCGGCAAAATTGCTCCAGATGATTATCAATAATTACCTAACTGATATTGTCGATCAAACTTTAACTGTTGGCCCCTTTAGTTCAGTACCAAAATCAGTGCAACAAGGAGTCACATCAGCAAACGACGAGGCTTGGGCAACCAATAATCAAGCGACGCAGACCGCAAACATTGATTTTAAGATCCAACCAGCTGCGGCACAAACGGTAATTGATCATCCCCAAAAAGCCGAAATCAAAAAGGCCATTATTTACATTAACAGCCATTTAAATGAAACCATTACACTCAATGCCGTTGCTAAGCACGTCTTTTTATCTAGCTATTATTTAAGTAAGTTATTTAAAAAAGAAATGAATATTAATTTTGTAGACTACGTTAACCGGAAGAAAATCGATCGTGCCATAATTTTACTTCAGGACGCGACGTGGTCAATTGATAGTATTGCCCATAATTTAGGCTTTTCACAAACTAGTTATTTCAGTAAAACTTTTAAAAAAACAACGGAATTATCCCCCAGCCAATATCGGAAGCAAATTCAAAAAAATAACGAGTAATGATAGTTGTTTGCGCTGGGACAAAAGCCCTTGCCTCTTATTGTTTCCGATCATTATTCTAACGTGCGCACGACCGACGTTTGTCCCACTTCCGGCCATTTTCTTAAAATTTCAAAAAATACAAAAACAGTGGCAGGTCAAGTATATTATGGCCTGCCACTGCTTTCTTCTAGCGCTATAGTAGAACTTAATCAATTTTCATTAGGGCAACTATTCCAACAATTTATTAATCTCCGCCCTAACATCAACGTCGGTCTCATTAAGCAGACGTTCCTTAAAAAAGCGGTGTAATTCGTCATTTAGACCACGGCTTAACTGCCCCACTGCCCAGACCGCAGTTAAACGAATTACTGGTCGTGGGTCTTCTTCAATCAACTGTAATAATAATGGCAGTGCACTACGATCCTTCATGTTGGCTAAAGCAATAATTGCGTTGCGTTGAAGCGGCTTCTTCCCCCGCCACGAGCCGGCTAAACGGCCAAATTGTTCTTTGAATTCACGGTTGCTTATCGTTAACATTGGTTGCAAGATTGGTGTTACTTCATCTACTCGTGGCTCCATTTCTTCGTGTAAATGAAAATCCTTTCCCCTATTAAATGGGCAAACTAACTGGCAAATGTCACAACCATAAATAACACTGCGTATTTCGGAACGGAATTCCTCTGGCATGACACCTTTCGTCTGCGTTTGGTAAGAAAGACACCGTTGAGCATTTAACCGTCCATCCCCCATCAAGGCCTGTGGTGGGCAATAATCAACGCAGCGTGTGCAAGTCCCACACTGATTTTCTACTGGTGTATCTGGTTCAAAGGGAATATTAGTTATAATTTCACCTAAATAGACAAAAGACCCAAACTTTTCCGTTATTAGAAGTCCGTTGCGGCCAATAAATCCTAGACCAGCACGTTGGGCCACTGCAACATCACTTAGTTCGCCAGTATCCACCATCGGTTTGAAAGTGAAATCTTCTTCTGGAACGGTAACATTAATAAAATCCACCAATTTTGTCATGCGGTCTCGTAAAATAAAATGGTAGTCTTCTCCCCAGGATGCCCGGGCAAAACTACCCCGCCGTTTTGTTCGATCACGCGGGGCCTTTTCTTGCATCCGACTTGGATAGGCCAATGCGATTGCGATAATTGATTTAGGCTGATCAAATATTTTCTCCGGATACAAGCGTTCTGCCATGACTTGGTGCTCAAAACCACTTGTATGCCCAGCAGCCTTTTGGGCCAAGAGACTTTCCTTCATCTCTGCAAACGGCGCTGCATCCGTGAAACCAATTTGATCAATTCCAATTTCATTACTTGCGGCAATAATTTTACGTTTTAGATCATTATACAGGGTAGTCACCTCCCTTTTTATGCCTGCCATTTTTAGACTGTATTTTTAAATTAGGTTCCTGAATTACGTTTAATTCTGGATGCTAAGGCCGCTTATTTGCGGCTGGAAAAAAGTCCTGGCCTTACTATTTTCAGGTGCTACTTTAGAACATGCGCCAAAGGTCTGGGTTCACGTGCCTAACGGAAGTATTTGAAAAAGCGATTGGATTAGCCTACGTTATGCAGTAAACCTAAAATCGACTTTTTAGCCCCTCCTTGTTTAGCCCTACAATTATTGTCCCATTGCTTATAAATTGCTTTTGCAAATCGTCCTTGTTATGCTGAGTTTACACACATCAGGAAGGGAGCCACGATAATGTCACAACAAACTGACTTACAAAAGCATCTCCAGACCATTCAAAATAACGAATTTGATCCGAAAAGTATTCAGCACAACACTTTCCGTTCCTGCATTCACCGTAGTGCTCAAAACCTTGGCTTCGTAAAGGACAACCAATTAACTAAACGTGGACACGAGCATTTAAAAATTAAACTAACTTAACTTCAGCACACAACCATAAGGGTTCAGGACAAAAGCACACTTTTGTCTTGAGCCTATTTTGTTGTCTTTGCGTATGCTAACGGTATTTGCCAAAGCATTTTAGCATAAGTTTGACCAAAATATCGTAATCGATCTTGGTACGTCATTTCCTTCGGGTAAGGAGCCGGACTTAGCGTATGCTTAATACCGTATTTATTAGCATAAAAACTCGCCTTCCGATTATGCCAAGGTACGGTCACGATCAGACAACGTTGCAGTTGAAACTGGCGCAATAATTTCAACGAAAAAGAAAAATTCTCAGCAGTGTTGCTGGCTTGCCGCTCGCGAATAATTGCTGCTTGCGGTATACCACGTGCGATCAATCCCTGAGCCATGACGTCGGCCTCAACGAATTGATTGTGGATTGCCCCACCAGACACCAAGACGTATGAAGCAAGCCCCTGACGGTACAGCTGGACTGCCTGATCTAAAACAACCCGTAAAGTTGGTGTTTCCCTCCCGTGAGCAGTAGCCGGATGACCTGGAATCAGAATAACATCACTACGCTGGTGCCGATTTTTTCGTGCTTTAGGGTAAGCAAACACTGGTATGCTGGTAACAATTAAAATACCTGCCAAAAAACTACCCCAAAAAGTTTTTCTCCTCATCCTCAGGTCACCCCTTCACTAAATTTTACCTTGTTTAATTAAGATTCGTAGTACTTGCACCATATGGTCACTTTTTATACCAGTAAATTGGGTCACTGGTATTGGAAACGCCAGAATTTTGGTCAATGTTGCTCGATCTAATTCAGAAGCGGTTCGGCCGGCCAATTCCGAATCATCAATGCCAGTTAAGCGGATGCCGTGTAGAAAAAATTGAACCAACGCCTGAAAATAACGGTCATCTACCACTTCTTCACCACTTTGTTTTGTGTCGGCACGTTTCAATAAATAGATTGGCACAACGTTTTCGTTATGGTAAAAATCAGTAATAATTTGTGAATATTCCGCCGCTGATGAATTTGTATCAAGTTGGGCGTACTCCCCTGCTCGTAATTGTTGGACGGCGTTATTTACGATTAGAACACGTTGAAATCGTTGTACTGTTTCTTCGTCATTTTCCAATATAATCACTACCTTTTGAGTTAATCATAACATGCCAGTCATTAAATTTTTGTCACTATTTCAAGACCAACCCCAGAGATGTTATACTAGAAGAAACATTAGAATGAATTGGGGTAAGAAGAATATGCGGAAATCATTAACATTACTGACAGCCGTTCTAAGTATGGGATTACTTTTAGGTGGTTGTGGCAAACAAAGTCAAAAGAACCAGACAAAGGCCGAGTCAACAAGCCTTGCGTCCAAGCAGCATTTATCTAATTTTCAGCTCCAGCAAAAATACGTTGCCCTGACTGATGCGGCTATGAAACCAGTTAATTTGATTAACCAACAAACTGATAGTTCTAACCAAAAATTATCTGCTAGTTTGACGTCAACTAAGCAAAAAGTACAAAAGATCCAAAAAGAACTTCGTGCCAATCAAAATAACCCTAAACTGACAAAAAGCTTGCAGCACTATGCCAAAACAATTTTGACGCTTGTCAGTTCCGTTGGCTCAAGTAATAATAATAGTTACTCAACTAGCTTCACAAAGCTTAACACCGAGGCTCATGATATCGCTAAAACTGATTTTAATAACGAAATTCCTGATTCTTTACAAAATTCTTTAAACTATCAGGCCGAAAATAACACCTACGCCTCGGGCAATATTATTAACACTAAGGGTTTCCGAATTACCTTTACTAAAATTCAAATTGTCTCTGACGATAGTAATGGTAAGGTTGTCCTCTTCAACTACACTTACCATAACAAACATAAAACGGCTACTACACCACAAACTGATCTAAATAAATATGGTGTTTTTCAGCAAAATGGTGTTGACTTAAGCACTGGCACACCGGCTAGTTCGTATATTTCAAGTAACTCAAATTATAGCACCGCGGCACAACAAGCCACGACAGCAGTTGAGCCCGGGAAAACGGTAACGGCTGTTGCTAGTATCGAGCTAAAAGACGATAAGGCAGCGGTTAACTATGAAGGAAATAATCCTAGCACTCATAAATCAATTGGTACAATAACCATCAAATTACAGTAAACAGAAAAAAAGGGATGGGGTAAAAATAAATTTTACCCCATCCCTTTTTGCTGTTTTAAACAGCTTTTAATGAATAAAATTCCAACCACTAACCTTTTAAAAGCTAATTAACTGCCACAAGCTTGCCAACCGCCAATAAATAAAGGTACTTAGCAGTTACTGGACGCTTCAAAATTTGACCAAGTGCCGCAGCATAAAGGTTTAATTGCCCCGAATATCGTTGCTTAATTGCTTGAATTCCGGCATCTGGTTTGTTTTTAGCAACCCGATCGGTTTTGTAATCAAACAGAATCACTTGGTCAGAAAGAACTAGATAACCATCCATAATCCCATGAATCAATACCGGAGCATCATTTTGCTGGTTAAAGTCCGCAAATAATTGTTTGGCCGGTAATAACATGGAAAACGGTGCTTCACGCGTCACTTGATCAGGGTTCGCCAATAGTAATTTTCCTAACGAACTAGCAAAAAAATTAATTAAATTGGAAACATTAACCTTTTTTGCCACGGCATCCGTCAAAATACCCGCTTCGACTAAACGCGTCAACGTTTCTCCAATTATTTCATCCGTGGGTGGTACGTGTAAATCTAGTTCTTGTAACACTAAATGAGTTGCACTCCCAATTTCTGCTGGTGTTGGTGCCGTAACTGTCTGCATAAATTTGGGCACCATAAAATCATGATTAACGAAACGATGCTGTCCTTTTGGCGCACCATTCAGTTGCAAAGGATTCATTTCACTATTATCAGGGTCATCAAATAACCGCTTCACTTCGGATACCGATTGATAGGCCGTTGTTTGGGTGGCCGTTACATCGGGATAGTTTAGATTTAGAACTTGCTCAATCTGGGCCTGCCGCTCAACGGAACCTTCTGGCTGTGTTGTTTTTGCCGTTGTTTCATCTAACCAAGTCGTCGCCGCTTCAGTCGTTGCCTGTAGCGGATCAGTTGGCAACACTTGCTGCTTATTGGCAAAAGTTATTTTGAACTCCGTTTTATCAAGTGTCAGGCCGGAAAAATCACTATTCTGTGTTAACAATTCCTGATCAAATTGCGGGTGCCGGATTAAGCACATCCCAATCCAATCCATAAAATTAGTCACGTTACTTCTAGTGGTTTCATTCAAAACTAGGTGTTCACTTTGTAGCGCCGCCTGCCATTTTTTTACAGCCGTTTTTTGATCGGGGTAAGAGCCTACAATATAGAGTTGCTGCTCAGCGCGTGTCAAAGCAACGTATAATAGCCGCATTTCCTCGGCCGCTTGTCGTTTTTTAACCTGTGCCTTGATAACCACCTGCTGCGGGGTTGGAATTTTAACTCGCCGTTCAGGTTCTAAGTAAGTGATTCCGATCCCCGCACGATCATCTAGTATATAGTCCTGCCTTAAACTAGTCTGATTAAATTCATGGTTGGCATCCATCAAGAAAACAACGGGAAATTCAAGCCCTTTACTACCATGAATTGTCATTACAGACACAGCGTTCTCCGTTGTTTGGGTTGGCGCCTCAGCCAGATCCTTATTCTTTTCCTGCATCTTTTCGATAAAACGTACAAACTGAAAAAGGCCCTTAAAGCTACTTGCCTCATAGGCGTGCGCCCGTTCATAAAGAGCGTGAAGATTGGCCTGCCGCTGAGCTCCTGCAGGCATACCACCGACGTAATCAAGAAAACCAGTTTCCTGATAAATAGTCCAAATCAACGTCACTAATTGATTTTGGCGCGCTAAAGTTCTAAATTCATCAAGCTGGCCTAAAAAACGATCAATTTTCTGGGCCAATTTTTGTTGAAACTCATTACCAGTAGTAAAATTCTGGTGAAATCTAACCACTGCCGCATAATAATCACCTGTTCGCTTAGTTATCCGTAAGAAGGCCAATTCGTTTTCATCCAGACCAACAATTGGCGAACGTAATACACTTACCAGCGGAATATCCTGATACGGATTATCAATCACACTTAGTAAGGCCATCATAATTTGAATTTCTGTCGTTTGAAAATAATTCTGTGCATCATTAACCACAACTGGAATTCCCAGCTGTTTGAATAATTCCGTAATTACAAGGTTATTTTTACGCGTAGGTGTTAGTAACACAATGTCCTGGTATTTTAAGTCACGCTGTTTACCTGGATGAAGATGACGATCGTATATTTGACTATGATCGGCAATTAATTTTTTAATCCGCTGACCAGCCATCATAATCTGCCCTTGTGCTTTATCATCGATTGAAAAGCTTTCATCCACTGGCTCGGCATTTTCTTCCTGAGTCGCTTGGGCCTTTGCTTCGTAAATCATAACCTCGGCGTGGGGTGTCATCGGCGGGTACTTTGCACTGGCAACTAATTTGGCACTGTCATCGTAAGCCATTTCTCCAACCTGTTCATCCATTAGTTGGCTAAAAAGAAGATTGATAAAATTAGTGACATTAGTAACTGAGCGAAAATTATCTGCTAAAACAATGCGTTCGCCCACCGCCGAATCGGTAAATTCCTTATATTTGGCCAAAAATAGGCCTGGATCAGCCAAGCGAAAAGCATAAATAGATTGCTTAACATCGCCCACCATAAATAAATTTCCTGGGTTATTTTTCGCAACTGTCGTCAGAATAGTTTCTTGAAGTCGATTAATATCCTGATACTCATCAACTAACACTTCACTAAATTTCTGCTGTAATGTTTGGCGTGTTTGTTGACCGCTTTCGGAATTGGCAGTAAGAATCTGTAACGTAAGGTGTTCGAAATCACTAAAATCCAAAACGTGGCGTCGCCGTTTTTCCTTAGTAAAGGCGTCACTAAATTGACGAACGACATCGACTAAGCTTTGAATTAACTTGGCCGCAGCCTGCATAACATTCAAAGCCTGTTGTTCATCAAGAGCAAAATAATCCACCGCTAACTGACTAATTTGTTTTTTTACTTGCTTTCGATACTCCAATATTTGCTCTTTTGTTGCTTTGGCCTCATCGGACAACTTACGCAACCCTGGCGCCCGCTCAAATTTAAAGTTGGTTAGATTTTGCCGAATTGTGTTCCAATTATCTGCTTCTAATGTCGTTTGTAGTTGCTGAATTTTTTCACCATCACTAGCCAAAACTGGGGAAAATTTTTCCAACTCATCCACCGCTAATTGTCGCGCACTGGCCAAATCATTTTGAGCCTGGGTTAATTGTGCTTCTAATAATGGACGTAACTGCTTTTGAAAGAACTCACTTGCCGTTAAGCTTGAACCAGATACTTGGTAAGACGTCACTAACTGAGTTAACCAGGCAACTGGATCGGGATTGGCGTTAGCAAAATCAAACAGCCTGAACACTAAATCATTTAGACCATCGTCGTTGCGATCATTAGAAAAATTTTGAACTAACATCGTAAAATCATTGGCCCCATCACCATAAAGCTTTTCCCGTAATTCATCCCAAACTTCTTCGCGTAGCAGTAAATTCTCTGTATCATCGGTTAATAAACGAAATTCAGGATCTAAGTCGATAACGTAATAATAGCGCTGAATCAATTGTAAACAAAAGGCGTGTAACGTACTAATATTAGCTACTGATAATAGCGTTAATTGATGCCGTAACTCCTGTTGCTGTTTTCCTGGTGTGGCTGCCTGAATGGCCTGCTCAAGCGCAGTCTGAATTCGCTGGCGCATCTCAGTAGCAGCAGCGTCAGTAAACGTCACAACTAATAGCTCATCAATACTCGTACCGTGTAATATTTTTTGAATGACTCGCTCAACTAAAACAGTTGTCTTACCTGAGCCAGCCGAGGCCGACACCAAAATATTAGTTCCTTGCGCCACAACTGCTCTTTGCTGGCTTGCCGTAAAAGTTGCTTTTGCCATTTTAGTCTTCCTTCCTCTGCCGTTTTTCAGCCGCCAACATAGCCACAACATCCTCTGGCTGGAGTGTATTTAATTGGTGGTAATTATTTTCCGGTAGCATAGCGTCAAATTGGAAAATTGACTTATACGGTGAGTACTGTAAGGCAGTATGATTATCTGGCCACTTAACCGGATTTAATTTTAAATCCCCATTAAAAATACCCTGTGCCGCCTGTCTAATTAACGTCTCGTTATGCTGAAGTAGCAACTCTAACTCACTTTCAGTAACCAGGTTACTTTGGTGAGGACTATAGCCGCCACTTGCCTTTTTATAAAGCGGGTAAACCTGTGAGTAGCCACTCTTTTCATCAGCTAAATCTTGATCCAAATTATCAAGCAACGTTAAATCATTTAATAAAATCCCATCATATTTATTGGTTGCTAGTAATGCATCATCAAACCCTTTGCTAAGTACGTCCTTTAGCTTTAACTTAGGATTCTGTAAATGCATGTATAGTGCCCCAGCCAGCTTTACCGCGTTACCACCGGCCAATTGACCCACATTCTTTTTCATTGCGTCTAAATAGGTTAACATCTGCAAGGCCAGTCCATAGTAAGCATCGCTGAAACTAAACTTATGCTCACTAGATTTATAATCCACAATTCCTAAATAACGTTCTTGGCCAACAACCAATTGATCAATGCGATCAATCTTCCCTCGAACGTGAACCGCACGTCCCTGTGGCAGATTAAAGTCTAATGATTTCAGTCCTTCTTTGCTACCGACATGGCCAAATAAAACTTCCGTTCGTAGTGGCGCCATCCGTGATTTTTGGCCCTGATGTTGCAGCGCATGACTCATTTGTTTAACCGTTCCGGCCAGTTGCCGAGCAATATAGGCCATCCGGTTAGAACTATTTAAAATCTGAAATTGGGGCAACTCGCGCATTTCGTTTAAAATATGATCTACTAAGTGATCGATTTCCGTTAGTTTTAATTCGGCGATCGTTCGCCCATCGGCCTGTACTTGACGTAATAAATGATCCAACGCCATATGGTAAAATTCTCCCGTACTAGCCGGTGACAGTTCGAAAACATCACGCTCACGTAATTTTAAACCGTACTTTAGAAAATAAGCGTATTCATTTTGATAAAATTCCTCGAGCTTTGAAATGGATGTATTAATCGATTTACCATACAAACTGGTAACAATGTCAGGCTTTAATTGCACTGGAATATTCCGATAATTCAAACTGGCCATTAGTTTTGCCGTCAGCTGTTGATAATTAGGATCTTGACGTAATAGGCGGTAAACGTAAAGCCAAGCCACTGGCAGCTCTTTCTTCTGCGCAATTGCATCTCGACTGATTTGAATTAAATTAGTCAAAGCACTTCGCTTCGAGCCTACATACGTTGCAATTTTATTTGCCGTCAACTGCGGGCACGTCGGGCAATACTGCCAAGTTAAATGAAAATAGCGCCGAATTCGTTCAACGTATGGCGACGGCTGTAATGAAGCACCATCATCCGCCGTCATAGGGTAAGTAAAAATAAGCCGCTCTTTCCCGCTCAAAAACGCTAAATAATTAAGGTACGGTTCAAAGGCCATCTGGGCCAACGCGCCATCTGGTAAATAATGTTCCGCCGGTAGTGTCGCGGTTAGCTTTTCTTGATCACTGTCTGAAAGCAATTGGTTTTCACCTATTCGGTCAGGCATGACCAAATTAGTGGCGCCAATCATAAAAATTACTTTACGCTCATCAGTTTGAACAATCCCCGTTTCCGAAACTAGCACCTGATCCAAAGTTGATGGAATTTGTGAATAACTGGCGCCCTGAAATCCAGCCTGAAAGAGCGCCAAAAAATTGGTACTATCAAAGTCACTATCGCCTAAAATTGTGACGTATTCATCCAACATACTGCAGAAAGTCTGCCAAGTTTGTTCTGGTTGTGCTGCGGCCGTTAAATTACCACGTTCAACCGCCTGATCACGCCAATTTAATAGTTGATCAGGTACGCCCCATTTGACTAAAAACTGATAAATTGCCACAACGGCCTGGCTCCCAGTTTTAACGTAATCTAACTTTTTAAAAAGCGGTGGTAAACTTTGCTTAATAAAATTCCGAATAATGTTAACTTGCTTAGTTATCACTTGATCACGGTCCGAGACGGTTCCAAAATCTTGCTCATCAAAGCGGTAGTACTGCCAGTCGTCTTTACGTAACCATTGTTTTCCGGTAAAGCCAAACTTCAACACCATATTTTCGGTTAAATCAACGGCCTGCCGAAAATCTTCGAGTGCCATTGTTTTACCCTGAACCTTAGGTAAAAAAAGCTCTGTTTTTAATAAACGCATCATATCCTGATAACGATAAAAATGATCTTTAACTGCAAACAGCGCATTAATTAATTCAACTAAAGGATGATCAACCATGCTGTGTTGTAAATCATCAAAGTAAGGAATTTGCTGCTTTTGAAAAATTGGTGCCAAAATTGTTTCGTAAGCATCTAAATGCCGTGTTAACACCAAAAAATCCCGGTAGTGGTAACCCTCTAGCGCAACCATTTGCCGAATTTTAGTCGCAACACGCATAACTTCTGCATACCGAGTGTCAGTACACATTAATTGGAGCGTGGTCGCTTGCGTTAGGGTTTCACTTTGAATATTCCCGCCGTTGGTTGACTGAATCCAATAATTTTCTAATTGTTGTAAGCCCGCACTCACCCGCGGCTGTTGAGCCCGCAAATCCGTCGCAATTGGAATATGAAAACGGCGTGCAGTTTGATAGAGTTGGTGGTAAACCTTACCTGATTGAAAAAAGAGATTTTCTAAAGTGGGCAATTCATTAGTATAGGCTTGATCAAGGGTTAAACTAACCGTTACTTTAGCCGCGTGTGTCAACAAGGTTGTTAGTAAACGATATTCTTGAGCCGATAATTGTGCAAAGCCTTCAATGTAAAAATAACTGTGACTTAAATCTTCCTGGGCCAAATAGTCACTTAAAGCGTTGAGTAAATCTGTATTTGCAACGTACCGGCCAGCCATCGCTGCATCAAACGCCTGATAGATTACCGCTAAATCGGCCACTTTAGCCGCAATATCTGCCTTAGGATCTAATTTTTCGCCGATTGCTTGTAGATCTTCGCTAGTAACACAGCCAGTTTTTAAGTTCATTAACTGATCAACCAATTGGGCAATGAAACCTGGCTGCGTTAACTCGCCCCGAAAAATTGTTAGTTCGGCCGCATGCTGCGTAACAGTTTGATACATCAGCATATTCAATCCAGCCTTATCTAACCTTGGCAATTGATAATAAGGTGTGTTCTTCATGAAATACCAAGCCAACCGTGAAAACGAAAAGACCTGTACGTTTTGTTCAGCGTAAACCATTGAAGTCTTAGCTTGCCGCTGCTGTAACGCATTTAAAATGGCAACTTCTGAACTAAACTTGATGTGGTTAGGAATCAAATAAAAAAAATGGCCCTCTGGATCAGCATCTAACTGCCGACCCAACTGTGCTAACATCACTCTTCGGTGGTCTTGGCTGGCCTTTCCAATTACAAACTGTAAGCTCATCGTCAACTTCCTTTCATAAAGTGTTTGAAAAAGCGCCCGGGTTCTACGCCACAAATACAATTACAGGACCCACAATTATGCTTTCCAAGCTAATTTGTCTAAGCGCGCCAGTCATTGCAAAAATTAGCCAAACAAAATATGGCGGGTACAGTAATCTACTTTTTCACACACGTTTAAATCGGTTTGGAAAATACGATTAAACTACCTTCCTGCTTACTTTAATTTTACCATAAAACTTAGTATAATCCTCGTTTGCTTTGAACGTATGTTTGCTTTTGATTTTTAAAATAATGGTAGTAAATTTGCAAGCGTAACGCAAATTTACTACCACTATTTTTAAAGATAACTCATTCATTTAATTAAACTACACAAACAAATCTCCAGAATATTACCTTGCACTATAAATTATCGCCTGGCTCAAAAGTAATCGGTGATAAGTTTAACGATTGCTTGACTAATGAGTCCATTAATAATTTAGTGTTTTTAGTAATTTTAGCTGCCGCTAACTCATTTTGTTGCGTTAAATAATCGGTTAATTTGGCCCCACTTAGCTCAGCTGCCTGTTGGTCAGTTAACTCAACGGCATTCCGTACTTGCGCTTGGCAAGCATCGCGATACTCATTAATTTGCTCAACAAAATCATGATAGTGAGGTTCAACTAGGACGCCCAATGACTTATAAAGCCAGTAAGCATTGTCTAAATCAACCGCTTTAGTCGTATTGCGATAATTTTCTGGCGTATCATTAATGTTAGTGAAGAACGGCACGTACGGGCTGTATGCAAAAAAGCCCATCGCTATCCACTGAATACCGGCGTACTCCGGCGCCACATGGTTACGAATCTGTAAAATATGTGACACTTGATTACGATCTAACGCAATTGAACGGAAAGTTGTTTTCTGTTCTTTTGTTCCTTTTCCAAAAGGATCATACGGTGTTTCTTGATAATGCGAACTCAAAAAGTACTGTAAATCCTCCACTGCTAATTTACGGTCAGCGTGTTGGATAAACGGAATTTCTTGACTCGTTGGCTCTTGTTCAACACTCGGTGTAAATAAGCGCTGACCATACCAAGCTCGAGGCGTATTATAATGGGCATCACTTTCAGTGTGTGTTCCAAAAATTTGCCGATAATTAAAGTGCCCTGGATGAGCATTTAAATGATGATCGGCAACAAATTTAGCCAAATCAGTTGACCACATAAACTGTTCTGGTTGGTCAAAATCAATTTCCTGAATATTAATCTGATTAGGGGCAATGGCGTAAGCGTCATCAGGAATTCGTTGGGCAATCCAATGGTGCCCACCTGCTGTTTCCATGTACCAAACCTCATCATGATCAGAAAAAGCAATTCCGTTACTTTCACCTGTTCCGTATTTTTCAATTAAATCGCCTAATCGTTGAACACCAGCGCGGGCCGAGTCAATGTATGGTAAAACAAGCGTCGTCATTGCCTCTTCATTAAGCCCATTCAGAACCAGTGGATCAAAACCTAATACCCGGGGGTTTGTAAAAGTTGTCTCCGTTGCGGACATAGCAACGTTCTTTTCGTTAATCCCGGCTTCTTCATAAAAGCCATCGTTGGGCCGATAATTAGGCTCTGCTGTGTAACGGTAAGCGTGCGCCGGTAACGGCACAACCATCCCAGTTTCTGGAGAAGTAAACACTTCACCCTTTGAAGCTCTTGCGGCATGTACAACGAATTTTTTTGGATTGATTGGTCCGTATCCATCCTCGTTTCTGGCAATCATAGTTGAACCATCGAGACTTGCCTTTTTTCCGACCAAAATGGCAGTACACGATGAGTGTTTAGTTGACATTTTGCCACTCCCTTTCATACTTTAAGTTTAGTCGTTTGCCAAAAACAACGCAATAGTGGTGGGAGCGTTTAGATTTTGAACATTAGTCCAAAGCACGTTCAGAAATACTTCTTTTAACCTACTAAAAAAGCACAGTTACCCCTACCTAATCGTGGCGTAACAGCACCCAATAAATTTATTATTTTTATGATGCCACTAACGACGTTCTTACCCGACCTATCATTCCGGTAAAATCAGGGTGCTTTTGCACAAAAACAGCCAGATTTCGTTCAGGCAAATCCGTTAGCGGAATAGTCTTGTATAGCGTTGGATCAATTGTCGCGTAGGCTAACACTTTTTGATTGTTCGTCAAAACAACCTGAATGGCCGCGGCCAAACTAACCGCCCGCACCAAATAAACTTCCCCCACACGGACCGTCAAACGGTAAATTGGTACACCAACGTTTTGTTGTTGCCGCGGTCGGCGACTACGCCTAATTGAGCCGATTTTTTCAGAATTTTTTAATTCTTGAGCCAAATCCGTCGTAATTTCATGAACCACTTTTATTTCATGACAAATTGCACAATTGGCCGGCCGGCTTCCTGCTTCGTGGTCAGCAACATGTTGTGTATAAAGGTCCGCTAAATAAATCAACATTTTTCGTTGTTTTTCCTTCAACAATTGTCGTTCTGTTTCCAACAATATCACCTACAATCAAAAGAAAAATTATATTTATTACATTTATATTACAATAGTATTACGACAAAGTCAAAAAATAGCAGGCTAAACCCAGAATTAAACCCGGTTTAACTTGCTATTTATGAAAAATGATTATTTAAATTAAAAAAGTAACTGGGCAGCTACTTTGCCACAAGAACGGCCATCGTACACAAAATTAAGAAACTGGGACAAAAATTCTAGCCTCTTATTGTTTCCAAACACTCCCTAGTTTATAAAACATGGACACCAAATGATGGCATAAAGTAATTTGAAATTGTCTCGATTTCAACGCTTTGTCCTGGTTGTGGTGCAGCAACATATTGATTATTTCCAATATAAATGCCTACATGGTAGGTTGCACCAACGCCACCCCAAAATACAAGGTCACCAGGTTGCATTTGATTAAGCGCAACTTGCTGGCCGGCGCTTTCCTGAGAAACCGTGTAATGATTCAGTTGAACCCCAGCCTGACTATAGGCGTAGGCAGTTAACCCTGAGCAATCTAGTCCCTGACCGGGTGTTACACCGCCCCAGACATAAGGAACACCAATCTGTGACTTAGCAGCAGCCACCACTTTTTGGGCCGCAGTTGTTGTTTGTTCAGTTGTCGTCGTTGTTTGCTTTTGATTAGTCGTTGTTGCTGCAGTTGGTTGTGCCGCTGTCTGCGCTGTCGTTACAGTAGGCTGATCATCAGTTGCCTTTAAGTACTTCGCCGGTACCCATTGATCGTTACCGATGTTATACCATTTTTCACCTAAGGCCTGTTTTGTGCCTTCAATATTAACGGATTGTCCTTCAACTAAATAGCGTAAGGGCCGTGGTGCATTTGAGTTGTTATCCCAAACAGTCGTCGCACCACCATGATATGTAACGGTCCCCTTGGTTGCAGCATCAGCACTTGTTGTCTGGATGCTCAATAACGTTACACCGGCAATTCCAACCACACCAGCCGTTATAACCTTCGTTAAATTCTTTTTTGCTGTCATAATATGTACCCCTCACTAAGAATGAACTTTCTAACTCCAACCACCACTATAACTGACCGAAATTACAGGCCTATGACTTGCATATGACAGCCCCATTACAAATGAAAAATATTAGACAAATATTTTTATTAATAGCGTTGTTAATAAGAATGGCTCTAGCAGTTTACTATGGCCAGCACTTTTCTAACATCATTACTTAACTTTGCGAATAACAATTTGAATCCAAGCGAAGGTCTGGCTTTTAGGCGCAACTTCTTGTATTATTAACATATTAGAAACAAAACCTAATTGAACAATAAAGGTGGCGATGAAATGCTGAGAAAAACTAAAAACTTTTTAAAGGCAAATGGCTTTCATTACAAAAAAAATTATGTATCGCCATTGATCGCACCTGAGAATTATTACGTCCTACGTTTCGGCAGAAATCATCTAAATAACCGTTATGTTGTTCAGTATAGTTACACTTGGACTGGACGAATGAAAATTAGTTCGATCAATTTGCGTTTACATGGTCAAAAACGACCACGAATTTTTAAAAATGAAACACAGCTACTTGCTTATTTACGTAAACACCTTAAATTATCTTAATTTTGGTGCTAAAAAATGTGGAGTACGAAACTTTCGGATAGCTATGAAAGTTTTCGTACTCCACATTTTATTTTGTTATTGATTAAAGCATATCCCAAATCAAAGCAACATCTGGCGAAACTGTATTTGCTGGTGCAACATCAAATCCCACTGCTTTACCAGTATCTAGCGAACCGCCAGCAACAGCCAATTGTTTCTTGTTTGAGAAGTCTTTAGTAACGGCGTCAGTTGCTGCGTCCAACGAATCAAATTGTGCATGATAAGTAGCACGCAAACCACCATTGAAATAAAAACTAACTTTATAATATCTGTTCATGACTTATCTTCCTCCATAACGGGCATTTCTTTATAGCATACACTACTAGATAATCTCCGCCAATCATTAAATGAAGCGCGTAACATCAGAGCGTGGTCTAAAAAACATTCAGATTCTACTTTGTAAATTCTAAGAGCAACCCTGCAAACTATTCTTTAAGAATTTGAAATCCGGCAAAAAAGTAACTCGTAGGCTTAGTTAAACTACGTATGATTGACGTTAGTGGGCCACCGTTCATGTTTATTCAGGTTGTAAAGCCAATCATCCTGACCATTATAAAATGACGCTATGCCTAAAAAAGCACACAAAATGGCAAACCAACTGCGAACATCTACAATTGGCATTAACGTAGGTAAAAGCCAGCCAATACCTAAAGCAACAATTAAGTTGAGTAGCCCGTTTATCCAACCACCAACACCAACAAAATCAAGTAAGAGCCCGTGACGCGATAACGTTTGATCGTTATTTTGCCGAGCAACAAGCCCAGCCGGCCACTGCCAGGCCAAGTTTATAACAAGTGCACCAAGCACAAAAACTATTGGCAGCCACCAAACCGTTGTATCTACGGACCAAAAATTATGGCGGTTGCCTAAGCGAATCGACTTGGATAACATAACAACCCAAAAGAAATCAAAAAAGATAATTGGTAAACAATAAATAAAACTAAACACAACCAATCGATTAAATTTGTTGCGTTGCTTAACCTCTACCACATTATGATCTTGTAGCATAACGTGCTTGCTTCGTTCTTTCACGCTCAATTTCATGTTGTTCATGGTAGATGGCCAATTTAAAGACGCCATGAATGGTTAGTGCGAGCGGTATTACGTGGATTAATGCCATTGGAATTAACAATTGTGGCTTTGTGACCAACGGTTTTAACCCTCTGGCCATATCAGCATGTTTGGAATGAAACTGTTTGTGTTTTAACATAAAATTTACCTCCTAAGAGCTTTAATGTTAATTTTGCGCAAGCGCTAAAATACTTATTCACGGAGGATGTCCATTCTCCTAACACGTACTTCGCATCCTGGAAACATGGCCCTCCTAAGAGCTTTAATGTTTATTTTTGCGCAAGCGCTAAAATTAATATCTACTTAGAGCAGTGATTAATGGATCAATTTTAGTTTAACACGTTCATAGACAAACAGTCGTATAAAACGTTGCTACAAATTAGGATCCATTTTAAAAACAAGCCTAGATAATTCAGCGCCTTGCGTTGTTAAATCGGCCAATAACTTTTTAGTGGCCTGATTATAATGGGCAGCAATTTCATGATTTTGTTGGGTTAAATAAACCGTCAATTCATCACCGGCTAAATTTTCTGCCTTCGCATCAACACTTGCTATTTTTGTACGAGCCCATTGTGATAACTCTTTTTGATAGTCTAGATCGGCCTGAATAAATTCGGCATAATGCGATTCAACGATCATTGCCAATGCCTCATACAGCCAATAAGCGCTGTCCAGTGACATCTCCTGGGGCAGCTTACGGTAAGATTCATCCGTGTCAGTTGCGTTGCTAAAAAAAGGAACGTGCGGACAGAAACTAGGAACGCCAAACCCAAGCCATTGCACACCGGCCGCCCCATTTTTACTGTTGTCACGCATCTGCAAGATATGAGAATTAGCAGTTCGCGATAATGAAATTGCCCGGTAAGTTTTTTTATCATGTTCACTACCATGACCTAGCGGATCGTATTTGGTTTCATTGTAATGTGATTTCAGAATATACTGAACATCTTCCACCGTAATCTTTCGGTTTGCTCGCCGAATAAATGGTAGATTGGGTGATTCTGGTTCTTGCTCAATTTCGGGATTCAAATAGCGCTGCGCAAACCAAACTCGTGGTGTGTTGTAGTGATGATCCTTTTCCGTATCCGTACCAAAAATATGTCGGAAATTCCACTGATCAGTATCTGGATTCAGTTGATTTTGCTCAACAAATTGTTGAATTCCATCAGCCCACATATAATTATTTGAATCAGAAAAATCAATCGCTTCAATCGCAATTTGATTTGCCGCCACAGCGTAACAATCATCAGGAATTCGAACAGCAACCCACTGATGACCGGTAACAATTTCCATATACCAAACCTCATCACTATCACTGAATTGCACACCGTTACCCTCTGCTGAACCGTATTTTTTTACTAACTCGCCTAGATAGCGAACACCCGCACGAGCCGAATCAATAAACGGTAGGACCAACGTTGTCATTGAGTCTTCGGCCAAACCATTTTCCACAAACGGATCATACGCTAAAACGCGCTCGTTTGCATAAACACTTTCCGTTGCACTTTCACCAACGTTTTTTTCGTTAAATCCATCTTCTTCGTTTGGCCCATCACTTTGATCGCCATTCGGTGTCGAAGTATAACGATAACCACGCTCAGGTAGCGGCACTGTTAAACCATTATAGGGTGAAGTGTAAATTTCCTGACGACCAGAAACAGCTGGCTGAACCAAAAATTTTTTGGGGTGAATCGCGATTAAACGATCCTCGTTACGCGAAATATAGGTTGCGCCATCAAGTGACGCCTTTTTGCCCACCATTATTGAGGTGCAGGCGGAAAGCTCAATTCTATCTGTCATCATTCAATCTCCTGTCACTATATTTTATTTACCACTCTAATTATGCGATATTTTTCGGATAAAAAGAGTAGCATTTACAGCGATAAGCCTTTGACTCCAAAAAGAGCCACACTCCATCACTGCGCAAATTTATTTCTAAGTAAACCCGATTGGCCTGCCATTAACAAATCTGAAGAACAGCATAGTGCGCTTAACTTACAAAAAAGTAGTTTTTGCGAAACGTATTAGTTTGTGTCTGAATGCTTTTTCAAACACGCTCTAGTTTAAGTCAATTAAAATCTTTTTTGCTTTCGGCTGAACATCTACGTTTTCAACAAAGCGACTTAACTCGGCGTGTAAACTTGCCATGCTTGGATTTTTTAAATGATAAGTTGTTTTCATTTTTTGAATAATGTCAGCGTTAAAATTATTATTTGTATCTAATTGATCAACAGCCGCATAGTGGCGGTTAACGTAGGCCGCAAAAAATTCAATCAAGCCATCTGGTGCTTCATCAAAATTGGAATCACCTGTCATCTGAATTTTAAACTCATTTGTTAACGGCTTACCATCAGCAGTTAACGTTTTTAATAATTGAAATAAAGTCAGCATTTTATTATCCCCTTAATTAAATAATGAATCTTCTTTCATTGTAGACCTTTTTACTGTTTATAAGTATTGAAAGCTTACAAAACGAATCACTAAAAAAAGAGGATAAAAAAAGGATCAGTAACGGGTACCAAAGATTAATCATTCAATCTTTGAAACCCACCTACTGACCCATTTTTTTGTTCCAATTTTGTTGAGCCTGGCCATAGAGGTGCTGTAATTGTAATTCATCTCCGGCCAACGAATAGCCTATAATCTGATCCATTTCTTGATCACTAAATAATTGAAAAGGTAACCTGAGTTGCTTTCGTAATTGACTAAAATTGGCCAAAATATCCGGTAACGTCAAATTAAACTCTGTCATTAATTGTTTTAAAACAACAACATAATAATCCTCAATTTTATAATAGGTTAGTCGATAATCTAAAACATCATGCTGCCGTAACAACTGTTCCAAGTTGAAATTTGGCTGTGCCATCGACAAACCTGCCAATTCAATGGCAATACTTTGCAGCAGGCCACTGAGTGCGCTTCCGTAACGCCGCCACTCATAATTATTTTGAAAGGTTAAGTGAGCAACTAAATAACGGCGACTCCAGTAACCAGTATCTGCCGCTTGTTCATCGGCCGCCACCAGCAGCTGCATAATCGTTTCTCTCTCAGATAGGCCTGAATGCGGTAACTTTATTAGCCCAGCCTGCTTATAATCAATAATCCCTGGTGCGTAATGATTATGAATAATTCGCAAATAACTGTTTTGCCTTAATATTTGCGCACCAAGCTCAGTCACCTGATAAAATTGTAATGAAAAAGTTTGGCCAATTAACCTAGGTTCACACTGTTGATTAATTCGCCTGACCAAATCTGCCTTGCGACCACTAATTTTTAACCCTTCAAAACGCAAAAATGTTTTTAACTGTGCAACTGTATAGTGTGGCAAAACAATCAGTGGATCCTTTGTTATAGTTAGATAGCCTTGTGTTACCAAATCCGCTAAGTAGGTCTTTGGATCTACACGATAATGTAGCCACCAAAACGGCTGATTAAGCTGATAATGACTGTTTTGATTATTTGCTAAACTCAAGGCTAGTATCTCCATTTTTGTTAACATCACAGTTCCCTTCTTTAACTGTTTCTAAACTACTCAGTGATAACCTAACTGTCAACTAAATAAAATAGAAGTCTGCTAAAAATTTTCAGAGATACAAATAGTAAGCGGCCAGGACTTTTATCCTGACCGCTCACTATTTTCGACCATTACTCTAGAACGTGCGCCAAAACCGAATTTTGTCCCACTCCCATCCAATTTTATAATAATTCACTTTTTAGTTAGTAATCGAAACCAAACGTGCTTGACGTTCTCGGGCCAGCCGCGCAGCAGTCTTTTCCTCTACCCGCAAGGATAATGCCGAGAAAATTACCATTGGTGCCGTTAAAAATGCTTCTAGGCCAAAAACCATAAAGGCCAAACCTTTCATCGATAAGTGTTGTTGGTCTAAAGCAACAATTTGCTCTTTTAAAGTTGACCAAAAGCTCTTCGTCTGCTGAGCTATATTACTAGGACGTCCAACGTTCCCAACATTGCCGGTTTGACCAACACGCCCAGTATTTCCAGAGTTTCCACTATTGCCATCGGATGGCTCGCTAAGTTCAATCATTGAATTAGCCGGTACTGCCGTGTTCGGACAAAAAGTATCAATTGCAACAAATTGAAACGCCAAAAATAGCAAGTAAATAAAAACCAAATTATGCCTAACATTCATCAGCCTAACCCCACATTTTCTCTTTAATTCAGTACTACAAATAAAGCGCATACATTAATGTACAAAAAAATAACCGCCTATTCGTGCTTTCAAAGAATATCCTAGCAAATAATTATGATAGAATGATTAAAAAATGATAAGAGCCGGTTCATTAAAGACTCTAGTCATCCATAAACAACTAAATTTTGCTTTTTTATTTAGTTGTGCTAAACTAATTTTATGCGATGAGTCGAGTAAACCAAACATTGGATAGTGATGTCTAGTGTTCCGCACAAGCGGCAGTCCGAGGGGACGATAACTACTTGTAGTTATTAGTGGTCATTCGATACAGGCCACCTCTTTTCGTTATAACGAGCAGCGACTTTTTGATTGTGGAGTCAATAAGTCATACAACTGTAGAGGCTTGGTCTGTGTTAAGCGGTCACTATGTGATCGCTTTTTTATTTTGCTGAATATTTTTAAAGTTGGCGTGTATTAAAAAATGTATTCTTGAAGCAACTCCCCCCGGTATTAGATTTTAGTCCAATACGGGGGTCCACTTCATGGCCACACTTTTTTTCATTTAAACGTTATATTTTTATAAATAACTAAAACGGCTAACGACAAATAACTTAATCTCTGGTACACTCGATGCTAGTTAATTAATAATATTACGAAAGTCCGAACTGGAGGGATCGCTTTTATGAGCGCTTTGATTGATTTTGTTTTACACATTGACAGCCACCTGATTACAATCGTTAACACATTTGGCAATTCTAGTTATTTTATTCTTTTTGCCATTATTTTTGTTGAAACTGGCGTTGTCATTCTTCCCTTCCTCCCTGGTGATTCACTGCTATTTGCCGCGGCCGCCCTTGCCGCCAACCCCATTTATCATTTAAATATCTGGGTATTTATCTTGCTATTTCTCATTGCCTGTATGGCAGGTGATTCTTCAAATTACTGGATTGGCCATAATGCAGAGCGACTCCTTTCTCGTTACAAGTGGTTCCGCCGTTTTATTAATGAGGACAGTCTAGCTAAGGGCCAAGAATTTTTTGAAAAGCACGGGGCCGTTTCAATTATCTTGGCTCGTTTTATGCCCATCATTCGGACCTTTGTTCCGTTTGTTGCTGCTGGTGCGGGCTTCCCTTACCGTAAATTTATTCGTTATAATTGGATTGCATGCATTGCCTGGGTTGCACTTTGTACCGGCGCCGGCTACTTCTTTGGTAACATTCCAGTTGTCAAAGAACACTTCTCGGCCGTTATTATTGGCATCATTGTGGTTTCCTTAATTCCAGCAGTTGTTGGCTTCATTAAGGGTAAAACATCTCCGAAAGAAAAAATTGATTAAAAATAATATACTTGGCGTTAAAAAAGTTTAATTAATACTAACTAAATTGAAAACTTGGATTAGTTTTACCTTCTAAAGGAACGATTTCATCTTGTTAATATCAGGATGAAATCGTTCCTTTATTTTACCTTATAATGGGTCAATTCATGATCTGCGCAAATAACATCAAATTTATTGATAAAGTGATATGGTTAAAAATTTATCTCACATCTTTGCAATAGATATAAAGGATTCCCCTATAGTTGACAAACTCACATTATTTCATTTGTCAACTATAGGGGAATTATATCAGCCACAGATATAACCTAATCTCTAATTATTTACAATCTAAGCAGTTAAAACAATTCTCCTAATAATTTGGCACCTGTAGTTGCGGCCGATTTTGCTGTTGATCAGCCTTGGGTATATTTTCCCGTAACAGATATTGGCCCATTACATTAACAATTTGTTTATTTTCTGGCAAGTCAGAATGATTAGTATTCGCACCCGTCACGATAATTTCGGTATAATTTGCTACTTGATTTTGAAAAATATACTTGCCACTATCAACACTTATAAAGGGAACAATTCCATCTCCTTTATAATTTTCAGTTCCTGCAATTGAATAGACTCTCATTTTTTTTGACAGTCTATTCCTATGTGCAATCAAGTCTTTCAACATTGGCGTTTTTTTGGACGTCTTTTTTTCTAAATTAAATGGTGTTGCAATTGTCATTAATCGATCAATTTTATTATTTTTCGGTAAATATTTTTCCAAAAAGAACGTCAAAACTAATCCACCATTGGAGTGCCCCATTCCAGAAAAATGATTAAAATGATACATCCTGGCTAATTTTTGGTAAGCAATGCTAAACCACTTGGCCTGTCGTTTGATATTAGCATAGCCATCGTGATTATCCTGAAAGCCTACCACAATAAATGGCCGTTTATCTCTAGGCTTTAAATGACCGCTGAATTTTAATTGACCATTAGTTTGTACGGTAACCTTTAAAAGACTGCGTTTTAAGCTACGTTTATTTAACAATATTACAAGAGAATCAAATCGATTTTGATTTGCTGAACTCCCTGGCACTAGGAAAATGGGATCCATCGGTGATTGAAAATGAGTTTGCTGTAAATCAATTGATTTCTTCTGCCATTGATATCCTGATACGCCAATAATCATTGTAAATAATACAAGCAATAATCCGTACCAAAAATTTTTTTCTTTCATACTCAATCGCCAACTTTACTAGTTAGGTTATATTTATCATTTAGCCTCACAAAAGGTAAATAAATACCCGTTGCAATGCCCAAATTGAGTATTCCAACCAATAATGCTACCCAATTACCGCCAGTTGCTAAAAATCCCTTCAAGAATCCAGGTGTTGTCAGTGGGACTGGATAAACAGCTGCTGGCATCAAATGTAGGCTAAAAAATAGCCAAGCAACTAGACACGCTACGATTGGTGTAATGACCAACGGAATTACTAGTAACGGATTAAATAAAACCGGCATACCAATCAATAAGGGTGAATTCAAATTAAAGAAAGTGGGTAAGAAGCTTACTTTAGCCATGTACTGTAAGCGGTGATTATGCGATCGCAATAATAGCGCAATTAACAAGGCCAACATCATTCCGCCGCCACCGACAAAAGCATAAGTGTCGTATATGGCATGTAAATTAACTGGATACGGAATATTTTCTAAATGATGGTGCTGCAATGCATAATTCAAATTTTGTACCGAGAATATTGCATCATTGTGTCCATCAGCCAAATTGAGCGGCCCGGAAATCCCAATAATCATTAATAAATTACTAATTAAAACAATAACTAGTAACAGAAAAATATTTGTACCCCAATTGGCAGTTAACTGTGTAAATATCGTACTTGGCATTTCCGTAAAACCGTTGGCTACATTTGCATAAAATACCGCTGCTATGCTGGCAACAATTAACGTAAAAACAAGTATTGCTAACAGTTGATGCCTAACAAAGCGTCCTAACAACCAACTCACAAAAAGACCGATTATAATTGCTTCAAAGATACCGTGAAGTGTTACACCACTATAATTTAACGTTAAATTCAACGTACCATGCTTAGTTTCACCCGTGAATAGCGATTGATTATTGCACACCCATAAAAATGTCCCACTGATCATTCCGGCTAACCATTCATTTTGATGTTTTAATTTGGCGGCATTAGCGGCCACTAAAAAGGCAATCCAAATCACTACCAAATTATTAATTAAAATATCCAAGCTAGAAAAGAAATTACTAAATGAAACATAATTTGGCAACCACCTACTAACATGATAAAGCTGATTAAAAAAGCCGTTTGGAATAAAAATTGTTTTGTCAACTAAAGCAATGAATGCCCCTAATGTAACAACTGGAAAGGCGGTCATTAATGACCTTATAGTTACTTGGTACAATCTACGTTTACTAAGATTATTGCTAAAATTAACCAAATTATTTTCTAATTTCTGTTTAAAATATACCAAATTAACCTCCTGAAATAAATTTCAAACCTGTTTTTCAACTGTATTTGAAAAGAAATCAGACTCCTTGTATTTAGCCATAAAACGCGTATTAATTAACAATTGATCAAAGCTTTTTGCTAAACTTCTTACCTTAAACAGTGGTTCTTGATAATTACTTAGTAAGATAATTGCATTTTTTCCATTTGGACTAATGTGAATTGAAGATTCAAAACCATATCCGGCACCGTTAGTTAATTTGACGCGCCCTTGTGTATAAAAACCCGCCTCATATTTAGTATTTGATCCGCCTTGGTAGAGCTGATGTAAAGATTGTGCCGAAACTATTTTTCCTGCCAAAATTGCACTTTCAACACGATAAAGATCACCAACACTCATATAAACCTGACCAGTCCCCAGTTCATCATGTTCTAGGGCCGCATCATTACCACTAGGCTTAGTATAAATTAACACTTCCGGAATATCGTTTTTTCCATAATAACCACTTGCTAATGAAATACAATTTGGTAAATCATAGGCAAACGCCGTATGTTTCAAGCGTAATTTTTTAATGATCTGTCCATAAAATAGTTGTTGGTAACTTTGGTGTGTAATCTTTTCTAAAATACCAGATAGAAAATTAAAATTAACCGCCTGGTAATCCCATCTGCCATTCATCTCATTGTGATAGCGCACTCGCGAAATATCACTCTGAATAATCTCTGAATCAGATTTAACAGCATTCGGTCCAACAGAACCTTGCATAGACAGTCCAGAAGTCATATTTAACATCTGACGAATTGTAATATTTCGACTACCAGGAATACCTGGATAAAACATACTTAATCGATCTGATAATGTTAGCCTATGTTTCTCCACTTGCTGCATTATCAGAACAGCAGTAATAGATTTTTGGATAGAATCAATTTCGTACATGGTGTTTTTATAATTTTTAATGCCATTCTTAGCGTCAGAATAACCGGAGTAATAACTGGCTACTTTTTTCCCATTCTTATACATTTCGGCAGAACCAATATAATTTTCGTGGGTTAATGTTTGCACTAATTTATTCTGAGCCTTTGAATCAACTTCACTACTGACCAAACCTACTTTTCTTGCCTTCACATTTTGCCAATGCGCATTAACAGTACCCCTAAATAAAAGTGTGCCAATCAAAACAGCCACGACAGTGAAGAATATTTTGGCTAGCCGAGATCGATTTAACAAGGCCAACAGCCCCTTTTATTCATTTTTTACAGTATTTTGCCAGTTTTTAGAAAAAAATCTATTTTGAATTATATAATTCGGCTGTGGTTGTTTATTCGTCAAAAATGGATTAACTGTTTGATCAACCTTTAACCAACCACGCCAGCCTAAGTGAATTGTGTCTTCCATAAAGTACTTTTCGTTACCATAATCAGATAGGTCCAACACGTTATTAAATCCTTGTTGCCTTAATTGATATTCGATTTTCTGATCTGTTTGCCGAATCATAGGTATAGATAAACCAGTGTAATCAGCCCAACGAGCATTGATAGGCGGAATAATGAATTGTACGTTAACGTGCCATTTAGCAAACTGATTTAGCACAAGTTCAAAATCGCTATATTCTGGTGACCGACGATAATCCAACTTAGTTTGCGAATCTTTTAGGTCTTTGATTCGATTACCACTCAATCGTGTTTTATAAAATGTATTTTTAATGCCTAGTTTGTTGTTGGTTGTTTCACGACGTCCAACTTTTACCGCTAAATGATTTAGTTTGCTAATCGAATAATGTGCGGGCAAACTTTTTTCACCTTTTTGAACCTTAGCTAAATTATTATTCAATTGGAAACGCGAAAATAAAGAATCTTCATTTAATAAAATTGTCTCTTTAAATTTTAAAAACATTTTTTGAAATTCAGAAACAGGTTTGCCATGTTCAACATTTTCAAGTGCCGCCTCACCAATTTCGCTAGAACGACCTGATGGCATTTCAAGTAATCGTTTGGCCGCATATCGATCAGCAGTATCATTTTTAGCATTGATAATCCAATCAATTGTTTGCAATGGTGAATAGTAAAAACCAAAAGCATCGGGACGCTGCCCTTCCTTTGTAAACCACTGTGGTGAAATAATAAAAATTACTTTTTTACCTTTTAATTGCGTTCCTAAATTTTGCATTGTAAAATAATGCGTTAATGATTGCGATCCAGCGTTACCTAACAAAAACGGTCGATAAGAACGATGGTATTTTGCGGCCAATACTGATGGATGAAATTCGTCTAGCCTAGACAACTCTGAGGAACCAAAAAAGGGAACGTAACCATTTTCTAACGCCTGCTGTTTAATTTTGCGTCCCCGAAAAACTTTCGGAGATAATGAAACTGCCGCCTTTTTTTCTGTCTGTGAATTAAAATGTCCAAATCCAATTGGTAAAGATAATAGTAGAATCAGTAACCCAGCGGCAATTATCACAGGCCCAAATATCAACCATAATTTACCTTTTGTCTTCATTTCATTGATTCCACCTTCGCAATGATTTTATTAGGTGTATCCCACTCACTGCGATCAAATTCAGATACCGGTACATCAATGCCAAACCTTTCTTGTAATTCTAATAATAGTTCTACTGTTGCCATAGAATCGATCATTCCTGAATCAAATAAATTTTCGTCTAAATTACCGCTAACATCTGATCCTGTTAAATCTTTTAAAATATCTACTACTGTTTGTTTTGTACCCATATTAATTACCCCTTATTTTATAGAATTTAGCGTGCTGAAAACCAAAGTGTATTTAAAAAACCGGAAAAAATTAAAAAGCTAAAACAAACAACGTTAAACGTTATAAAAATTGCAATTCCCTCTGTTAATCGATTATGTGGTAACTGCCGGTGCTTCTTCTTAAATCCTAACCAATAATCATTAATAATGATGGCCCCAGCGTGAAAGAGTCCATAAACGATATAATACCAAGTCACGCCGTGCCAGAAGCCCATAATCAAGAAATTGGCTAAATAGGCTACTTGTGGAATTCGCTTACGATTTTTAATCAAACGATGTTTCATAATAAAAAATGTCAAACGCATGAAAATAAAATCACGGAACCAAAAGGACAAAGTCATGTGCCAACGATTCCAAAAATCTTTAATATTATGTGCTTTAAATGGTTGATTAAAATTCATTGGTGTCTCAATTCCCATTAAATAGCTCGCAGCAACTGCGAATAGACTGTAACCAGCAAAATCAAAAAATAGATACATGCTGTAAGTGTACATATAACCAACTAGTGCTAGAGAAATCCCAGTGTGAAAAAACGCTTCTCGATGCATAATTGCAATATGTGCAATCTTAGGAAGCATCATTGTCCCAAATAAGTAACTCAATATAAATTTATATAGAAAACCTAAGAAAATATAGTGAACTGCTTTGTCCAACATTTGGAGGTAATGTTTACGATCTGGTATCTGTATATAATCATGCTGGAAACGCCGATACCGATCGATTGGCCCAGAGGAGATAGTTGGAAAAAATAGTAAAAATCGCGCAAACATAATTGGATCAAACTTTTTAATCGTTCCGTCCCGCATTTCCATAACCATCTGCACTGATTTAAACGTCAAATAGCTAATCCCTAAAAAGCCAATTAAAGACTGGCGACCCACCTGAATTGCTGGTGTGATTTTAACAATTACAAGAGGAATAATACTTAGTATCACTGTGCAAACAAATACCCACGTTTGATTGGCACGTCTTTTATACACAGCATAACCGCCAACAACTATAAACTGATAAACAATATATCCGATTAGCGCCAATCCCTGTTGCCACTTTGAACCACCAAAAATTAGAAGTAAGAAAATCGCGGAAATGATTGTTTGGTAAACAACGAATCGCTTACCAAAATATAAACCAATCATTAGTGGTAATAATCCCACTAATAAATAAACAAAATACATCGGATTGCCATACGGTTGTAAATTAATCATTTGAGTTAGCCTCTTTAATCATGGCCTTGATATCGACTTTACCATTGATCGTTAATGGCAAAGAGGAACGGTACTCAAATCGCTGTGGAATCATGTACGCCATCATTTCTTGCCGCAGTTGCTGTTTTAAGGCCTTTGTCACTTCAAATGCAGGTCTGCTAGTATTATTTTGTAAAACGACATAGGCGTTCAGCGCCGTAACTTTATGCTGTCGATTATATTTAGGCACTGCCACTGCTGATTTTATCAATTCTTGTTGATTTAAATAATGATTAACTTCCTCTAGCTCAATTCGATAACCGTTTAATTTAATTTGAAAGTCGATTCTGCCTTTGTAAAATACTAAACCAGTTGCGTCAACCGTTCCCAAATCACCAGTATGATAGAATTGTTGACTTTCCCCCAAAAAGACTTGTTTAGTTTTTTGAGGAGAATTCAGATAACCTTTTGAAACACTTGGACCACTAATAATAATCTCACCAGCCTGATTTTGCGCATTCAGGTTATCAAGTTTGATAGTAGTATCTTGTTTGGCATATCCAATTGGCAACCGTTGGTATTTATCAAGTATTGCATTAGTAATTTCAATTGCAGTGACGGCAACGGTTGTCTCCGTCGGCCCGTAAGTGTTAAAAATTAGAGCATCTGGAAAGCGCTGCTTTAACCTAACTGCAGTTTGATGGGTTAATTCTTCACCACAAAATAGAAAATGAGATAATTCGGGGTATTTACTTTGTTTGAAACTTGGTTCGAGCAAACAAATATCAATTAACGATGGTGTAGACACCCAGACATTTAATGCAAGCTTAGGCAACGTCTCGAATAACGATTTAAAGTTGTCAGTTACCTCCTTGGGTAGTACCTGCAACGTTCCCCCCATGACCAACGTGGGATACAAATCCATCACTGATAGATCAAATGAATATGGTGCTTGAGATAAGATCACTGGCCTTTCAGGAACATTAAAATCACTGACTAACCAATTAACAAAACTCAATAAATTCCGATGGCTAATTTGAACACCTTTTGGTTTACCTGTGGTTCCAGAAGTGAAAATAATATAGAAATTTTCATTATTTTTTACTGAATGGGTCAACGGATACTGGTTAGATTGTCGGAAAATCGCTTCTAACTTTGCTATCTCAATCGTCTTAACTGCCTGCAATTTCACCGGCAAGGGTTGGATAGCGATCACTAACTCTGGTTGGGCAATATTCTGAATCATTGTAAGCCGATCCTTAGGTGAATGTTGATCAACTGGAATATAGGCATGCCCGGATTTGACACACCCTAAAAATGCCACAATCATTGAAAATGTTTGATCACCATAAACCATAATTGGTGATCCACTGGTCAAATTCAACCCATCAATATAACCAGCCAATGCATCCGAATAGTTTTTTAGTTCACGATAAGTATTAGTTTTGCCTAAATAATCATATGCAATTGCGGTTGGCGTTTTTTGAGCAATCTCATCAATTGCCTTAATAATATCCATTGTCATAGCTCTCTCATCTCCCAAAAAACATGTTATTTAAAATTCATTGTAGATAAACTTGCTATTGTTAATACCGCTATAACCATATAAATAAACTAAAACTAACAATATCAAAAAATAAAAAATGGTTTGTAAAATAAATTTAACCCACGGCTTAGTCACTATTATTTTCAAACGTGCCATTTAAACTTCATCCCTTTTTATCTTTAAAATATTAACCTTTAAATCAAATTGCCTTACCAATAAAAATAGCCCTTCAAGTATTAATTACAATTCTTATTGTAATCAGTACGCGAAAGGCTTCTACTCATAATTTCTGAACAAATTCTTAAGGATTCTCAGAATTAGCTCTTGTTCTTTTTTAAAGTTACAACAAAACAACTGCCATGGGGTACATTGTCTTGTACTTTAATCTCGCCATGGTTCAGCTCAACCAACTGTGCCGTGATTGCTAACCCAAGTCCTGAACCATTAATTTTTTGAGAACGAGATTGATCTGCACGATAAAAGCGATCAAAAATGTGCCACTTATCTTGACCCTTGATTCCAGCTCCTTCATCATTAACTTTAACTTGAATATCATTAAATCGATCGGTTACTTCAATACTAATGGTCGACTTAGCAGGTGAATATTTATGCGCATTATCTAATAATGCAGTTATAATCTGCTCGACACTATCCTGATTAGCATAAACAATAATATTATTCGTGTCCTTCAAAATCAAATGCTGCGTAATTTGTTGCCGATAATTCTTGCAAATCTTGCTCAATAAACTGCTTAAATTGAAATGTTTCAATTCCAATTTAGCATGATCCATTCGCGATAATTGTAATAGATTTTCAATCAATCGCTGCATTCGCAAGGATTCTGAATCAATATAGGCCAGTGATGTAGGTACTATATCAGGATGCTTTTCGCCATGTCGGTGAATCAAACTAATATGTCCCCGAATCCCCGCCAATGGTGTTCTTAATTCATGTGAGGCATCTGAAACAAATTGATGTTCATGTAGCACCTGTTTATTAAGTGTCCCCAGCAATCGATTAAATTCAATACTTAAATCATGTACCTCTTGCGGATTATCAAAAATTGGTAGCGATTCATGGTAGGTAATGTTTTCAGTGTTATTAATTTTGTGAGTTGCTGTCGTCAAATCTACTAATGGCTTATTAAGTCGCTGTGCCAATCTAGAGATGAACCATAATCCGATTAAAAAGCTAAACGCTACTATCAAACTAATTGTTTCTAAGATTTCTTCAAAAAGATGAACAACATTATTTAAGCTTAACCAAATTTCATATTTAATTTTTGGTTGTTCGTTAGTATTGTGACCACTACGATCATAATCAACTGTGTGATAATAAACGCCTTGTTCAGATCGATATTGAATATTTTTTAACAGTGGCCATGAATGAAATTTTTCGTTTAAGAATGCTTTAGTGTGAGGTGAGTAAAACTCTTTTTGCGCTTGATTAGGAATATTTACTTTCACTTTTACAAAAGTATTACTCGTATCAAGTGTGCTCTCGCTTCTCCAGAGAATCCAATCTGGTTTATTATCAACGAGTGACCGTTTTAAAACTATCATCAAAGACTCGGCATCTTTACGTTTATTACTGACTAATCGATAACCAACGATGGTAATAATTGAGCTGCTCATTAATAATGTAATTAGAATTAAAATAATGGCATATGATTTAGTAATCTGTGCCGCATTTGTATTACTATTTTTCTTTTTTTTCATTAACATTATCGTCTCTCAGTGTATAACCTACCCCACGAACAGTATGAATTAACGGCTTATTTTCAAAGTCAATTTTATTTCGTAAATAACGAATATAGACATCAACGATATTTAACTGCCCTTGAAAATCTACCCCCCACACTAGATTCAAGAGCTCATCACGAGTCAAAGTTTCTTCCTTATGCTTAATCAAACTTAATAATAAATCATATTCTCGTTGGGTCAATTGAATTACTTTACCAGCTCGACGAACCTGACGAGATTTTGTATCAAGCAATAAATCGGCTATTTTATAACTTGTTTGGGATGCGTTATTTTGTTTTTTATCTCGCCTTAAGGCCACTCGTATACGTGCTAATAGTTCCTCAATTTCAAATGGTTTTGTAATATAATCATCCGCACCATTGTCTAGTCCAGCTACTTTATCTCCAACATAATCACGTGCCGTCATCATAATTATTGGCACATCATCGTGCCTTCGAATTCGTCGCATTACTTCTAATCCATCTAACTTTGGCAACATCCAGTCCAATAAAATTAAATTGATTTGCCTGGATTTACTCGTGTAATCGGTCAAGGCCTCTTTACCATCTCTGGCAACAATTACAGCATAATCCTCAAATTTCAACTCCGTCTGCAAAAAAGAAATTAGACTTTCCTCATCTTCAACTAATAAAATTGTTCTTCTCATTTTAGACTTCTCCTCAATCCAACTCATTTCATCAAATTACACATACTTTGCAATTACACTCACCTAGGACTATAAAGTGAAACAGTAAAAAAAGTCAATGCTCCTTTGAGAAACATTACTGCGACATAAACGATTCGGCTAAAAAGTCTTAAAAATTACTTCTACTAATATTTTCTGACGAATAAACAAGCTCTAATCTAAATATTTAACGCCAAAAATGGCAACTCCTAGCAAAATAAAATTTTACTGCAGTCGCCATTTTTATCTGTTATTAAATTTTATTTATAGTCGTCACTCGCCAAGTAAATAGAGTTGCTAACTTGCCATCACAGCCTTCGTTGGTTCAAGGTCCAGCTGCATATGGTAATATTTATGATCGCCAATTAACTTTGTCCCCACAGTTTCGTAATCAAAGCGCTGGTACAATTTTTTTGCACTAGGATTAGCAAAATCAACATTCAAACCAATTGTTGTCATGTCGTCACGTTGAACGTAATTCGGCAATGCCTTTAGAAGCTTACCGCCAATACCGTGCCCCTGATAATTTGGATCCACAGCAATCGAATCCAAGTACCATTCATCCGTAAAAGTTTCTGACTCAAGCTCTAAAGGCTCAACAGCAAAAGCAGCGTTTTTAGCGGATAGGCGCGTCATAACAGCATCAACAGCGTCCTCATTTTCATCAGGATAACCAAATGCTACCCCAACAATTCGGTGATTAATTTCGGCCACCACGGTCGTTGCCTTACCAGACAGATAAGCATCCGTTTGGTAAGCGGCCCTGATGACCTTCAGCAGGTCACCGTCAGGAACGTCTTCGAGCTCTTCCAACTGCATTTCGTCATAAATAAGATTGATAAGTGGGGCGATCTGGCCCGCGTCATCTTTCTGTGCTTCTCTAATTATCAAAAAATTCCCTCCGTATCATACCTCGGCATCCACAAACACATTTAATGATTGGATTAAATGCAGTTTACTGTTCATGACCTATCGTATGTAATTATTAGTATAGCTAAGGAAGAAATTCATGTCAAAAAGATAGCCTTGATTAAAGCGCTTTCTTGAAAACTAATTATTTAACTTAGGGCGCTTTTCAAAACACTCTCGCTCTAATTGCTGCAGGTGGGGTAATAAAACGGCTTGTGGTTGATAGCCCGTGACCCGCTGGTAAGGCCTTCCCTGCCAAAAAATCATTAACGTTGGTAGGCCCTGAACGCCGCACGCCTTGGTACTTTGTGGATTCTGATCCACATTTAAGCGAACTACCTTTAATGCGGAAATATTTTGCTCGCAAGCTAGTAGAATTGGGGTCATCTTCTGACATGGCGCACACCATGCCGCACAAAAATCCACCAAAATAAAACCGGCCGCCGTCGCCGTGACAAAGCTTTTATCAGTAATATTCTTGGCCATTTTTCAGTATCACTTTCTATAAATGGTTGTAAACTGGTTGACTTAAGAAACTAGTATCATTCCACCGAATTTTTTTGTATTGCCGACCGTCACTAGTCGTCAAAACACTGATACTGGTGTTATCAATGTAGCCATCCGCCAATAATTGATCGTAGGGCACCCCTAATAAACTACGCATTAAGATTGTCAACATCGTTCCGTGCCCAACAAAAAGAAGTGTTTGGTCGTTATCAGCCGAGACAACTTGCTGCATAAAACCGACACCACGCTGAACAACTGTTTGAAAAGGTTCGCCATTAAAACTAGCTGGATTAAAAGCACTTGGTGCGTGTACAAAATTATAATATTGGGGGTGGTCAGTATAATCTTTAATTCGGTGCCCTTCCCAATCGCCTAAACTCATTTCACGCAATGGTTCAGCTAGACGAATTGGTTGGGGTGTTTCTAGTTGAGCATTATTCTGCCGCAACACTACTTCGGCAGTTGCAACCGCGCGCATTTGCGGACTGGCATAAATACGATCAAATAAAATGTTCTGTAAGGACTCGCCGGCCTCCTTAGCACCACGAATTCCAATTGGCATTAAAGGTGTATCAACTAGGGCCCCATTTACACGACCTTGAGCATTCATTTGAGTAACACCGTGGCGAATAAAATAACAAGTCGTCATGTCACTATCTCCATTTCTTTTACTATCTCTGCCTATCATAGTAATTTATCGGCAAAGATGCAAAACAAAATTTGGGCCTAATGTTCCGAAATTATTTTTTTAAGTACTTCTGTGACTAAATTAGATCATGTTTGAAAAAATGTCACTTTAATTAGCGACATTTTTTGTGGTATTCGTCAATCAGCTTTAAAAGATTACATTAAGAAAGGTTTCTAATTGACGTTAAACCGGTATAATGATTTTATAGAGTTAGATCATATGTTTTAGTCACTTTTTAGTTTTTGTTGCTCCGCAATATAACATTTACAACTAACTTTATTCTTCAGTATTTAAAACGATAAATAACAAACTAGGAAGTGCTCCCCAGGCCGTACTAAAAATTACTTTTGTTAGTTTTTCTACTCAATTTGGCCTAAACATATTTGAAAGAGCCGCTTCCTGTGCATTTCCAAACACTCCCTAGCTTTAACCTATTTACAAGGAGGACAAACATGACTTTTTTTTGGCTATTTTTTGATGTTTTAATCTTAATCAGTATTGCCGTCTCAGTTTACTGGCAATCACAGATTACCGTCCGTGCTAAATATAATTTCAGCTCACTGATTTACGGCATGATTTTCGGCGTTCTATTAATGATGTATCCGTCACCTGGTTTAATCTGGTTAGTTTTAGTTGCCGGATTTATTCTAATGAATATTATTTCTGGTGTTGGCGGTCTGACTACAAACCGGATTATCGGTAACGGCTTCTTTTACCCAACGATCGTTCGTTTCAGTGATCTTGCCACCATCACATTAACCAATCAGCCAATGCCTGGTCAACGCCATTTAGTTATTGCCATTTTCACCCTAAAACGCGGTCGTAACGTTCGCTTAAATTTTGGTCAATCAACGGAAGTTTTAATTGATGCACTACGTCCAAATTTACCAACGGAAGTTTCATTAGTTGTTCGTTAAAATTAAATTATCTACACTAAAAAAGAAGGCTGGGCCAAAATCAAATTTTGGCCCAGCCTTCTTTTTTATTTCCGAACATTATGCTAGAACGTGCGCCAAAAGTCTGGGTTCACGTGCCTAACTACAGCTAATCCAATAACCATAGTACGGTTATTAGATTAGCCTACGTTACGCAGTAAACCCAAAACCGACTTTTATCCCACTCCCGCATTTCTTTTATTTAGAGTGTATCTTGAAACATCAAGTTGACTTGCTTAGTGCTTGGCTTAGTGTCGACTTCAACCACGATTCGTTTTAAATCCTTTTGAAAACTTTCATTGGTAATTGAAGCACCCGTTTCGGCACGAATATCAGCAATTTCCATTTTATTCAATTCAAAATTTTGGGTAACGTAACGTGTCGTATAAAAATAATTATCGTAAATCTGCGCAAGAACTGTTAAAGGAATGTGCAGTGCCGCCTTGCGATCAGCTACTAGTTCGTAATCCGTACGCATGACTGGCTGGCCGTCAATTAAAGCCGTTTGAAAAAATTCAGAAAGTTTCATTAAATAACCTCTTTAAAATTTTATTGAGCGGCTGGCCTAAACCACAGGTTGGGTCGCTCCATAAGCCATCATACCATACTACTTTGCCGCAGCAATTGCTTGAACTAAATCATCAATCAAATCGGCCGTTCCTTCAATGCCAACGGATAATCGCAATAAATTAGGCGTAATTCCTAGAGCTTGACGCCGTTTCTCCGTCATATCAGCGTGTGTTTGAACTGCAGGTACAGTTAGTAAGCTTTCCACGCCACCTAGACTTTCAGCAAACGAAACAACCTCTAAATGTTGTAAGAATTGATCAACACTATAGCTTTTACTTAAGTAAAAACTAATCATTCCACCATGTCCCGGGTAAAGAACCTTGTCAATTGCGTTATTTTTCTTTAACGTTTGGACAATTGCTTGAGCATTTTCTTCTTGTTTGGCCAAACGTAAAGGCAACGTTTTCAAACTACGAATTAAGAGCCAACAGTCAAAGGGATCAAGATTGGCACCAGTCGTTATAAAGTTAAACCGTAATTTATCAGCAATCTCGTTGTTGCGCGTCATGACAGCTCCGGCCAACAAATCGTTATGCCCGCCAAGGTATTTCCTTGCGCTATGTAAGACGACATCGGCCCCTTCATTTAGTGGCTGCTGCAGCAATGGGGTGTAAAACGTGTTATCAACAATTACTTGCACTGAGCCTTGGGCGTGGGCAAGCTGGGCGGTCTTTTCAATACTAATAATCTTCATCGTTGGATTCGATGGCGTCTCAATCCAAACTGCCTTTGTGGTCGGCTGTAATAAATCTTGTAGCTTATCAAAATTTTGTCCATCCCATAAATCAAATTGAATGCCATAATTCTTCGTTAACAGATCAAAAAAACGAAAAGATCCACCGTAAAGATCATCTGACGTAATAATTCGGTCACCCGTTTTAAATTGTGATAACACTAGTTGAATTGCCGCCATCCCTGAAGTTAGGGCAAATGCATCAGTGGCATCTTCCAATTTAGCTAATGTTTGTTCCAAAACATCACGGGTTGGTGTCGTTACGCGGGAATAGTCGTAACCCGTTGATTGCCCTAAGCCAGCGTGACGAAACGCGGTTGATAGATACAGTGGTGTTGAAACAACTCCTGTTTTTACATCATCCGTTCGATTGCCTGCCTGTGCTAAAATTGTTTCAATTGATCGTTTATTACTTTCTTTTGCCATCTTTTTTCGCTCCTTTAAAATAAAAAAAGCCCCTCAGCAAATTAATGCCAAAGGGCGCAACTGCGCGGTACCACCTTTATTTTAGAAAATTATCTTTCTCTTCGGATCTAACAATCCTTAACCTGATAACGGCGGTTACCGCAACTACTTAATTTTCTGTAATTGGTTTCTCCAAGACCATTTTTCGGCTGCCGCCTACCCACTTCCAGCAACGTGGACTCTCTAGCTCATAAGGCAACCGTACTTATCTCTTCAGCAAAACTTCCTAGCGTTCTGTTTGGAAAATACTTTTAATAGTGTTTATCTAACTAATTTAGTGTAAACATGTTTGAAAAAACAGCTTCCTGTGCTTTTTCAAACACTCTCTAGCGTTATTATAGGACTGTTAAAATGAAAAGTAAATGAGACAGATTAAATTAATTTCATTTAAGAAAGGAACTTATTAAATGCCACAATTTAAAATTGGTCATTTGCTTACAGATTCAGTTACTCATTATCAGGAACAAATCACTTACGAAATTAATAACGATGGTTTAAATATTTTTCTGGCCTTAAATCGACCAACATTAAATGAACGCACAGCCATTCAAAGTGGCAAAATCAACTATACTGTCACGAAGGCTGACAATATTATTTTGAATTTATTGCAATTTACACCGCTCAATTGGATGTTGGCCCCCTATAATCGCTTTTTAGAAACCAATTTTGATGTCCAAAAGTTTACTACCGAAGCCAATCATGATCAATTAAACGCTGATTTTATCTTTGTTGATGGAAGTACTGGTATTTTACTTGATTACAAAATTCTCCAATTGGCACCTGCTTACTGGCGACGTTTGAGTAGTCTCATCAGCCAACAACAATTAATGCAACCAGAAACTTATAATCAGCGACTGGAGCAATTGCTCAAAAAACAACGGCCCAAGGACTGGCTAAATGGTTTACCGATCTATACTTTAGATCAATTATAAATCCAACTTTGGACTGAGCATATTTGCTGCGCAGGCTGCTAAAATATGGTATAAATTTTAAAACGGAGTGTGCTAAAAGTCGGTTTTGGGTTTACTGCGTAACGTAGGCTAATCTAATAACCGCACTGTGGTTATTAGATTAGCTGTAGTCGTGTTTGAAAAAGCAGATTCCTGCGGTTGCCATGTTTCAACTTGGCGATTTTCGCCGTAGTTGAATGGACAACGGATGAAGTATCAAGATTATTAGCGTACTTGACTAATAATCCTCAATTGCGGAATAGTAGCTACAACAGCCAAATCACCTTTTTCAAAGGTAATTCGTCTGTTTAGGCTAACCCTCAGAGCCATGTTTCTTGCGGCACGAACTTTGCCACAAGAATGGCCATCGTTCGTAGCATCAAGATTATTAGCGGTCTAGGCTAATAATCCCCAATTGTGAAGTAGAATCTAACCGCTTTTTCAAACACTTCCGTTAGGCACGTGAACCCAGACTTTTAGCACACGTTCTAGAGTAATATTCGAAAAAAATAAAAAGCTAGGACTTTTGTCCCGGCCGCTACTTTCATTGGATGGGGGAAAGCCTATGAGTACAGCGACGTCACGCCGTTTAATTAATTTGATTTCACTTGCCGGTCTTGGAATTTCCATTTGGTTTACAATTTATTGTTTTCAATTAGGCGTTTTCAAGAATACTTCTGCCTTACAGGGCCTAGTTGAACAAGCTAAGTTTTTTGGTCCACTGCTTTTTATTGTTCTCCAAATTGTCCAAGTTGTGATTCCTATCATTCCAGGTGGAATCAGTTTGGCGGCTGGTGTCCTGATCTTTGGGCCAGTTGAAGGATTTGTCTACAACTACATTGGCATTGTTCTCGGTTCAATCATTGCCTTTCTTTTAGGACGTCGTTTTGGCAAACCACTTGTCCATCATTTAATCAGCGATAAAATTTACAACAAATATATTGGTTGGCTTGATAATCAAAATCGCTTTACTAAGCTATTCGCCATTGCCATTTTCTTACCAGTAGCACCAGATGACGTTTTGTGTTTACTAGCCGGCCTGACAAAAATGTCACTTAAAACCTTTAGCTTAATTATTATCTTAGGTAAACCGGCCACCATTCTCGCCTATAGCTACGTGTTAGTTTACGGTGGCACCTTATTGAGCCACTTTATTTAGAACTAGTAATTTTCATACACGTTTACACTAACTTAGTCAGGTAAATACTTTCTATTCAATCTAATCCAAATAAAAAAGATAATTGTTTAAGCCCTTCAAAATGGGCCTGAGCAATTATCTTTTTTAGGTTACGCTATTCAGCACTTAAAACTGGTAGGGCTGCTTTCATTTCCTGAGCGTACTTTTTTAAGGCTGGCGCCGCGTTTGTACCGTGTTGGGCCACAAGTTTTACGATCGCGCTGCCAACGATCACGCCGTCGGCAATTGCGCCAAGTTCGCTTGCCTGCTCTGGCGTATGAACGCCAAAACCAATTGCGGTTGGTGTGTCAGTATATTGTCGAATTTGCTGAATCAGTTGATGTAAATCCGTTTTGATTGTATTTCGCGTTCCAGTGACACCCATTGATGAAACGACGTAAATAAAACCAGTAGCGTGTTTCACAATTTTTTCAATTCGGTGCCCTGAAGTTGGTGTTACTAGCGGAATTAAGTCAACAGCATACTTGGCCGCAATTGGTGCCAGATCATCCTTTTCTTCGTAAGGCATATCGGGAATGATTAGGCCAGACACCCCTAATTTTTGACAACGAGCGCAAAATTTATCGTAGCCGTATTTAAAGACAATATTTAAGTACGTTAAAAAGACTAACGGCACAGCTGTTTCCTTGCGAATTGCCGCGACAATTTCGAAAATCTTATCCGGGGTTACGCCAACTTTAAAAGCACGCAAATCGGCCTCTTGGATAACCGGGCCATCTGCTACTGGATCAGAAAAAGGAATACCTAATTCAACTAAATCGGCACCGCCCTCTGCTAAAGCAACCACATTTTTCACCGTGCTGTCTGCGTCTGGATCATCGGCAACAACAAAACCGATAAACGCTTTTTTATTTTGAAAAACTTTCGCTAGTTCACTCATTAATATCAACTCCCCGGTATTTTGCGATTGAGGCAACATCTTTGTCCCCGCGTCCAGATAAAGTACAAATGATTACTTGGTCTTTACGCATTTTTGGTGCCATTTTTTCAACGTATGCAACTGCATGAGAACTTTCAATCGCCGCAATGATACCTTCCGTTTTAGCAATGTATTCAAACGCATCAACGGCCTCATCATCAGTGATACCGACGTACTGGGCCCGACCACTTGCATTTAAAGCAGCATGTTCTGGTCCAACACCTGGATAATCAAGCCCAGCAGAAATGGAATAGACTTTATCAATTTGGCCAAACTTATCTTGTAGGAATACAGATTTCATACCGTGAAAAATACCTGTGGAACCTCTCTCTAGCGTCGCTGCCGTTTGATCGGTATCAACACCACGGCCGGCTGCTTCACAACCAATGAGCTGCACGCTAGGATCGTTAATAAATTCCGCGAAGCTTCCAATGGCGTTACTACCGCCACCAACACAAGCAACAATCGCATCTGGCAGCTTACCGGTTTCCTTTAAAATTTGTGCTCGTGCCTCACGACTGATAACACTTTGAAAATCACGGACCATCTCGGGAAACGGATGGGGTCCAACAGCCGAGCCAATGACGTAAAAAGTATCATCTACCCGACTAGCCCATTCCTGCATCGCCGCGTTAATTGCGTCCTTTAAGACCATTGAACCGCTCGTCACCGAATGAACTTTAGCACCTAATAACTCCATTCGGTAAACGTTTAATTTTTGCCGGTCAGTATCCATTTTACCCATGTAAATTTCACAGGACATACCGAACAAGGCTGCAATTGTAGCCGTAGCAACACCGTGTTGACCGGCGCCAGTTTCGGCGATTAAACGTGTTTTCCCCAAACGCTTGGCCAACAATGCTTGGCCGATAACATTATTAATTTTATGGGCCCCAGTGTGATTTAAATCCTCACGCTTAAAGTAGATTTGTGCACCCCCTAAATCATCACTCATTCGCTTTGCGTGGTACAACAGTGATGGTCGATTAGCGTAGTTATTTAGTAGGTCAGTTAGCTCTTTTTGAAATTCAGGATCATTCTTTGCTTCATTGTAGGTCGTTTCAATTCGCTCTAATTCAGTCATTAGCGTTTCTGGAATATATTGACCACCATAAATGCCGTAACGTCCTTTTTTTTGTTTTTCAATCATTTTTTCGTTCCCCTTTATTAATGGTTTCCGTGGACTAATTGAACCATTTGCCGCATTTTAACCGGATCTTTAACGTTTGCTGTTTCAATCCCACTAGAGACATCAATCACAGCTGGCGCAACTGTCGTGATTGCTTGTTTCACATTGGCCAGTGTAATGCCGCCAGCTAAAAAGATTGGTTGCTTAACGTTTGCCGGTATTTTCTGCCAGGCAAACGTTTTGCCAGCACCTTTACCACCATCAAACATTACAGCATCGGCCCTAGTTGATTGATAGGTTTGTTGTTGTAGATTAACAACCTGAATCACCTTTGCGCCAGCTTGCTGCAAAGTTTGAACGGTCGTCTCATCTTCTTGCCCGTGCAATTGGATAATTGTAATTGCTCCACTTTGGTAGGCCGCCAACATAGTTGCAATTGGCGCGTTAACAAACACCCCAACACTTTTAATCTGTGCCGCTAATTGTTGCCGGAACTTCAGCGCAGTCGCTAAATTAATTTGCCGGTGACTTTTAGCAAAGACGAACCCGGCATAATCTGGTTGGACCGCGTTTGCCGCACTAATATCCTGCGGTCGAAATAATCCACATAACTTAACCTTGGTCATGCCAGCACCTGGCCTTTTAATTGGGCCAACATTTGTACCTTATTCGTTGCCCGCATCATGGTCTCACCAATTAAAACGCCGTTAATACCGTCTTGGCGCAGGCGGTCAACATCGGCGGCAGTCTTAACGCCGCTTTCCGAAATAAAGGCAATTTGACTTGGCACTAAACGCCGTAAACGTAAACTCGTTTGTAAATCTACCGTAAAGTCCTTTAAATTACGATTATTTACGCCGATGATCCGTGCACCGGCTGTTAGGGCTTGTTGTACTTCTTGTTCATCATGAGCCTCAACAATCGCTGAAAGCCCTAAACTCGTTGCCAATTCTAAATAGTTTTTTAACTGCTCTGGGCTTAAAATCGCACAAATCAACAAGATGACTTGAGCACCATTAGCCTTTGCTTGATAGATCATGTAAGAATCAATCGTAAAATCTTTGCGCAAAACTGGCACTGGCACCTGAGCGGCAACTTCCTTTAAATACTTCAACTGACCTTTAAAATAAGTGGGCTCAGTTAAAACTGAAATTGCTTCAACTCCGGCGGCTACATAGTCTTGAGCAATTTGCAGATAAGGAAAATCGGCAGCAATTTCGCCCTTTGAAGGGGAAGCCTTTTTGATTTCGCAAATAAAATGTAAACCAGGTTGGTGCAACATTTTCTCAAAAGGGAAGTTAGTTGTTTTAGGTATTTTTGCAACCTGTTGTTGTAATTTCGCCAATGGTAAATGTTGTTTATCCCTTGTAACTCGCACCTTAGTGACTTTAACTAAATCATCTAAAATCATGCGGCCACCGCTTCCTGGCTAAGTTGAATAAAGGCAGCAAGTTTAGCTGCAGCCTTACCGGAATCAATGGTTTTGGCCGCTAAATCAATGGCCTGTTGAAGCGTTAACTCAGGATGCGCAATGTGCAATGCACAGCCAGCGTTCATTAAAACAACATCCCGTTGTGGTCCTTTTTTACCGGCTAAAATATCCCGCGTGATTTGGGCATTATCGGCTGGCGTACCCCCAACTAAATCGGCCGGTTGACAACGTTTCAAACCAAATTGTTCAGGAGTAATAGCGTAAGAACTAAATTCTCCTTGTTGCAATTCACAAACCTGTGTTGGCCCAGTTAACGAAACCTCATCCAATCCATCGGCACCGTGAACAACCATTGCGTTCTTAACCCCAAGCTGTTGTAATACGTGAGCCATTGGTTCTAAGAGTGATTGATCATAAACACCTAAAAGCTGCATTGTTGCCCCTGCTGGATTTGCTAGCGGCCCAAGGATGTTGAATAAAGTATGAATGCCCAAACTCTTACGTACTGGTGCAACGTATTTCATCGCCTGATGATATTCCTGAGCAAACAAGAAACAAATTCCAATTTTGTGTAAAATGGCTTCACTCGCTTCTGGGGTAACGTCGATTTTAACACCCAGTGCTTCTAGGACATCAGCGGCACCGCTACGACTTGAAGCTGCCCGGTTACCGTGTTTAGCAACCGGAGTTCCAGCAGCCGCAATCACTAAAGCAGAAGTTGTTGAAATATTGAAAGAATTAGAATGATCACCGCCAGTTCCGACAATTTCTAAAACAGGTTCTTGAGCATCAAATTGTAACGCATGGGCACGCATTGCACTGGCCGAGCCAGCAATCTCCGCGATCGTTTCGTGTTTCATTGCCAAAGCCGTTAAGAGACTAGCAATTTGGCTATCCACCGCTTTACCACTCATAATTTCATCAATCACTTGTTCTGCCTGTTCAAAGGTCAAATCCTGTTGGTCAGTTACTGTTTTAATCGCTTCTTTAATCATGTTAATTCCTCCAATTTTGTTTTACGTCATTGTCATGTCTTGTTCATTAGTCGATTCAATAATGCGTTGCCACCGTTTTCCGGGTAATTGTTGCATGGTTTTCACTCCTTAGTTAGATAGTGTTTGAAAAGGCGGTTAGATTCTGAGGATTACTAACGATGTCGATCGGACTAAGGTGAACCGAAGTCCGAATCGCAGCCTAAACAGACGAATTACCTTTGAAAAAGGTGATTTGGCTGTTGTAGCTAACCGCAGGAAGCTGCTTTTTCAAACACGTTTACGTCGAATCTCTTAAAAAAATCATTAAACTAGTTTCAAACTAATAATTCATTAAAAAAACACCGCGAAAAAAATCCGCCCATAACAATCTCTTGTTAAGGACGGATTTTTCCGCGGTGCCACCTTAATTCAGTCACGAAATTAGTCTATTCCAAAAAAAGATAAACTAACTAATCTCGTCACTACGCTTAGCAAGGGACAAACATCCCTCCGGCAACTGACGCGTGCCTGACGTCAAACTGTAGTAAGAGTGAGAAAAAAGCTGCTCAACTTCTGGAAGCTAGCTTTTTTCTCACGTTTCCATTCCGGTGAAACTGCTTCTACCTGGATTATGGAAACGTGAAATGCAAGACAGCTTCCTGCGGTTAGCTACATAAGTCGTCTCGGTCATTACATGACCAAGCCGCCTTATTAGGCTAATCCTCAGAAGCTAACCATCTTTCATTTCACTCTTTTCCATTCCGGTGAAACTGCCTCTACCTGGATGGTGGAAACGTGGCCCAAAAGACAGATTACTCCGAATAGCGACGTTCACCAAATCATCCGCTTCGCGAATAATTCGGCAAACTAGGCTATTCTCCGTAATCTAACCGTCTTTTGGTCCACTCTTTTCGAGTTTGCCCTCGGTGGTCCATTTAATTGTCTGCGTTCGACTGCCATTCTCAGCACCGGCAACTCTCTTTACGTGCACAACAATCTTGATCTCCACCTCATCGGTTTTTGAACGATATTTGATTGACACTAACATTAAAACTAACTGTGCAATTTGTCAACATATTTTTAAAAACTAATTTAATATTAATCTTTCAACTTTCACAAACGGCTAAAAAGTTTCTTACAATTTGGCGACCCACCGTTTCATCAGTCATGATTGATTCGGGATGGAACTGAACACCATAAACTTGGTGTTCTTCATCGGCTAAGGCCATAATCTCACCCTTGGCCGTTTTTGCCGTAATCTGTAAGTTGGTTGGAAAATTTGCCTGCGCCGCAATTAACGAATGATAGCGCGCAGCCTGAAATTTAGTAGGACAAGCATTAAACAACGTACTTGCTTGTTGTACCATAATTTCTGATGGCTTACCGTGCATCAATTGTGCCGCGGCGACAACCTGCCCACCATACGCGACACAAATGGCTTGGTGTCCGAGGCAAACACCAAATAATGGTATTTTACCAGCAAACTTTTCAACAACTGCCAAGGTCACTCCAGCATCCTCTGGTCGGCCAGGCCCTGGAGAAAGAATAATACCGCTTGGGTTCAGGTCCGCAATCTGTGTTGTCGTCAGTTGATCATTTTTTACCACACGAACTTCTTCTTGGGTCATTTGACCAACAAGTTGGTACAAGTTATAAGTAAAACTATCGTAATTATCAATTATTAACAGCATAATGCACCTCCTGTTTTGCGACTTGTTGCAAAGCCGTCACAACTGACCGTGCCTTATTGTTAAATTCTTGATATTCGTATTTGGCAATGCTATCAGCCACAATACCGGCGCCGGAATGGACAACTAGATTAGTTCCTTTTCGATAAGCCAAACGAATGCCAATACATAAGTCCAAGTCACCATCAAAATCCAAATAACCAAGACAACCACCGTACAAGCCACGCTTATTTTGTTCCAGTTCATTGATCAACTGCATGGCACGAACTTTAGGCGCTCCGGATAAGGTCCCTGCTGGCATCAAGGCATCGAGAATATCAATGCTAGATTGATCTGATCTGACCTCGCTTTCAATTGTTGAACCAAGGTGCATCACTTGGCTAAACCGTAATAATTGGCGACAGCTAGTAACCTTAACACTACCAAAACGACTAACCCGGCCTAAATCGTTTCGGCCTAAATCGATTAACATATTGTGCTCAGATAATTCCTTTTCATTATGTTGCAGCTCCGCGGCCAGACGCTGATCTTCGGCCTCCGTTTTACCGCGACGCCGAGTGCCAGCCAACGGATAGGTCACTAATTGTGTTCCCTGTCGACTAATTAAAGTTTCTGGTGAGGCCCCTAATGCTTCAAAATCACCATCCTGAAAATAAAATTGATACGGCGATGGGCTTTGGTGAAATAAGGTTGGTGCTGCGGCAAATAAACTACCGGCCATATCCGCGTGCTGTGGATTAGATAGAATTAACTGAAAAATATCTCCCGCGACAATATGTTGTTTGGTTTGTTCAACTAAATTCGTAAAGGTTGGCAAATTAAACTGCAGTTGTAAGGCTGACTTTAGTTGTAAAGTTACCGGGACAAAACTCTGTTGTAACTGTAGAATAGTTCGTTTTAATTTACCAAGTTGCACCTGTACCTGTTCAAATCGATTATTTAATTCATTTGTTGGTACAATCTGGCTTAACGTCACAATTTTAGTCCGTTGATTATAAGCAATAACTTGATCGGCCAATAACAGATCAACATCATCCAATTGATAAGGATCACTGACACTGGACGATAACGTTGGGTTAGCGTACTGAGCATAATCGTAGGCAAAGTAACCTACCAGTCCCCCTTGAAAAGGTGGTGAATCTGGTAATTTAGGCGTTCTAAACCTGTTCAATAATTCTTCTAGGTAAGGTTTAATTGCTGTCTTTTTAGTTGTTGTCTTTCCATTTTTGATTACCGTTAATTGCCCGTTGCGGTAATGGATTTTCATTTTAGGTTGATAGCCAATAAAGGTATAACCATCTAACTTCGGCTTTGGTGCACCCGTTAGTAAATAACTAGTATGTCCCTGTTGGCGCAAGTGGCTGACCAAATTAAGTGGGTTAAACTGCAATACTTTAAACTGCATCGTTACTGGAACTGCTGGATAATCAGCATAAATTGCTAAATCTTCTTTTTTCATTTTTAATCGCCTCACAATTGATTTTTCTAAGTTGCCATCAATTGTAAACGCCATCGTTTTCCAGGTAATTGCTGCATAGTTTTCACTCCTTAGTTAGATAGTGTTTGAAAAGGCGGTTAGATTCTGAGGATTAGCCTAGATTGCCGAATTATTCGCGTAGCGGATGATTTGGTGATCGTAGCTAACCGCAGGAATCTGCCTTTTCAAACACGTTTAAGCTGAATCTCTTGAAAACTTAATTAAAAAAAACACCGCGAAAAAAATCCGCCCATAACAATTTCTTGTTAAGGACGGATTTTTCCGCGGTGCCACCTTAATTCAGTCACGAAATTAGTCTATTCCAAAAAAAGATAAACTAACTAATCTCGTCACTACGCTTAGCAAGGGACAAACATCCCTCCGGCAACTGACGCGTGCCTGACGTCAAACTGTAGTAAGAGTGAGAAAAAAGCTGCTCAACTTCTGGAAGCTAGCCTAGAATTGTAACTAATTTTCGCAGAAAATTTGTTATGATTCGTAGCTAGCTGGAAGAAGTTAACTTTTTTCTCACGTTTCCATTCCGGTGAAACTGTCTTAACCTGGATTGTGGAAACGTGAAATGCAAGACAGCTTCCTGCGGTTAGCTACATAAGTCGTCTCGGTCATTACATGACCAAGCCGCCTTATTAGGCTAATCCTCAGAAGCTAACCGTCTTTCATTTCACTCTTTTCGAGTTTGCCCTCGGTGGTCCATTTAATTGTCTGCGTTCGACTGCCATTCTCAGCACCGGCAACTCTCTTTGCGTGCACAACAATCTTGATCTCCACCTCATCGGTTTTTGATGCTATTTATTGTTTCAAAGCATAGAAGACTACTAACTCTTTGTCAACTATTTTTTATAAAACAAATTCAGCATTTATTATTGGTATATACCCCATTATCAAGACCAACAGCCGTTGAGTGGATATCATCGTATAATTGGTATCCTAAAAAGAAAGCGCTATAATGGCCTTATAAATATGAATTTAAAAATTTAAGGAGTTTTCACTTTATGAATGAAACTGATCTTGCTTTACTAAAAGCTAAGTACCCAACTAAGACTGCACTTGCCACCGAGCTCATTAACCTCGAGGCAATTTTGAATTTACCAAAAAGTACTGAGGCCTTTATAAGTGATATCCACGGTGAATACGATGCATTTCAACACGTTTTACGCAGTGGCTCTGGTAACGTCAAACAAAAAGTTGCGGCCCTTTTTGCTGGAAAAATGACAAAAAATAAAATTAGCAACTTTTCATTTTTGATCTATTACCCGAAAGAACGGTTAACGGCCATTAAAAAGCGCTACGCTAGTAACGAAGAGCTTTGCCAGTGGTACCTAGACACCTTTACACGTCTAATCTCATTACTCCACTTTGTCTCAACAAAGTACACCCGCTCTAAAGTTCGAAAGGCATTAAAACCAGAGTTTGTTTACATCACTGAGGAGCTACTCTACGCCGATTTAGATAGCGTTGATAAATTACAGTACTATAGCAAAATCACCGAAAATATCATTACTTTAGGTCAGGCCGACGCCTTTATTATCGCAACTTGCCATAGCATTCAACAATTGGTCGTTGATCATTTACACATTGTTGGTGACATTTATGATCGTGGGCCTTACCCGGACAAGATCATGGAACGACTAATGCAGCATCATTCCTTAGATATTCAGTGGGGTAATCATGATATTCTTTGGCTGGGTGCCGTCTCTGGCTCGCAGCTTTGTTTAGCAAATTTACTGCGAATCTGTGCACGTTACAATAATTTAAGTATTATCGAGGACGCTTACGGCATCAATTTACGCCACTTAGCGTTGTTTGCCGAAAAACATTACCAAGATAATCCAGCATTTCAACCAAAGCTAATGCACAATGAGCGCCCATTATCGGCCGCCGAAAAATTGCAGATAACACAAATTCACCAAGCAATTGCCGTAATTCAATTTAAGCTAGAAGGCCCGGCCATTGCCCGGCGACCTGAATTCAACATGGCCCACCGCGCGATGTTAGATAAAATCGACTACGCCAAGCAAACAATTGAGCTAAAAGGCAAAACTTACCAGTTAGAGAATACCTGTTTTCAAACCATTGATCCTAAAGCACCCTATCAATTAACCCCAGAAGAACAAGATTTAATTGATCAGCTTACAACTGCGTTCATGCAGTCCGATAAATTACGCCGGCACATGGCATTCTTGGTAAAAAAAGGTAGTATGTACCTCACTTACAACGATAATTTGATTTTTCACGGCTGTATTCCCGTGGACGATAAAGGCAAGTTTCAAACTTTCCGCCTAAACGGAAAAGATTACGCAGGTCCAGAACTACTAACCGTTTTCGAAAAAAATTTGCGCGAAAGCTTTGCGCACCCACATACGACAAACGACCAGGCAACTGATCTCCTTTGGTATTTATGGACTGGACCTTTATCACCACTATTTGGCAAACATGACATGACCACGTTTGAGCGCTATTTTATTGCGGACAAAGAAACGCACTTTGAAGCGCCGAACGCTTACTATCGATTACGCCACGAAACTTGGTTTGTGGACCAACTATTAGAAGCCTTTGGACTTGATCCAAACACTGGCCACATTATTAACGGTCACACACCTGTCAAAAAGGGCCAGAGTCCAATTATGGCGGATCGAAAAATGCTAGTTATTGATGGTGGCTTTTCTAAGCCTTACCACAAAACAACCGGCATTGGTGGCTACACACTGCTATATAATTCTTACGGAATGCAATTGGTGACCCACCAGCCATTCACTTCACGAGCAGATGCAATTGCAAATCTAACCGATATTATTTCCACTAAACGAGTTGTAGATCAAGTCAGTCACCGTAAAATGGTGGCCCAAACCGATATTGGAAAAAAGCTCATTAAACAAGTTCGCCTGTTAAAGGAACTAATGCTCACAAAATAAGAATTAATTATTATTTTGTTTATTCTGTTTATCTATTGGAACTTATGGTATTCTTTCTAGGTGTCTTCGTTAATTGTTTACACAATTACTATAAGATAAACTAAAAATAAATGAACATGTTTCCAACAACAGGAGGTCTAGTTTTGGACTATGAACAATTAATGCTGACAAAGACTGATTATTCATTCTATCAGTTTTATGAATTATTAGATAAAATTCGGCCGGCAGTCTATACCGTCAATGAATTGGCGGAACGTACCGAGATGTCTTATCAGAAGACTTATAACATGGTGCAAGACATCAATCAGCAAGTACAAGCCTATTTGCCAGAACAAAAATCATTTTTGACTGAACATGGTGGCGTGGATACACGCAAACTATTTGTATCATTAGATCGTTATCGTTTTGAAATCATTCAGGCCAACCTACCATTCAAATTACTTTGGTACATGCTGACCACGGAGAACCCCACCATTGAAATCTTTTGTAAGGATAATGATGTTAGTAAATCAACTGTTTTTCGCAAACTCAAGTTATTCAATGATTTTCTAAAACGTTTTAAACTACACATGCGCTATAAAAATTTAGCAATTGTCGGTGACGAACGCTATACTCGGTTGGTGCTTTATCAAGTTATGCGTATTACTGCACGGGAACAGTCCATTAACATTTTTCCACCAGAGCTGCGCGAAGAAGTTCAACAAGTCCACAACCTTATCTTTCAAAATATTGATGTGTTTGAAGAATTACATGACACTGAGGATATTGACTTTGTTGTCGCAATCTTTTTACTTCGTGAGCACCACGGCTTTTACGTTAATAATGATTCTCGCTACCAAGCACTAACGGCCGAAAATCCTAATTATAATATCGATGTCTTGGCTCCGATGCTAGATGTTCCCGAAAATCGACTGGCTGGTGAACTTAATTTTGCTTTCTTCTTACTGAATTATCCGCCAATTTTCCGTGATGCTAACAGCAACTTTTTACAACGAACTTTGAGATTTTATTCGCGTACAGAAAATATTATTTGGTCACTAGTTACCGACTGCCTTAAAGTGATTCAACATAACGATTTTAACGACGAAGTTGACTTAACTCAAGATCGACTTCTTCTAGGTAATTTATTAAATACAACTTTGGGTTCATACATTTTACGGGGACCTTTTCCTGCATTTACTTATGTGCCAATTAATGATTCAGTTCTTCGTTTCGGAAAAAACAAATTGTACCTAGATATTGATTATTATTTTAATCATCTACCGCAGAATTTTCGCGCTTTTTCTTCCGTTAAAGATCAGTTAATTAATGCTTTCTACCAATTCATTATGCGTAATTATGTTAGTTACGATAAGAATTACCAGCTGAAAATTGGCCTTTACATGGAAGAAAGTAATCTGACGTACCAGGACTATCGCGACCTGTTAAACGGTATTCCTTACTTTAAAGTAACACCTTACTTCACAAAATTCGCCGAACAATATGATGTGGTTGTAACAACTTCTGCATCACTTTATCGAAAACACGCCCAGCGCGGTAACTACTTCTTCTTTGATGTTGAAACTAGCGATATTTTAGGCGGTTTGTACCAGCAATTGCAGACCTACTACGCTAAGCACATCTTAGGCGGACATTTAAAGAACAGCACCTCAGCTAGTAAAACAAAACCCGCTGGCCAAGATGATACTTCTTCGGAAAATTAGAAATCACTTTTGAAGAACTAGATTTCTGCATTTTACCAAACTTTTTCTAATAATAACTGACTTCACACGACAATCTAAAAGTGACCCAGGAAGCATAAGAATTAGACAACTAATTTCTACGCTTCCTGGGTCATTTCTTTTGCAAGTTACTTAACTTTTTCAATGTTTTTCGGTAAAATGAAGACTACTCAGGAGGCATTCAAATGACAGCCAAACTTATTGCATTAGACCTTGACGGCACAACGCTTAATAATAACGGACAGCTTAGCCAAAAAACAACCCGGATACTTAAGGCAGCTAGTCATGCCGGTCATAAAGTTGTGATTACAACTGGCCGCCCGGACAATATCAGCGAAAACTTTTACGATGAACTTGACCTGACAACCCCGATGATTAATTTTAACGGTGGTTTAATCCACATTCCTCATCACCACTGGGCCGCAGAGTACCAAGCAACTTTGCAAACCAAACTAGTACTCGCTTTACTAGAGCTCAAGAAACGCTTTGCCTTAAAGGCCATTGTAGCTGAGGGAAAGCAGTTTATTCTAACTGATCGACCTTTTCAGGACATTCCGTTTATGCCAAATATGCTACACCCAAAAGTACTGCTCAATTCGGCGAGTTTAAAGCAAGAGCCAATTTCAGTCACTCTTTTTACTAATGCACTAACCTTCCCCGCACTTCAGCAAACAATCCAATCAGAGTTTCCAATGGTTGTTGCACAAACTTGGGGTGCCTGGAATGGTGATAATGCGGCCTTAGAAATCGTAAAAAAGGCTACTCGCAAGTCTACTGGTATTCATTACTTACTTAATCATTTCAATATGACGGCCAACAACGTCATTGCGTTTGGTGATGATTTTAATGATCAAGATATGCTAGAATCTGCCGGCTGGGGTGTCGCTATGGCTAACGCTCAACCAGCGGTGAAGGCCGCCGCCAATACTGTGATTGCGGAAACAAATGACGAAGACGGCGTTGCTAACTACTTACGAAATTATCTAGCCCTATAAACTAAATAATATAATCACGAATAAACTGTTGATCGGCTTGAAAGCGTTCGGCTACTGGCGTTAGCGGCCAAGCAACTTCATTACAGAAAATCAATTGTTCGTCCTTGAAACGCCATAAACTCAAGACATCAATTTGATCTTCTTGCGTTAATTTAGTTGTTATTTTTACAATGTAATGAACGGTGACCGCCTGCTCGTCTTCGGCAAAAATACAATCATGGACAACAAGTTCGTTAATCGTTGCCTTAGGTGCGGCGGCCAAATGGTGTAGTCGTTCTAAATAACGGGTGTAGTTAATATTCTGCCCGTTTAAAACGACAATCAGTTCGTTGCTAAGATATTGTTCCACTTGTTCTAATTGTTGTTTTTGAATAACCTGTTGCAGTAAATTTAGAACTTGTTGTTTCGCTATTTCAGGAGTCACGCCTATCATTTCCTTTTAATTTTAATCCGCTAGATTTAAAATGAAGTTAATAACCCACCGGGAGCTAATTATGAAATCTTTTCAAGCATTTTCAACTTTGAACCTACCCAATTATCAATTACGCTTTTTGAACACCGTGGCCGCTAAGGACATCTTTTCATTGCGCCATGATTCAAGCGTTGCTGCGGCTTCTGGCCGTAACACCGATCAAACTCTTGAGCAAACAATGGTTTATATTTATAAAATGATGACTGGCGTTAGTCGCCAGGACTTTTTAATGTGGGGAATTATGACTAAGGAAACAAACGAATTTGTAGGTTTAGTGCAGCTTTGGAATTTTAATACTAAACAAAACTCAGTTGAAATTGGCTACGAAATTCTTCCTAGCTGGCAGCGGCACGGTATCATGACTGAAATCTTAACCGAATTGATTCGCTTTAGCTTCAACGAGCTTAATTTGAAGCAGCTAAAGGCCGTAACTGCAGCCACCAATCAACCCTCCCGTAAACTTTTAGAAAAAGTCGGTCTTAAGCAGGATCCCTCTTTCCACAAAAACACGTATAGTTTAGAAAAACAAAAAATTGAACTAGTTCAATACCTTGCTAACAAACAATAAAGATTAAAAACAGCCGTGTATTGGATTTTGTGCCCACACAAAATAGACATTAGAGCACTTAGGAGGTGCCATGTTTCGAGTTCGCGTACTTCGCGTTAGGAGAATGGACATCCGCCGTGTATAAGATTTTGTGC
>NZ_RHNP01000014.1 GCF_003950295.1 Loigolactobacillus iwatensis
TTCGAGTTCGCGTACTTCGCGTTAGGAGAATGGACATCCGCCGTGTATTGGATTTTGTGCTCGCACAAAATGGACATTAGAGCACTTAGGAGGTAGTCTAGCATGACCAAGTTATTAGAACGCCTTTTGTTAGGCTTAAAACAAACCGGTCAAAAATTAAATCAAGCTCAAGGAAAACAAACTGCTGCTTTTAGTGCAGCAATCTTCCACGGTAAAAAATTTAATTACGTTTCCTCGCTTGAATTGGCAGCCTTACTAGTCACTGATCACAATACCATTACAAACGCGCTACACCAAATAAGCCCTAACCTGGATATGCCACTAAGGTCAACGGCTAACGGTCTTGATGTGCAGCTATTTGATTAGAGTTGCTTTAAGTACCATGTATCACAAGCTGTATGCTCAGTTCCAGCCAGTGGTTTAGCTAGCTTCTTAAAATCATAGCGGGGGTAGATTTGATTGGCAACCTTAAGCTTGGCGAAGGTTTCTAAGTAAACTTGTTGGTAGTGCTGCGCCGCAAAATCCAGCGCTTTTTTTATTAGCTGATTTGAATAGCCCTTACCCCGGGATGCCTTCTGAATATAGAGCTTTTGTAACTCACAGGTACCAAAAGTATGTGCATAGGGTCCAATACCCACGCCACCAACAACTTGTTGATCTTCTTCAAGTATCCAATAAAAGCCATACTCTAAATTTGCGTAGTATTCGGCCAAAGATGTTAATTGCGGATCAAAGTAGGCAGTTCCCGGCAAATTTAATTGATATTCTGCTAAGCAATCCTGAACAAGCTTCTTAACTGCTAGATCATCCTTTGGTTCAATTGGTCGTATTTGCATAGGCATTACCTGCTAACTTTAATTTTAATTTAGTTTTCATACTAGCAAATTTTATGTTGCGACGCAATTCCTAATTATTAAAAAATAGAGCTCGAGGCTGCTACTTTTTTTACACCAAATAATTTTAATGGTGAAAAAAAGGGTACGGCTTCAGGCTCTATTTTACTTTTAATAATATTTCAATTACGTTATGAGTTTCCATTTTGTTTAGGGACAACTTTTTTAATCAACATTATCTAGAAAAACGTGATAACTTTTTTCGATTTGAAATTCTTTTTCACCGGCTGTTTTGGGTACAAATTGCAGTTTAATATCTGCCACTGCCATGTCAGCATCAGGATCGATTTGATACACACAATTAACCTTGGTCAAATCCGTTTGTGTGGCCAATTCATCCCGCATGATCTGGTAATCTAAGGAAATCAAATCAAGTGTTTGCGTGTAATCTTCTGGGTAAGGCACTAATACCATTGTATCCTTAAGGAAAAAAACATTTCCCTGTTTTAATCGCTTAAAAAAATGTTTGTTTGGCACCGTTAACTGCATCGTTCTCACTCCCTGACTATTCCGTTTATTATTGACATATCATCATACCATATAGTTCGTACTGAAGGAAGAAGTTAACGATTGGATCACCTAGATTTAATCTAACCGCTTTTCCAAGCACTCCCCCAGATTTGATTTGTGCTAAGATGAACTCGTGTTCAAAACTGCCTTAAATCAGCTTATAATTAACTTAATGGCTGCTAAAATATGTGGCCAAAAATTCTTTGAACACTTTTTAAGTCTACTTCATTTAAGTTAATTATTAGTGAAAAGGAGCAACTACTATGGCAAAAGTAACTTCCATCCCAAAACAAATCGAAGTCTCCGGTGCCCACGTCAATAACCTTAAAAATCTTTCAGTTTCAATTCCACTCAATCAATTCATTGCAATCAGTGGTCTATCTGGATCTGGAAAATCCTCTTTAGCAATGGGTGTTCTTTACGCTGAGGGTGCCCGGCGATACTTAGATTCGCTTTCAACCTATACACGCCGCCGAATCAGCCAAGTTGGCAAGGCAGATGTTGATTCCGTCCGCCATCTTCCAGCGGCCCTGGCCCTACGCCAACGGCCAAATGTTCCTAATTTACGAAGCACCGTTGGAACAATGACCGAGAGTTTCAATATTTTACGGCTATTATTTTCTCGCCTTGGTTCACACGTTTCCCCAAATGGTCAACGCGTCAAACCTAGCCTACGAGTTGCGGAGGGTTTGACTCTACAAGCAGGTGATGGAACAACTTTCCAGCCACCTGGTGCCGAAAGCTTCGCGTTTAATTCAACCGGTGCCTGCCCGACTTGCCACGGTACTGGCCAAATTCGTCAGATCATTGCGGCACGACTCATTCCTGATGACCAGCTAACAATTCGCCAAGGTGCTATCGCCTCTTGGAAATTACCGGGGCGTAACTTTATGCAGTTTGTTGTACAAACAATCGGTGTTAACATCGACACCCCTTTTCGTGATCTAAGTAAAAAAGATCAGGCAATTGTTTTGTACGGCGAAAAGAAAAAGTACGCTATTAACATTCCAACTTCAACTGGCAAAATCTTTCACATGGATAATGCTCAATTTGAAAATGCGTTTGCTGCGGTAGAAGATAGCCTGGCCACTACGCATAACGAACGCGCTATCCAGCGACTCAACCGTTTTTATGATTTCACTACCTGCCCAACTTGTCACGGCAATCGATTTAACCCAAAGCTTTTACAAAGTCAGTTGGCTGGAAAAAATATTGCAGAAGTGTGTGCAATCGAAATTAAAGATTTACCGGTGTTTGCGGCAACGATCGTTCCCCAATTGCCAGCTAATATGGCCAAGATTGGTACTAACTTGGTTGGTGAGTTTAAAACTAGTCTCGCACCATTACTTGATCTTGGACTAGATTATTTAACTTTAGGTCGCCCTGGCATGACACTATCTACTGGTGAATTACAGCGAATTCAGCTTAGTCGCACTCTGCGTTCAGAAACAACTGGTGTGCTTTACGTACTGGATGAACCTTCAATTGGACTACATCCCGCCAACGTTACTGGTCTGGTCAAAATTCTTCGTCAATTAGTCGCACAGGGCAATTCGCTAATTGCCGTTGACCACAACACTGGCCTAATTGGCGCCGCTGATCAAATTATTGAGATTGGTCCCGGTGCCGGTAAAAAAGGAGGAACTATTCTTGATCAAGGAAGTGTCGCCGAAATTAAGAAAAATCCCCATTCATTGATTGGTCCTTTTTTAACTGGCAAAACATCCTTAATCACACGCAAACAAGTCCCTAAGGAACACATATTTGATCAAGGAACGATCAAACTACACGTTAAACGGCGCTTCAATTTGAATAACGTCACCGCTAGCTTTCCAGTCGGACAGTTGACCGCCGTTAGTGGCTTTTCTGGTGCTGGTAAAACCACGCTTATTTTGGACAGCCTACTACCGGCAATTCAGGCCCAGGCACAAGAGCAGCCACTACCACAACACGTTGACAAGTTGGAAAGTGGTGGCATCAAACGTGCAGTAATGATCGATTCAACACCTGTGGGTAAAAACGTCCGTTCAACTGTCGCTACCTATTCTGGTGTTTTTGATAAAATTCGCCAAGCCTTTGCGGCAACTACAACGGCTAAACAACAACATTTTGGTGCGGCCCATTTTTCTTACAATACCTTAACTGGCGCTTGCCCCACCTGCCATGGTACTGGCCAAATTTCGCTGGATGTTCAGTACTTGCCGGATATCGTGGAAACCTGCCCAACTTGTAAGGGAAGCCGCTATAATCCAGAAACTTTAACGGTAAAATGGCACGACATGACTATCGCGGACGTTTTAACATTATCCGTTGATGAAGCCATCCCTAAATTAAAAACTTTGACCAGCGTTGTTAGTCGCCTAAAATCCTTACAGGACATGGGCCTGGGCTATCTAAAATTAGGTGAGGCTACCCCAACCTTATCTGGTGGTGAGGCGCAACGGCTTAAGTTAGTCAGTTCAATGGGCCAGAAACAAATGGGAACCCTTTTTGTTTTTGATGAACCTTCTGTCGGTCTACATCCGTTAGACATTCGTACCTTAATTCACGTTTTTGATCAATTATTAGCCACCGGCGCAACGATCATAACCATTGAGCATGACTTGGACATCATCGCCAACGCGGATTACGTTGTTGATGTCGGCCCTCGTGGCGGTACTGCCGGCGGTAAAATTGTGGCAACTGGTACACCACGTGAGGTGGCCAACCAAAAAAATAGTATTACGGGGCAATACTTGGCCAAACACCTTAAACAATTTGGGGTTGACTAGGGAAGGTTTGAAAAATCGCTTTATTTAGTACTTTCCTGATTAATTTAGTGCAAACGTGTTTGGAAAAAGCAGATTACTGCAATTACCTTATTTCAACTTGGCGGTTTTTGCCGTGCTAGTTCTTGCGGTGAACGAGGCGAACTTAGTCGCGAGCAGTTATGGACTTTATAACTGTGTTCCTTGGTTTCACCACAAGAATAGACAACATCGAAGTATCATAAGTTATTTGCAAAATAGTAGTTAAAATAGCCGAATTACCTTTTTCAAGGGTAATTCGGCTATTTAGGCTAATCCTCAGAATCTAACCGCTTCTCCAAACACTCTGGTTTAAACGTGTTTGGAAAAGCAGATTCCTGCGGTTGCCATGTTTCAACTTGGCGGTTTTTGCCTTAGTTGAATGGACAACATTTGAAGCATCAAGATTATTAGCGTACCTAGCTAATAATCCTCAATTGCGGAATAGTGGCTACAACAGCCAAATCACCTTTTTCAAAGGTAATTCGGCTGTTTAGGCTAATCCTCAGAATCTAACCGCTTTTTCAAACACTCTCTTTTTTAGTATCATAAATCACTCTAATTCTATAACGCCGCTATTGCGATCATTAGCGGCAGTGAGACGATTGAAAATAAAGTTGATAAACTCATCAGTTTAACCGCAAAGGCCGGGTCACCGTCGTTTAATAGGGTAAATAAAACAACAATCCCTGCTACTGGGCAAGCTGCCATCGTCGCGGTTGCCAGTAACGCAGTCCCGTGCAAACCAATGACGGCCAGTATTAGTAACGTTAAAAACGGCATAACAATATTTCGCAGTAAAATTCCCGGCCAAATTAAGTGATCGCTAAATAATTCCCGCCATTTAATGCTGGCAATACTATTTCCAATTACCATCATTGAAAGTGGTGTATTGATCCCACTAATATAATTGACCCCTGATTGTAAAATTGTCGGCAGTTTAAACGACGCCAAAAAAACAATCAGTCCAATAACAATGGCAATAATATTGGGATTAGTCAACACACTACGCACCATGTAACGGCGGCTGGATTGATTTTTTTCTGATTTAAATAAATTAATGCCGTGGGTCCAATTAAATAAATTAAATACCGCTAAATAAGGTACCGAGTAAAAAACACCTGCTGAACCGAATAATGCGTTAGTTAGCGGTATTCCCATAAAACCAGCATTTGAATAAACTGTTCCGAATTGAAGCGCCGTTCGTTGTTCAGTATTTTTAACACGGTGAAAAGCCAGCCGACCTACAATAATTGCAACAAGATAAGACAACACAGTTCCAACAAAGGCCAAGCTCAATTGGGTTAGCTGATGCACGGAAAAGGGTTGCTCGAACGCTTTAATAATTAAACACGGCGAAACAATGTACAGCAAGATGGCCGTTAAGTCTTTGGAAGTTTGTTCATGGATAAAGCCCACTCGGTTAGCTAAAAAACCAACTGCCATTAATAAAAACATTAAGCTAACCTGATTTAACGATGTTACGAATCCCATTTACTCACCCAATCTTTTTTCTACTATAATTTACTTTATCCTTAAAAAATGAACGCCACTATTTTTGAGATTGTTCTAATTTAACGGTGAATTCTGTTTCAAAAATCAGCATTTAACAACCTTAGCCTAAATATAGCCCAGTACTTGATACTCAAGTGAACATCGGTGTCATAAATTTTGCGTAGGGACTTTGTTTAGGAAAGATCTCAGCAATACTGTTGTAGCCAGTAATTAATAACTGAAGTGTTTTCTGGCCAATCCAATCTGGTGGTAATAAACTCTGCGGTAGAATTGGATCGAGTAAAAACATCGTATTGATATGATTACCAATGTCCAAATATAAATTTAATAGAGCCTGATCATCCCCACTGGCCACAACTTGTGAGGTGTGAGCCATTTTTTCCTTAATCCAAGCATATTCAGTTTGATAAGTTTGGGTCAAAGTTTTTAAATGCCACATTTGAAAGGCCTCTTGCCGCGTTAGGCGCGTTTTAAAAAAGGTTCCTTTCACAACCTTTACGTCACTAGTGACACCAATTTCCTGTGCCAATGCCAAAACATCATTCCCGTAATGCCAAGGTGACACGTAAACCGAGGATTGATATGGTGCAAAACCATACTCCTGTAAGGCCGTTTTAAAGGCCGCTTTTGCCTTACGCTTTTCTTCCGGAATTCGAATGAAAACAAACGTCCAATTCCCATCAAAGGCCATTTGATAATTATTGTATTTTAAATTAATGTCGGATAATCTTTTTTTCCCTTCGGCCGTTAGCGCATAAAGCCCCCGGCGGCGGGAAATAATTCGGCCCTGGTTCTTTAACTTGGATAACGTGTTGCGAACGGTCATCTCCGTATAATTACGCTTAGTGTAAATTGCGACCAAAGTTTTGGCGTGCACTTCCTCACCAACGTCGATTAAATGTAAAATTTGTTTTTCAACTGATTGCATCCATTGTTCCTTTCTAAATCAATTGAAAGAGTGTTTAAAGAATGATTAGCTTGTTCTCGCCTGTTCAAAAATAGGATTAAAAATAATTTTCGGGCAACCAACGAGCGATTCGTAGCCAAATCATCCTTTTTATGTCGCTCTTTTCATTGACAAGTTTTCATTTTTAAATATAATAGTAATTATACTGTTTCGACAAAATATAATTATATTTAGGGTTGTTAGTAACTTACAAAGTATCGTGTGGGTCAGTTAGCTTTCTAACGACTCTTAGAAAGCATTAATAAAAGATTGGCGTTACATCTTATGTTAGTTATTATAAAGGGCTACTTTTAATTTGAAAACACTTTTTAATTATTGGCAGCTACTTAATCGTGAGGGAGACGATTGTTTCACATGAAAAAAACATATATTTACGTCTTAATTTCAACTTTCTTATTCAGCTCAATGGAAATTTCACTTAAATTAGCTGGCAGTGCCTTCAATGGTATCCAGCTTAACTTCTTACGTTTCTTAGTCGGTGGTTTATTCTTACTACCGTTTGCGGTAAGGGCCTTGCGTAAGCAGAAACACCGATTAGACTTTAAAGACTTAGGTATCTTTTTACTAACTGGTTTAGTTGGCATCGTGATTAGCATGACCTTCTACCAAATTGCTGTCGAGGTCGATCAAGCTTCAACCGTAGCCGTTTTATTCAGCTGTAACCCAATATTTGCACTAATCTTCTCTTACTTAATTTTACGAGAAAAGCTCAGCCGAACAAATTTAATTGCCGTCATTATTTCCCTAATCGGGTTGCTAATCATTGTTAATCCAACCCACCTCACTAATCCAGTTGGGTTAACTCTGGCGATTACTTCCGCCGTTACTTTTGGCCTTTACTCAATTGTTTCACGCTGGGGTTCTATGCGTGGACACTTTAATGGACTTACAATGACCAGCCTTTCTTTCTTGGCCGGCGCACTGGAACTAGGGATTTTAATGGGTCTATCACACGTTTCAGCAATCGCTAACCGATTAAATAGCGTTAATGGGCTTAAATCATTTGCAAACATACCGTTCGTTCAAGGAATTGCACCAAATAATTTATTATTACTGGCCTACATATGTATCGGGGTTACTGCTGGCGGCTTTGGTTTTTACTTTCTTGCAATGGAAACTTCAGACGTTTCAACTGCTTCCCTTGTGTTCTTCATTAAACCGGCGCTGGCACCAATCATGGCTATGATTGTTTTGCACGAACGTATTGTGCTGCCAACCATCATCGGAATCGTTGTCATTGTACTCGGTTCAATCGTTATGTTCTTAGGTAATCGTTACGCTGACCAAGTTAACTCAATGCAGTATCAGGGTATTTTTGCTAAACTATTACGCAAACCTGGTAGCCCAAATGAGTTACAACAAAAGATTAGTGCCGATCGCCAAAAGCTCCGTGACGATGCTAAGCTTACCAAGGAAAAATTAGTAAACAAGTCATCAAATGAAAATTTATCCTAGAGTTGCATTAAAAAACAGGTATGAAGTGATTGTTTGTAAACAAATCACTTCATACCTGTTTTTATTGCCTTATTCTTCAACTTTTTTTCGTTTAACAACAATTTTATCCTTTTTATTTTTAATCTTAACTCGCTGCCCCGGATGCATTTTCAAAATGCCACGTAACGCTACGGGAATGACAATTCGTCCCTTTGCATCTACAATCACTTGGTATTCTTTCATGTTTAATCGCCCCCTTTAATCCTAATAAGATTTAATTTAAGCTTACCAAGATGTGGGAGCCAAAACACGAAATATGCTTTATTTAATTGTCTAGTTAAGTTTTAGCTAATGGGAACTGCTATTCTAGGACCTACTTGACATTTAAAAAGAAACGGGGTAAAGTGTTTTCAAGTTAAAGATAGATGAGATTATTATTAAAACACCGTGATGGGGAGAGTAGCAACTACTTATTTTTCAAGCGAGCTTCGATTAGTGCAAGGAAGTAAAAGTGGGTAATTGTGAAAGTAGCCTCGGAGTGGCGGATGCGACGTTTATGAAGTGTCCGTTGGGAGCGCCCATTATTGCGCCAACGTCTTGAAAAAGTATTTTAATGCTTTCTCAGCACGGGGTAAGGCTATTACTGCGAAGTAATAGTAAATTTAAGGTGGTAACACGCAATTCAGCGTCCTTTAAAGGCTCTCTGTCAAATCCTGTTGATAGCCAATTTTACAGCGTTAGAAGTTAGGCAACTTCTAATGCTGTTTTTT
>NZ_RHNP01000015.1 GCF_003950295.1 Loigolactobacillus iwatensis
CGAACACAGAAGTTAAGCTTCTTAGCGCCGAGAGTAGTTGGGGGAGCACCCCCTGCGAGGGTAGGACGTTGCCATGCTATTTGCTTATTCCGGCTTAGCTCAGTTGGTAGAGCACCTGACTGTTAATCAGGTTGTCGTTGGTTCGAGCCCGACAGCCGGAGTTTTTCTGTGGAGAGTTGTCCGAGTGGCTGAAGGAGCATGATTGGAAATCATGTATGCGGGCGCAAACCTGTATCAAGGGTTCGAATCCCTTACTCTCCGTCACGAGATCTCGGCCCGTTGGTCAAGTGGTTAAGACACCGCCCTTTCACGGCGGTAACATGGGTTCAAATCCCGTACGGGTCACTTAATGGAGGTTTAGCTCAGCTGGGAGAGCACCTGCCTTACAAGCAGGGGGTCACAGGTTCGAACCCTGTAATCTCCATTCCACGGTTCCATGGTCTAGTTGGTTATGACGCCTGCCTGTCACGCAGGAGATCACGGGTTCGAGTCCCGTTGGGACCGTTTATCATAATGGCTCGGTAGCTCAGTCGGTAGAGCAATGGATTGAAGCTCCATGTGTCGGCAGTTCGATTCTGTCCCGCGCCATTTATGGAGGAGTAGCGAAGTGGCTAAACGCGGCGGACTGTAAATCCGCTCCTTCGGGTTCGGTGGTTCGAATCCACTCTCCTCCATTTTTTATAATAGGGATATAGTTCAATGGTAGAATAGCGGTCTCCAAAACCGTTGATGTGGGTTCAACTCCTACTATCCCTGCCATTATGGCGGTAGTGGCGAAGTGGTTAACGCACCGGATTGTGGCTCCGGCACGCGTGGGTTCGATTCCCACCTACCGCCCTTGTTTTATTGGGATATAGCCAAGTGGTAAGGCAACAGACTTTGACTCTGTCATGCGCTGGTTCGAATCCAGCTATCCCAGTTAGCTTTTATGGGATTTGTTCCTTAAAGATGGCGGTATAGCCAAGTGGTAAGGCAAAGGTCTGCAAAACCTCTATCACCGGTTCAAATCCGGTTACCGCCTTTTATCTTTTAAGTGGTAATCTACAAAATGGCTTAATATGCCGGTGTGGCGGAATTGGCAGACGCGCTGGATTCAAAATCCAGTTCCTTCACGGGAGTATCGGTTCGACCCCGATCACCGGTATAGTTAATGGATCGATATTTTTGAAAAAATATTGGTCTTTTTTTATTTCAAAAATTTGATCTGTTTCACTTTAATTCTGTCAAATTACACTAGGCCTTTAAGTGAATTTGATCTTGGGAAATTGGCTAGATAGTGGTCTGGTCATCGATTAACGATGATATAACAAGTGATATTGTAATCAAATAATTGGTTAATTATAATTAGATAACCGTTTGGTTTCTTATCTAAATAGTGATCTAATTCATCTAAAAATGAATTAGATCACTATTTATTTGGTACCAAGTATTAAGGTGAAAATACATAATTATTTAAATGGCTACCTTTGGGGTCCATACAAAAGCTCCTTTCTAAATAAACAGACCGAAATTATTTGTCTGTCTACCTAGAAGGGAGCATATCTCTAGGATTCTTATTTTAGATTAATTTGTTTGTTCAAGTGTATAGGTTGTTTGGTGAAATTGTTGAATATTTGGGCCGGCCTGCAAATAAGGTAGTAATGGGGAAAAATCCTGTGAATTGCGCCAATTAAAGTAGTCGGCTTCACGTTGCCAAATTGATAGAATAACAAATTGAATTTGCGGTGCGTCTAATCGTAGTAAAAATAAGCTATTAAGACCGATAAAGCCGGCCGCTTGGTTACCAACCCGATCAAATTGTGATTGAAATACTTTGACGGCATCTTCAGAAGGAAACGTGAAATACATGAAATTAAAGAAGCCACTAAATTCTTGTTTGCCTAAATGTTGGCGAACAGAATAAGAAATTGGACTATTAAAAAAATTTTCTTGACCCGAAACGTCAAGTAATTGAAAATCATTAGTGGATTCTGCAGGTCGTAATAGTAATAAGTTTCGTTGAGGTTCACGATCGAAATAGTCAGTTAAGATATCCTGTGAACCAAATGTTGCCTGAATTTTTTTTAGCATAATAATTCCTCCTTGAGTATAAATAATTACTCCACTTACATTATAACGTGATTTCTTTTAATTAGTGTAGTAAATACAAGCACTTTGTATTTTGTCTTGCCACTAGAACGTTGTAAGATAGAGGTAAAGTAAATTTATTAAATGGAGGCTTTATTATGAAATTGACTGTACTTGGATTTTACGGTGGCTATCCTTATAAAGGGGTGGGAACCAGTGCTTATTTGCTACAAACAACTGACTATAATTTATTACTTGATTGCGGTAGCGGAGCCCTTTTAAGTCTCCAAAAGCATTTGGACCCACTGCAGCTAAACGCGGTAGTTCTGAGTCATTATCACCATGATCACATTGCTGACGTTGGAGTATTGCAGTATTATTGGCAGTTACATCAGGGTAAAAAGCGTGAAGCTGAGTTGCCAATTTACGGACACACGGCCGACCCATTGCATTTTGCGGCGTTAACTTTACCTGGCGTTACACAAGGTGAAGGCTATACAGCAGGACAAGCAACAAAATTAGGGCCATTCTCATTGACTTTTTTACCAACTGTTCATCCAGTGCCAGCTTATGCCATAAGGATTGTTGAAGTCAAAACTGGCGCAACGCTAGTCTATACGGCAGATACGGCTTATTTTCCTGAACTTGTTGAATTTGCTAAGGGTGCTGACTGGCTAATTACGGATACTAATTTCTTACAAGCAAAAACTGGAAAAATTGCACACATGACGTCGGCCCAATCTGGTTTAGTGGCTAAGACGGCCGGTGTTGAGCACTTATTAATCAGTCATCTGCCCCAGGATACTGACTTACAACAGTTATTGACCGAAACCCAGGCAGCGGCCGGCAATGATTGCCAAGTTGTTCGAGCCGAACAAGGACTTCAAATTAAATTATAGTTTTAAATCAAGTAATATTCTTTAGTTGCGTTTTTGGACTATCATGTCAATATTAATAATAAATATTTATCTTATATGATATAGATTTTTACTATGAAATCGCTTATACTATTCCTTGAAGACAACCAATTAATAGCTATTAAGGCTAAATTGAACTTTGACGAAGGGGCGAATAGAATGGTAACACTTTATACATCCCCAAGCTGTACTTCCTGTCGTAAGGCTCGTACATGGCTTGCGGTACATGATATTCCATTTACTGAACGCAATATTTTCGCTAAACCACTTGAAGTTGCCGAAATAAAGGAAATTTTGCGCATGACTGAGCGGGGAACAGAAGAGATTATTTCAACGCGATCTAAGGCCTTTCAAGAATTACAATTAGATTTGATGACATTGTCGTTAAGCCAATTAATTGCACTAATTGCTAAATATCCAGGTCTGTTGCGCCGGCCAATAATCATGGATGATCGGCGTTTACAGGTTGGTTACAATGAAGATGAAATTCGACGTTTCTTACCGCGTGAAGTCCGCGCAATAGAATTAAAAAAGGCTCAAATATTAGCAGGATTATAAAAAAATAATTTTTAAATTTAATTTATCTAGGTTGAAATTGATAATACGTTTTTAGTAGCGATTAATCTAGGGAGTGTTTAGTACATTTATTAGTATTCATTAAGCTAATTTAGTGTAAACGCACTTGAAAAAGTGGCTTCCTGTGCTTGCCATGTTTCAACTTGCCGAATTGTGCCGTAGTTGAATGACAACGTTAGTAATGCTCGGGCCCTAGGCGCTATTCCGGACATCCCCTAGAATTATTTAACTTAATGAAAGAGAAGTGAGGTTAATAACCGTGCTTCTCTCTTTGTTTACTGACGATCAATTTAATTAACCAATATCTGTTTCAACGATGATCTGGTTAAATTTCATTAAAAGCGCTTTATTACTTATGTTTCTTGACGTAATCAGTTACTATAAATACCCGAATGAATCAGTTGTGTTACTTTACAAACTAGTATTTTCAGGTACAATATATTTGTATAGTTTTACCTGAATTTGGGAAGCGGGGTGCAACAATCATGGAAATGGAACGAATTAACGAAAATACGATTCGAGTCTTGCTAAAAAATGAGGATCTGACTGAGCGGGGCATTACCGTACTTGATTTATTAGGTAATCATAAACAGATTGAAAATTTCTTTTACTCAATTCTTGAGGAAGTTGACACCGATCATCAATTCCAATCAAATGACGCTGTGACCTTTCAGGTTTTGCCGAATAAGAATGGTTTGGAATTATTCATCAGTAAAAACGCGCCGGCTAACGGCACGCCAATTAATGATCTTAGTGATACTGACCATGAGGCTGTTTCGGATATATTAAAAAAACAACTATTGGCGCGAGATGATAATGGGCAGCAGGAGAGTTCGGCGGCTGATTCAGATGATGAGTATGGTACTTACCTGAATGATCCTGATACACCGACTAAAGAAATTGTTTTAAAATTACATGATTTTGAAGATATGGTTCAATTGGCTAAGATTCTACACTTGGATGGTGCAATTTCTAATTTATATCGTTACAAGGATTCCTTCTACCTACACTTAATTTTCTTCGTCGATGAGACGTCTGAATCTTCAGTTAAGGATGAAATTGCTATTGCAATGGAATATGCGGATAAAACGACTGTTACGCCAGATGTCCTTTCCGAATATGGTAAGCGTATTATGGAAAAGAGTGCTTTAGAGTTAACTCGGTATTACTTTAAATAGTCTAACAATTTTGGAGAGTGTGACTAAGGCAAGTTTGAGTATTGGTCTTTGCTTTCATTGGAATAGTTAAAATTATAAATAGGTATTGTGACAAAATTTATTTTTTGGCACAACGCCTATTTTTTTATCCACTTTACGGAGTTTATTCATAAAGGGATGAGAATATGTTAATTGCAAAATTCGAGGACGGTACACTCTGTTACGCTAATCAATACACTAGTGCCGAGTTACAAGAGATTAGACGGCAGCATCAATTTTACTGTCCGAGTTGTGCTGCTAAAGTAACATTGCGCGTGGGAGCGTCTAAAATTGCTCATTTTGCTCACCAAAATAAGTGTACTAGTGGTAATGAGGGGGAAACCAGTGAGCACTTGGCTGGCAAGCTTTTTTTATTTGGCTATTGTCAAAGGCAAGGGTGGACCTGTGCACTAGAGGCCTTTTTACCCAAGTTACAACAACGGCCTGATATTTTGGTCACCTTGCCTCAGGTTAAAATAGCCTTGGAATTTCAGTGTAGTCCAATTTCCATTAAGCAATTATACAAACGGACAGAAATGTACCGCCAAAATGGGTACCAAGTTTATTGGTTACTTGGTAGGCGGTACCACGATTTACGTCACTGGTCAGCAAAGAAACGGGCATTTTTGCGTTATTCTAAGCAAGCCGGTTTCCACTTATTTTTATTGGAGGCCGTTCAAAAAAGGCTTTGGTTAGTCCATCACGTCCGGCAGTATGGTGTACCAATTAAAGTGAGCTATCAACGTCAGCGTTTTTTGGACAATTCGTTTGTAGTAACGAATCACCGGCCGCCAGCTAATGCCGTTGTGATTGAGGCCCAAACTATTTATAAGCAACTATATCGGGGGGCACCAAACGTGCAAGGGTTACAGGCGACTTGTTATCTTGCGGGGCACCATCTAGCAGGGGCTCCTTGGGCGTGTCATTCAACTTGGCCGACACCGCCAGTTCACCGGGAGTCGGCCTTTAATTTACGGGTCCGGTTACTCCTGTTCTGCGAGAAGAAAGTTGAATTAACTGATGTGCAGGTTACTTCATTTTGCCGGCAGCACAAACCGTGTTTTTTTGAGCTACCATTATTAACCAAAACGCAAAGAAATTATTGGCAGCAACAAGTTGTTCGACTACTTTTAGCTGAATTTAGTCAATTTGGTTTCTTAAAAAGAACAATTTTCGGGTGGCAAATTTGCTGCTTACCAATTTGGTATCCTGATTATTTTTCCAAGTTAAAAATGTTAAAAAGACTAGAATAGCCCTGCCAATCTGTATTTGTCATATATTCTGGCGGTAAAATTGATAGGTCCTCACAATCGTTATTACAAATTAGTTTGAGTTCTTTAACGATTTACGCGAAATACTAGTTTTTTATTATAATATTACCTGAATAAGCCTATTTTATAGTACATAAAAACCTAGCACTAATATCCAAGTTTGACTCAGATACCAGTACTAGGTTAATTAGCGAATGGTTGGAAACACCTTTATTAGTATTTTTCTGATTTATTTGGTGTAAACGTGCTTGAAAAAGCAGTTCTTTGCGGTGACCGGGACGAACTTAATATGGACTTTGTATTTGTAACTGTGTTCCATGGCTTTTGCCACAAGAATAAACAACATTCGTAGCATCAAAAGTTATTTGTGTCATTTGCAAATAACTAACTGTAATTGCGAGAAGTAGTAGTTGAATGGACAACGCAGGGAACAGCAAGATTATGAGCGTACTTGGCTGTAATTCGGACTTCGGTCCATTTTAGTCCGTAGTAAGCCTTAAAAATTTAACCGCCCTTTCAAACACGCCCTAGATGGATTAAAGTGTATGCAGCTTGTGTGATTTATCAGTGAGATTTGGCCGACCTAAGGCAGTTACTCCCGCAAGATTACCATCACAAACTTGATTTAGTAAATCAAATGATTGGCAGTCCTCAATTAGAATTCCATAATCTTGTTCCGGATTGTCGTAGTTGAAGATTACTGTTGACGGGTGCGTTTGAATGTTCATTTCGCAAGCGACGTGTTGATCGGATTCAAAACTTTCCTTAGCTAAAGCAGATTGGCGATCTTCTAGAAACATGTCAACGTCAAGCTTATTGGTCTCAGCCAATTGTTTGATCAAGTCAGTAGAATAGCTATAGTGATCAAAATTGAGGGCTGATTGCAGACCAATTAGGAAATTCTGGCCCCGGCGCTTTCCCTGAAATAGCGCCGCCTTATAATCTAATGAGGCTTGGTAAATGGTTTGAAAAACTTGATTTCGCAGTTGAAGATTATGGCTATCAAGATTTTGATGTAGCATGATATCTTTGATCGTATTTAAATTAACTAGCGGTAAAAATTGGTAATGAATTTTTTCGGAGCGTGCACTAACAAGTTCCAACACGGAATTTTCAGCCGCCAAGCAATGTTCGCCGATTGGATTAACAAATAAATAGACTTCTAACACGATTGTGTCCCCCATAATCTAACAAAAAATTTCAATTAAAAATAAATTAGTCAACGTCATTTCTAATATTCATAGTAACAAATCATGGCGAATTTTCAATCAAAATGCTCAGACAGTGAACTTTACATGTAAACGTTGGGTATTAAGAGATAATTATTGGTGCTGTAATGTGCGGACAATTTTGTTTTGCACCGGCCGCTTTTGAATATTTTGTTTTACTAGAATGTCTCGGAACGCACTAGTATTAGACTGTGTGACCTCAAGCTCCAACTCATAGTCACTTGTAGTATCCGGGTAAATCGTTTGGTCTAAAACAAGTAGACCAGCGGCTAATTGGCTTTGACGACGGATAGTTGTAGCGTGGCCGATCACACTTAATTCTTTAGGATTGATCTGTAAGGCATTTAACTTGGTCGCAACCTGACTTGGAACTAAGACTGTTTCGGCCAACCAAAATTTTTTTGCCTGTGCCAAGGTAAGTGTGTCCGTTATTTCGGTTAAACTGTGTTGTGATTTAGTGAGTGGCACTTTCAAAGTTTGTTCGGCTGAGGTGGCAAAAAGGCGAATTCGAAGTCCCAAGGATTGTTTCTTTAACTGTTTTTCCTTAGTGTCATAATAAACGTTGGTCTGTTTGAATGAGTGCGTGAATGATGGGTATGCCGCAAGTAGGCGCTTAGCTTCCGCCTGGGTTAGTAAATTTTTAAATTCAATTTCTTTTGTTTGACTCAAAACTAGTCCCTCCATTGGCAATAGTTTACCACGAGCCACAGTTGTTAAACAACTGATTGAATTACCTTGCTGGCGCGATTTATGCTAAAATATATTGGTAGTAAAATTAATTAAAATGATAGTCAATAAATGAGGGAAACACCATGCCAAAAGATTGGGATCTATTTTTAATGCCTTATAGGCAAGCAGTTGATGAATTAAAAATTAAATTACGGGGGATGCGTAAACAATTTCAACAGGAAAATTCGCATACACCAATTGAGTTTGTGACTGGCCGGGTTAAGCCAGTAGATAGTATTATTGAAAAAATGCAACGGCGACAAGTAACGGATGACCTTCTAGAGCAAGATATGCAAGATATTGCTGGTCTGCGTATTATGTGCCAATTTGTGGAAGATATTTACCAGGTGGTCGATCTAATTCACCAGCGGGCTGATCTTGAAGTGGTTGAAGAGCGTGATTACATTACCAACGTTAAGCCAAGCGGTTACCGGTCGTACCACATTGTTATTTCTTACCCTGTTCAAATGGTTCACGGAGAAAAGCACATTTTGGCCGAAATTCAAATTCGGACGTTGTCAATGAATTTTTGGGCAACCATTGAACACTCGCTGAATTACAAGTATCAGGGAGCATTTCCGGAAGAAATTAACGAACGATTAAAGCGGGCTGCAGAGGCTGCATTTATGCTGGACCAAGAAATGTCGGCGATTCGCGAGGAAATACAAGAGGCGCAACAATTATTTTCGTACGGCAAAGGACAACAAACAAGTGACGATCAAGTGACTGGTAATCAGGTCACGGATAATGATCATGAGGATAAGCGAAAGTAGGGGTGCACATGCGGGTAAGTGTCTTTTGTAATTCGGGAAAGAAGTCACAACAGGTGGCGACTAAATTAATAAACAAGTTGGTTGATTGTGCTTTTAAAATTGACGATAAGAACCCGGATATCGTTATTTCAATAGGTGGGGATGGTACTTTACTATCTGCCTTCCATAAATTTGCAACGCGGTTAAATCAAGTCCGCTTCGTTGGGGTCCACACCGGGCACCTGGGTTTCTACACTGATTGGCGTGATTATGAAATTGATGATTTAGTTGAAAGTTTGAAGCACGATACCGGTCAGCAAATTAGTTACCCATTACTTGATGTTGGCGTTCAATACGTTGGTGAGCGTGACCAAAAGCATTATTTAGCACTCAATGAATCTACTTTAAAGCGGGTTTCTGCAACGATGGTAACCGACGTTTACATTCGGGATGAGTTGTTCGAAAGTTTTCGGGGAGATGGCCTTTGTGTCTCAACACCAACTGGCTCAACCGCTTACAATAAATCGATTGGTGGGGCCGTCTTGCATCCCCGACTAGAGGCCATTCAACTGACTGAAATTGCTTCTTTGAATAACCGAGTTTTCCGAACATTGGGATCACCAGTAGTCATTGCACCAGATGAATGGATTGATATTAAGCCTGATCAAACGGCACAAGATTATATCATGACAATTGATCAATTTATGCCACAACAAAAGCCAATTGAACGTATTCGTTACCGAATCGCTGATCAACGCATTGCTTTTGCACGTTACCGCCACATGCATTTTTGGAATCGGGTCGAGGATGCCTTTATTGGCGAAAAACAAGGTTCATGATCTTTAATTGGACATTTACGGGAAAGGATCCGCAAAAGGTCAAGTATTTTTTAAACCGCCAGGGAATTTCCCGGACTTTACTAAAAAAGATTAAGTATCACGGTGGTGCCATTAAGGTCAATGATCAGGATGTAACGGTATTATATCTATTGCAGTCAGGAGACAGGCTGACGGTTTTATTGCCGGCTGAAGAGCCCTTAGAGCGAATTGTACCTTCTGCTTTACCGATAACGGTTGTTTACGAAGATACGCATTTTTTAGTTGTTGATAAACCAGCGCAAGTGGCCTCATTACCAGCGCACCTTTACCCGCTTGATACGATGGCAAATCGGGTGAAGGGGTATTATTTGCGGCAAGGTTATTCCAATCAAGTTATTCATATTGTGACGCGGTTAGATCGAGGGACCTCTGGGCTGATGTTGTTTGCCAAGCATTCGTACGCACATGCCGTATTAGATCAAGAACTACAACACCACCAGTTGCATAAAACTTACTTGGCATTTGTTGCTGGGCAGTTGGTTCATGATCACCAAATGATTACTTTTCCAATTCAACGGCAAGCAGGCTCATTTATTAAGCGAACGACTGGTGCTAGTGGCCGTGAAGCACAAACCGAGTATTGGTGTGTCCGCCGTTTTCGCAATGCAACGTTAGTTAAAGTTCAGTTGCACACTGGGCGAACCCACCAGATTCGCGTACATTTTACTGCAATTGGGCACCCTTTATTAGGGGATCATTTGTATGGTGGACCCAAAATAGGCGCGTTGGAGCGGCCGGCACTACATTGTCAGCAACTTCGTTTTTATCATCCCTTTTTAAAACGAGAAATTAAATTAACAAGCACAATGCCAAGTGATTTAATGGCCCTAGAAAAATTCTTAGCGAAGCAATCAAATTAAAAAACTGGTTATTTAAAATTGGCAATTAGGTTACAATCAAAAACTTTGGAGGAGGGAAATCAATGCCAGTTGCCCAAGAAACAGAAATTTGGCAAAAACAGACTAACGAATTAAAAGAATTTCTAGCAACTGGTGACGCCAAAGCATTTCGCAGTGCCTTTCTTGAATTGCATAATTGGGAACAAGCCCAATTTTTCTTGAGTTTGGACCATACGGAGCGATTGGCACTTTACAATACCTTAACGACCAAAGAAGTCGGTGATCTATTTGATGATATTGATGACGATCAAGTGCAAATACCGGATTTTTTGAGTGAAATGGAACCCAGTTATGCGGCGGAAATGTTAACGGAAATGTATACCGATAATGCCGTCGATATTTTAGAACATTTAGATAAGGCAACTGTCCAGCGTTTGTTAACGCGTATGCCACATAAAACCGCAGCAGAGATGCGAACACTTCTTCATTATGGTGATGAAACTGCCGGCGCCATTATGACAACGGAGTACATCACTATTGTGGCCAATCAAACGGTTGCTTCAGCGATGGCCGCTTTACGCGCCGAGGCTAATGAGGCTGAGTTAATCTACTATGTTTATGTTTTGGATAACAATCACCGTTTGGCGGGTATTATTTCTTTACGTGATCTGATTGTGAATGATCAAGAAGCAATGATTAGTGACGTCATGAATGAACGGGTTATTTCGGTGCAGGTGACTGATGATCAAGAGGATGTGGCTCAGACAATTCGTGATTATAATTTTTTGGCCATTCCAGTTACTGATCCTGGTAACCACTTGTTAGGCATTATTACGGTTGATGATGTCATTGACGTTATTGATGATGAAGCTGCGGCTGATTATTCTGGTTTAGCCGGGGTTGATGTTGAAGCTAAGCTGGAAAGCCCACTTAAATCGGCGCTTAAACGCTTGCCTTGGCTCATTACACTGCTATTTTTGGGGATGTCCACTGCAAGTTTAATTAGTCATTATGAAAACTTAGTCAGTGAGGCCAGCGTACTGGCGGTCTTTATTTCATTGATTACTGGTACGGCCGGGAACGCTGGGACACAAAGTTTAGCCGTGGCCGTTCGCCGGCTGGCCTTCAAAAATGAGCAAACCTCATTACTGCGTACTTTAGTGGTGGAATTAATAACCGGATTGATGATTGGGGTTGTCACCGGATTGACGATTACAGTGGTGGTTGGTCTTTGGAAACATACCTTTGTTTTGGGATTTGTTATTGGGCTAGCAATGTGTTGCGCAATTATTGTCGCTAATTTGGCGGGAAGTTTCATTCCCAGTTTAATGGAGCGTTTAGGCTTTGATCCGGCAGTCGCTAGTGGGCCCTTTATTTCGACGCTTAGTGATTTAACTAGTGTGCTGATTTATTTTAGTATTGCGCAATACTTCATGCCATTTTTTATAAATAAATAAGCAACAGAACAAAAAAAGTCTGAACAAACGAATAATACAGTACCGCCCCAATAAATTGATTGGGACACGAATTATTCTTGTTCAGACTCTTTTTTAGTATGCATTAAAGTGTTGTCGTGCTAGTTTTTTTAGTGAAGTTCACCAACAATTTTACTACCATGAGCTTCGTTAACACCTAACGCAGTACTGATTGTTGCAAGGTTATCCTGCGTAATTCCGCCGCCAGGCAGTACCGTCAAGCGATTAGCCGCGTAAGCAATGGTATCTTTTAAGTGCTTATAATTGGCCGTAATTGGTGTTGTTAGGGGACCACCGTGAGTTAAAATTCGGCTAACTTGGTGATCACTCAGCCAGTCGATCGTTTCGTGTTGTTTTGCAACCGGAATCGAATCAAAGGCCATGTGGAAAGTAATCTCCATTCCACCGGCGGCGCCAATTAGCATCTCCATGGCCTCTTCGTCAAGCTGATCGTCCTTGGTTAAACAACCAAAAACGGCCCCATCGGCACCTAGTTGTTGCGCCTCAAATAAATCGGCCTCCATCATGCGTAGTTCCAAATCATTATAAACAAAATTACCACCACGGGGACGAATCATTACAAATAACGGGATATTTTTTTCGTGTGCGTAGCGACTGGCCTCGGCCATAACACCTTTGCTGACAGTAGTACCACCAACGGCAAGATTGTCGCAGAGCTCAATTCGTTTGGCACCATTTTTAATGGCTTGGGGTAAATGAGTGTAGTTTTCTAAACAAACTTCGGTAATTAGCATTTTAGTCTCCTTTACTCAGTTAAGAAGTGAACGCAAACTGGTTCCGTACAGGGAATTTTATTTTGTTTCAGTGTTAGTTTACCATTAGTTGAATCACGTTGGTAAAGGGTCAAATTGTTTGTGTTTTGGTTAGCCGCTAGTAAAAAAATTTCAGTGGCATCTAAGGCAAAGTCCCGGGGAAATTCGCCTTCAGTTGAAATTTGTTGGGTTAGGCTTAATTTTTGGCCATCAGGTGAGATTGCGAAAGTGGCGATTGTATTAGCACCACGGTTAGAGGCGTAAAGAAAACGCCCATCACCTGAAATTCGAATGGCGGCACCACCATTGTGGCCGGTATAGTTCTCCGGGAGGGTAGCGATTGTTGAAATTTCTTCTAATTGACCATTTTTTGGATCATAGTTAAGGACCATGATGACGCTACCTAGTTCACCAATCAAATAAACGATCGGTTTTTGGGGATGGAAGACTAAGTGGCGGGGACCAAAACCGGGTGTTGTTTTAAAAGTGGCATCTAACGTTAATTTACCCGTACTCGTAACATGATAGGTAAGTACTTCATCGCTACCGAGATCGCAGACAATTAAGCGTCCATCAGGTGTTAAATCAGTAAAATGAATGTGCGCGGCTTCCTGTTCCGGCTTAGGTCCTTTGCCAGTCCGCGTAACAGTTTCAGCCAATTTAAGGCTGCCATCCGGTAAAATATGGTGGACGAGAATCTGGCCCTTATGGTAATTCGCTGAATAGACCAACTGGCGTTTTTCATCGATTGCAACGTAGGCCGGTGAGGAACCAGGTTGGACGGACTGATTAATAACTTGTGGTTGTTCAAAGTTTTGAATGTTAAAGGCGGCCAAACCACCTTCACTATCCGCTGTTGTTAAAACGCTATAAAGACGGTGGGCCAGCGAAGTCGCCAAGTAGGTCGGATTGCCAGTTGTGATGTAAGGCTGTACTGGCGTTAGCGCTCCCGTTATTGTATCCAGTGTTGTTTGGTAAATGCCAGTACCAGTATTTCGTGTATAACTGCCAAGAAGAATTCTTTCTTTCAAAATTAGCCTTCCTTTCAAATGTTTATTCATTTCCCTATTTTAGCATAGCTACCGTTTTTGTGGGATTAGAAAGAATAGTATTTATTCAGCTAGTTCAGTGTTAATATGCTAAACTAAAAAGAGTAGTTTGATTAGAAAGTTCCGTGTCTGCTAATCAATTTTTGCATACACCGGATAATAAAGGGGAATAAACATGGAATTAGAAGCAACGGTCACGGCGATTGGCGAAAGCGCGATTACTGCGGAAGATCCGTTGGTCATTCTTTTTGATCAGGATGCAACTGCGGCTTTGAAGAAGGTTGCCATCATTCAAAAATTTTCAAGCTTGGCTCAAATGCAGCAAGTTCATTTAACCCAGGGCGATAAATTACTAATTGATGATAACAGCTATACAGTCGAGTTTGTGGGTGAAGTTGTAAATACTAACTTAGTGACGATTGGTCACGTGGCCTTGATTTTTACGCCAGTGCCCGATGAGGATCGATTAGGTAATGGGGTTTATTTAGCACCGGCTAGGAAGCCCGAATTTAAATTGGGTACCAAAATCATCTATCAAATGAAAACCGATTAAGGAACGGTTGGAGTGTTATTTTTTGCGTACGGATCAACCAAAAAATATTAGCAAAAGTAATTTTTAAACATGCTGGGTGGCCATATAATTTATGAACTAAATCATTTGCTGATTTTAGTTAGCTTCAGGAATATATCTGGGGCGCACGTCCTGGCCAACAATTAATGAAAGATGGCTATTTTTTGCCATACTTTAAAAAAGAGGAGGCCTTTTTATGGTTAATAAAACACGAACTTGGTTTCGCCAGTGGTTCTTAAACAGTAAGACAGTGATTGTTTTATTAATCACATTGCTGTGTCTGTTGATTGTCTGGACTTTTACGAAAGTTGCGTGGCTATTTAAGCCGGTGGGACAATTTTTTAGTGTTATTGCCTTACCCGTCATTTTTGCCGGGATTTTATACTATTTGTTAAATCCAATTATCGATTGGCTTGAGCGCCGACACCATGTTTCACGAACACTTTCAACGATTGTGGCGTTTGTTTTAATCGTCTTATTACTAGTGTGGGGGATAATAAGTGTGGTTCCGTTCTTTCAGGAGCAGACTTTAAGTCTTTTAAAAAACTGGCCAACTTATTGGGCAACTCTAAATCGCGAAGTGACTCATTTATTACACGATCCAAATTTAGGTGTCCTAAAAAAGCAATGGGATCAAGCTAGTGGTGATCTTTTTAAAACGACTTCAGAAAAATTATCACCGTTTTTAACAACCACATTTTCTCATTTGGGTAATGTAGTTGGCGTTGTCGGTAACATCGTTGTTGGTTTGGTAACAATGCCATTTATCTTGTTTTACTTATTACGTGATGGGCACAATTTACCAAATTATTTAGTTCATTTTTTACCAACTAAATTTCGTAAATCAACTCTAAAGGTATTACGCGAGGTTAATACGCAGGTCAGTCAATATATTCGGGGGCAGATAGCAGTTGCCTTCTTTGTTGCTTTATTGTTCATTGCCGGGTACCTGCTGATTGGTTTGAAATACGCGGTTGTCCTAGGTGTATTAGCTGGGATTCTTAATCTAATTCCGTATTTAGGGTCATTTTTGGCCATGATTCCATCAATTGTGGTGGCAGCTGTGATCTCGCCGGTTATGCTGATTAAAGTGTTATTGGTATTCGCGGTTGAGCAAACACTTGAAGGCCGAGTAATTTCGCCGTTGATTTTAGGCAGTTCACTGCATATTCACCCCGTTACAATTATTGTTGTCTTGTTAACATCTGGTAAAATTTTCGGTTTGGCTGGAGTTATTTTAGGCATTCCTGGTTACGCGGTGTTAAAAGTATTAATTGGCCATTTATTTGAATGGTACCAGGATGTTTCAGGACTCTACCACGAGCCACCGGAAGAAAAAGCAGCGAAAAAATAAGCAGTCCTGATTACATGTCCGTCATTTATTTGACGAAATGTAATTGGACTGCTTTTTTGGATGTCTTTTACCAACTTGCTTTTTTAACACCCGGAATTTTACCCTGTAACGCTAATGTCCGAAAATTAATTCGCGATAGTCTAAACTTACGCATATAGGCGTGAGGCCGACCATCTAAATTATCTCGATTATGCATTCGTGTGGGTGATGCATTCCGGGGAAGACGTGAAAGTGCAGCGTAGTCTCCGGCTAACTTATATTGTTCGCGCAAACTGGCATAATGTTCGACGGTTCGTTGAATTTTCTTTGCCTTTTCAATTTTTGCTTTCTTTGCCACTAGTAAGACTCCCTTAATAAATTTGTAGAAAGTAAGCCTACCATAAAAGAATGGGCGCCCCCAAGCAGTTAGCTTTAAAATTGATCACCATTGAAAATTGAATTCTTGACGATTACGTAGTCAACCTTGGTTAAGGCCTGCAAATCGCGACCACCAGCATATGAAATTGCCGATTGTAGGTCCTCTTGCATTTCCGTTAACGTATCTTCAATATCACCTTTATAAGTAACTAGCATTTTTTTACCTTCAACATTATGGTGCTGGCCCTTTTGGTCTTCTGAAGCTGAGCCAAAGTATTCTTTATACAAAACGCCATCACGTTCAACTGATTTACCAGGTGATTGTTTGTGGCCAGCAAAAAGGGAGCCAATCATAACCATACTGGCGCCGAAACGAATTGATTTAGCAATGTCGCCATCGGTTCGGACACCACCGTCAGCGATGATCGGCTTACGTGCGGCCTTTGAGCACCAACGTAGAGCGGCTAATTGCCAGCCACCAGTGCCAAAACCAGTTTTTAATTTAGTGATGCAAACTTTGCCTGGGCCGATGCCAATTTTAGTTGCGTCCGCACCAGCATTCTCTAGCTCGCGAACTGCCTCTGGAGTCCCCACGTTTCCAGCAATGACAAAACTCTGGGGTAGATATTTTTTGATGTGGTGAATCATATCAATGACGCGCTGGCTATGGCCGTGGGCGATATCAATTGTAATGTACTCAGGAACTAAATCGGCCGTCGCCAAATCCTGAATGAAAGTATATTCATCCACCTTAACACCAACACTAATTGACGCAAATAGTTTCTTTTCGTGCATCTGTTGAATAAAGTTGGCACGACGTTGTGGTTCAAAACGGTGCATAATGTAAAAATAATTATTTTTGGCTAGCATTTCAGCTAGGGGTTCATCGATGATGGTTTGCATGTTAGCAGGGACGACTGGTATTTTAAATGTTCGGTTACCGAACTTAACACTAGTGTCACATTCGGAACGACTATCAACGACACATTTATTCGGAATTAATTGAATATCTTCGTAATCAAAAACTTGCATAAGGCATTTCCTCCAGATTAAAGACGAACATTATTTGCTTTAATTGTCTTTTTTGTACGTAATTAAATTAACTTAAAGTGAATGCTTTGTCAATCCTATTTAAAGAAATAAGTGATAAACATGAATGATATAGCCAAATTATTTAAAATTGATCGAAAATAAGGGGCAAACACGTTTCTTTTGATAAAAGATTGGAATGGATGAGACTATTTAAATTTAAGGCGCAACTTTTCTTAAACCAGCTATGTCTTACCATTTACTAAAAGGTTAAAGTATTCTAAACTAAAGCGTATTTGAAAAAGTATACGAAATTGTGTTTGTGGTGTGCTTAGGCTCAATTGTTGGTAAGATGCTTGAAAAAGTAGTTTTCAAACACTCCACTCCACTAGGTCACTGCCATTTAAGCACATGACAATTAATCTGAATAAGGATCAAAAAAATGAAAAAAATTGAAAAAGCAGCACTATTTTTAAAACAGCACCGGCAACTATTTCGTTGTCCTGTTTGCCAAGCGGCCTATACATCGGTAACGGATAAAAGCATTATTTGTCCTAATGGTCACCGACTTGATTTAAACAAAAAAGGGACCCTCTATTTTTTGCGGCGGGCAATTGCTCCTGAATACGACAAAGAGATGTTGCTTTGCCGTCGGCGCATTTTGCAAGCGGGTCTTTTCGATCCTTTTGTTGATTTGATCAAGACACAGTTACCTCCCGCAGCCACTGCTTTAGATGTTGGCTGCGGCGAAGGGACAACGCTGAATCAAATGGAGGACCAACTTGCAACTGCGGTGGGTTTTGATATTTCAACTGATGGTATCAATTTAGCAACACAACAAGCAACTAAGGCTTTTTTCTGTGTCGCTGATCTGGCCCACCTACCTTTTAATGAGCACACCTTTGATGTTATCTTCAATATCTTCTCACCGTCTAATTACCATGAATTTAGCCGAATTTTACGGCCAGCGGGGAAGGTCATCAAAGTAATTCCAAATGCTGATTATCTGAAGGAACTGCGGCAGGCCCTATACGCCGATGATGCGCAGAACAAGACTTATTCCAACGAGGCTGTGTTAACTCATTTTAAAGAAAATTACGCAAAAGTAACGGCAAAGCAAGTTAATTACCAGTTTCCACTGACTCCTGCTTTAAGTCATGACTTGTTGTACATGACACCTTTACATTGGCACGCAAAACCAGAACGCATTCAAGGGGTTTTGGCCGAACCGTTTTCAAAAATAACCGTTGACGTCACGGTTTTAACGGGTGAAAAATAATTTAGACCTCATCAAGAAATGTCATCAATTTGTAATTTTAAACGGTTGTTAAAGTGATAGGTGGGTGTTATATTAGTGGTAAGGAATTTTTTTCATTGACTTTTATCAGAATAACCTTTAAGTTTTGATAAAAATGAGTGATTAATACTTCACTAACGTAGCGTTTCGCCGTGCCCACACCGAAGCGATACGTTTTTTTGTTGTCTTTTTTACGTAATGTGTCATTTAGTTTATACTTAAAAGTAAATTTAAAAAAGGAAGTTCACGTTATGACGAATCATATTGCACTTTATGAACCACTGATGCCAGCTAATACAGGAAATATTGCCCGAACTTGTGCGGCAACGGATACCCACCTTCATCTAATTGAACCACTGGGCTTTTCAACGGATGATAAGCATATGAAGCGTGCCGGCCTTGATTATTGGAATAAGGTTGATATTACTTATCATGAAAGTCTGGACGCTTTTATAGCGTCTTTACCCGCAAACGCTAAGTTATATTTAATTAGTAAATTTTCTTCTAAAGTTTATTCTGATGTCGATTATACGGATACGCAATTAGATCATTATTTTTTGTTTGGGAAGGAAACAACTGGTTTGCCAGAGCCGTTTATGCGGGAAAATCCAGAAAAAGCGTTACGAATTCCGATGACTAACAAAGTGCGGGCGTTAAATTTATCAAATACAGCTGCCATTATTATTTATGAGGCTTTACGGCAACAAAGTTTTGCTGGTTTAGAGCGGAGTCATACTTACGAACACGATAAATTAAAATAACCAACGATAAAGGAGACAATTTTTGAAAACTTTAGTTGTTGCGGAAAAACCGAGTGTTGCCGAATCACTGGCAAAGGTTTTAAGAGCAGATCAAAAGAGTCGGCATTATTATGAGGGTCAAGATTACATTGTAACTTGGGCGTTAGGTCATTTGATGACGCTAAAAATGCCGGAAGATTACAAAAAGGAATGGCAAACTTGGACCTTTGATACCTTGCCGTTGCTACCAAAAAAAATGGAAACTAAGCCGTTGCCTAAAACGCGCGCACAATTAAAGGCCATTCAAACGCTAGGCAAGCGGTCAGATATTAAAGAAGCAGTTATTGCAACTGATGCTGGCCGTGAAGGTGAGTTAGTTGCCCGTTGGATTTTAGAGTATATTCGTTTTAATAAACCAGTTAAACGTTTGTGGATTTCGTCGCAAACGGATAAGGCAATTAAGGATGGATTTGCACATTTACGTCCGGCTAAAGATTACGATAACTTATATTCTGCGGCTAAGGCACGTGCTACGGCCGATTGGTTAATTGGATTGAACGTTACCCGAGCGCTAACCGTAAAATACAACGATAATCTATCGGCTGGCCGGGTTCAAACCCCAACTTTAGGGTTAGTAGCTAAACAAGAGGCACTGATTAATCAATTTAAGCCCCAAATGTACTATACTTTGAGCTTTGTGACCAAGCATGGTGACGCACAAATGCAAGGTAATCCACGTCTGACTTTAGAAAAGGCTCAGGCTCTCCAACTTGAATTACAGGACGAAACGGCGTTAGTGACGGAGATTAAGGCGAAGAACAAACGACAAAAAGCACCATTACCTTATGATTTAACTGAATTACAGAAAGACGCTAATCAACGTTATCAATTTTCAGCAAAGAAGACACTTAACTTGTTACAGACGCTTTATGAACAATATAAAGTAGTGACGTATCCGCGGACTGATTCTAAATATTTAACCAGTGATTTAAAGAATACGATGCAGGAACGTTTAATTGCAATTAGTCGTTATGAACCTCAACCTCAGGCTAAAAAATTAGCGGCCAAAAAGGCACCAGTATTGCAACAACAAGTTTTTAATGATGCTAAAGTCGGCGATCATTATGGGTTAATTCCCACTGAACAAATGCCCCAGGCTGAGCGTTTTTCCAACGATGAACAGAAAATTTATAATTTAATCGTTGAGCGCTTCATTGGTTTATTTTTACCTGACTATCAAGAAGCGCAGCAGCAATATTCTTTACGGCTAAAAACAACGACTTTTGTCCTCAAAGTGACGCAAGTGACCGTTGCTGGGTTTAAGCAAGTTGAGTTAACTTCACAGAATATTACGCAATTTAAGAAGGGGACGGTAATGGCCGGTAAACTTACGTTAAATAAGCAATTAACGCAAGCACCGAAACCGCTCAGTGAAGCAACGTTATTAGTCCAAATGGAAAAAGATGGTTTAGGAACGCCAGCAACACGAGCCGAGATTATTGAAAAAATAATTTCCACCGGTTTGATGGAGCGAACTGGGCGGCACGTAAAGGTGACGCCAAAGGGTAATCAGTTGCTTAAATTAGTTAATCCCAGCCTAACGTCACCTAAATTAACGGCACAGTGGGAAACTGAATTAGAACAAATTGCTGCAGGACAGTTATCACAACAGAAATTTGTCACGCAAATTCGTGACGCAACAGTTGACTTAGTTAAAGAAGTTAAAAACAGTTCGGCTGATTATAAGGACTTTAATTTAACGGCCAAGGTGTGTCCTAAATGCGGGGCCCATTTACGTGAAAAGCAAACCCGTAATGGTGTATTATTAGTTTGTAGTAATCAGAATTGTGATTATTATCGCCGTCGTGATCCTAAGGTAACCAATCATCGCTGTCCGCAATGTCATAAAAAGATGATCTTGCTGACTGGTGAGAGGGGGGATTACTTTAAGTGTACTAATTGTAATTTGACCCAAAAGGTAACTGATATTAAAAAGCACAAAAAAATGAGTAAACATGAAGAGACGCAACTGTTAAAGAAAGTTAATGCAGATGATGAACCACAGGAAAGTCCGTTAGCGCAAGCGTTGAAGGCCGCAATGGCCCGAAAATAGCAAGGAGGAAGTCCAGTATGAAAACCAAGGCGGAACCAATTATTGTTGAACATTTCCATTATGACAGTGTAGATTCCGACACTAAGCCCAAAACCGACGTTCAGGTTTCGTTAACGGAAGTTGAAGCAACTGGGGATGGTGCCGAAGAAAAGATGGCTGCAGGAAAGATTTTTCAGTTTTCAGTTCCATTTACGGTTACTCTGGATGGTTTTCAAGTTAGTGGCTTAATTCGGCGAATTGTTCAGTTGTTGGATTTTAATGGGGAGCCTAGTGATATTTCGGCCGAAGAAATGCAAAAATTATCCCGGCCACTGGTAGAATATATTGAAACCTTAACTTATCAAGTCACGATTGTTGCCATTGATCATGGTGTTCAACTGGATTTTCAACCTAACGATGCAGATTCTGATAAGCAGTAATTACTTGACGTACGATTATTTCAAATAAAGCGCAAGACAAAGATCAGCTTAACCACATTACTTAGGCCGTGTTTGAACATTACTTTTGTTAGCCCGTTTCTGACCAATTTGGTTGAAGCGTACTTGAAAAAGTAGTTCCCGTTTTTTTCAATCACGACTTCAGTTTGTTAAAATTAGGGGCTACTAGCCACGTGGTTTAAGCAGTAAATTGACTTTGTTTTGTGCTTTTTTATTGAATACCAATATAATCTGCTTTTGTTGCCTGTTCTTTAATTAAATAACGTTAAGTTTTCTTCCGGTGCAAACAAAAGTTTGTGTATAATGGGTGAAGAAGTCTTGAAAGTAGGTGTTTTTGTGGCAACTCAAAAACCACGACGTAAACGAACAACACGTAAACGTCAAAGTACGGCCACACGAAAAAGAAAAGCTAAAAGAACAACGCGTTCCGTAAACGGAATTGGTGTTTTCTTTATTTTAATTAGCATTTTTGCAATTTTTAAATGGGGTTTTATCGGGAATCTATTCGCCAATTGTTTTCGCTTTTTAGGTGGTGACACTTTTCAATTTTTGGCCGCGTTACTGGCCATTTACGGCCTATTTCTATTAGTAAGCGGTCGGGGACCTGTACTGCCTAAGAAGCAATTGGCAGGGCTTAGTTTGGCCTACCTTAGTTTGTTACTGTTACTAGAAGCACAATGGTTTATTCAACTAAATCTCCACAGCCATTTTTGGAGTGTCGCTTGGCGATTCTTAATGGCCGATTTTCAAAAAGGTAGCGTAACTGTTACGCTAGGCGGCGGAATGACTGGGGCTGCTCTTTATAGCTTAAGTTATTTTTTAGTGGCTCAAATTGGTACTTATATTATAGCCGGATTAGGTTTACTAGCCGGTGTGATGCTGATGCTGGATATTCCATTTCAAGCAATAACCAAGTTGTTAACTGGCTTGGTAAGCGGCATTAAGCATTGTACTCAGTGGTTAATTAGTGGCCTACAAACGCTTGCTCAGGCGGTTAGAAGGATTGTTCCTAGTTGGTCGACAACGTTACGACCACCAAAAAAGAAAGCCGAGAAGCCGGCGGTTATGAAAAAGACACCCGTGACAGTGGACAAAGATTTACCAAAGCCAGTTGCACAAAAGGCCGCAGACGCTGCACCAACGATTAATGTTGCCACACAGCAGAGCCAACAACAGGCAACGGTTGATCCTATTTCGTTAGCAAAAACCACGGCTACAAAAGAAGAGACACCGGCCCAAACATTGGTTCAACCAACGATGACGGCTAGCGATTATGTCCTTCCTAGTCCTGATTTATTACAGGCAATTCCACCAACTGATCAAAGTGATGAGTACCGGGCAATTAAAAAAAATAGCGTTAAGCTGAAACAAACTTTTGATAGCTTTGGAATCGATGTTGAAGTGAAAAATGTTAACTTGGGGCCGGCAGTTACTAAGTATGAAATAAAGCCGGCGATTGGTGTTAAGGTCAGTAAAATTGTTAGTTTAACGGATGATTTGGCACTAGCACTTGCAGCAAAGGATGTCCGAATTGAAGCGCCAATTCCTGGTAAGTCCTTAATTGGAATTGAAGTTCCAAATCGACAGATCTCAACGGTCTCTTTTCGTGATGTGATTGAATCCCAACCGAAACACCCAGGAAAGCCATTAATAGTGCCAGTTGGACGTGATATTTCTGGTAATGTGATCATGATTGATATCACTAAAATGCCCCATTTATTAATCGCTGGGGCTACCGGTAGTGGTAAGTCAGTTATGATTAATGACATTATTACGGCAATTTTGATGGCGGCCAAGCCTGATGAAGTTAAGCTAATGATGATTGATCCTAAAAAGGTTGAGTTGTCCGTTTATAACGGGGTACCGCACTTAATTACCCCAGTCGTTACTGATGCCAAAAAAGCGGCTCAGGCACTGCACAAAGTTGTTGCCGAGATGGAACGACGCTATGAATTATTTGCTCAGTTCGGTAAACGTAATATTACAGAATATAATCAAGGCATTCAGCAGCAAAATCAAACTGCTGATGAAAAGCAACCAACAATGCCGTATATCATTTCAATTGTTGATGAATTAGCGGACCTGATGATGGTAGCGTCAAATGAAGTTGAAGACGCCATTGTGCGCTTGGCGCAGATGGGACGTGCTGCTGGAATTCATATGATTTTAGCGACGCAACGTCCCTCAGTTGATGTTATTACTGGTTTAATTAAGGCTAATGTTCCCAGTCGGATGGCCTTTGCAGTTTCATCAGGCGTTGATTCGCGAACAATTATTGATAGTACAGGGGCCGAAAAATTATTAGGGCGCGGGGATATGTTATACTTACCAATCGACCAGAATAAGCCAATTCGTGTTCAAGGCGCGTTTATTGCTGCTAAAGACGTTGAGGCCGTTGTTAACTTTATTAAAGAACAACAAACGGCCGAATACGATGATAATATGTTACCTGATGATGAAAACAAAGAAGAGTTAGATAATCCTGACGATGAGTTATTCCCAGATGCCGTCCAATTAGTTGCAAAGTTACAGACTGCAAGTATTTCCATGCTGCAACGTCGATTTCGAATTGGTTACAATCGTGCTGCACGGATGATTGACGAAATGGAACAGCGTGGAATCGTTGGACCTTCAGAAGGTAGTAAGCCACGAAAAGTGTACATTCGCGATCAAGACGATGCGACAAAAGAATAAGAGGATTGCATGATTTTTGGTAATCTCGTATGATTATAGTATCCTAAAAAATTAGGCGGTTTAAAAATAGGAGGATTTTCTTTGATACAAACTTTGACCGATGGTGTCACTTTAAACGTTATACCATCAAAGCAGTTCAAAACAATTAGAGTTGTGCTGACCTTTTTGGCACCCTTAGATAATAAGACAATCACAAAGCGTTCATTGTTAGCTAGTTTACTAGAAACTAATAGTGCCGACTACCAAACCCAGACTGATTTAGCAGCCAAGTTATCGGCGATGTACGGTGCAAACTTTGGTATTTCAGTGAATAAGCGCGGGAACGCCCATTTCTTTACCGTCACTTTAACGCTAACTAATGATAAGTTTTTACCGGTGCAAACTAATTTGTTAACCGAAGGGCTTGAGTTCTTAAAGTCAGTTTTATATCGACCTAACATTGTTGACAATGCCTTTGAGGCAGCCACTTTTCAGCGGGAAAAAGAAAATATGACCGCCTATTTGGCGTCGGTTTACGATAATAAACAGGCTTTTGCCAGTTTGAAATTACAGGCCCTCTATTTTAAAAATGATGAAAATCAACGCGTTCCTAGCTTTGGTAGTCAGTCTGTTTTAGATCAGATTCAACCAGATGAGCTTTACCAGTATTACCAAAAGATGTTACGTGAAGATCAAATCTTGATCAATGTTTTAGGCGATGTTGATGAGTCCGTTGTTCGTGAAGCGTTTGCTGGCTTTTCTTTTGCGGCGCGGCAAGTACCAACAATGCCACTTTTTTATCACCAACCAGTTTTTGATCAAATTCAGGAAGAAACCCAAACACAGGCAGTTGTACAGGGAAAACTAAATTTGGCCTACCAAGTTCCGACCTATTATTACGAACCGAATTATTTACCAATGTTGGTTACTAATGGTATTTTTGGCGGTTCACCGTTGGCCTTACTATTTACCAATGTTCGTGAAAAGGCTAGTTTGGCCTACTATGCTTCTAGTTCCTACGATGCTTTTCGCGGGATAATTACCGTGCAAACTGGAATTGATTCAAAAAATAAGACTCAGGTACTAGAAATTGTGGCCAAACAGCTTGCTTCCGTTCAAGCGGGGGATTTCAGTGATGATCTAATCGCTAAAACTAAGGCAATGATTATTAATCAGTATATTTCTGGATTAGATAGTACGGGGTACTTAACAAATCAACAGTTAATTCAAACGCTGGTACCTACATCCAAAATAGCTATTGCTGATTTCCAGCAGCAAATTATGTCAGTTACGAAACAACAGATTCAAGCGTTGGCTAAGCAGATTAAGTTACAGGCCATTTATTTTCTAAATGGTGAAGGAGGACAGGCCTAATGCAGGTTAAGCACTATAAAAATCTTGATGAAACACTTTATACGGAGACTTTGGCTAATGGCTTAAAGGTGGCGCTTTTACCTAAGGCTGGCTTTCACAAAACTTACGCTGTATTTACCACTAATTACGGTTCCATTGACAGTAAATTTGTGCCGTTGGGTCAACAAGAGCTAACAACGGTGCCAGACGGAATTGCACATTTCTTAGAACACAAAATGTTTGATAAAAAAGATGGCGACGTATTTGAAGTATTTGGTCGTTATGGCGCTAGTTCAAATGCGTTTACTAGTTTTACACGAACCAGTTACCTTTTTTCGGCGACAAACCATGTTCAGGAGAATTTAGCGACTTTATTAGATTTTGTGCAAGATCCTTACTTTACTCCGAAAACGGTTGCTAAAGAAAAGGGGATTATCGGACAAGAAATTGAAATGTACGATGATGATCCGAATTGGCGTTTGTTCTTTGGAATTGTCCAAAATCTTTACCCTAAACATCCCGTAAGAATTGATATTGCTGGTACGGTGGAATCCATCGCCAAGATTACTGCAGATGATTTATACCTTGCTTACCAGACGTTCTATCATCCTAGCAACATGAACCTGTTTGTTGTCGGGAACATTGATGCAAATGAAACTTTAAAATGGATAACGGCAAATCAGGAGACTAAAACTTTTGCACCTGCCGCACCAATTCAACGCCAATTTCCAACTGAGGCAGTTGATGGCAGTGATATTATTCCTTATCGAGTGATTGAAATGCCGGTTAACCGGGGCAAGAGTGTTGTTGGAATTAAGGGTCTAGATCAAGTTAAACAAGATCGTAGTGGACTCGTTTACCGAACAACTTTAAATTTATTGTTTGATCTGTTATTCGGCGATTCTTCTGCTAATTACCTGCGACTTTATGATAAGGGCGTTATTGACGATACGTTTGGTTATGAACTTAACGTTGAGCGTACTTTTCATTTTGCGGCCTTAAGCGGTGATACGGATAATCCACAGGAGTTGTCAGACGCAATTATTGCTATTTTGGATCACGCTGCGGCAAGCCCAGAATTAGCTACGGATCGTTTAGAATTGGTTAAAAAAGAAGCGTTAGGTCGTTTACTGCAATCATTTAATAGTCTAGAATTTATTGCTAATGAATATTCAGGCGATCATTTTGGGGATGCAACATTATTTGATCTTGTCCAAATTATTGAGCAAATTACTTTAACTGACGTTAAGCAGGTTGCCAAAAGTTTTATTCGCCAAGAGGCAATTAGTGTATTCCATATTGAACCCAAAGAAGGTTAAAAGATGCATCAATCAGCATTAATTATTGGCGCTTCAGGGGATATTGGTACAGTGGTGGCAAGGCGATTAGCTAAAGCCGGCTGGTCACTATATTTACATTATTTTCATAGTGAGCAACGGGTTTTGCAGTTACAGGTGGAATTACAGCAGACTTATCCGAAACAGGATTTTTTCGTCTTGCAGTACGATTTAACTGAGGAAACGCATTTAGATGAGCTAACTGAACGATTATTTCAGGTTGATGCGTTGATTTTTGCGGCGGGGATAACAACGTATGGTTTATTTTCCGAGACGACTAGTCAACAAATTGAACAGTTGTGGGAAATGCACATCAAATTACCGATGTTATTATGCCAACGATTGGCACCTAAATTAGCTAAAAATCAGTGCGGGCGAATTATTTTTGTGGGCTCTGTCTATGGTGGCAGTGGTAGTGCAATGGAAGTTGGTTACAGCACGGTTAAGGGGGCACAATCGGCCTTTGCCAATGCGTACGCCAAAGAAGTTGCTTCCCTAGGAATTACAGTTAATGTCGTTGCACCAGGTGCTGTCGATACCCAAATGAATAAGCAGTTTTCAACAGCGGCGAAAGAAAATCTAAAAATGGAAATTCCGGCTAGTCGTTTAGCGCAGCCAGATGAAATTGCCTATTGGGTCGCGGCATTACTAGATCCTGCTGCTGGCTATTTAACTGGTCAAACGATTTATGTGAGTGGTGGCTGGCGTAAATAAAAGAAATTCTTAATGAAACGGGCTTTTAGGTTATGCTATACTAGAATTGAATTTTTGTGAAAAGGGCTGTAGGTGAAAATAAGCAATGAGTGAAATCGGACAGAAATTACGTGATGCACGTGTTGAAAAGGGTTATACCCTGGATGATTTACAACAGATCACTAAAATCCAAAAGCGTTATTTGATCGCAATTGAGGAAGGGCACTTTGATCAGTTGCCTGGTGATTTTTACGTACGTGCGTTTGTTAAGCAATACGCAGATACCGTTGGGCTTGATAGTGAAGAGTTATTAACTGAATTTAATGACACTATTCCGCAGGTACGACCCCAGGAAGAAACAACTCCGGCAGCAGGTAAACCGGATACGCGAACGGCCAGTCGCCCATCTAATCAGGTGCTGGGCCAATTACAGCGTTATTTACCGACGATTATAGTGGTCGTCGTCGTAATTATTATTTTAGGCGTTGTTTTTGCTTTTACTCGCGGTAACCGGCAGCAAAGTAAGGCTGTTATTGATAGTTCCTCTGTCTCAGTTTCAGTCCAATCTAGCTCAAAGAAACAGTCGAGCTCAAACGGATCTAGTCAAAGTCAGGCTAAAAAGGCAGCTAAGAAGCAAACAAAGGCGGCCACACCAAAGCTTGAGAATTTGACAAATACGACAACAACGGCAACCTTTAACTATACGAATGCGCCGACAACTAACAAACTGGCTCTCTATGCGGATGATTCTAAACAGGCATGGTCTTCAGTTACTGCTGGTGGTAAGACGGTTTGGCAAGGAACGTTGAAATCGGCCGAACAGACGATTAATTTACCGGCAGGAACAACCTCCTTTGTGATTCAAACCGGAAATGCGACGAACACCAAGGCTAAGTTAAATGATAAAACCGTTAATCTTGATCCGAAGAATGTTGGCGGAATTGTTAAGAAAATTACGATTAACATTCAAAACGCGGCCAATGCTACTAGTAGTTCTACTACTAGCTCGGCGGCGTCAAGTAGTTCAGTTGCCAGTCAAGGTACGAGCACACAGAGTAGTTCAGTAGCACAACAAAATACAACTAGTACATCCGCTACGACAACACGTTAATTGTTAAGTGAGTGGGCAAAGGCAAATTATAAGTGAAACTCTTATGATTGATTTTAAAAGAAACCTTTGGTCGCTCTTTTTTCTTGGCCGCTAAATAAAGATAGCGCTTTGAGCACTACGTAAGTTTATTACGGGGTAGAACTGATTTAAAATTAAGGAGGAATCCTCATGAATTTACCAAACCGTTTAACTGTCATTCGAATTTTTTTAATCCCTATTTTTATACTGGTTGTTCTTGTCCCTTGGAGCATCGGTAGTGTGGCCATTGCTGGGACTTCAATTCCTTGGACCCAGGTTATTGGCACATTGATTTTTATAGTTGCGTCATTGACCGATTTAATCGATGGCCGCATTGCTCGTGGCCGCCATTTAGTCACAAATTTTGGTAAATTTGCTGATCCGTTGGCCGATAAAATGTTGGTTATGACGGCCTTTATTATTCTAGTGGGCATGGGCAAGGTACCTTCTTGGGTTGCCTCAATTATTGTTTGCCGTGAGTTAGCCGTGACAGGTTTACGCCTACTTTTGGCCGAGAGCAATGAACATGTTGTTCTTGCGGCAGAAATGCCTGGAAAAATAAAAACAACGACTCAAATGCTAGCCATTATCTTTTTATTTCTAAATAATGTTTTCTTTAATAATATTCATTTTCCAATGGCGTTAACTTTACTTTATATTTGCCTGTTCTTTACAATTTATTCAGGCATCCAGTATTTTTACGAAAGTCGCCATATTTTTGCGGATTCATTTCATTAAGTAGGAACCGAATGACAGAACAAACGAAGTTAGATTTTAAAATTAATTTAGACTAAGGTACTTTAATTCAGATTAGTGCTAATAATTTTAGAACTAGACGTTTGTTCTTTTATTTTACTTATAATTGCTCAATAGGTTTCTGAACTTTTTCGATAATTAATTTTAGAATAATTAGCCAGGGGAGTGGTTGAAAAAGTGCACAGGAACCTGCCTTTTCAATCACGTTTACACCAAATTAGTCAGGAAAATACTAATAAAGGTCTTTTTTAAACCTTTCCTGGGCAAAAATAATCAGTCATTTTTTGCAGAGGTTACTAAGTGTGGAGGATAAAATATGCGTGCAGAAATTATTGCAGTTGGAACAGAAATACTTTTAGGTGAGATTACGAACACAACGACACCCTTTATTGCTCGACAATTGGCCGATTTAGGGATTGATGTTTACTATCAGAGCGTTGTGGGTGATAATGCAGATCGTTTGGAACAGGCAATTCAACTTGCGGATACGCGAAGTGATTTAATTATTTTAACTGGTGGACTAGGACCAACTAAAGATGATTTAACAAAACAAACTTTGGCGAAGCATGTAAATGAAAAATTAGTGATTAATGACGCGGCCATGGACGTCATTAATCAGTATTTTGTGCGGGCACAGCACCCAATGACGGAAAATAATCGAATTCAAGCAATGCTGCCCGAGCATAGCCAGCCACTGGATAATCCTGTCGGTATGGCCGTTGGTGCACTCTACAAAGCAACTAAGCATACTTACATGTTATTGCCAGGACCGCCAAGTGAGCTGATCGCAATGTTTGAACAATCTGCTCGGCCCGTACTAGTAAAACTTTACTCACAGAATAATGTTTTGGTTTCCCGGGTTTTACGGTTCCACGGGATTGGGGAGTCGGAATTAGTTACGCGTTTGGCCGATCTAATTGATCACCAGACTAACCCAACCGTTGCTCCTTACGCAAAAACTAACGAGGTAACCTTGCGAATTACTGCTGAAGCAAAGCAAGAACAACTTGCCAATCAAATGCTGGATCAAATGGAAATTTCAATTAAAGCTCAGGTTGGAGATTATTTTTATGGTTACGGTGAGCATAATTCCTTGCCAGCCGTAGTAGTGAACTTACTAAAGCAGCGCCAGTTGTCAATAACTGCGGCCGAGAGTTTAACTGCTGGCATGTTTCAAAGTGAAATTGGTAGTATCGCTGGTGCATCGAGCATTTTTAGTGGCGGTTTTGTAACTTACTCCTTGGCCGAAAAGGCACATTTACTAAATATTCCTACGGCCGATTTAAAGAAATTTGGTGTCGTTAGCGAAGAAACAGCGATTGCAATGGCCCAGCAAGCTAAGGCTACATTACAAACTGATATTGGGATTTCCTTTACTGGTGTGGCTGGGCCTGACGAGTTAGAAGGCCAGCCAGCCGGCACAGTTTATATTGGTGTCGCGTATCGTGATCAGGCGCCGGAAGCACATTTGTTCCATTTTTCGAGAACACGTAATTTTGTTCGGCAACAAAGTGTTTTAACTGGTTTCGATTTGTTACTGCATAAGTTGCAGGCCGATAAATAAAAGTGAGAACACTTGTTCACTTTATTCTTGCTTTTTTGAATTTAGTTCTGTATCATTGTTAATGAAATTGGTGAATAATTCACTTTTAACAAGGAGGATATCGCTTGGCTGATGAACGTAAGGCGGCTTTAGATGCTGCATTAAAAAAAATCGAAAAAAATTTTGGTAAGGGTTCAATTATGCGTTTAGGGGAAAAGGCGGATACACAGATCTCGACAATTCCGTCTGGTTCACTGGCATTGGATGAAGCTTTAGGTGTTGGTGGTTATCCTCGAGGTAGAATTGTTGAGGTTTATGGCCCTGAAAGCTCTGGTAAGACAACCGTAGCGTTACACGCAGTTGCTGAAGTTCAAAAACGTGGTGGAACTGCGGCGTACATTGATGCTGAAAATGCAATGGATCCTAAGTATGCCGCAAATTTAGGGGTTAATATTGATGATCTATTACTTTCCCAACCGGATACCGGTGAACAAGGTCTAGAGATTGCCGATGCATTAGTTTCCAGTGGTGCGATTGATCTTGTTGTAGTGGATTCGGTAGCCGCCTTGGTACCACGAGCTGAAATTGAAGGCGAAATGGGCGATGCGCACGTGGGCTTGCAAGCACGTTTGATGTCGCAAGCACTGCGTAAGCTTTCTGGAACAATTAACAAGACAAAAACAATTGCTATTTTTATTAATCAAATTCGTGAAAAAGTTGGTATTATGTTTGGTAATCCCGAAACGACTCCAGGTGGTCGTGCTTTGAAGTTTTATTCAACCATTCGGCTGGAAGTTCGACGGGCGGAGCAAATCAAGAATGGTACGGACATAATAGGTAATCGAGTTAAGATTAAGGTTGTTAAAAACAAGGTTGCACCACCATTTAAGGTTGCACTAGTCGACATTATGTATGGTGAAGGTATTTCACAAACCGGTGAGTTAGTTGATATGGCGGTTGAAAAAGATATTGTCGATAAAAGTGGCTCTTGGTACTCTTATGGTGAAGATCGAATTGGTCAAGGACGTGAAAACGCTAAGCATTATTTAAGCGATCATCCTGAAGTTATGGCCGAAATCAAACAAAAAGTTCGTGAAGCTTACGGCATTGCTGAAGCAAGTGAGACACCTACGGAAACAAAGGCGGATGCTAAAGCGACAAAAGCAGAAAATAAGGTAGAATCAAGTGCTAATGCAAAGTCGGCGGCCAAAACAGATGCAAGTGTTAAGGCCAAAACAAATGCAAAAACACCAGATACAAAAGATCCTAGTCAATTAGATATCTAAAGGTATGATCAGGAAGAGAAGTGGGACGAAGGTCGGTTTTGGGTTTACCGCGTAGCTTAGTTAGGCACGCGAACCCAGACTTTTGGTGCACGTTCTAGAGTAACGCTCAGAAATAGTAAGAGGCGGGGATAAAAATCCTAGCCTTTTTTATTTTGTAATAATGTTACTAACTTTTAATAAAGTTGACATGACAGTCATTCAACTATAAAATAAAGGTTGTGTAAATAATCAAATAATAAACATCTTAAAATTTATATACGGTTAGTAATAATCGTTTTTGATGATGCGGAGGTGAAGATATGAATCTATCTATCGCGATAATCCTCGCAGTCATCATGTTAGTTGTCGGTTTGATCTTAGGATATGTTCTACGTAAGCAGTTTCTTGAAAAACAATTAGATGCTGCACGTACAACTGCTGATAGCATCATCGCTGATGCAAAAAAAGAAGCTAAAACAAAGAAAAAAGAAGCTCTTTTAGAAGCAAAAGATGAAAATCATCGCTATCGGGCCGAGGTTGAAAATGAGTTAAAGGGGCGACGTGCTGACGTCACCAAGCAAGAAAATCGTTTAATTCAACGAGAAGAAACTATTGACCGCAAGGATGATACGCTTGATAAGAAAGAACGTTCTCTTGAAGATAAAGAGAATAAAATCAATGCGCGACAACAACTCATTGATGAAAAGCAAAAGGAAGTATCCTCGTTAATCGAGAAGCAACAAACAGAGTTGGAACGGGTGGCAGCACTTTCTAAAGATGATGCTCGTAATATATTGATGAATCAATTGAAGTCAGATTTATCTGATGAACGAGCTGTTATGATCAAAGAAAGTGAAGATAAGGCAAAGGAAGAAGCAGATCGTAAGGCTAAGAGCTTAATTGCCTATGCCATTCAGCGTAGTGCAGCTGATTCTGTTTCTGAGACAACTGTTTCAGTTGTTAATTTGCCTAATGATGATATGAAAGGGCGCATTATTGGTCGTGAAGGACGTAATATTCGGACACTAGAAACCTTGACTGGTATTGACCTTATTATTGATGACACTCCGGAAGCTGTTGTTTTAAGTGGTTTCGATCCTGTTCGGCGTGAGATTGCCCGAATAGCACTTGAAAAGTTAATTCAGGATGGTCGTATTCATCCAGCTCGGATTGAAGAGATGGTTGAGAAGTCGCGTAAAGAAATGGACGAACGAATTCGTCAGATTGGTGAAAAAGCTACTTTTGATCTTGGAATTCACAATCTGCACCCAGATTTAATTAAGATCTTGGGTCGGCTCCACTTCCGGACTAGTTACGGTCAAAATGTATTGGATCATTCGATTGAAGTTGCCAAGTTAGTTGGAGCACTTGCTGCAGAACTAGGCGAGGATGTTACATTAGCGAAACGCGCAGGATTATTACACGATATTGGTAAAGCTTTAGATCATGAAGTTGAAGGATCACACGTTGAAATTGGCGTTGAGATTGCTCGTAAGTACCATGAAAATGAGGTTGTCGTTAATGCGATTGCTTCACATCATGGGGACGTTGAACCAACATCTGTTATTGCTGTTTTAGTGGCGGCAGGAGATGCTATTTCAGCTGCTCGACCAGGAGCTCGTTCTGAATCGTTAGAAAACTATATCCACCGTCTTGAAAAATTAGAAGCAATTACAAATAGTTTTGATGGGGTTAAGAATAGTTACGCGATTCAGGCTGGACGTGAAGTCCGAGTGATGGTTAAGCCAGAGGAAATTAGTGATTTAGACGCTGTTGTATTAGCTCGTGATATTCGCAAGCAAATTGAAACGGAACTAGATTATCCTGGGCATATTAAAGTAACTGTAATTCGTGAAACAAGAACAATTGAATATGCTAAGTAGGGTTAGTAGGGGTAGTGACGAAAGTATTTTTGTCATGGCCCCTATTTTTTTGAGTATTGAGATCAAATTTTAAGTCAGAGGATATTTATTTATGCACCTTTTTGTTTCAGTGTCTAACGGGTATGAATACTGTTTACAAAATATTGGCCTATTATTGATTGGTTAATATTAGGAAATCGGTAAAATTAATTAATAAGCGGCAGGGTACAAAGGTGCGCTTAAAAGGCCACGTTACATATTTAGGAGAATAATTTAAAATTTGCCATATCTAGTTGGACTGCCAACTTCACTTTATTTAAACGAATATTAACTAGTTTAAGCTTGTGCAAGAAAATAGCAATTTGTATAATGAAACTCAGTAGGTAGTGTAATTAGAAAGCGAGCGTACTTTATGTTCAACATTTTCGTCAAACTATTTTTAACCGTATTTATTGCCGCAGTCTTGACGCCAATTGTTCGGCGGATTGCGATAAAAGTGGGTGCTGTAGATGACCCTAATGCTCGCCGGGTTAATAAAATTCCAATCCCAACAATTGGTGGATTAGCGATTTTTATAGCCTTTACATTTTCAACGTTTGTTTTGTTGCGCGAGCAATTTCCAACACCTATCCTTTACAGTATCTTTCTAGGTGAAGCGATCATTATTATCACAGGCTTGTTGGATGATATGATTGAGCTTTCGCCGTGGCAAAAACTGACGGGAATGCTATTAGCTGCTTTGGTTATTTATTACGTCGCTCAAATTCGGATTTTAACAATTAGTTTGCCGTGGATTGGGAAAATAAACTTAGGTATTTGGGGATTACCACTAACAATTTTATGGATTTTGGCAATTACTAACGCAATTAATTTAATTGATGGGCTTGATGGCCTAGCAACTGGAGTTTCGTTAATTGCGTTACTGACAATGGGTTTAATTGCATACTTCTTTTTAAACGTTGATAATATTGATGTTCCAATTATGATCTTTGCTCTAGTAGCAAGTTTGATCGGCTTTTTACCATTTAATTTTCATCCGGCAAGTATTTTTTTAGGAGATACAGGGTCCTTATTCATTGGTTTTATGATTTCAGTTCTATCATTACAAGGTTTAAAAAATGCCACCGTAATTTCTGTTGTCATGCCCGTACTCGTTTTGGGCGTTCCGATCACGGATACCTTCTATGCCATTGTTCGGCGTTTATTAAACCATCGGCCGATTATGGAGGCTGATAAGCATCATTTACACCATCGTTTGATGCAAATGGGCCTAACCCACCGACAAACAGTTATTGCGATTTATGGAATTGCCTTAATCTTTTCATTAATTGCACTATTACTACCGCTATCTAGTTTTTGGGGATCGATTGCGTTAACCGTGGCGGTGTTAATCAGTTTAGAGATTTTTGTCGAGGAAATTGGGTTGATTGGTCCTAAACGACAACCCTTGTTAAAGCTAATCCGGTATATAATCCATAATAAATAAAAAAACGAACTGTATTTCCACAAGACTCCGAAGTGAATTCCAAGATTGGGTAAAAAGACCAATTTTTGGGGTTCACTTCATTTTTGTTGAAAAGATAGCTCGTTTTTTATTGTTCGAAGGGAACTTCATGGTAACGTGTATGGCCTAATTTAAACGTAACTTGGCCGCTGAGTAGGTTAGTGATGGCTGCTTTAGTAACTTCTACTTGTTCGCTAGCAACTAGGATAATTAGGTTGACGTTAACTGCGTAGGTGGTATCGGTGACCGTTAAATGATTGGCCTCAAGGTAGTGTTCTAGGGTGCCTTGTTGCTTATAAGTAATTTGAACTTGTAATTCTTGTTGCAAGGTTCCCTGGACTAACCCAATTGCCGCAGTTGCTTCGGACACTGAATGGCTGTACGCACGAATTAGGCCACCGGCGCCCAGTTTAATTCCCCCAAAATAACGGGTTGTTACCACAAGTGTGTTTGTCAAATGTTGCCGTTGTAAAACGTTAAGCATCGGCGCACCGGCAGTTCCGGATGGTTCACCATCGTCACGCATATGCTGGATATCATTATGATCACCTAATACATAAGCACTACAGTGGTGGTTGGCCTTGTAATGTTCCTTTTTTATTTGTGTAAGAATTGCGTCTGCTTCAGCAGAATCCTTTATTCTAGCTAAATAACAAATAAAGCGGGACTTCTTAATTTCAATTTCGTGGGTGCCATTATGAGCAATGGCAACATAATTTTTTAGCATTTTTATGACTCCTTAAACGTAATTTAATATTAGAGGGGGACTATTAATGAATTGTGAAGCATTATTCGGTCGTTTAGAAATTGTTGATCAAACAACTTGCAAGGCCTGGCGGGATCTTTTTCCAGAGTTAATCGTTCAACCGGCGATGCTACTTACTAATACTGTCGTCACTTGCCAGCGCTGTCAAGCACGACACAGCAAAAAAAGAGTTCAATTGCCTAGTGGGACTTATTATTGTCCAACTTGTTTGTTACTGGGACGCGTTTGTTCCAATGAATACCTAGTTAACCTTCCAGAAAAAAATTGTTTTAAAGGACCAACGGAATTAACTTGGCAAGGAACGCTAACGCCGGCACAAGCTGAGGCGGCAGAGATGATCAAACAAATTTTTAAGCAGCACCGACAGCATTTATTGTGGGCTGTTACTGGCGCGGGTAAAACGGAGATGTTGTTTCCAGGATTATTTGCTGCGCTTAAGCAAGGTAAGCGCGTCGCAATTGCCTCACCTCGAATCGACGTTTGTTTGGAGTTGTTACCGCGCTTACAACAAGCATTTGCAAAAACGGAAATTATGTTACTGTACGGCGATCAACCTGAACCGTACCACTACACCCAATTTGTATTGTGTACTACGCATCAATTACTGCGCTTTTACCAAGCTTTTGATGTCTTGGTTATTGATGAAGTCGACGCCTTTCCCTTTGCGCAGGATCAACAGTTACATTTTGCCGTTGGGCAGGCGCGCAAAAAAACAAGTGCCTGTTTGTATCTAACGGCAACACCTGGGCCAGCGTTGTTGCGGCAAGTTAGCAAAGGTTCATTAAGTCTCAGCTATTTACCACGACGTTATCACGGCCATCCGTTAGCGTTGCCCCACTGTCACTTGGCTCTTAGGTGGTATCAACAGTTAATGAAGGGCCAATTGCCTTCAGTATTAAACCATCTATTAGAAGATAAGGTTCAACGGCGGCAGTCCTTTTTGTTATTTGTCCCCAAAATTGCACTTTTAGAGCCTTTGGCAAAGTTGCTGGGCAATAATTTTTCCGACTTGAAATTCACTACGGTCTATGCCGCCGATCCAAAGCGAGCCGAGAAAGTACAGGCCATGCGACAGGAAAAACTAACGGCGTTACTTACAACAACTATTCTGGAACGCGGTGTAACCTTTAAGAATATTGAGGTGATCGTACTGGGCAGTGATGATGGCGTTTTTACAATGAGCGCGTTAGTGCAGATGGCAGGGCGGGTTGGCCGCCATCGTGATTACCCAACTGGCCGCGTTGATTTTATTTGCGCTGGCTACAGTTGTGCGATGAAGCAGGCGAGTAAACAAATCAAGCAGATCAATAAGAAGGCAGGGTTTTAATGCGCTGTCTGTTGTGCCAACAATCATTTATTCAGTCACTAACTTTGGCTGATATATTCTATTTTAGAGCTTTAACAACGTCACCTATTTGTTTAAACTGTCAGCGTAAATTTCTCCGAATTAGGCCCAATTTGGCTTGTTCTGGGTGTGGTCGGTTGCAGACGCAGCAAGGCTTGTGTCAGGATTGTTTGACCTGGCAAAAAAATTACCCCCAATTACTTCATAATCGAGCCTTATTTTCTTACAATGCTGCAATGCAGGATTTTTTTAAACAGTATAAGACAAGTGGTGATTATCAATTGAGCACTTGTTTCACCAGTGTGCTGGGACAATTTTTTAAAAAGGTGTCAGCCGATATTTATGTGCCGGTACCAACTGATACGAGGAGCTATCAAAAAAGAGGTTTTAATCCTGTCTGCGGTATTTTTGGCGCGGTTGTCCCTCTTTATGATTGCCTGAACAAACGTGAATTACCGGTTAAACAGGCACATAAAAATCGAGGTGAACGGCTGGCAATGGCGCAACCCTTCCAGGCTAATATGGATAAGTGTCGGCCACTTGCAAGAAAACAAATTATTTTGTTGGATGATGTTTACACAACGGGGCGAACCTTATTTCACGCCCGAGATTGTCTTTTAAAGGCAGTTCCTGGCCTAAAAATAACAACCGTGACCTTAGCCCGTTAACTCAAAGCTGACTATTAGTGCACTCTTTTTTCCAAACACGTCGTAGTTTTGTTTAGGTTAAACATTGTTAATTGCAGCGCTTTCCATTATAATCAGTATATAAGCAAGGCATCAAGGCTTTTCAGCTTTGATCCTGTTTGCCCAGCGCAAACTTGCAAGTGAAAGGGGAGAAATTCTATGCTTAACTATAATGTTCGTGGAGAAAATATCGAGGTAACTGGTGCTATTCGAGACTACGTTGAAAAACGTTTGGACAAGTTGAACAAGTATTTTCCAAGTTCAGCTGATTCGCAGGCCCACGTTAACTTGAAAGTCTATCCCGATAAAACCGCTAAGGTCGAGGTTACAATTCCGTTACCTTATCTGACCTTGCGTGCAGAAGAAACTTCACCAGATTTGTATGCGAGCGTTGATCTTGTCACAGATAAGCTTGAACGTCAAATTCGAAAATATAAGACAAAGGTTAATCGTAAGTCCCGTGAAAAAGGGCTTAAGGATTTCAACTTAGCAAATTCTGATGAAGCGGCCGAGGATTCCTCCGATAATGCGGATGACAAACTTGATATTGTAAGAACGAAACGTGTTTCGTTGAAACCAATGGATAGCGAGGAAGCAGTTTTGCAGATGAACATGTTAGGACACAATTTCTTTATTTTTGAAGATGCTGAAACTAATGGTACAAGTATTGTTTATAAGCGGCGTGATGGCCGTTATGGTCTGATTGAAACGGATGAACAATAAGTTGATGGCACCCAAAAACGGAGTAGGAGAAATCCTACTCCGTTTTTGTGCCGGTTGATTATTAATCTTTCGCTAGCAAAGCTATTTTCAAGCATCAATTTTCATGCTAAACTAGTAAGAGTATCTTTTTGGATTTATAAAGTTAACATTTGTCATACATGACAAGAAGGGACTTTACAATGGCAAATATTTTAAAGAACTGGGTCGAAAGCGATAAGCGTGAAGTCAAACGAATGGGCAAAATCGCCGATAAAGTTGAGGTCTTAGCGGATCAAATGGCCGCATTATCAGATGATGATTTAAAGGCCGAAACGCCAAAATTAAAAGAACAATTAAAAAATGGTAAAACCATAGATGATATCTTACCCGAAGCATTTGCAACGGCTCGTGAAGCCGCCAAGCGTGTCTTAGGTTTGTACCCGTTCCGGGTTCAAATTATTGGTGGTATTACGTTACATGAAGGTAATATAGCCGAGATGAAAACTGGTGAAGGTAAAACCTTAACGGCAACGATGCCAGTTTATTTAAACGCATTAGCGGGCAAAGGAGTCCACGTTGTAACAGTTAATGAATATTTATCTGGTCGTGACGCCAAAGAAATGGGCGAATTATATAATTGGCTTGGTTTATCAGTTGGGTTAAATTTAAATTCATTGAGCTCAGAAGAAAAGCGAGCTGCTTATGGGGCCGACATTACTTATTCAACTAATAGTGAACTTGGTTTTGATTATTTACGGGATAACATGGTGGTTTATAAGGAACAAATGGTCCAACGGCCGCTTAACTTTGCGATTGTCGATGAAGTTGATTCAATTTTAATTGATGAATCTAGAACGCCGTTAATTATTTCGGGACAGGCTGAAAAATCCGCCGGCCTATACATTCGTTCTGATCGTTTTGCTAAGACACTTAAAGAAGACGATGACTATAAGATCGATTTACAGACGAAGACGGTCAGCTTAACCGAACAAGGTATTCAAAAGGCTGAAAAGAATTTTGGCCTGGATAATTTGTACGATGCAGATAATATGGCACTTAATCACTACTTAGATTCGGCATTACGTGCGAATTATATTATGTTGAACGATATTGATTACGTTGTTCAAGATGGTAAAGTTATGATCGTTGATTCTTTCACTGGCCGTGTCATGGAAGGTCGGCGCTATTCAGATGGCTTGCATCAAGCAATTGAGGCAAAAGAAGGCGTTGAAATTCAGGATGAGTCTAAGACAATGGCCAACATTACTTACCAGAACTTTTTCCGGATGTACAGCAAGCTATCTGGGATGACCGGGACGGCTAAAACAGAACAAGAAGAATTTCGTGAAATTTACAGTATGGAAGTTATCACCATTCCAACTAACCGACCAATTGCCCGAATTGACCAACCTGATTTACTTTACCCAACGTTATCAAGTAAGTTTAATGCAGTTGTTGAGGACATTAAGCAGCGGCACGAAAAGGGCCAGCCCATGCTAATTGGGACGGTTGCTGTTGAAACTTCAGAACGCCTATCACGAATGTTAGACCAAGAACACATCTCCCACGCTGTTTTAAATGCCAAGAATCATTTAAAAGAAGCCGAGATTATTATGAATGCCGGTCAACGTGGCTCAGTTACGATTGCCACTAATATGGCCGGCCGAGGAACAGATATTAAGCTGGGACCTGGTGTTAAAGAACTAGGTGGCTTATGTGTTATTGGGACAGAACGACATGAATCGCGGCGGATTGATAATCAGTTACGTGGTCGTTCTGGTCGGCAAGGTGATCCTGGTGAAACGCAATTTTATTTATCACTAGAAGATACGTTGATGCGCCGCTTTGGTTCTGATCGAATTAAGACATTATTGGAACGGATGAAAGTCAGTGATGATGATGCGGTCATTCAAAGTCGAATGATTACACGACAAGTTGAGTCCGCACAAAAGCGGGTCGAAGGTAATAATTACGATACACGTAAAAATACGTTACAGTATGACGATGTTATGCGTGAACAGCGTGAAGTAATTTATGGTCAACGGATGCAAGTTATTAATGAAGATGATTCATTAAAGTACGTCTTGGTGCCAATGTTTGAACGAACTATCAAGCGGATTGTTGAATCGCATACGCAAGGTGAAACTGACAAGTGGGATTTACAAGCAATTTACGATTTTGCAGTTAACGCAATGGTGGCTGAAGATACGATTAGTATGGAAGACTTAACCGGTAAAACAAGTGATGAAATTAGTGATTACTTGTTGGATCGTGCCAATAAAAGTTATGCAGAAAAAGAGAAACAATTATATGATCCTGCACAAATGTTGGAATTTCAAAAAGTTGTTATTTTGCGGGTTGTTGATTCACATTGGACAGACCATATTGATGCCATGGACCAATTACGTCAGGCTATTGGGTTACGAGGCTATGGGCAGATGAATCCATTGGTGGAGTATCAGTCTGAGGGTTACCGAATGTTTGAAGAAATGATCGCGGATATTGATTATGATGTGACGCGCTTATTTATGAAGGCAGAAATTCGCCAGAATATTAAACGTTAGATTTATGGGAGTGAGACAAAAGTCGGTTTTGGATTAGCGGTAGTTACGCAGTGAACCCAGACTTTTGGTGCACGCTCTAGAGTAACGTTTGGAAACAATAAGAGGCTAGGGACTTTTGTCCCAGCCTCTTTCGCTGGAGGCACAAAAATGGAATTAAGTGAAGGTAAGAAAATATTAGCGGGAATTAAAGCTAAGTTGGCTAATTTTAGGGGGTCGCTTTGACCTCGACGCGCTAAACGAAAGTATCGGCGAAAATGAAGCACAGATGGCGGAACCCGGTTTCTGGGATAATCAACAGGACGCTCAAAAAGTGATTGATGAAACTAATCAATTGAAATCTAAATTTGATTCTTTTCACGATTTAGAGGCCGGTTACGAAGATTTAAGTGTTTTGGCTGAATTGTTAAGTGAAGAAGATGACGCCCAGATAGCCGCGGAATTTGAAACTAATTTAGGTGAGTTACAGGCCAAAATGCAGCAGTATGAATTAAGCCTACTTTTGAATGGTCCCTACGATAGTCATAATGCAATTTTGGAAATTCATCCTGGCGCTGGGGGAACGGAATCACAAGATTGGGGCGAAATGCTACTGCGGATGTACACACGCTGGGCCGAAAAACACTTATTTTCAGTTGAAACCGTTGATTATCAAGCAGGTGATGACGCCGGAATTAAAAGTGTGACGTTATTAATCAAGGGCCATAATGCCTACGGTTACTTGCGCTCGGAACGGGGTGTACACCGATTGGTTCGGATCTCACCGTTTGATTCGGCCGGCCGCCGACATACGTCATTTGCGTCGGTTGATGTGATGCCGGAATTGGATGAAACGGTTAATATTGAAATTAACAGTGATGATTTACGGGTTGATGTTTACCGGGCTAGTGGCGCCGGCGGGCAGCACGTCAATAAGACGTCATCTGCGGTTCGTTTAACCCACTTGCCAACTGGAATAGTCGTTGCAAGTCAGGCCGAACGATCCCAATTATTAAATCGGCAGACTGCTATGAATATGCTACGGGCCAAGTTGTATCAACGTGAATTAGAGGCCAAAGAAAAACAAAAGGCCGAAATTCAGGGTGAACAAGCTGATATTGGTTGGGGCTCACAAATTCGTTCTTACGTTTTTCAACCTTATACAATGATTAAGGATCACCGTACTAATTATGAAACCGGTAATGGCCAAGCCGTTTTAGATGGCGACTTGGATCCGTTTATAAATGCTTATTTACAATTACAATTGCAAGAAGAAAATCCCAGTTAGTACTTAAATAAGTGCTGCTGAGGTTATGAGTTTTTACTTTTTAGTATCCGTTATTTAGAAATAGGGCTAGGTGTTACAGCAGAGGCAAACTTTGTTGTCACAGCGGGCTCTATTTTTGGGTTAAATAGTTTGGTTTTAAATATGCCGGTTTTTAGCTTGTCAGTTCGTAAACCGTATTCAATGGTAAGTAGGCTGCAGAAATACGGCTACAAATTTTATAACTGTGTTTCTTAATCTTGGTGCAAGAACAGGCGCTGTCCAATAAAATACCAGCTTTCTTTTCAAACGCTGGCAATGTTATACTGACATTAACTAAAAAAATGGGGTGTCGGTGAAATATGCAGATTGTTTCGGTTATTATGAGCCTACTTTGGCAACCTTTGTTGTGGCTTGGTTTACTTAGTGGCTTTTTAGTGAGTTACTTAAGGATAACAAAGGAACGAAGCTTATTTAGAATAGCGGTCGATAACCATTATCATGAGTTTCGTCACTTCTTCACTTGGGGTGTTCCATTTGGAATTGGCTTATCAATAGTTAGTCTACTGATTGGGTTTAAATTACCATTAATTTGGGTACAGATTTATGAGTTAGTTGCCTTTCTTGTTTTATTGTTAAGTATTTGGTGGTTCATACCATTTCTAGGGTTATTAGTCACTAGCTTAATCGTTATGCTGGTGGCGCCAAGTAGCTCCTCCCAGTTAATGTCCAATGTACTCGTACTTTCGGGGGTGGCTGCTTTATTTACTGCGTTGTTGGTCCATCGTTTAGGGGAGCAAACAGTTTCACCACGAATTCGCAAAAGTGCCCGTGGTCGGCGGACTGGTTTTTTCCGATTGCGGCAATTAGCGTTTGTGCCGTTAGTTGTGTTAGTCCCAGTGAAAGGGGTAACAACTAGTGTTTGGCCAACCTTCCAATTTGGGAGTGGTTCCTACAGTTTGTTTATTTTACCGCTCTTTTTGGGCTTTTTATTAACGGTTAAACACCAGCAAATTATGCTGGCCATTAAACAAACGACGCAATGGTATTTAATCGAGGGTGGTCTATTACTGATTCTTGGAATTGTGAGCCAATTCTTGACTAATTTGACCAATTTATTTTTAATTTTGGCAATTTGTCTAGAAATTGGCGGTCACATTTGGCGATACTTTTCGGCACGTTCTGGTTCAATTCATTATACCGAACCATTTGTGGGGATTAGTGTTTTAGGTATCCAGCCAGGTACACCGGCGGCCAAGATGGATTTGGTGAAAGGAGACACAATTCTGGACTGCAACCATATTGCAATTAATGATGAGGATTCCTTCTACCGTTCTCTAATGACTAATCCAACGTATTGTCATTTGCGGATTAAGACGATTACTGGCGATATTAAAATTACCGAAACAGCAATCTTTGCTGATTCACCACATGAAGTTGGGGTCATTACATTTCCGAAAAAAGGTGTTTAGGATGCAACGAGTATTAGTTGTTGATGATGAACCTGCGATTGTCACGCTACTAGCCTATAATCTAAAAAAGGCCGATTACGCGGTTACAACCGCTACAGATGGTGTTACTGCTCTAAAGTTGGCATCAGAACAACAATATGATTTTATTTTGTTAGATTTGATGTTGCCGGAATTGGATGGTATGGAGGTCACTAAGCGTTTACGGCAAGAAAAAATTCAAACGCCAATTATTATTTTGACGGCCAAAGACGATGAATTAGATAAGATAATTGGGCTGGAGTTAGGAGCCGATGATTATTTAACTAAGCCGTTTAGTCCCCGCGAAGTTTTAGCACGCATGAAGGCCATTAATCGGCGCCTAAATCAGCAGGCGTTAGCACAACAGGTTATTAAAATTGGCGAATTAATTATTGACCCAGACAAATATACAGTTAGTCGAGGTGGGGTATCATTAAATCTGACGCCCCGCGAGTACCAATTGCTCATCTATTTTGCCAAGCGACAACACCGGGTACTTAGCCGTGAACACTTACTTAATGGTGTCTGGGGGTATGACTATGCCGGTCAAACGCGAATGGTTGATATTCAAATCAGTCATTTACGGGATAAAATTGAAGTCGATCCGAAAAGGCCTAAATATTTAGTTACGGTTCGTGGATTTGGTTATAAATTGGAGGAGCCGCAGGATGAAACAAATTAGGCACTTAGGCGAATTGATATTAGGGGTGATTATTGTTGGTGTGACAATGATCATTCTTTTTTTAAACCAAAGCTATTTAGCCAGTCAAAAAAAGGATCTGAGTGATAAGGCCCAGTTATTTCAAGGACAAACGCTGACCCAAATGAGGGTTCAGGCCAAACAGACTAATTGTCAGGTGATGGCCTTTAACCGAAAAAATCAATTGGTAGTTTCTGCGGCCGGTGTTACTGCCAGAGAAGCACTTCCGGCTGTTTTACGTTATCAAACGACTGGAAAAAGACAGGCCATTGTTCAGACGCGACAACAAGATCAACTGGTTTATTTAATAACTAAACACGATCAAACAATTTTATTAGTACAACCAAAACGAAATTTGTGGGAGCCGTTTTGGCCACACGCGGCTTATGTTATTGGGGTAACGTTGGGTATGATTGGCCTGATTGTTTTAGTATTATTGGGTCATCATTTGGCCGTGGAACGTTCACTCAAACGATTAAAACAACAATTACAACAAATTAAACATTCAGAAAAAATGGCGCCGGCGTTACTCAAGCCAACGGATCGTTATTTTGACTTGGAACAACAAATTGTTCAGGTTAACGATGTTGTTGGCCAGGCAAAACAGCAGGAATTGAAAAGGCAGACTGATTTCAATCAATTATTAACTCAATTGACGGTTGGCATTTTGCTACTTGACCACACAGGCTTGGTCGTGAATAGTAATCCGGCCAGCGCACAATTACTGGAGACCAAGATCATTTCCCGGCCGCACCCTTACGTTAATGACATTCAAGATTACCACTTGAGTCGCTTAATAAAGCGTGCTCTGCGGGACCGAGAAGCCCAGCACCAGGAAATAACTTTAACCTTAACTAAGGAACAAATTGTGGATGTTCACGTTGTTTGGTTGACGGCAGATCGACTGGCTGTTTTATTATATGACGTTACGGAAATTAAACAAATTCAACAAATGCAATTGGATTTTGTTAGTAATGTGTCCCACGAATTAAAAACACCAGTAACTGCAATTACTGGCTTTACTGAAACCCTATTAGCAGGAGCACAAAATGATCCAAAAGATCGGCAAGCGTTCCTAGAAATTATTGCGACGGAAAGTCAACGCTTGACGAGTTTAATTCAAGACATTATTGCGTTGGCCCGTGGTGAACAACGACAACCTAAGTTGACTACATTTGACGTTCCAAATTTAATCGAGCAGTTGTTACCGGCGCTACAACCACAAATAGATGCAAAAAGAATTCAACTTAAATTGGACTTAGCGATCGCACCTAATTTAAAAACGGACGCTAATCAATTTGAACAGATTATTAAAAACTTACTAGTTAACGCAATTAATTACAATCGTGTTGGGGGACAAATTACGCTGACGAGTCGTTTAGTTTCCGCTGGTTGGCAGCTTAAAATTTGTGATAGCGGTGTCGGAATTGCTAGTGCAGATCAGGCACGTGTTTTTGAACGCTTCTACCGGGTTGATAAAACACGTAGTCGGGATACAGGTGGCACTGGCTTAGGGCTGGCAATTGTTGCGGCGTTGGTTACTGGCTTAGGTGGGACAATTAGGCTACAGAGTCAGCTTGGTGTAGGTAGTTGCTTTACAGTTGTACTACCAAGTGAAGAAGCGGGTTCAGAATGATTAAGTTTTGGCTTTTTCACAAAGATATTTTAGGCTTATTAGTTTAGTGTAAATATGTTCTAAAAGTGGAAACTGCGGGTTATCAGTAATGTTATAACTTTACTGATAACCCGCAGTTTTTTTGAATAAAATTGGAATCAATATTTATTCAGGCATAGGCATTTTTCTTGCTTTTACCTGTCCAGATAAGGTCCAATTAAGCTAGAGCATAAACCTCAATTTACATAATTTTTACATTAGAAGTGCTTTATTTTTACGTTCGTTGGCTAAACTATAAAATGGATAGGGGGGTTAACTGTGAAGAAAAAGATCTTAACTGCTGCGGCGCTTTTAATCAGTCTTATTGGTTTGACAGCTTGTCAGAAACAATCAAGCGGTGAATCAATTACTGCCGTTGGTTCTTCTGCCTTACAGCCGTTAGTGGAAGCAGCCGGTGAACAGTACAGTAATGACCATTTAGGTAAATTCATTAATGTTCAAGGTGGCGGTTCTGGAACCGGGCTCAGCCAAATCCAGGCCGGAGCAGTTGATATTGGTAATTCTGATGTGCATGCTGAGGAACAAAGTGGGGTTGACGCAAAAAGATTAGTTGATCATCGTGTTGCAGTTGTAGGAATCACCCCTGTCGTTAACAAGAAAGTTGGCGTTACTAATTTAAGCTTTGCCCAGTTAAAAGCAATTTTTACGGGCCAGGTCACCAATTGGCGCCAACTTGGCGGTGCTGACCTACCAATTGTTTTAGTTAATCGTGCCGCGGGTAGTGGCACGCGGATTACCTTTGAAAAATGGGTCATGCAAGGGAGTCAGGCTAAGCAGGCACAAGAACAGGATTCGACGGGAATGGTGCGGCAAATAGTGGCCTCAACCCCTGGTGCAATCAGTTACCTCGCTTTTTCTTACGTTGATAAGTCGATTGCTGCGGTAAAAATTAATCATGTTGCTCCAACGGATAAAAATGTTTTAACGAATAAATGGAAAATTTGGTCTTACGAACATATGTATACAAAAGGGAAACCAACGGGCCTAACTAAAGATTTTATTGCCTACGTGTTGAGTCCTAGAATCCAAGAAAAGGTTTTACCACGTTTAGGTTACATTTCAATTTCACAAATGAAGGTTGAGCGTGATGTGACCGGTCACGTTACGAGGAGGTCATAAGATGGATCCAATTCGCGAAAGTTTATTAAAAAAGTCGCACCAGAGTAAAGTTGAACGTTTGGGTAAGTTGGTTAGCTTCTGTTGTATTGCTTTAATTGTGATTATTGTCCTAGCCATCTTTTACTTTGTGGCCTCCCGAGGACTAGCAACTTTTTTTCACGATAAAGTAAATTTATTTGATTTTCTAACTAAGGATGTCTGGAATCCAAGCGTAAAAGATGCCCGTGGATTACCTGAAGTTGGTGCCTTACCAATGATTGTGGGTTCCTTTTTAGTTACGATTCTGTCCGCCTTAGTAGCGACACCTTTTGCAGTTGGTGGGGCCATTTTTATGACTGAGATCTCACCCCGACGCGGGATGCAAATTCTGAAACCAGTGACTGAATTATTGGTTGGGATACCATCTGTTGTTTATGGTTTTATTGGTTTATCAGTAGTTGTTCCTTTCGTGCGCGGAATTTTTGGTGGCACTGGATTTGGTATTTTAGCGGGAACCTTTGTCCTGTTTGTCATGATCTTGCCAACTGTAACCTCCATGAGCGTTGATGCACTGCAAGCAGTACCACGTTATTACCGCGAAGCATCGTTAGCATTAGGTGCAACACGTTGGCAAACTATTTATAAGGTTGTTTTGCGAAGTGCGACACCGGGTATCTTAACGGCAATTGTTTTCGGTATGGCCCGGGCATTTGGGGAGGCTTTAGCCGTTCAAATGGTTATTGGTAACGCGGCCTTGATGCCGCATAATTTAGTCTCACCGGCTTCAACTTTGACAAGTGTGCTAACAATGGGTATTGGTAATACAATTATGGGCTCACTACAAAATAACGTTCTCTGGTCACTGGCCTTATTATTACTATTAATGTCCCTGGTCTTTAATCTACTTATTCGCTTCATTGGTCGAAAGGGGGCGTTGAAGAAATGAACGTCAAACGGCAAGATAAAATCGCAACAGTTGTCCTTTACCTAATTTCCGGAATGATTATTTTAATTTTGGCCGCTCTACTACTTTATATTTTGGCCGCTGGCTTACCCCACGTTTCTTGGCATTTTTTAACTTCTCCGGCCCGGGCATTTGAAGCCGGCGGTGGGATTGGTATTCAGTTGTTTAATTCGTTATACTTACTCGTTTTAGCAATGTTGATTTCAATGCCAATTTCCTTAGGTGCAGGAATTTATTTATCAGAATACGCTAAGAAAAATTGGCGTACAACTTTCGTCCAAACGGCAATTGAAATTCTAAGTTCGTTACCATCAGTTGTTGTTGGCCTGTTTGGTTTCTTGATTTTTGTTGTTCAGTTTAAGTTTGGTTTTTCAATCCTGTCTGGCGCACTGGCACTGACTTTCTTTAATTTACCGCTATTGACGCGAAATGTAGAAGAATCGTTGGCCAGTGTTCAAGGTAGCCAACGTGAGGCCGGTTTAGCACTAGGCCTATCCCGTTTTGAAACTGTGACGCGGGTTATTGTTCCTGAAGCATTACCCGGCATTACGACAGGGATGATTCTTGGGGCCGGACGTGTTTTTGGTGAAGCCGCAGCTTTGATCTACACTGCAGGACAGAGTGCGCCGGCACTGGATTTTAGCAATTGGAATCCTTTTTACATTGCCAGTCCCTTAAATCCATTACGGCCTGCCGAAACACTAGCCGTTCACATTTGGAAAATTAATTCAGAAGGTATTATGCCAGATGTTGCGGCGGTTTCTGCGGGAGCTTCGGCAGTCTTGGTGATTGTGGTCTTAATTTTTAATCTCAGTGCGCGTTGGTTTGGAAAATGGTTATTTAAAAAAATGACCGGAGGCGACTAAGAATGCAAAAATACGATGTAACCAAGACTGCGATTAAAACTTTTTCGCAACCAGAACACGAGATTGCTTTACAAACTAATGATTTACACGTTTATTATGGGGACCATGAACAGATTAAAGGTGTTGCTTTGCAGTTTGAACGGTATAAAATTTCGGCAATCATTGGTCCTTCTGGTTCAGGAAAATCAACGTATTTACGGGCGTTGAACCGGATGAATGATGAGATTCAATCTGCGAAGGTTACCGGCTCAATTATGTACCGTGATTTGGATGTGAATTCTCCGCAAGTTGATGTTTATGAAATGCGTAAACACATTGGAATGGTATTTCAGCGGCCGAATCCATTTGCAAAATCAATTTATGATAACATTGCCTTTGCCTTACGCCGCCATGGAATTAAAAAGAAGGCGACATTAGACGAAATAGTGGAAAAAACATTGCGTCAGGCAGGTCTTTGGAAAGAGGTTAAAGATAGCCTATCCAAAAGTGCCTTAGCACTTTCGGGCGGGCAACAACAACGTTTATGTATTGCGCGTGCGTTAGCCTTGAAACCGGATATCTTATTACTTGATGAGCCTGCTAGTGCGCTTGATCCAATTTCCACAAGTGTCGTGGAAGATACGTTAACCCAATTAAAAAAAGATTACACGTTAATCGTTGTGACCCATAATATGCAGCAGGCTGCCCGAATTAGCGACTATACGGCGTTCTTTTATGACGGTTACGCCTTGGAATATGGTGCAACAAATCAAATTTTTACGCAGCCAAAGCTTAAGGCAACTGATGATTATATCTCGGGAAATTTTGGCTAATTAGCATAAGGCGCAGCAAATGGAGGGGTGTAGTTAAATGACTGCTATTATCGAAACCAACGACACACATTTATATTACGGAAAAAAAGAGGCACTAAAGGGAATTAGTATGGCTTTTACTGCCAACGAAATTACGGCATTAATTGGCCCCTCTGGTTGTGGTAAATCAATACTGCTCAGAACGTTGAATCGAATGAATGATTTAATTCCTAACGTCACGATAACTGGAAAGGTCACCTTAAACGGACAAGATATTTACGCGCCAGAAATGGATATAGTGGAATTACGAAAGGAAGTTGGCATGGTTTTTCAACAGCCAAATCCGTTTCCTTTCTCGGTTTATGATAACGTCGTTTATGGACTCCGCTTAGCCGGTATTCATGATAAAGGACAATTGGATGAGGCCGTTGAAACAAGTTTAAAGGCTGCTTCAGTTTGGGAAGAGACGAAGGATGTTTTGCACCAAAGTGCTTTGGCCTTATCTGGTGGCCAACAGCAACGCGTTTGTATTGCTAGAGTTTTGGCCGTTAAGCCGGCCGTTATTTTACTAGATGAACCGACCAGTGCCTTAGATCCAATTTCTAGTTCTAAAATCGAAACCATGTTGCTGACTTTGAAAAAGGACTATTCAATTATTTTAGTAACGCATAATATGCAGCAGGCTGGCCGAATATCTGACCGAACGGCGTTCTTTTTGGATGGTCGTCTAGTCGAATATACCAACACAACAAAATTTTTCACCAATCCAAACAAACAAGAAAGTGAAGATTATATTTCTGGTCGTTTTGGTTAAAAAAAGGATTGCGGTAAAAATTGTTAACCATTAATATCAATATCGTCTAGAGGCACAGTTTTATGTTTAAACAAAAAACCTTAGAAATTGAGGAGGAGTCAATAATGCGCGAAATTTTTGGCAGCGAGTTACAAGAGCTACACACGCGTTTTTCCGAAATGGGAATGATGGTTAATGAGGCAATCTACAATGCTGTTAAGGCCTTTGTCGATCATGATCGCGAATTGGCACAGAAAGTAATAAACAATGATAATCAAATTAATGCACGGGAAGTCGATCTTGAACAACGAAGTTTTGAAATGATTGCTTTACAGCAACCAGTAACCTCTGATTTACGAATGATTGTGACGATTATGAAAGCGAGTAGTGATTTGGAACGAATGGGTGACCACGCTGTTAGTATTGCCCGGTCGACAATTCGCGTAAAAGGTAATCCACGTGTTCCCGAAATTGAAGCGGATATTGCAAAGATGGCCCGTTTTGTTGAGAAAATGGTGACCGCTATCTTAGATGCCTACGTTAAAACAGATGCCAAAAAGGCAAAAAAAATTGCTGGTCAAGATAAAAAAGTGAATCAGGCCTTTCAGGATATTTACACGGATTGCATTAAACAAATGCAGCAATCACCTGAAACTGTTATTGGCAGTTCTGACTACATGATGGTGGCCAGTTATTTAGAACGAATTGGTGATTACGTGACCAACTTGAGTGAATGGATCATTTATTTAAAGACTAATAAGATTGTTGAATTAAATAATAATGATAATGAAAGAATGTAATCTAAACGGCGAAATAAATTGGTGCTGACCAAATTATTTCGCCGGTTTTATTGGCACAGGTGTTTATCAGTGCTTTAGACCAACTGCTTAGCAGAAAATCCAACTTAGGCCCTATGTTTTTTGGAACGGTTCAAGCGATAATAGACTCATAGCAAAAAGAAGTCATGCTTAAGGAGGCTATTAGCCATGAATGAACGTGAACGAATTTTAGACTTAGTAAAAAAAGGGATCATTTCAACTGATGAAGCTTTGAGCTTATTAGAAAATAGCGCCAAAGATAAAAGTACCGCAGAACAACAGACGACAACGAAGGTAACACCAGAGAAATCAACTGAGGAACAATCAACAGATAAAAAAAATGAGCAGGAACAAGATGAATTAGCTAATGAAGTTGAAGAACTTCAAACTAAGACACAACAGATTAATGAACAATTAACCCAGAATACTCGCGATTTAAAGACTCAGCAAGAACACTTACAGGTTTTGAATACAATGGAAGATTTAGAAACGTTATCCACCGAAAAAGTTCAAGATCGGGATGAGACAAAAGAAAAGATTGGCCAATTAGAAAGCAAGCAGGCTAATTTAACTGATTCAAAGCGTCACTTACAGCATGAACTGGCTGCAAAGCGTCACGAACAACGGGATAAAATTAAAAATCACTTGGCCGACAAACTTAATTTAGGTGACGAGTGGCGGGACAACGCAACGGATACGTTAAATCAAGTGGGCGAAAAAGTTGGTGAGGCTGGCAGTCAGTTTGGTCAGTTCATTAAGGGTACGGCACAGACGATTATGGATAACGTTGACTGGAAAGACGTTAACATTAAGGTACCTGGTATTGCGACAACAAAATTTGAACATGAGTTTAATTACGCTGACACGACGGCCTCAATCTTAGATGTTAAGGTTGCTAACGGGGACGTTAAGCTGAAGACTTGGGATGGTAATGACATTAAGGTCAGTGTTAGCGGTAAGCTGTACGGTAAGATGGCAGACGTTAGTCCGTTAGAAAATTTCTTACAGCGGAGTGAGATTGCGATTGATGCAGATGTTTTTACCTTTAAAGTGCCAAATAAGCGAATTCAGGCCAATCTAACCTTCTACCTACCTAAGCGGACCTATGATCACACCACAATTAAGTTATTAAATGGTGACGTTGATCTAACCGATTTTGAGGGCGAAGATTTATATATTAAGAGCACCAATGGCCAGATGACGTTTACTGGCGTTAATGCCTCAATGCTTGAAGTTGAAGGCGTTAATGGTAATATTAAGGTAAATGGTGGTCGTTTGATTGATGCCTTATTAAATACAATTAACGGTGAGGTTAAATTCATGAGTAACGCTGAGTCAGTAGAATTGACCACTGTTAATGGTGAGGTTAAGGCTACTGTTAATGAAACAACGTTAACCAAGTTGGTCGCCAGCTCTGTTAATGGTAACGTCAAAATTGCTTTGCCAGAGGATCTAGCAGTTACTGGCCAAACTAAGACACGTTTTGGCGCGATCAAATCACGTTTAAGCGAAGTCACGGTAACTAATGAACGGCATAATACCGGTAATTCAGTTTACGATTTTGAACGTGATCTTAGCACGCCACCGGCAAAGTTAACTTTAAGTACAACTTCAGGGAATATTTTATTAAAGAATACTAAGGCGTAGTTTAGATGATTAAGGAGTGTAAATGATGCAGGCAAAAAGATTAGTAAAATCAAACAACCGGATTTTAAGTGGCGTTTTAGGAGGCATTGCGGACTATTTCAATTTAGATAAGACATTGGTTCGCTTGATTTATGCTGCCGCGGGGCTACTCACGGGCGTTGTACCTGCTGTTGTTATTTACCTCATTTTAGCGCTTGTCATGGCTGATGATCAGACTCCAAAGCAGACAACGACTGATCAAAGCCATGATGATGATTGGAGTGATTTCTAATGATGTTTTTACTATTACTATTATTGGGCGCAATGATGCTCGTCTTTAGTCCAGCAATTGCACTTGTTTTATTGTTGGTCTTGTTGCTTTGGTTGCCATTACGATTTTTAGCCGTTCCAATTTTATTAATCGTTATTTTCCATTTAGTAACAAAGAAGAATCATCATAATTACCATCATCGCCACTATAATTGGCGCCAAAGTAATTACCGCACGCAACCACATTCGGCTGGCCGAGAACGTAAGGCGGCCCGAGATGTTAAAGTAGAAGACGATGACTGGAGTGATTTTTAATGGGTTTTTGGCAGCGAATTTTGGTGAATGCCATTATCTTTTTGGCAATTGCTGGTTTTTTCCCCAACGCCCTCTTTGTTTCTAGTATTTGGATGGCCATCGGCGCTAGTTTAGTCCTGGGAATTTTAAATGCCCTGGTTAAACCTATCCTGACGCTTCTTTCTCTGCCCATCACACTATTAACATTGGGTCTATTCAGTATTATCATCAACGCGATTATGTTGCGCTTAACTGCCTTTTTCGTTGGGAGTGGTTTTGCTTTCAGCAGTTTTAGTTCAGCAATACTAGTTGCGATTGTTATTTCATTAGTTAATATGATCATTAGTAGTCATTTTGGTCGGGCGGCATAACTAAATAAATGGGTAGTCGAGACAAAATAGATTTTTTGTCCTGGCTACCCATTTTTTTGATTATTAGGGGGAACGTTTAGGCCAAATTAGTTAAAAAAATTCCAACAGAAGTTGTTTTTAAATGTGGTTACTTTTGACATAATGTCTTTTACTTTGTATGTTGATCTTAGTAAGTGCAGTCTTTATATAGTAATTCATTAGAAAAGCAGTGCAGGGACCATGTGGCAATGTTAAAATAAAGAATATTGTTGTTTAATTACTTTTTATGATAGGAGCAATTGTAATGGTTGAAAGTGTTAAAGTCAGCGAGCTTGTTGACCGTGCTAAACTCAAAGTTTATGCAGGCCAAGAATTTTTAGAGCAGCGCGGCATTACGGTCAGTGATATTTCCCGACCGGGCTTAGAATTAACCGGGTATTTTAATTATTATCCCCACGAACGAATTCAATTATTTGGTCGGACTGAGATTTCTTTCGTAAAAAAAATGACACCTGAAGAACGGTTGATGATTTTTAGAAAAATGGCTGCTGAAGATACGCCAGCGTTTGTTGTCTCCCGGTCATTAGCGGCACCAGATGAATTATATCAAGCAGCCAAGGACGCCAAAATTCCGGTGTTGGGTTCAAAACTTGCGACGACTCGTTTATCAAGTTTGATGACCGATTATTTGGATGGCCGCCTAGCTGAACGACGGTCAATTCACGGCGTTTTGGTAGATATTTACGGAATTGGTGTCTTAATTACTGGTGATTCAGGAGTTGGTAAAAGTGAAACTGCTTTGGAATTAGTTAAGCGGGGCCACCGGCTAATTGCCGATGATCGGGTTGAAGTTTATGAACAGGATGAACAAACTTTAGTTGGTGAAGCACCAGCTATTTTACGCCATCTGCTTGAAATTCGAGGTATTGGTATTATTGATGTCATGAATTTATTTGGCGCCGGTGCAGTTCGTAGTGATACACCAATTCAATTAGTGGTTCATTTGGAGACTTGGACGCCAGAAAAGAACTTTGATCGTTTAGGTAACGGTGAAGAAGCAATGCAAATCTTTGACGTTACGTTACCACGGGTTACGATTCCGGTTAAAACTGGACGTAATTTGGCGATTATTATTGAAGTTGCGGCGATGAATTTCCGGGCCCGAGCAATGGGTTATGATGCAACGAAGACGTTTGAATCTAATTTGAATCAATTGATTCAAAAAAATTCGGCAGTTGACGAAGCAGCAGATGCAACACCAAATACAACAACTAAACCGAATAATGGTGCTAGTTTAAAGCCGAAAACAGATGAAACAAAGAAAGGTGGTGCTGACGCCTAATGTTGGTAGCCGCGCTTAACCCTATCGCTTTAAAATTTGGACCATTTGAGATTCATTGGTATGGCGTGATTATTGCAACTGGTGTAGTTTTGGCCGTTGTGTTAGCAATGCGTGAGGCCGATCGCCGCCAAGTTTCTTCAGACGATTTATTTAACCTTATTTTATGGTCCTTGCCTTTTGCTTTAATTGGGGCCCGACTTTATTATGTTCTTTTTGAATGGCCGTATTATGCGGCCCACCCAGGTGAAATCATTGCAATTTGGCACGGGGGAATGGCAATTTATGGTAGTTTGATCGCATCAGCAATCGTTTTTTACGTATTTTGTCGGCGGCATCAGTTGCCAATTTGGTTAGTGCTGGATATTGCCGCGCCAACCGTCATTTTAGGGCAAGGTATTGGTCGCTGGGGGAACTTTATGAATCAGGAGGCCTTTGGTGCGCAAACATCACTTGCCTTTTTGCAGGGATTACACTTACCTAATTTTATCATTCAACAGATGTTTATTAATGGTGCTTACCGCCAACCTACTTTCTTGTATGAATCAGTTTGGGACCTGCTCGGTTTTGTTGTAATTATGAGCTTGCGTCATCGTAAAGGATTGTTTAAGCAGGGTGAAGTCTTTTTACTTTATGTTAGTTGGTACGCGTTTGGCCGTTTCTTTATTGAAGGAATGCGAACGGATAGTCTAATGCTCTTTAATCTACTCAGAGTTTCACAACTGCTTTCGCTTATTTTCTTTATTGTTGCAATTGGTTTATGGATTTGGCGCCGCTACAATGATCCGCTGCTGGTTGATTATTTAGCTGGCAATCAAAAGAAATAAACGATTTAAGAAGGAGTTTTTAACGTTATGACAGAAAAAATTGCTGTACTTGGTGCCGGTTCATGGGGGACCGTTTTAGCAAATCTATTAACGGAAAATGGTCACCAGGTCTCTCTTTGGGCTAACAAAGAAAAGTTAGTTACGGAAATTAATCAAGAGCACACCAACGTTCATTATTTACCGACATTCAAAATTAATCCTAAAGTGATAGCGACACTTAGCCTTGCAACAGCCTTACAAGACGTTGATCTAATTTTATTTGTAGTCCCAACTAATGCAATCCGCGAGGTGGCAAAAAAAGTAGTTACCGTTTTGAATGAAAACGGACGTAAACCATTGATTATGCACGCCAGCAAGGGATTGGAACAAGGAACACATAAGCGCTTATCGCAGGTGTTAAGTGAAGAGATTCCTGAAAGTGAACGGCAAGCTTTAGTCGTGTTATCCGGTCCAAGTCACGCTGAAGATGTTGCTAATCGTGATTTAACCTCAATTACGGCGGCCTCCGCCGATCTTGAAGCAGCTAAGCAAGTCCAGCAGTTGTTTATGAATGATTATTTCCGGATTTACACCAATGATGATGTTATTGGTGTAGAAATGGGCGCAGCTTTAAAAAATGTCATTGCAATTGGCGCTGGTGCCTTACACGGTTTAGGCTACGGTGACAACACTAAGGCTGCTTTGATAACCCGGGGTTTGGCCGAGATCAGTCGTTTAGGGGTCGCCTTTGGTGCTAAGCCACTGACCTTTATCGGCCTATCAGGCGTCGGTGATCTAATCGTCACTTGTACCAGTGTTCATTCCCGTAATTGGCGAGCAGGCAATCAATTAGGTCAGGGCCAATCGCTTGAAACGATTTTAAAGAACATGGGAATGGTTGTTGAAGGTGTTTCAACAACCAAGGTTGCCCATGAACTTGCCCAGCAAAAAAATATTGAAATGCCAATTACTACGGCTATTTATCACGTTCTTTATGAACATAAGAATATTCGCGATGAAATTACTTGTTTGATGCAACGTGAAGGAAAAACGGAAATGGATTAGTATGGCAAGCACATTTACGCTAAATTAGTTAGGAAAGAATTAACTAAAATGATTTCCAAACATGAAGCTGGGATAAAAGTTCCAGCTTTTTATTGTTTCCGAATATTACTCTAGAAGGTGCGCCAAAAGTCTGGGTTCACGCACCAACGTAAGCTAATTCAAGAACCATAGTACGGTTATTGGATTAGCTTACGTTATGTAGTGAACTAAAAATCTACTTTTGTTCCACCCCAGGCTGTTGACATTTTATCTCAGGTAGGTTAATTTGACGGTGAGTCTTATTTAAGTTAGTTAACGCAGAATAATTTATTTTTTAAATAAAAGGAGTCGACGTAATGGGTGAGGTTATCTCATTTCAGCCTTCATGTGAATTTTACTTTAATTTAGGAATGACAGCTTTTTCAAAGAATCGCTATAAAAAAGCGATTGTTTACCTTGAACGAGCGCAAACGTTAGCACAGACCGATGATGATTATGTTTTTGCCAATTGTCAGTTAGCCATTTGTCTACAGTATGATAATCGCTACAATGAAGCAATTTCACAATTAGAGCAGCTAAATAATCATTACGGTAAGAATCATCCAGAAATTCAATATTTTTTGGCTAATTGTTATGCATTTATGAACCAGTTTGAAGATAGCTTTCAGTGTGTTCAAAGGTACCTTACAAGCGGTCAACAGGAATTTAAAGCCGAGGCCATGGATTTACTATCCCAATTAAGGACTGAACTTGGTAACTTTTAGTAAGCAAACTATTAGACTTTCTGAAAGTGACAGCGTATGCTTAATTTCAGAATCTAAATGATGGGAGTTGTGACCATGACAAAAAAAGCTGATATCATCGTAATCGGTGCCGGCCCAGGTGGGTTAACGGCCGCACTTTATGCATCTCGATCAAATTTATCGGTTATTATACTTGACCGCGGTATTTATGGCGGGCAAATGAACAATACAGCTGCAATTGAAAATTATCCAGGTTTCAAGTCAGTTCTTGGACCTGATTTAGCACAGAAAATGTATGATGGTGCAACTCAATTTGGCGCAGAATATGCTTACGGTAACGTTACCGGAATCAAGGATAACGGTGACGTTAAGCTAATCAGCACTGATGATGGGGATTATGAGGCCAAAGCCGTCGTTATTGCAACTGGGGCGGAACACCGTAAATTAGAAATTCCTGGCGAAAACGACTATAGTGGCCGGGGAGTTTCTTACTGTGCTGTCTGTGATGGCGCGTTCTTTAAAAATCGGGAAGTTGCCGTGATTGGTGGCGGTGATTCTGCGGTTGAAGAAGGTCTGTATTTAGCACAGTTAGCCTCTAAAGTAACGATTATTCATCGTCGTGATCAATTGCGAGCGCAAAAGATTATGCAGGATCGTGCTTTTGCTAATCCTAAGGTTAATTTTATTTGGAACGCTAATACTGAAGAAATCTTGGGTGATGATCAAAAAGTCACCGGTGTTCGTTACACCGACAAAGTATCCGGCGAAGCACACACACTACCAGCTAGTGGGGTCTTCATCTACGTTGGAATTAATGCTTTAACGGATAGTTTTACTGATCTAGGCATTCTCGATGATGCAGGTTGGGTAGTTACGGATGATCACATGCGTACTAAGGTTCCTGGGATCTTTGCCATTGGTGACGTTCGGCAGAAGGATCTACGTCAGATTACAACGTCGGTTGGTGATGGTGGTATGGCTGGTCAACAAGCATACGCCTACATTCAGGATTTGGCGGCCAAGGATAAAGAAACAATTTCATAAAGTTTTTATCTAAGGGGGTCGGCCAAAAGTCAGTTTTGGGTTCACAGCGTAACGAAAGCCAATCGTAGTATGGTTATTGAATTAGCTGTACTTGGGCACGCGGCCCCGGATTTTTGGTCCACGTGCTTAGAGTAATGATTAGAAATAATTAAAAGGCAGGGCCAAAAGTCCTAGCCTTTTTTAATTTGTGTAAATTTACTAAGTTAAGTATTGCAGAACCTAACTGAAAGTTAGCTAAACGTCGCAACTGATTATTAAATTTTGAGCAATTAATGAAATTATTCTGAGCTTTTTGGAGTTGTTTTATAAAAGCGCTGCCTTTTGTAGTATACTAATTATTGAATTAAAGATCCGACGTGGGTTGACCACGTAAATTTTAAATAAGGATTTAATGACTTTAGGAGGTACGTTTTAATGACATGGCAGGATACGTACAATACTTGGAAAAATTACACACGTTTAGATGCTGGGCTTAAGGCTGAGCTAGAACAATTAGCTGGTGATGAGGCTAATTTAAAGGATGCTTTTTATGCACCAATGGAATTTGGTACAGCAGGTATGCGTGGTGTAATGGGCCCTGGAATCAACCGGATGAACATTTATACCGTTCGGCAAGCAACTGAAGGCTTAGCGTTAATGATGGATACCTTAGATGCTAAGACAAAGGCTCAAGGGGTCGCTATCAGCTTTGATTCCCGTTATAATTCTGAGGCCTTTGCGCATGAGGCCGCTCATGTTTTGGGCGCCCACGGCATTCCATCTTTTGTATTTGACGCGCTACGGCCTACGCCAGAACTATCGTTTGCTGTTCGTAATTTAGGTACCTACGCTGGTATTATGATTACTGCCAGCCATAACCCGAAGCAATATAATGGCTATAAAATTTACGGTCCGGATGGTGGTCAGATGCCACCAAAAGAGGCCGATTTAACAACTAGTTATGTTCGCAAAGTAACGGACCTATTTGCAATTAAAACGGTTGGTGAGCATGAATTGCGGGCTAAGCACTTATTAACGCTAATTGGTGAAGATGTGGATGAAGCTTACTTGGCTAATATTAAATCCGTTACGATCAATCAAAAATTAATTGACGAAGTTGGTAGCAAGATGAAGTTGGTTTATACACCACTTCATGGCACTGGTAAAATGTTAGGCGAGCAAGCTTTGCGGAATGCTGGTTTCAGCCAATTTCGTTTAGTACCAGAGCAATCCATTTACGATCCAGAATTTGCTACTGTTGCTTACCCAAACCCTGAATTTCCAGAAACATTTGATCTAGCCATTGCACTGGGTAAAAAAGAGGACGCTGACATGTTAGTTGCCACTGATCCTGACGCCGACCGATTGGGAACGGCCGTGCGCCAACCCAATGGTGAATACCGTTTGTTAAATGGTAACCAGATTGCGGCCTTAATGCTTGATTATATTTTGCGAGCTAATCAGGAAGCTGGAACCTTACCTAAGAACGCGGTTGCAATTAAATCCATTGTTTCAACTGAGTTGGCAGCTAAAATTGCTGAGCACTATGGTGTCGAAATGATTAATGTTTTGACTGGTTTCAAATTTATTGCTGAAAAGATTAAAAATTATGAAGAAGACCATAGTCATACTTATATGTTTGGCTTTGAAGAAAGCTACGGTTCATTGATTAAACCATTCGTTCGGGATAAAGATGCCATTCAGGGTGTTCTTTTATTAGCCGAAATTACAGCTTATTATCAAAAACAAGGTAAAACGCTTTATGATGGTTTACAAGATTTGTTTAAACAGTATGGTTATTTTGCTGAAAAAACAATTTCACAAACTTTTGCTGGGGCTGAAGGCGCTGGTGAAATAAAGGCACTAATGACTAAGTTCCGGGAAGAACAACCTGAGAGCTTCAACGACGTTAAGGTCACTGCTTTACAAGATTTTCAGAACCAGGTAACTAATTTTGCGGATGGACACACTGAACCGATTAAGTTGCCAAAGTCCAATGTGCTTAAATATTTGTTGGCCGATGGGACTTGGATTGCTATTCGTCCTTCAGGAACTGAACCAAAAATTAAATTCTATGTTGGTACGGTTGGTACTAGTGAAGAAGACGCTCAAACTCGTTTAACGGCATTCGAACAGGCATTAACTGCCTTTGCGGCTAAATAAAATAAAAGTGGTGTGGTTATGACACGTTTTAATGAGTTAAAACGATGGTGTAACTACACCATTTTTGCTACTTAACTTGAAATTTAACCGAAAAAAACTGTAGAATAAGAACAATTTAATAGATGAAAGGACTGATTGGTTATGGGAATGCACCAATATTTACAAAGCCTGAGCAATTTAGAAACAATTCAACGAGCACCGGGATATTTTAAATTTGAAGAGCATTCGGTGGCTGCTCATTCTTTTAAAGTTACTCAAGTAGCGCAGATGCTCGGCGATATTGAGGAAAATGCCGGTCAAACTGTTGATTGGCGCTCATTATACGAAAAAGCATTGAACCATGATTATACAGAACGTTTTATTGGGGACATTAAAACGCCGGTAAAATACGCGACACCAGCACTTCGCAAAATGTTGGCTGAGGTTGACGATAACCTTACTGAGAATTTCATCGTTAATGAAATACCCACCGAATTTCAGAAAGCTTACCGGCGCCGATTGGGTGAAGGTAAGGATGACACATTGGAAGGCCGAATCTTATCAGTTTCTGATAAAGTAGATTTACTGTATGAATCTTTTGGTGAGATTCAAAAAGGTAATCCCGAAACAGTTTACACTAATATTTATCGGGAAAGCCTTCGGACAATTGTTAGATTTTCGGATATGGCAAGCGTTCAGTATTTTATTAACCAGATTTTACCGGATTTATTGGCTGAAAAGTTTACTAATCGAGAAAAATTACGGCAAATTACACAGCAGATTATGCAGGTCAAGTAAGCGAGCAAAACCATGGCGAAAATATGTTCGGTGTGATAGAATGTAGACACTAATTTGGTTGTAGAGAGTGGAATGAAAAGGTGATGATTACGCTTAAAGAGGCCTCATCTTTTTGCAGCGAGTTTATAAATGGTTCGATCTATTTTATAAATAGCTGGCCACTCTCTTTCGTTTGGTTTGGAGACCATGTTTCCAGGGCGCAAGTTACGCGCTAGTAGAATGGACATCATCCGAAAATAAGATTTTACGGTCACGTAAAATAGACATAGGTAATGAGGAGGTGCCATGTTTCGAGTGCGCGAACTGTGCGCTAGGAGAATGGACATCATCCGAAAATAGGATTTTACGGTCACGTAAAATAGACATATAGGTAATGAGGAGGTCACTTACTTGATTCAACGTGAAGAACATCGTGATTTTGATTTAGTTTCACCTTACCAGCCTGCTGGTGATCAGCCACAGGCAATTAAACAATTGACTGAGGGGATTGAAAAGGGTGAAAAGGCCCAGATCTTATTAGGGGCAACTGGGACTGGTAAGACGTTTACAATGAGTGAAGTGATTAAGAATGTTGGGAAACCGACTTTGGTGATAGCCCACAATAAAACTTTGGCGGGTCAATTATACGGCGAATTCAAACAGTTTTTCCCTAATAATGCCGTTGAATATTTTGTGAGTTATTATGATTATTACCAACCAGAGGCCTATGTGCCGTCAAGTGATACGTACATCGAGAAGGATTCTAGTATTAATGATGAAATTGATAAATTACGTCATTCGGCAACGAGCTCATTATTAGAACGTAATGATGTGATCGTTGTCGCTTCGGTTTCTTGTATTTTTGGTTTGGGCAGTCCTGATGAGTACCGTGATCATGTTTTGTCATTGCGGGTTGGTCAAGAATTGGAACGCAATGAATTGCTGCGCCGTTTAATTGATATTCAATTTGAACGCAATGATATTGATTTTCAGCGGGGACGCTTTCGTGTTCGCGGGGATGTTGTTGAGATTTTTCCAGCTTCTCGGGATGAACGGGCTTTGCGAATTGAATTTTTTGGTGATGAAATTGATCGCATTCGCGAAGTAGATGCACTAACGGGCGAGGTTGTGGGTGACCGCGATCACGTGGCCATTTTTCCGGCAACCCATTTTATGACTAACGATGAGCAGATGGAACACGCAATTGTTAGCATTGAGGCTGAGTTAAAGACGCGTTTGAAAGAATTAACTGATCAGCATAAATTATTGGAGGCGCAACGGCTAGAGCAGCGGACTAACTACGATATTGAAATGCTGCGTGAAATGGGCTACACTTCCGGGATTGAAAACTATTCTCGGCATATGGAGAGCCGAAAAGCCGGTGAACCACCATATACGTTAATCGATTTCTTTCCCAAGGACTTCTTAATTATGATTGATGAGTCTCACGCAACTATGCCGCAGATTCGGGGGATGTATAATGGTGATCGGGCCAGAAAACAAATGCTAGTTGATTATGGCTTCCGGTTACCAAGTGCGCTGGATAATCGCCCATTAAAGTTAAATGAATTTGAACAGCACGTTAATCAAATTGTTTACGTTTCAGCAACGCCTGGGCCATATGAGTATTCACAAACGGATCACGTCGCTGAACAAATTATTCGACCAACTGGGTTGTTAGATCCTAAAATTGAAGTTCGGCCAATTATGGGCCAAATTGACGACCTTGTAGGCGAAATTAATAAGCGTGTAGAACGTCACGAACGTGTTTTTGTAACAACCTTGACCAAGAAAATGGCGGAAGATTTAACCGATTATTTGAAAGAATTAGGAATTAAAGTTCGTTATTTACACAGTGATATTAAAACGTTAGAGCGAACACAGATTATTCGTGATCTACGTCTGGGTAAATTCGATGTTCTGATTGGTATTAATTTATTGCGGGAAGGAATTGATGTTCCCGAAGTTTCACTAATTGCCATTTTAGACGCCGATAAGGAAGGTTTCTTACGGAGTGAACGTTCATTGATTCAAACAATTGGCCGTGCTTCACGAAATGTTGATGGCACAGTCATTATGTACGCTGATCGAATTACTGATTCAATGCAGGCAGCAATGGATGAAACCAAACGGCGGCGAACTACTCAGGAGAAGTTTAATGAGGTTCATCACGTCACGCCAACGACAATTGTTAAGCCGATTCGTGATCTAATTTCACCAACGAAAGCGGCGAAGGACGATCACCAAGAGACTGGTGCTATTAAAGAACCAGATTTTACGGATATGTCAAAGAAGGAACAAAAAGAAATGATTGGCCGGCTTGAGGAACAGATGAAGGCCGCCGCCAAGAAATTAGATTTTGAACAAGCAGCGACTTTACGGGATACAATCTTAGAACTAAAAGCAGCAATTGAATAAATTTTAGACAATTGTCATTGGCTGTCTTTTATTTTGCACGCTGATTTGCGTTTCAACTTAAAATTAGTCCTAAGAACTGAGGAGGAAAAATTATTGGCAAATGATAAAATTATCATTCATGGCGCACGTGCGCATAATTTAAAGGATATCGACGTTACTATTCCTCGGGATAAATTAGTCGTAATCACTGGTTTATCAGGTTCAGGAAAAAGCTCACTTGCGTTTGATACGCTTTATGCAGAAGGACAACGACGCTATGTGGAAAGTTTATCGGCCTACGCACGACAGTTCTTGGGTCAAATGGATAAACCTGACGTTGATTCTATCGATGGATTAAGCCCAGCTATCTCAATCGATCAAAAAACAACCTCAAAGAATCCGCGGTCGACAGTTGGAACTGTTACTGAAATTAATGATTATCTGAGACTACTGTGGGCACGTGTTGGCCACCCCATTTGTCCTAATGATGGGACAGAAATTAGTAGTCAAACCGTCGAACAAATGGTCAATCGAGTATTAAAATTACCAGAAAAAACGAAATTACAAATTATGTCACCAATTATTCGGGCTAAAAAAGGCCAACATAAAAAGGTCCTGCAGCGAATTCAAAAAGAGGGCTATGTCCGCGTTAAAATTGATGGTGAAATTTATGATATCAGTGATGACATTGAGCTGGAAAAGAATAAAAAACACGATATTGATATCGTCATTGATCGGATTGTCGTTAAGGCTAGTGCACGCTCACGGCTATTTGATTCATTCGAAGCGGCGTTACGGTTATCTGATGGGTACGCAACGGCGGACATTATTGGCGGCGAACCAATCATGTTTTCTGAACATTATGCGTGTCCTTACTGTGGTTTCACAATTGGCGAGTTGGAGCCGCGGTTATTTTCATTTAACGCACCTTTTGGAGCCTGCCCCGAGTGTGATGGCTTAGGTGCTAAATTAGAGGTTGACGAAGATTTGATTGTGCCTGATCCAACGTTGACTCTGAAAGCGGGGGCAATTGCACCGTGGAACCCAATTTCGTCTCAGTATTATCCGCAAATGCTGGCCCAGGCCGCAGCAAGTTTTGGCATTGATATGGAAAAGCCATTTAATAAATTACCTGAAGAACAGCGTAATTTAGTTTTATATGGTGCTGGTGACCGAACTTTCCATTTCCATTACGAAAATGATTTTGGTGGAATTCGGGATGTTGACGCAACCTTTGAAGGCGTCGTGAATAACGTTTCGCGACGTTACCACGATACCAACAGTGACTTTACTCGGACACAGATGCGGCAATACATGACGGAATTAACTTGTCCCGTTTGCCATGGTTACCGTTTAAACCCGCAAGCACTTGCCGTTAAAGTAAACGGTAAGCATATTGCTGAGGTTTCTGAATACGCGATTAATCGTTCTTTAGAATTCTTCCAGGGGTTAAAACTAACTGAAAAAGAGTTAACTATTGCCAAACCAATTCTTAAGGAAGTTACTGATCGATTGAATTTCTTGAAAAATGTTGGTTTGGATTACCTTAATTTAAGTCGCTCTGCTGGAACTTTATCTGGTGGTGAGGCCCAACGTATTCGCTTGGCAACCCAAATTGGTTCTAATCTATCCGGTGTTTTGTATATTTTAGATGAACCATCAATTGGTCTCCACCAACGAGATAACAATCGCTTGATTAGCTCATTAAAATCAATGCGGGACCTTGGGAATACGTTAATTGTCGTTGAGCATGATGAAGATACCATGCGTGCCGCGGACTACCTATTGGATATTGGCCCAGGAGCGGGTGAAAATGGTGGTCGAGTCATGGCGGCTGGCACACCTAAAGAGGTTGAGGCTAATCCCAAGTCATTAACCGGTCAATATTTGGCTGGCAAAAAGTACATTCGGTTACCGGAAAAACGCCGTAAAGGTAACGGTAAAAAAATCCGTTTGACCGGTGCCGCTGAACATAACTTGAAGAATATCACCGTTGATTTTCCGTTAGGCGATTTTATTGTCGTCACTGGTGTTTCTGGATCAGGAAAGTCAACGTTGGTGAACAGTATTTTAAAGCGTGTTTTAGCGCAAAAATTAAATCGAAATAAGCAAAAACCAGGTAAATATAAATCAATCGCGGGCGTGAAAAATATTGATAAGATAGTTGATATTGATCAAAGTCCAATTGGGCGAACACCTAGAAGCAACCCAGCCACTTACACTAGTGTTTTTGATGATATTCGGGATCTCTTTGCGCAGACTAATGAGGCCAAAATGCACGGTTATAAAAAGAATCGTTTTAGTTTTAACGTGCGAGGTGGTCGCTGCGAAGCCTGTAAAGGTGATGGGATCATCAAAATTGAAATGAACTTTCTACCTGATGTTTACGTGCCCTGTGAGGTTTGTCATGGTAGTCGCTACAATTCTGAAACGTTAGAAGTTTTGTATAAAAATAAAAATATTTCGGATGTTCTGAATATGACGGTTAATGAAGCCTTACCCTTCTTTGAGAATATTCCTAAGATTCGGCGTAAATTGCAGACGATTGTTGATGTCGGGTTGGGCTACATTACTTTGGGCCAGCCGGCGACCACTTTATCTGGTGGTGAGGCACAACGAATGAAGCTGGCTTCCGAATTACACCGGCGCCAAACCGGTAAGACTTTTTATATTTTAGATGAACCAACAACTGGCTTACATTCAGATGATATTAACCGGTTATTGGCCGTGTTACATCGACTTGTGGACGCTGGCAATACAGTTTTAATCATCGAACACAATTTAGATGTGATTAAAACGGCTGATTATTTAATTGATCTAGGACCTGAAGGCGGTGCGGAAGGCGGTTATGTTGTTGCAACTGGAACACCTGAAAAGATCGCTGAAACCGATGCAAGTTATACTGGTCAATATTTGAAGCCAATTTTAGAACGTGATGCAAAACGACCACGTTTTGATGTTAACTCGATAAAGGCTAAAAAGTAGGCCTTAAAAATAGTAAGAATACGGTTGTCGTTGAAATCATGCTTTTCGCTGATTTTGATTATTTCAGTAGTTCTTACTTTTTTCTACGATTAGTCAAGAGAAACCTCTATTTTATGGGGTTCTCTTTTTTTTGAGCAGTACTTTAAGATTTTTTCCCGTGTTTTATAGATTGTATTACCGAATAAATGTATGAT
>NZ_RHNP01000016.1 GCF_003950295.1 Loigolactobacillus iwatensis
CAAACTCAAATTCAAAATTTAGTCGTGGCATAGGACAAAAAAGTCTCTATTTAAATTGTCTATTTTATTGACAGGGGACCAGACTCAATGCCATGTAAATCAGTATAAATAAGCATTTCGGCCAATTGTTCACTTTGTTCGGCAGAAAACCCATAACCCTGATAAATCTTAAAAACTAGTTGTTTCATTTTATCACTATTGTATCTTTTTACCACACCAGTCACCACACTCTTTAGATTCTTAAATAATCGTTGTACGATTTAAGTTATGTTATTTATGCTAGTTAAAATAATGTTATTTGTCAACTTTATTTTTAATCAAAAACAAATCATTTTACAATAATGTCATCTATATTTTAATTAATTATTCATAATCTGAAATTTTCTAGATGTATTAAAATTACGCTCACTGAGTTCTATCCCTAATTTGAATTTGGTTACTGTTGGTTTAATATTGGTTTTGCGCTGCTTGCAGCGCTATTTTTTATTCAAACTAAGTTAAAGTAACTTTTTTATGTTATACTTTAGTCAATTATTAAGAAAGAAAGTGATGCGCTATGGCCTTTCCCTACCAAAAGAGTTTCAATAAATATTTACAGGATAAAGAATTGGCTCCCGTCACAATTTCGGAATACCAGCACACCTTAACTGATTTTTTTGACTACCTGCGGCAATTTAATTGGGCCTATCAAAGTGACCCCGATTTAAATAATATTTTGGAGAATGATATCCGCGATTACCTCACCATGTTACTGAATCGGCGGGCTTTAAAAAATGATACCTATAACAAGATTATGTCCCACTTAAATAATTACTTTAAATTTCTTTTTACTCACGAACTGATTACCAATTATCCAACGATTGGCCTAAAGGGTTTGCCAAAGGAACGTTTGACCACGGCCTTTCAAACTGATTGGTTACAAAAATTACCTAAACTACTACAAAACGAGCAATTAACTTTTTATACGCGGGCGGCCCTTTTATTATTAGCAAAGGGATTCACGGTCAAAGAGTTTCTTAGCCCTGGTTTTTACCAACAATTTGATCTATCAAAATTGACACCTAGCGAACGCCAATTTTGGTCTGAATTTCAGACTTACCGTCAACCATTTGCCACATTACAAACCAGCCAAGATTTATTTCTTAAAGCGCGGCGGGATACCAACAACCCGCAGTTAACCTTACCTGGTTTACACAAATATCTGAAACGTGATGGCCATATTCTAAAAATGACCTTATTACCTAGTAAACTGCACCAAGGTTACCTAATCCACTACATTATCAATCATCAAGAATTATCCGACCAAGAATTAATGACGGCCTTACGCCTTGATCCCGCTTCATTGGCATACTATAAAAAGAACTTGCCCTAACAAAACGGGCCAACAAAGTTGCATTCACAACTTTATTGGCCCGTTTTTATAAATAATCCAATCAATTTTATTCTTGTTGGTATTCTTCTAACAGCAATGCCATATCATCGTCGGTGGGGACTAACTTAACGTAACGCTGCAAGGCCGCCAACGTTTCATCACGTAAGCCTTCTTCACGAAAGAAATTAATGATTTGTCGTAAGAAATTAGGTTCATTTTTGAAGGTTGAATAGGCTAATAAATAGTTCTCCTTGGCCTTTTCATAGGCTTCTAAACGCTCGTATGAGACGCCTAAATTCCAATAGGCCTGCGGATCCACATCGCCCTGATCAACCGCCTCAGCCAACAATTCAACGTTATCAGTATCACGTTGCTGCTTAACGTATAAATTACTGAGCTCGATTTTTGCGGCCATATTATCCGGATCAATTTTCAATAACTGAATTAAATATTTTTCTCCAGCCTTACTGTCATCCAAACGCAAAGCAACGTGAGCCGCCTCATTATAGAGAACCTCGTTGTATTGATCCTTGCCAATACCTTCCTGCAAAACCCGCATAGCTTCTTCTAATTGTTGATCGGCCTCCAGAGCCTCCGCCAAATAGGGATAAAGTGATGTGTACTGCGGATCTTGATCACGCAAACTTGATAAAACTTCAATTGCCTTTTTGTAATCTTTTAACTGTAATTCAACAAAACCGTACTGAAAGGCGGCGTCAGGATCCAATTCCTCAGTCGGAATTTGTTTTAAATATTCTAACGCCCGCTCAAACTCACCCGTATTGGCGTAAGCAACACCTAGGCGCTGAATTATATTAACCTTAGAAAGTTCAGTAATTCCAGCATCTACTAATGTTTCGTAATAAATAACCGCCTTATGGAATTCCCCGCTATCAAAATAAAATTCAGCTAACGCAAACGTAATAACTGATTCATCTGGAAATAAACGACGGGCAGTTAGTAACTTTTGCTCACTGACCTCATAGAGACCCTGTTGTTGGTACATATCAGCCGCAACCAGCAGACTTTCCGCATAAGCGGGTGAATCTGGTTTGATCGCATCTAAATAGGTCAGCGCCTCATCGTTATTGCCATCGCTAATCGCAATATCGGCCAAAGTAGTTCGAATTTCATCTTCATCAGGATACTTTTTTAATAGCTTTAAATACGTGCGTTTGGCTTGTTTTAAAAATCCTAAAGCGTATAGATTCTCGGCTAAACTAAATAGGGTTTCGTCATCATCACGCCGTAATGCCTGAATAAATGCCTTATTGGCCGCATCAAGTTGGCCACTAGAGAGTTTTGTTAACATTTGTTCTGAATAACTCATCTAAAAACACCCTTCTTCATTTTGTTGTCAAATACATTTTAGTTTAGCATAAAAGTACCTAACTTGCTCAAAATTGACAACAAAAAAACTAGCAATCTAAATTGCTAGTCCTTCATTACTTATTTAACAGCATCTTTCAATGCCTTACCAGGTTTAAATGCTGGTACCTTGCTTGCTGGAATTTGAATTTCAGCGCCAGTTTGTGGGTTACGACCCTTACGAGCAGCACGGTCACGAACTTCGAAGTTACCAAAACCAATCAATTGAACTTTTTCGCCTTTTGCTAATGTATCTTGGATTGAACCAAAAACAGCATCAACAGCAGCAGTTGCGTCCTTTTTGGTTAAACCAGTTTGACTTGCAACATTTTCGATTAATTCAGCTTTATTTGCCATAGTGAATTCACCTCCGCATCAAAATATTAGACTCATCGTCTAATATCAGATTTGCCATTTCTATTAAAAATAGAAAGTGACGAAATAATGAAACAAAATCATCATTTCTGAATCAAAGATATCATAGGAATGCCTTGATAGCAAGGTTTTTTCGTGATTTATCACGTATTTTTTATTAAAATAGCCAAAATTAGTGAATCTGGCATTAATCTGGCTAAATTTGCGTTACAGCAAGCTCTAACTACTTTCGGCGGCGAGTAATAATGTGAATTGGTGTTCCTGAAAATTCGAAGGCTGCCCGAATCTGATTTTCAATAAAACGTTCGTAAGAAAAGTGCATCAAATCAGGATCATTCACAAAAATAACAAACGTTGGCGGCTTAATGGCCACTTGCGTTGCGTAATAAACTCGTAATTTTTTACCATTAGTCGACGGCGTTGGGTTAGTTGCAATTGCATCCATCAACACATCATTCAAAACAGAAGATTTAATTCGACGATTTTGATTTGTGCTTACTTCTTGAATCATTTTTGGTAGCTGATCAAGACGTTGCTTAGTTTTTGCCGAAACAAAAACAATTGGCGCGTAATCTAAGTAAGCAAAATTAGCCCGAATGGCGTTCTCAAAATCACTTAACGTATGGTTATCCTTTTTAAGGGTATCCCATTTATTAACCGTTATAATAATTCCTCGCCCGGCCTCATGCGCGTAACCCGCAATTCGCTTGTCCTGTTCCCGAATACCTTCTTCAGCGTTTAACGTGACTAAGACAACGTCGGAACGATCAATTGCAGCCATTGCCCGTAAAACACTGTATTTTTCAGCGTTTTCGTAGGCCTTACCCCGCTTACGTAAACCAGCCGTATCAATCATCGTAAACTCTGAGTCATCGGCGGCAATAAACTGCGTGTCAACGGCATCTCGCGTTGTCCCAGCAATACTAGAAACAATGACCCGATTCTCGCCTAAGATAGCATTAACTAATGATGATTTACCAACGTTAGGTCGTCCAATCAGGCTAAAATGAATCCGGTCATCATCAACTTCATCAATTTCTTCTGGAAAATGCTTAACAATCTCATCAAGCAAATCACCCATTCCAATACCGTGAACGCCAGAAACACCAACTGGATCCCCAAATCCTAAAGCATAATAATCATAAATATCTTGCCTTAATTCTTGGTTATCAACCTTATTAACTGCCAAAACAACTGGCTTATCCGATCGATAAAGTAATCTAGCAACTTTCTCATCAGCATCAGTTAGACCTTCACGAACACTGGTCAAAAACACAATAACATCAGCTTCATCAATTGCAACTTCGGCTTGTTCTTTAATTTGTTCTAGAAATGGTTCATCACCAATGTCGATTCCGCCGGTATCAATTAAATTAAACTCATGGCCCAGCCATTCTGCCGGCGCATAAATCCGATCACGCGTCACACCTGGCGCGTCATCAACAATGGAAATTCGTTCGCCAGCAATCCGGTTAAATACAGTTGATTTACCGACATTAGGCCGACCTACAATTGCCACTACAGGTTTTGTCATTACAATCCCTCACTTTCATTTAAAATTCACAACTTCAAACAAAAAAGAGATTGGTATTGGGCCAATCTCCAAATTGTTATAAAACTGATTTAGTTCTTATCATCATCGTTATTAGACGTACTCTTTTTTAATTCATTGCCAATAAGATCGCCTAATGTGAAGCCACCTTCATCATCATTACTTTGATAATTGCTGGTTTCAGCAGGTGAGGCCGTATTTGTTTTATCATCAGTATTTGGTTTTGGTGTTAAAGCTTTAATCGAAAGTGCCAAACGATGCGCCTCAGGTTTAACTTCTAAGACTTTAACCTTGATTGTCTCGCCTTCAGAAAGTACTTCGTTTGGTGTCGCGATATGTTCATGTGAAATCTGAGAAATATGAACTAAGCCTTCAACACCAGGGAATACTTCAACAAAGGCACCAAAAGTTGTTAAACGTTTAACTGTACCTTCAAGGACGGTACCAGCTGGTGCCTTATCCTCAATACCATCCCAAGGTTCAGGAAGTAAAGCTTTAAGTGAAAGTGAAATCCGGTTCTTTTCAGGGTCAACTGCTAATACCTTAACTTTAAGTTGTTGACCTACTTTAAGAACATCTGAAGGCTTAGCAACACGTTCATAAGAAATTTCTGAAACGTGAACTAATCCATCAATGCCACCAAGATCTACAAAGGCACCAAAATTAGTCAAACGCGCAACAGTACCTTCAACAGTATCGCCGGCCTTAATTGTTGCTAAAATCTTTTCACGTTGTTCAGCCTTTTGAGCTTCAACAATCGCACGGTGCGATAAGATTAACCGGTTCTCACTTGGTTCGATTTCGATAATCTTAAGTTCTAATTCTTGACCTTTATATTGTGATAAATCATCAACAAAATGATCAGAAATCATAGATGCTGGAATAAAGCCACGAACACCAGCGTCAACTACCAAGCCACCCTTGACAACTTCAGTAACGGTTGCGGTAAGCGTATTGCCAGCTTCAAATTCCTTCTGGATATCGGCCCAGACCTTGCGTGCTTCTAACCGACGTTTAGAAAGTAAGTAACTACCGTTCTCTTTATCCTTACCAATAGTTGAAATAACAACTAAATCAAGTACATCACCAACTTTGGCAATATCCTTAATGTCATCAACTGGTTGACTGGCTAATTCCTTAAGCGGAACAACACCTTCAACCCCAGTACCCTGAATACCAACGATTAATTGCTTATCGTCATCAATTGCGAGTACTTCACCTTTCACAATGTCACCGATCTTCACATCGTGGACGCTATTTAAAGCATCCGCCATGGCATTTTTATTTTCATTTGTATTATTATTTTCACTCATGCCAAAAATCCTCCTTAAACAGCTTGAAACTACAGTGTCTATTTTATAGTAAAAGCAGACGAAATGCTAGGAAAAGCTATTATTTATTATGATCTTTCTCTTTTTCTTGGACAATTCTAATAATTCGCGCAACAACTTGATCAATATTTAATGATGTCGTATCAACTAATATCGCATCTTTTGCTTGGACTAACGGGGAAATTTTGCGCGTAGAATCCTTTTTATCCCGCAACTCAATTTCTTGCTTTAAAACGGCAAGGGGCGTATTAATCCCCTTCGTTAAGTTTTCTTTATACCGTCTCGTAGCTCGTTCAGAAACACTGGCCACCAAAAAAATTTTAACTTCAGCGTTAGGCAACACGGCCGTTCCAATATCACGACCATCCATCACGATATTTCCCGCCGCTGCAATTTGATGTTGTAATTGGACTAACTTCTGCCGCACACCGCCTAAAGCAGCAATTGTTGAAACATTATTGGTCACATCAGGTTGCCGAATGGCCGCTGTAACTTCAGTTTCATTAAAGAAAACCCGCTGCTCAACTTTTCCAGGTTCAAACCGAATCATACTTTTATCCAATAAGGCAACAACCGCTACTTCATCGGTTAGCTTTAAGCCACGTTGCATCGCTGCCCAAGTAATCGAACGATACATCGCGCCAGTATCACAGTAAGTATAATGTAATTGCTTAGCAACCAATTTTGCTACCGTACTTTTCCCGGCCGATGCTGGACCATCAATTGCGATCTTTAGACCTACTGCCATTATTTAAAACCCCTTTTTCCACAAAAAAATTGAGGTCAGCCACAGACCCCAGTAGTTAACTTTTAATATTTTATTTAACTCGTAATTGCTGACCTGGCTTAATCGTAGCTGCACTTGTTAACCCGTTTAATTTTAAAAGTTCTTGAACACTTAAACCGTTATTAGCCGCTACCCGGTAAACACCTTGCCCCGCCGCAACGGTTACGTAGCTCCCACTGCTGCTACTGGCAGAAGCAGCACTACTGCTGGACGACGTCGCGCTTGAACTACTAGAACTGGCAGCAGCCACTTGTTCAGAAGAAGAAGCCGCCTGAGCAGTACTTGTTTCTGTTGTGGCAACTGAACTCGTCTTTTGCGCGTTACTTGTCGTTACTTTCTTACGACTGCTTGCTTGTGCATTTTTTTTTGACTGCGTTTTTTTACTAGTAGCTACCTTCTTTTTAGAAGAACTCACAATTGCAGTCGTGTTATGCGGTGTCACTGGCTTATTCATCTGATTTTGAAAAATCATCCAAGCACCAATCGGTAGTGCGGCTAAGGCCAACAAAGCAATCGTCAGAATTGTCACAAAAGTCGCATTACCCCGGTCCTTCTTACGAGTTGCGGCACGTGAAACGTTGCCACGATCATCGCGAGCATTATCAAACTGTTTGGCCCAAGGACGTTCTTCGTGAGCAGCAGTTTTTTTGTTTGGTTCCTCATTCTTATTCATTGACGCTCCCCCTCATTCACGAAATACCATTAATAATGCCTGGTTTCGTTAGCGGACCAATCATATTCTTAGGTCGAACTTCTAGGAATTATTGTAACATAAACCACTTTCAAATTCTTTAATATTCCGTAAAGAAAAGTTGCTTTAAGCGGCTTTGCCAATCAACATAGCTAACAGCCTCTTTTTGTTTACCTGTATTTGTAATCAAATCTAATTGTTCAAGGTAATCCGCCGCTTGATTATGGCAGCAACAATAGTTATCGCAAGTAATTGATTTATGGTCCGAAAAATAAGTTAAGATAAATTGCCGTTTACAATTCGGCGTCGTTATGTAGCTTAGCATACCGCCTAGTGCTAGGCGCTTTTCTTCTTGACGTTTTTGTAAAAGCTGTTGGATGGCCGAAGCAGAATAACCGTGCTGTTGATAAAAGCGAAGGAGATCAACCTCAGGAAAGTGCATTGCTTTAAAGTTATTCGGATTTTTAAAATATTGCTTAATAAGCCCCTTATCAGGAATACCACTCGCCAATAAATTGGCCTGAATTCGAATATCACTAGGCTGAAAAAGTAAGATGGCAACACTTTGCTGCCCATCACGCCCTGCCCGGCCAATTTCTTGTAAATAGCTTTCTAGATTAGAGGCTAAATGATAATGCAAAACAAATCGAATGTTGGCCTTATTGATCCCCATTCCAAAGGCAGTAGTTGCGCAAATAATTGCTAGATCACCTTCCATAAATTGTTGCTGAATTGCGTACCGATCTTGACTAGGTAGGTCTCCATGATAAAAGCTAGTTTTTATACCCGTTTCTTTTTGAATTTTATAGGCCATTTCTTCAGACTTTTGTTTGCTAGAAAAATAAACAATTCCTGGTTTTTTTAGTTGCCGACATAATTGAATCAAGGCCTGCTCTTTTCCAGATTCATTTGCGTATTGTTGAACATCTAAATAAATATTAGGTCGGTCAACAGAATAAATAACTTTTTTAGTTGTATCCGTTAAACCTAGCTTGACTAGAATATCGGCCTGCACACGTTTAGTGGCCGTGGCTGTCATTGCAAGCGTTGCGCGTGGTTGTAACTGCTCACGCAAAGAAGCCAATTCAAGATAATCAGGCCGAAAATCCGTCCCCCACTGTGAAATACAATGTGCCTCATCAATCGCTAATAGTGAAATCTTTAGCCGGCTCAACGCAGTACGAACGCGCGGTTGATTGGCCATTTCCGGTGATAAAAAGATAAAGCGGTACTGCCACAGCTGTTGTAATACGCCATTCTTCTCCATTGCTGTCAGGTTTGAAGTTAAGGCCACAACTTTTTTTTCACCTAAATAGTGTAACCGTGCTACTTGATCTTGCATCAAGGATAACAACGGTGAAACAATAACAACACTTCCACTGGCCGCATAACCTGGTAATTGATAACAGAGTGATTTACCAGTCCCGGTAGGCAAAACTGCAAAAGTATCTTGACCTGCTAAAACCGCCTGAATAACGTCCAATTGGCCTGGTTTGAAAGTTGTATAACCAAAACGTTTAGTTAAGATTTTTGTCAATTCCACCGTATTCATGGCTTTTCCTCCATTCAATTTGATATAAACGAAATGTGAAAAATGAAATATCCTGCGCCGCTACTAGATCATATTGCCAGTCATCAATAACCGTTTCGGAAAAAGTCGCCGCCAATTTCTGCCGTTGCGTTGTTGTTAGGTATGCGGCATATGGAAAATTCGGTGTTAAGATGGCCGCCTCTAATAGATGCTCAGTAATTGTGCCCGGTCTTAAACGCCGCATTTGTGCAATTTTAGTTAGGTCAGTGCCCTGAAGCGCCAGACGATAAGTCAGTGCGCTACTCTGACTAAGTACACCTTGTGCAAGTGGTTGCCAAAGCTCGGCCAGTAGCGGGAAATCCACCGGTGTCCTTTGCACCAAGTTAATTAAATGAGCCGTAATATCAATTTGATACAGAGCAACCTCAATTGGCATTAATTTAAACAATTGTGCAACTTGTGGCACCGCATAGCGCGTAATCTTGTACCCAACTAAAAATTGACTGTAAATATCAGCATCATGCTGGGGTAACTGTTGCAAAAATTGCCGCCATTCCTTTAATAAATTACGACCTAATTGCGGTGATTTATACTGTGTAAACCAGACTTTTACGGCCTGCTGATCAACTTCAGATATTTCCAGTGGATAGTAACGTGCATTATGGCGAGTATACTCGGACGTCACTTGCGTGGCCAAAAATAATCGTGCCATAAAATGCTGTAAATTAGGCTGCCTGAAGCCATTGAACCACCGGGGAACAAAATGCACCAATATAAAGGCCCGTTGAGATTTGAGACCTGCTTCAGTTAAACGGTAACGTTTTTCTCCTAACTCCAGTAGACCACGTTGTTTTAGTCGATCAAGGCCACGCTGAAATTTCACATCATTTAAGTGGGGCAGAAGCTGGTATAATGGAAGTAGTTGATAGGTCAATCCGGCGTATAAATTGGACACTGTCCGTTTTCCCTTGAGCAAATTCAAAATTGCTCGTGATCGCCGCCACTGTACCCGATCAAATAATAGTAATAAATAATCTTCTTGTTCCATGAGAATCCCTTCTTGGAGGCCAAATTTATGTACAGTAAAGTCCAGCAAGAGCAGTGCATTGCCTGTGGTCTATGTCAAATCAATGCACCTCAACTTTTTGATTACCAAACAAACGGTATTGCCTACTTTAAACCCGACAACAATTTAGGAAAAACCCCAATCGCTGCCGACCAGTTAGCAAACTTCAAAAAGGCCTACCAAAACTGTCCAACCCACGCAATCATCCGTCAAAATATTCCATTTAATATAAAGCGCACTTAAAAAAGTGGCTTTAAACTGTAAAAATAAATGCGCTTAAAGTAATTAGACGTACAATGAACGTTTACCTACAGCATAAAGCTTTCATTACGCTCATCAAGTACTTGGATCACGCGTTTATTAAAAAGGGGCCGAGACAATGTTTCGTCTCGGCCTCAATTTTAGCATATCGCTGTCTGTTTTCGTCAAATCTTCTCGGCTAATGAATTTTACCAGTTCTAGCCAATTTTTTAAGGGCCGCTACTTCTTGAGCTTGAAGTGGCCGTGAGTCACCAGAAACTAAACCATCAGCAGTTAAAAAAGCATACCGTTCCCGCCGTAACTTTTCAACCGGATAACCAACCGCCGTTAACATGTCGCGAACTTCATGGTTCATTCCTTCATGAATTGTGACACTAATTTGCGCGGTACGGTGCACTTTATCGCTGGAAAGTAACTTGATTTTAGCGGCGGCGGTTCGTCGTTTCTCTAACCGAACGCCTGTCCGTAACGTTTTCTGGGCCTCACTAGTGGGAATTCCCGTTACTTTAGCGATGTACGATTTTTCAATTTGGTAGCGCGGGTGCGTTAATAAATTGGCCAATTCACCATCATTAGTTAAGATAATCAGTCCTGATGTGTTGTAGTCCAAACGACCAATTGGGTAAATTCGTTCGTTAACTTCCGGAAAAAAATCAACGACGGTCTTACGCCCCTTATCATCACTGGCTGCTGAGATAACCTGACGAGGTTTATAAAACAAGAAATAACGCTTTTTTTCTTGTTCTAACGGAACACCGTTAACCTCAATCTGATCTCGATCGCCAACTTTAACACCCATTTCCGTAACCGTTTCACCGTTAACGGTAACTCGACCGTCACTAATTAAGGTCTCGGCTTTTCGACGGGAAGCAACCCCTGCTGCTGCAATAACCTTTTGTAATCTTTCCATTATTTTTCTTCCTTATCTTTTAATTGCGCCTCAAAGGCCTTAAATAGATCAGCTGTATCGGCCGTTTCTAATTCAGTAGTGGTCGTCTTTTCTTGGGTCAAAGGCGGTAATTCATTCAATTGCTTTAAACCAAAATAATCAAGAAAAAAAGGACTGGTTACGTACAAAATTGGTCGTCCAGGTGCATTTTTACGGCCTTTTTCTTCGATTAACTGACGTAAAGATAAACGTTGCAGTGCCCCGCTACTTTGGACACCACGAATTTCATCAATTTCAACCCGTGTAATCGGTTGTTTATAGGCAATAATTGCTAAGGTCTCTAATGAGGCCTGACTAAGATTAGTCGTTAGTGGTATTTCATAGTAGTGTTTGATAATCTCAGCGTAAGCCTTTTTAGTCACTAATTTGTAGTGATCGCCAAACTGAAAAAGCGTTAATCCCCGGTGACGATCTGCCTTTAGATCACTCTCAAACTGTTGAAGTGCGCGCATAATCGTTGTGCGTCCCTCTGTCAATAATTCATCTAACTGGTCTAATGTAATCCCTTCATCACCAGCAACAAAGAGCAAACTTTCCAAAGTTGCCGTTAAATTCATACTTTTGACTCCTTTAAAGCAACCGTAATTGGCGTCAAAACAGCTTCTTGGTAACAAGATACCTGACCATTTTTCATTAATTCTAAAACCGACATAAAGGTGGTCACTGTCTCTTCGACGCTTGAATTACTTAACAAATCGCCAAAATCGACTATCCCACGTTTATTTCGGTGTAATTGTTTTATGATTGCTTGAACTTTATCCTTAATTGTAATCGTTTCTCGAACCACATTTCGTACTGTAACTGGCTTGACGACCTTACCCTGCAGTAAATTAACCAAGGCGGCCGTTACCTCATCGATCCGCAAATGTTTCCTCGGCATTGGTAAGGGCTCGGCGCTAGTGGTTAAGCTAGGCGCCTTACTAAAATGTGTCTTACGGGCCGATTCCCTTTGCTGTAAATCAGTTGCAGCCTTTTTGTAAGTTTGGTAAACGAGCAACTGATTGACCAATTCATCCCGTGGATCAACAGTGATATCCTCATCCTCAGTTAATTCAACAGTTGGTTGGCGCGGGAGTAAAGTTTGACTCTTAATACGCATTAAAGTTGCCGCCATCACAAAATAATCGCCGGCCACTTCTAATCTTGAAGCCTGCATATGGTGCAAATACTCCAAGTATTGGGAAGTGATGGCGACGATTGGTATGTCGTAAATATTCATTTCTGATTTCTTAATTAAATGAAGTAATAGATCTAAAGGACCTTCAAACTCCGGTAATTTTACGGTTAAGGCCAAATCAATCATCCTTTAGTGTGTCTGTTCCCACTTTGCAATTAATGGCGATGTGCTAATAGTTCCCATTAATTTGTTATCTGGGTATAATTCAGCCAATTCCGTCAACATCGTAAAACTATTTCCTTCATTTCGATCGGAAGGACTTAGCGCAAGGTGTCGTATAATAACATAATCTTTATTCAATTCAACACCAATAACCCCGGCAAAATTACCACTTGAATTCTTCCACAAGTATAATTGCCGACTGGTCTCAGTTTGGTACCAAGTTAATTCTTCCTTCAAATGACTTACTTCGTCCAAATCAGGAATAAAAGACAGTAAGCCCATTGCAATCTTTTCGTAATCTGTTTTGTATTTAAACAGCACTATAAACCTCCAAGGTTAAAACCTGTTTAACTATAAGTACTAATAACCATAACACACAAAAAAATGAAATACAATTCGCTATCAGGCCCGCGGGTGGTACTTATTATAAACTTCCCGGATCCGCTTCTGACTAACGTGGGTATAAATTTGTGTCGTTGAAATGTCTGCATGGCCCAACAATTCCTGAACAACTCGTAAGTCGGCACCATTTTCAAGTAGGTGCGTTGCAAATGAGTGCCGTAGTGTATGTGGTGTAACGTCTTTTTTTATTCCTGTTTTTTTAACTAAGCCCTTCAAATTCTTCCAAATACCTTGGCGAGTGAATGGCCGGCCATAATGATTAACAAATAAAGTATCACTATGCTGACCAGCTTTTAAGAACTGCGGGCGCGCCGCTTCCAAATACCGCTGAATCCAATCAATTGCAACATCCCCAATTGGAATAATCCGTTCTTTATCACCCTTACCAATTGTTTGAATTAAACCCAAGCTTAAATGTAATTCGCTCATCTTTAGGTGAGTGAGTTCGCTAACCCGCAATCCAGTTGCGTACATAACTTCTAAAATTGCACGATCACGAATACCAATGGCCGTTGTTGTATCAGGTGCTTTCAACAAACTGACAATCTCATTTTGCGATAATACCTGGGGCAAATGTTGTTGCTTTTTTGGTGAATCAATTTGGAGCATTGGATCAGTTGTCATTTGCGTCGTTTCAAGCAAAAAGCGGTAAAACTTACGTAAACTTGAGACCATGCGGATGATACTATTGGTTGCCAGTTTTTCATCGTTCAGCTCACCTAAAAAATTCAGGATGACAAATCGATCCTGATCAAAACTAGTTAATTTTTGGGCCTTTAAATAAGTCATAAACCGCTCCAAATCACGGCAATAACTAGAAACAGTATTAGCTGCTAGTCCTTTTTCCACTATTAGGTAATGTTTAAAATCAGCTATTAATTCGTCCATTAATTTCTCCTAAACGCCTATAAAAAGAGAGCGAAATTAAAAAGTTAGTAATAGTACCAAACTAATTTATTCCACTCAACCGATTCAATCCTTCGCCATTTGGTTCTTATTTTTACGCTGACAGTCCGCACATAAACCCTGAAAAGTGAGCTTATGGTCCGTGACTTGGAAATGATACCGTGAAGCAACAACCTGCTCAACATCAGCCAGTAAGTCCTCATGAATTTCTTCAATCTTACCACACTGAACACATAATAAGTGGTGATGAAAATGTTGCTGGGCACCTTCACGCCGCAAATCATAGCGAACTAAACCATCCGTAAAACTCACTTTATTGACAATTCTGAGCTCACTTAAAATATCCAGCGTTCGGTAAACAGTAGCTAGGCCAATATCGGGAGTTGTTTGCTTAACTCGCAAATAAATTTCTTCGGCACTCAAATGTCCTGCCTCGTTCTCAAGTAACGAAACAACGGTTGCTTCACGTTGTGGGGTTAATTTAAATCCCGCCTCGCGTAGCTGTTGTTTGATTTTTTTGACGTATTTATCATCAACCATCTAAACGCCCCTCATCCGATTGCGTACCAATGACTAAATTCTATAATAATTTTGGACCAATTGCAATTGGTCTAAAAAGTGGTTATATTCTGCGAATTTGGCCGTTGTAGCTACCATTCCGCAATTGAGAATTATTACTGGCTTCGCTGACGATGTCAATCAGACGAAGGTAATCCAAAGCCCGAGTCGCAGCCAAGTCTAAGTACGCTAATAATTTTGATGCTTCATCCGTTGTCCATTCAACTACTACTTCGCGATTACGGTGAGTTATTTACAAAAATCGCAAATAACTTAGGATGCTTCGAATATTAGCTATTCTGGTGGCAAAAATAAGGAACACAGTTATAAAGTCCATAACTGCTCGCGACTAAGTTTGCCTCGGTCATCGCAAGAACTAGCACAGCGAAAACCACCAATTTGAAACATAGCAACCGTATGAATCTGCTTGTTCAAACACATTTAAACCAGATTAGTCGAGATCGACACAGGTTCAAGCGTTTTGGCCCACTCCTACTGCCACTTTAACTGATAACAATTTAACCATTGCTTCGCGATCACAAAACAATTCTAAGCATGTTCCGGTTGATCAGGATCCCCGAGAAGATGTGTCTTACCATCAGATTGTTCCACTAAATGCAGTTTCATTAAATGACCCAGCGCCCGCTTAAATTGTCCCTTACTAATACCAAAAAATTCACGAATTGCTTCCGGATCACTCTTATCCGTATAGGCCATAACGTTACCTGGCTGATGTTTGAGTACGGCCAAAATCATCGCCGAATCATCACTAATAGCTTCATAAGCACGCGGGCGCAAAGAAAGATTTAAAACGCCATCTGGCCGAACACCAATCACTCGTGCCTTTAGTTTTTGACCAATTCGTGGCTCGGCATCACGTTCACTTGGGTGAATGAAGCCAATGTACTTCTCATCTGTCAGTAAGAAACTGCCCACAATTTTTAAACGATAAATGACGCCTTGCACATCAGAATTATTTTGTTGCTGGGTTGCCTTCTTAGACATTTCTTGAAAAATATCTTCATCGGCCAATTGACCCCAAAGCCGGCCCTTCTTATCCACAATAAGACTGACCAAGAGTTGATCACCTTTAGCCGGCCATAAATGATGAATTGTCGGTAATAAATCGCTAGAAACGACGATATCCTTATTTGGTAAACCAATATCAACAAAGACACCAAGATCACGCCTTGAAGCAACAACCGTTGCCCAGGCAAAGTGTCCGATTTTGACGGTGGGTAATTTAGTTGTTAACTGTAGTTCATGCTCTTCGTTTTCGTAAGCAAACCCCGTGATGGCATCCGTAACCTGGTGAGGTTTATCAAATTCACTTTTTTCAATTCGAAAAGTTACGCCATCTTTTTGTGCAAAATAATCTTGTTCATTTTCATCGGTTACCGTAACCGAAATAATTTGACCCATATAATCTGTTGTTTCCATTCAAAAACACCTCACTTTAAAATTGGACTAACATGTAACAATTGTAGAATAACGTACGTCATTCCAGAGGCAATAACTGGTCCAGCAGCAATACCTCGAAAAAAAACAACCCCCATAATTGTACCAAAAACAAGGGCAACCGTAATTTCAGGACTTTGGGCCAATAGTCCGACACCCTTACCTGACAATATGGCAACTAAAACACCACAGAATACGGCAACATACCCCACTGGTGATTTAAACGCGTTAATTAGATCCTTATAACCAATTTGACCGGTAGCAATGGGAACTAAAATGGCCACCGAAATAATTGTAACACCCCAATTGATTCCTTTTGCTTGAATCGTTGTTAATAGTTTTTGTGTGTGCGGAATTAGTTTAATCACTAAAACAATTGCCGACGCAATTAATAATGATTGGTTTTTTGCCAAATAAGCAATTAACAAAATAACTCCTAAAAATAACCAACTTTCCATCAGGTCCTCCTGTCTATTTAAATAAATTTTCCTTCTTACAGAGTAATTTTAAACTTTTTTAATGGCAGTTCCTAATTTATTCAGTATTAACGTATTTAAAAAAAATCGCCATCCACCAAATCATCCCGATCACACAGGTTAGTAACCAAGTTAATAGGTTCCACAGCAAATAACTAATCATGCTCGCAGAGTGAAGTTTGAATCGTTATTAGGCCTCTTCTTAAGTAAACACTAAAAAAGCAAAAAAATCCATCATGCAAACGCATGATGGATTTTAGAATAACTAATGGATTACATTGCGTTTGAAGCACCGCGATAAACAATACCACGACGAGAATCAACCGTAATAACTTCATCATCAGATACAAGGCTAGTTGCGTCCTTGGCACCAACAACAACAGGAATTCCCATTGCGATACCAACAACAGCAGCATGACTTGTTAAGCCGCCTGCTTCAACAACTAAGGCACTAGATTTTTCGATTGCTGGTAAGTAATCTTTATCAGTTGTCTTAACGATGAGGACGCCACCTTCAACAGCCTTTTGGTTAGCTTCTTGAGCGTTAGATGCGATAACAGCCTTACCAATAACGGTTTGGTCGCCAACACCTTGGCCTTCAACAAGTTTAGAACCAATTAACTGAATCTTCATGACATTTGTTGTGCCACGTTCACCAACTGGCACACCAGCAGTGATCAAGATCAAATCGCCTTCCTTAGCAAAACCAAGGTCTTGGGCTTTTTGAGAAGCTAACGTGAACATATCATCAGTTGATGCTGGTTTTTCAGCAACAATTGGGAAAACACCCCAGTTAATTGCTAAGCCACGACGAGTACGTTCGTCAAAAGTGATTGCTAAGATATCAGATTTTGGCCGGTACTTAGAAATCATGCGAGCTGTGAAACCAGATTCGGTAGCTGCAACAATTGTACGGATACCAAGGTTCCGTGCCGTATGAGCAACAGATTGGCCAATAGCTTCAGTAACATCTGTCTTACCGAATTCCTTCAAAGCAAATGAATCAGCATCGACCATAGCTTTTTCAGCACGTTCAGCAATCCGTGCCATTGTAGCAACAGATTCTACTGGGTACTTACCATTAGCACTTTCGCCTGAAAGCATTGTTGCGTCAGTACCATCAAAGATGGCATTGGCAACGTCAGTAGCTTCAGCACGTGTAGGACGAGGATTTTCTTGCATTGAATCTAACATTTGAGTTGCAGTGATAACTGGTTTACCAATAGCATTGCACTTCTTGATCAAACGTTTTTGAATAATCGGAACGTTTTCAACAGGAATTTCAACACCCATGTCACCACGAGCAACCATCAAACCATCAGAAACCTTCAAGATTTCATCCATATTATCGATACCTTCTTGAGATTCGATCTTAGGGAAGATTTGAACGTGTTCCATGTGCTTTTCTTCTAATAATTCGCGAATATCAAGAACATCTTGTGCTTTACGAACAAAACTAGCAGCAATGTAGTCAATATCATGGTCTAAACCAAAACGAATATCGCTAGCATCTTTTTCAGTAATACCTGGTAAATGGATGGCAACGCCAGGAGCGTTAACACCTTTACGGGAGCCTAAGAGACCATCATTTTGAACTTCTGTAATCAGTTCTTTATGTGCGTCATCCTTTTCGGTAATCTTCATATCGATTAAGCCATCGTCGAACAGTACATGACCGCCAATATGAACGTCATCAAAAAGACCAGGATAAGTAACCGCAATCTTTTCATGGGTGCCTTCAAGTGATTCATCCATTGAAATACGGACTACATCGCCAGTCTTAAATTCGATTTTGCCTTCTTTTTCAACTGTGGTACGGATTTCTGCACCCTTAGTATCAAGCATGAAAGCAACCATTTTGCCCGTAGCCTTTTCGGCATCTAAGGCCATTTGCATACGTGCAGCATGTTCTTCATGATCACCATGTGAGAAGTTGAAACGGAATACATTAGCACCAGATTCAATTAATTTTTGAATTGTTGCTTCATCGTTACTAGCAGGACCAAGTGTACTTACGATCTTGGTTTTCTTCATAAGTAGAATCTCTCCCTTTACATTTTTTATAAAATGGCTTTACGCCAATTTTAACAGAATTAATAGTAGAACTAAGAGCATCCCAAAAGGCGCTTGGATTCTGAGCATTGGCCTAAATTACCAAACACAAGGTTCTGACGTTTAACCCACTTCTGCTACAAAATAGTCGCCAAAAATAATTTTCAAAATACTCTTTAAAAACTAATAAGAAATATCATTGTTTAAATCATACAAAGATATCTCTGAATGGTGTTTGGCATCAAATAAGTCTAAGATATCGTGTGAAACGACCTTATTATTTTCAATACCAATGGCCAAACCGCCCTTACCTTGCATTAATAATTCAACAGCGTAAGAGCCCATTTGTGAAGCCATAACACGATCACGGGCGGTTGGTGAACCACCACGTTGAACGTGTCCTAAAACCGTAACCCGTGTGTGGAAGTCGCCAAATTTGCCAAGCTCTTCAGCAAATTCGTCAGCGTGCATCACACCTTCAGCCAAAACAATCAAGGTGTGCTTCTTACCACGATTACGACCGGCACGAATCTTGTTGGCAACTTGCTTCATATCAAATTCCTTTTCAGGAATGATAATTGCTTCAGCACCACCAGCAACACCAGACCAAAGCGCGATATCACCAGCACCACGACCCATAACTTCAATAACAAAAGTTCGTTCATGACTAGTTGCAGTATCACGAATACGGTCGATTGATTCCAAAACGGTATTAACTGATGTGTCAAAACCAATTGTGAAATCAGTGTAAGGAATATCATTATCAATTGTTCCTGGCAAACCGATGGCATTATAACCGTGCTCAGTCAAACGTAAAGCACCATGATAAGAACCATCACCACCAATAACAACTAATGCTTCAATTCCAAACTTGTTTAATTGTTCAATACCCTTCAATTGCCCTTCTTCTTGAGCAAACTCTGGATATCTAGCAGAATACAAGAATGTCCCACCACGCTGAATGATATCACCAACAGTTGCTTCGTCCATCTTAAAGATATCACCCGCAACAAGTCCAGCGTAACCGTAGTTAATTCCGTATACTTCTAGTCCTTCATGGATAGCTTTTCGAGTGACTGCACGAATTGCCGCGTTCATACCCGGCGCATCGCCACCACTTGTCAAAATCCCAATGCGTTTCATTTCTTCACCTCAGGCATTTTTAATAATTTGTTAAAGTACAGCTCTTCTGCACTCAAACCCAATCAATATTCTAACACTTTTCTGAAAACATGTCTGCTCATTCTCGCTTTTTTTCACAAGAAATCCAATTTAACTTTTATTATGAGAAAGCTCTTGATTTGTCACTGCAACATTAGCTTTACCAAGCAATTTTTGCAAATCTTGAGTTAGTGCAGTTGTAAGCGTGACCCAATAATCGCGGTGCAATAATATTTTATTCTTAGTGGTGGGATCAAACAAAATAACTGGGATTGGTCCATTAGATTTTTTTAATCTTTGTGGTAATTCTAAATTAGCCGCCGCTTGCTCAGTTACTCGCAAAAAAAGCGTTTGCGTTGTTTTCTTTGGAACTAAATTATCGGCTAATTGAATCTGTTCGGCCAATAATTGAAGTTCACCACGATCATCAGATACCTTCCCCTGAACCAATAACACTTGATCGTTGGCCAACCATTGACTAATTTGTCGGTAAACACGCGGAAACACAGTGACGTCCAAATCAGCGGTAGCATCACTGGTGCTGAGAAAAGCCATCTGTTCTCCGCGTTTAGTCCGAATTACCTTTATTTTCTTAACAAAGAGTAACACGCTACTTCGCTTTCCGACAACTAAAGCGCTAACTTGGGTAATTGGCTGCTTGGTTAATAGGTTAGTGTATTTTTCAACTGGATGACCAGATAAATACGCCCCTAAATAGCGATCTTCAACTTCAAGTTTCTCAGCTAAGCTCAGATCTGGTACTTCTTTTTTCTTAGGTGCTAGCGTTTCAAATAGTGAGACGTTCGCACCACTTAAATTTAGTGCTTCAATTAATTCCGGTAAGGCCTGCATTAATTCCGCTCGATTGGTGTTAAATTGCGTAAAGGCCTCGGTGTAAACCAATGGTGCCAAATAATCCATTTTTAGCCACTTAGCATCAATTCGTTGTAAGAAATCTTGTAACGACTTAAACTGACCGTGCTTTTTTCGATTTGCTAAAATTTGCAATACAAATTCCCGTCTTAGGCCCTTTATACAAAGTAAACCGAACAGAATTGCCTGCTGCTTAAGGCGATAATATAGCTGACTTTGGTTAATGTCGGGCGGTAAAATTTGAATTTTTCGCAGTTTGGCTTCTTGCAAATAGCTTTTGGTCTTAGCTGGGTTATTAATTGCCGAATTTAATAAGGCGGCAAAAAAGGCAGCTGAATAATGGGCCTTTAAATAGGCCAGTTGAAAAGCAATCATACTGTAAGCAACCGCGTGGGAACGATTAAACCCGTAATTAGCAAAACGTTCAATGTATTCATACATTTGAACTGCCGCTTGTTTCTGGTAACCTTTTTTTACGGCCCCATTTATAAACTCAGTTTTTTTCTCGTCAATAACGGCCTTTTTCTTCTTGCTCATTGCCCGGCGTAAAATATCGGCCTCACCTAAACTAAAACCACCCATCGCAGCCGCAACCTGCATGACCTGCTCCTGATAAACTAAAATGCCATACGTGGGCCCTAAAATACCAGCAATCGTTTCATTTGGAAACTCCGGCTTAGTGTTGGCGTGTTTTCGTTGTATAAAAGTTGCAATGTTTTCCATTGGCCCGGGGCGGTATAAGGCGTTAACCGCAACAATATCTTCAAAGCTAGTTGGTCTTAATTCTCGAAGGACATTCTTGATGCCACTTGATTCAAATTGAAAAACACCATTTGTGTCGCCCGCTTGAAAAAGTTTTAAAGTTTCCGGGTCATCTAATGGAATCTGATTGATTGGTAGCTTTTCTCCTGTTTGCTGCTTCACCAATTGCAAAGTATTCGCCAAAATACTGAGATTTCGCAAACCTAGAAAATCCATTTTCAATAAACCAAGTTCTTCAACGTTTCCCATTGGCAATTGCGTTAGTAAAATACCTTCACTACCCGTTTGTAAGGGTAAATAATCGGTTAAGTCTTGGTCGGCCAGCACAATTCCTGCCGCATGTGTGGAATAATGCCGGGGCAATCCCTCTAACCGGAGCGCCGTTTTGTATACTAATTGATTTCGTTTGCTATCACTGACTAAATTGCGCAACCGCAACGATTGCTCGTAGGCATCCGTTAAATTAATGTGTAAAATATTTGGAACGGCTTTTGACCAATCGGCCATTTCAAACTGAGTTAGCCCCAGGACACGACCAACATCGCGCAATGCCTGTTTGGCAGCAAGAGTGCCAAAAGTGATAATCTGCGCCATATGGGTGTGACCGTATTTCTGATGCACGTACTGCAAAAGATCTTCCCGGCGATTATCCGGAATATCCAAATCAATATCTGGCATGTTATGCCGCTCTTGATTCAAGAAACGTTCAAACAGTAAATTATATTTTAATGGATCAACTTCGGTAATGGCTAGTGCATAGGAAACCAAGGCGCCGGCGGCTGAACCCCGTCCAGGACCAGTCATAATATTTACCTGGTGTGCATAATGCATAACATCCCAAATAATCAAGAAATAATCGTTAAATCCCATTTTGTTAATTACTTTTAATTCATGATCCAATCTGGTTTGATAAGCCTTTGGAATAACTTTATCAGCAAAACGTTCTTTTAAACCAGTAGTTGCCATTTGGCGCAAGTAGTCGGCGGCCGTTTTGTGAGTAGGTACTGGATATTTAGGCAACAATGGCTCATGAAAAGTAAGCTTGACCTGACAAGCCTGAGCTATCTTCTCCGTCTCTAAGGCCGCTGCTGCCAAATTGTTAGCCTGGTAACGTTCAAAGACTTGCGTTGCTGGTGCCAAAAAATTTTCACCATCTTGGGCCGCAATTGCCTGTTGTTCGGCATTTAGAGTTGTCCCTGCCTTTATCGAGCGTAAAATTGTTGTGCTAAAGGCATCATCTGGTTCTAAGTAGCGAACATCCTCTAAAGCAACTAACGGAATGTGTGTAGTATCACTTAATTGTTTTAAGGGTTCCTTTAGCGCAATTCCTTGTTTTTGTAGACTAACGCCAATCCGCAGATCGGAAGTCAGTTTTGCAAGTTCAGTTAAATACGTTTGAGCCTGCTCTAAATCATGTGCCGCCAACGTGGCCAACTCACTGGTATAGGCAGGCGTAATTACAAAAACATGGCTTAACAAATGGCCAAGATCCGCCAACGCTAATGGCTTTTCAGCCGTCATAACGGCCGTTGATAGCTTTAACAAGTGCTGGTAGCCGACTTTATCTTTGGCCAAAATCACTAATGGGTACTGCTTTTCAGAATCTAACAACCCCTGAACTGACAACTTCAAACCTAAAATTGGTTTGATCTTGGCCGCAATACAAGCTTTATAGAAATCAACACTTGCATAAAGTACTTGTTGGTCAGTTAGTGCCAGTGCTGAATAGCCACGTTTTTTAGCGGCTGCCACAAGTCCCTTGATTGTCGTGGGACTTTCCAGCAAGCTATACGAACTCATCACTTGTAATTGTACAAAAGCCAACTTGCCACATCCCTTCATAATTGATTATAACAAACTCTAGTTACACAAATAGTTCTTTTGCTTTCAAAAAGAGTATGCTAAAATACATCTGTATTGAAAGAAGGTGCGCTATGAAACAGATTATTGTACTGATTTGGGCGCTAATTTTAGGACAATTAATTGGTTACATTGGCTCAGCGGTCACCAGTCGGCCTTATAGCGTTGGCTCAATGGCAGTTGTCTCGATTATCTTTGCAATTATCCTCATGTTCTTACCTGGATTAATGTCTGATAAACAAACAAATCATAGTAATCAATAAAAAAAGGACTGGTTAAAACCAGTCTTTTTTTGTTGACCTTTTTAAAAATTTGCTAAATATTAACTGATTAATCACTTTTACTTCGTGGTCATCGTTTTATCCGCAACCTGATTTTCAAAGACTAAATGATTATCGAGTAAATTAATTTTTACGGTTGTGTGTGGCGCTACCCGACCAGAAATAATTTCCTTGGCCAGCGGTGTCTCCACCTCACGGGTAATAAAACGCCGCAGCGGTCGCGCACCAAAGGCCGGATCATACCCTTGTTGGGCAAGCCATTTTTTAGCACTATCCGTAATGGTTAGGTTAATTTCCTGATCAGCCACACGGTGCGAAAGTTGTGCCAGTAACTTAACCACTATCTCCTGGATATCGTTAAGGCTTAACGGTGTGAACATAATAATGTCATCAATTCGGTTTAAAAATTCAGGCTTGAAGTGGGTTTGAATTAGTTGCTGAACCTGCTCTTGACTGGACTTAGTGATTTCACCTTGCTCATTCACGCCATTTAGTAAAATTTCAGACCCAAGATTGGACGTCATAATAATAATTGTATTTTTAAAATCAACCGTCCGCCCCTGGCCATCCGTTAGACGACCGTCATCCAACACTTGTAATAAAATATTAAAAACGTCTGGATGGGCCTTTTCAACCTCATCCAATAAGACAATTGAATATGGGTTCCGCCGAACTGCTTCGGTCAATTGCCCGCCTTCTTCATACCCAACGTAGCCAGGTGCGGCGCCGACTAATCGCGAAACTGACTCTTTTTCCATATATTCGCTCATATCGATTCGTACCATATGGTCTTCCGAATCAAATAGATTCTCGGCAAGAGCCTTGGCCAATTCCGTTTTACCAACACCAGTTGGCCCTAAGAATAGGAAGGATCCTAGTGGCCGATTGGGATCCTGCAATCCGGCACGGGACCGCAATACAGCGTCAGTGACAGCATCAACGGCCTCGTTTTGGCCAACCACACGCTTATGCAAGCTTTCACCAAGCTTCAGTAATTTAGTTCGCTCACCCTGAACTAACTTAGTCACTGGAATGCCAGTCTCGCGGCTAACAACGTCCGCAATTTCGTTTTCAGTGACAGATTCTTGAACCATCCAATTTTCAGGACGATCCTGCTTTTCCATTGTGGCCAATTCTTTTTCCAATTCAGGGATTGTGCCGTGTTGCAGGCGTGCCGCCGTCTCCAAATCATAACTAGATTGCGCATCTTTTAACTGCCGTTTAGCCTGATCAATTTCGGATTTCTTTTTGTTAACTTTAGAAATATCTTCTTTTTCTGATTCCCACCGCATTTTCATGCTATTGGCTTCTTCACGCAAATTACTTAATTCTGATTGTAATTCGGCCAATCGCTTTTTCGAAACCGAATCCGTTTCCTTTTTCAAAGCGGCCTCTTCAATCTCCATCTGCATTAAACGCCGAGTGACCTGATCAAGCTCGGTGGGCATTGAATTCATTTCTACGTTAATATTAGCGCTGGCCTCATCAACTAAATCAATCGCCTTATCGGGTAAAAACCGATCTGTAATGTAGCGATCAGAAAGTGTTGCGGCGGCAACCAAAGCGTTATCATGAATACGAACGCCATGATAAATCTCAAAACGTTCTTTTAAACCACGTAAAATACTAATTGTATCTTGGACTGTTGGTTCCTGAATGACGATTCGTTGGAAACGCCGTTCTAGCGCTTTATCTTTTTCCATATACTGTCGGTATTCGTCTAACGTCGTTGCCCCAATCAAGTGTAATTCGCCTCGGGCCAACATTGGCTTTAACAAGTTACCAGCATCCATACTGCCTTCAGTCTTACCAGCGCCCACGATGTTATGAATTTCATCAATGAATAAAATAATTTGGCCTTCACTTTTACGAACGGCCTTCAAAACACCTTTCAATCGTTCTTCAAATTCTCCGCGGTACTTTGCACCAGCAATCAACGATCCCATATCCAGACTAAAAATAGTTTTATCCTTCAAATTATCTGGAACGTCTTTATTAACAATCCGTTGAGCCAAGCCTTCAACAATCGCCGTTTTTCCAACACCAGGTTCACCAATTAAAACGGGATTATTTTTTGTTTTCCGCGACAAAATCCGAATAACATCACGAATTTCTTCATCACGACCAATAATCGGATCTTGATCGCCAGTCCGAACTGCTTTCACTAAATCAGTTCCGTATTTTTCTAAAGCCTGATACTGTTCCTCCTGGTTTTTCGAGGTCACTCGATCACCACCACGCATCTCAGTAATTACGGCCTTTAATTTAGTAGTCGTTAAACCTGATTTGGTCAAATATTGAGTCAATGATTGATCCTTCAAAGTCATCAACGCCAAAAGAATACTTTCTGTTGCCACGTATTCGTCCCCGAGATCTTGACTAATCTTATCCGCAGCTTGAAGCAATCGATAGAGATTTTGGCTCATGTTCTGACCATAGGCCACATTGCCTTCAACAGTAGGAATAGCATCCAATAAACGATCGATTTCGGCCTCTAAAGTTGGTATTTCGAGACCGGCCTTTTCGTAAATCTTTCGTCCTAATTGCTGAGGTTGTATTAAAAACTTAAAAAGCTGGGGAATATCAATTTCCTGTTGGTGCCGTGTTACCGTGATGTTTTGTGCTTCCGCAATTGCATCTTGAACTGCCTGCGTCATTTTTTCTGGATTCATTTGATCAACTCCCAAACTAAATATTTTCAAAGTTAAATTTTAAAATTTAGTGTCAAAAAAACGGCAGAGTTTCCTGCCGATCAAAACTACTTATTTCCAACAACTACAGTTTAACGCGAACATACATTCGCGGCAACTAATTTGCTTAACTTTATTCAGCTACTGGCTGTTTAATTTAATGATTTGCAAAATAACATCCGTAGCCTTTGCCATTACCTGTTCAGAAACAAATTCATAGCGACCATGCATATTTTCTGGCCCGGCAAACAAATTTGGGGTTGGTAACCCCATGAAGGAGATCTTTGAACCATCGGTACCACCGCGGACAGGATCAATCAAGGGCTTCACACCAACTTCTTCCATTGCTTTTTTTGCCAATTCAACACTGCGCATATCCTTTTCCAAGACCTCACGCATATTATAGTATTGATCAAAAATAGTTAAGCTAATCCGTTCCTCAGGAAAGCGTGCATTAATCGTTGCAGCAACTTTTTGTGCCACTTCCTTACGCGCCTGCAAACCAGAACGCTCAAAATCACGAATAATGTAAGTCATGTCGGCCTCTTCGACAGTTCCTTTTAATTGATACAAATGAAAAAAGCCCGCCGTCCCACTGGTTTTTTCAGGCACTTCTTTTTGGGGAAGGCCATTTTGAAAATCAGTGGCTAGTTGTAAAGCATTAACCATAACACCATTGGCAGTGGCTGTATGAACATTTTTACCCTGAATATGAACTTTCATCTCCGCGGCATTAAACGTTTCGTATTCCAGCTGGCCTTCAGATCCGCCATCAACAGTGTAGGCAAAGGCGGCATTAAAATCAGCAACGTCAAAATGATCTGCCCCAGTGCCAATTTCTTCGTCGGGACTAAAACCAACCCGAATTTCACCGTGTTTAATTTCTGGATGCTTAACTAAATAAGCCATTGCTGTCATAATCTCGGCAACCCCAGCCTTGTCATCACCACCTAATAAAGTTGAGCCATCGGTTGTAATCAAATCGTGACCTTTATAATTGGCCAAAAATGGAAAATCAGTCAGATTCAAAGTGAACTTACCAGCCTGATCAAGTTTAATTGTCGATTGACCATCATAATTAGACACAAGCTGGGGATTAATATTTTCTGAATTAAACTCCGCGGTATCCATATGCCCCATAAAACCAATCACTGGTACCTTTTTTTCTTGATTACTTGGTAAGGTCCCAACAACGTAACCATTCTTGTCTAAATAATGAACATTCTTTAAGCCAATTACTCGCATTTCTTCGGCTAATTTTTTTGCAAAAGACGTCAGCCTAGGCGTTGACGGAATTGTATTGGAATCCGGATCCGAACGGGTGTTGATTTTAACGTAACGTAAAAAACGTGGTACTAAGTCTTCATAAATTGCCATTTTAAAGGTCTCCTTTATTTCGATTTAAAACCATTTTTTCCCACCAAATTTAGCCTGGACCGTTTTCAGAAAGCATCTTTAATTAGTATTTTCCGTTTTCCTAACTAGTTTGGTATAAATGTGTTTGAAAAATCAAGCCCTGGCGTTTTTCCAAACACTCCTAGATTTACTTAGAAATAAATCTAAACGGGTCAGTATTCAACTTAGAAGCAAAGAAACTAACGTCGGCCCAATTTTCTTCCTTGGCCCAGCCTTGGAATAACGGAACCGCCTTTTCCTTCACGATACTTTCAATATGATGCCCTGGATCGATGACGGACAAACCAGCGGCCAACATATCATGGGCTGTGTGGTAATACACATCCCCGGTAACAAAGACATCTGCTTGCTGCTTTAAAACAGCCGGGTAAAATTTACCACCATCACCACCAATAACTGCCACCCGCTTAATCCGCCTAGCAGGATCAGGTGTGACCAAGCGTAGCCCAGTTAAGTCAAATGCTTGCCGAACCTGTTGAGCATAGGCCTGAACCGTCATTGGTTGGGCCAATTCGCCAATTCGACCAATACCAAACTTTTCACCAGGATTATCCAACGTATATAAATCATACGCTGGTTCCTCATAGGGATGAACTCGGTACATCGCTGCTAATACCGGCTGGGTTAACGTCTCTGGAAAAATAACCTCGATTTTTTCCTCAGCAACTGTCTCTTCTTGACCAACATGACCAATTGCCGGTTGAGCGCCTTGTTCTGGCGTGAACCGACCTGTACCGGCCAGGCTGTAACTGGCCCCGTGATAATTACCAACTTGACCGGCTCCAGCCTGAACCAAGGCCTGGCGCAATACAGTTGCCTGTTTTTGCGGAACAAAAACCGCTAGCTTTTTCATTTTTCGTTGATAACTAGGCTGTAACAAGCTAATTTGCTGTAACTGTAATCGTTCGGCCAACCAATCGTTCATTCCACCATTAGCGGAATCAAGGTTTGTATGTGCCGAATACACTGCAATATGGTGCGCCAATAATTCGGCGTACATTGCGTTTTGCGGATTATCGGTAATTAAATTTTTGGCTGGATGAAAAACAACTGGATGATGTGCAAAAATAAAATCAACCCGTCGTTCAATTGCTTCTTGAACCACTTCTGGTCGAACATCCAAAGTAACCATTACTCGGTGAATCGGCTGCTTCGTTGATCCAAGCTGCATGCCAGTTGGATCACCAGGTTCCGCCAGGTATTGCGGTGCAAAACGTTCAAATCGATTAATAAAATCTTGAACTAAAAGACTCATGCTAAAACCTCCTTAATCTGTTGATTCTCAAGTTCTAACGATCGTAATTTTGCCGATTTATCAGAATGTGCATTTGCTTTTAAATTGGCAATAATACGTTGATTTGTTAAAGCACGGTGTTGCCACTTTTGTTTAAAAACGGCCGATTGTTGTTGCATTAATAACGGCCCAAAAATCAGTTGTTGCTGCGTATAATCGGGTGCCACGGTAACTTTAGTTGCCTTAATAACTTCGTAAATATGATTATCCTCAGCCAAAATCATCTCCGCGACAATTTGATAATTATGCTGCATCAACCATTCGCGAACTAAAACTTCCTGAATGTTGGCCTCTAGAACTAAAGTTTTAACCGTTTTTAATACTTCTTCACCGCGAGTTAGAATATCGCTTATCAGTTGACCACCCATTCCAGCGATCACAACGGTATCAATTTGATCCGTCGTTTGAATAGCAGCTAATCCATCTGCTAAGCGTGTCTGAATGTTAGGCGTTAGGCCTGCTGCAGCAATCGCGTTTTGGGCGCGATGAAATGGCCCTGCAATAGCCTCACCGGCAATCGCAAAAGTGATCTTTCCACTGGCAACTAAACTGATTGGTACCAACGCGTGATCCGAACCAATATCAGCTACCCGCCCATTTTCTGGTACAAAATCGGCAACTGCTGTCAGTCGCTTACTCAAATGTACTTTATTCACGTTTTTCATCCTCACCTTTAAAAGTTTCTAAATTCATTGTACCAAGCAATAAGCACTTGTAAACGAAAATTAATTAAAACTGCTTTTCCCAACTTTCTACACTAAACAGATCAGAAAAATACTTTTACAGGGACTTACCATTTACTTGATTAATTTAGGCCGTGTTTGGAAAATACATTTATGTAGTATTTATCTCACTAATTTAGTGTAAATGTGCTTGAAACACAAAAATAGGATCAAGCCAAAAATGAATTTTGGCTTGATCCTATTTTTTATCACTAAAGAAAGTCTCCAGAAATTACGGTTGCAAAAGCCGCTATAAAATTAGTATAAATGTGTCCGCAATCTAAATGTCTTTTCAAACATTTTCTTTTTGGATCACACTCTCATTAAGGTTATTCCAAGAAATCCTTTAGCTGTTTTGAACGACTTGGGTGCCGTAATTTTCGTAACGCCTTTGCCTCAATCTGCCGAATTCGTTCCCGCGTAACACCGAAGACCTTACCAACCTCTTCAAGCGTTCGTGTTCGACCATCATCAAGTCCAAAACGTAAACGCAGCACATTCTCTTCACGGTCCGTCAATGTGTCCAAAACGCTCTCTAATTGCTCTTTTAATAATTCATAAGCAGCGTGATCGGCCGGACTAGTAGCATCTTGATCTTCAATGAAATCACCTAAATGGGAATCATCCTCTTCACCAATTGGTGTTTCCAACGAAACTGGCTCTTGGGCGATCTTTAAGATCTCGCGAACCTTCTCCGTTGGCATATCCATCTCAGCACCAATTTCTTCTGGTGTGGGTTCACGACCTAAATCCTGTAGAAGCTGTCGTTGAATTCGAATTAACTTATTGATCGTTTCAACCATATGCACTGGAATCCGAATTGTTCGCGCCTGATCAGCGATTGCACGGGTAATTGCCTGACGAATCCACCAGGTTGCATATGTGGAGAACTTAAATCCCTTACGGTAATCAAACTTTTCAACGGCCTTCATTAGGCCCATATTACCTTCTTGAATTAAATCAAGAAATTGCATACCACGCCCAACGTAACGTTTGGCAATTGAAACAACCAACCTTAAATTGGCCTCGGCAAGGCGCTGTTTGGCCTCTTCGTCACCTTGCTCAATTTTAAGTGCCAAGGCAACTTCTTCATCGGCCGTTAACAATGATACTCGACCAATTTCTTTTAAATACATCCGAACTGGGTCATTGATTTTAACACCAGCTGGTGCGGACATATTTTGAAGGTCCTTTTTCTTAACGTTTTTTTCTTTCTTCAAACTTCGTACGGAAGGCTCACCTTTTTCATCAACAACACTGATCCCTTGATCTTCTATTTTCAGAAAAAGCTTATCAATCGCATCAGCATCAAGGTGAAAAGGTGTTACGATCTTGTCGGTTAAAGCATCCTCAGTAACCTGCTTTTTAGGCTTAAATTCTTTAATTATTGCTTTAACTGCGGCCGTATACTTTTTATCGTCACTTTTTACAGTTTTATTTGCCATTCGATCGGCCTCCTATATCATTTGTTGTGTCGCTACTTCTTGTATCTGACGCTTTAAATCAATAATCTGTTGCAATAGCTGAACCGCCTGTTTGTCATCACCAGTTCGCGTTGCATCGCGTAAGTCATTCTGCGCTTTTTGCAATTGTTTTTCAAAGACTGAACGACGCATTGCAATCAAATAGTCCGTTACTTGTTCATCACTGGTAGTCGGTGGCACAGACATTTGCTCAACCGCGCTGACCAATCGTTGCAAACGATCATCCGTGCTGGGTAAATAATCCATAAATTCCGCAATCAAAAATGAATCGTGTTTTTCAAAATAGCCTTCACCAAAAGTATACAACAACTGATAATTATCGTGAATAAAACTAAAGTCTGCGCGATTACGTAGCCGCGTTCGCACGGTTGGATCATGAAAGTACAGCCGTAATAATTCGCGTTCGGCCAACTCAACACGATCTAACTTATGCACCTGTTGCTGGTAAACGGGCACCACTTCTTTTTTTGGTTGTTGCTGTGCCCGTACACGATCATGTTCAGCCGTTGTCTTTTCTAATAATTGCTGTAACTGCTGAACTAATGCTGTATAAGAAACATGTAAATCTTCACTAAGTTGATTCAAGTAAACATCACGTTCAACTGCTGAAGAGACCAAAACTAGCTCTTGTAATGCATCATTAATGTAAGCAATCTTATCTTGTTCATTATCTAAATTGCGATTTTGCTTTAAAAAATGCAGTCGAAAAGCTGGCGCCGTTTCTAAAGAATTAGTGACCTCATTTTGAAACTGCTCACTACCGTACTTTTTAACGTACTCGTCAGGATCAAGTTGCTCGGGTAACGTCACAATGCTTAAATTAAATCGTTGATCGTCTTTTAATAATTCAATAACTCGGTTAGTTGCCTTCATGCCAGGAGCATCACCATCGTAGCACACAACCAATTGATCAGTTGCCCGGCGTAAGTGATAAAGTTGTTCATTGGTTAAACTCGTTCCCATTGAAGCAACACCATTTTTAACTCCGGCCTGAAAAGCAGCAATTACATCCATAAAACCTTCAAATAAAATAACTCGCTTAGCTTTTCGAATTTCACTTTTCGCTAAGTCAAAGTTAAACAGGACATCGCGCTTGTTAAATAAATCAGTTTCAGGACTATTTAAATACTTTGGCTGATTATCAGTTACTTGTAAAATTCGACCTGAGAAGGCAATTACTCGGCCCTGCTCATCACGAATTGGAAACATCAACCGGCCAACAAAACGATCACGTAAGGTGCCATCATCATTTTCGATAAAAAGCCCAGATTGCCGTAATAATTGAAAATCGGTTTGTTTTTCTTTAAAAAAAGTTATCAGTAAATCACGTTGCTGCGGAGCAAATCCAATTTGAAAAGTATCTAACAACGTTGCATTTAAATTACGCTGTGTTGCGTATGCTAACGCTGCCTCACCGGTGTTTGTATTCACCAAAATATGGTGGTATAACGCCGTTGCGTCACGATACAACGCAAACAATTTTTCCCGTTTTGGATCAACTGGTCGCTGTGGCTTTCCCTGATAGGTACTTAAATCAACTGAGACGTTCCCCAGTTCAGCAACTTTAGTTACTGCAGCTGGAAAATCTAAATTCTCAATCTCCATAATAAACTTAAAAACGTTACCACCACGACCACAACTAAAGCAATGAAATATTTGCTTATCTTCCGTTACTGAAAAAGATGGTGTCCGTTCCTCGTGAAATGGACAAAGACCAAATAAATTTTTCCCAGACTTTTTTAATTGGACGTACTGCCCGATAATATCGGTAATATTAACGGAAGTACGAACTTCTTCAACTACTTCTTCTGGAATTCTACCGGCCAAACCCTCACCTCACAAATACTTTAAAAGCTTTAAAAGTCGCACTCTTCTGGAAAAAGTGCGACTTCTACTGGATTATCAAGCGCAAAAATACATTATTTATGATAGCACAACCGGTCACTAGCAACAACTAATTTGCTCCATAAAATTTCGATTAATTACTAACGTCTTAGCAAGAGCATGATGGCTACTTAATGCTGCTTGCTAAGAGACCTCGTTTGCAAATACGACTTAGTAGCCCTATTTAACAATTAATTCATTTAGATTAGCGACGGTAAAAATTAAACGCGCTAAAATTGCTAATTGCGTCAATCGATTTTTGCGAAGCTTTTCATCATCGACCATTACCATCGTTGCATCAAAATAAGCCTCAATTAGTGGTCGCAAATCACGAAGTGCAGCAAAGTTTTCGGCAACTGAACGATTTGGTGTTGCCTCTTGAACTTTTTTAACGGCTGCATACAAATTCTTTTCAGCATCATTTTCAAAAAGTGCTGGATCAACATTCAAGGTCTCTTGATCACCGAAATCGGCCTTATCTGCCAGGCGTAACACCCGGGTCAATGCTTCAATCGATTCTTTAAAGTTTGCGTCCTGGCGTTGTTCACCCAGTACTTGGGCTGCGTCAAACATCGACATTAAATCATTATTATGACCACCCAGCACGGCATCAACAATGTCATAATTAACTTGATGATTACCGAACCATTGCCGCATCCGATCATCCATGAATTGTTTAATTGGTTGAATATTCTTACCGTAATCTAGATTAAAGGTCACCTGATGCTTCTCCAGTAATTGTGCCATTTGTTGTTCAAAATTAGTCACACTCAAATGCCACTGCCGATCATGAAGAACACGGACAATACCAAATGCTTGTCGTCTTAAAGCGTAAGGGTCATTGGAACCATTTGGAATCATACCAACCGCGAAGAAACTAGAAATACTATCAAATTTATCGGCTAGTGCTAAAACGGCGCCTACTTTACTTTGTGGTAGGACCCCATCAGCAGAGATTGGTAAATAATGTTCACGAATTGCTTGAGCAACAGCTGGCCGTTCCCCCTGCAATAAGGCATATTTCTCGCCCATCACACCTTGTAACTCAGGAAATTCACCAACCATTCCGGTAACTAAATCAAATTTATAAATCTCACTAGCACGCTTTAAATCAGTTAACTCCTCAGCAGTTAGACCAGCCTTCTCACCTAAGGCCTGGGCAATCAACTGAACACGCTGCATTTTTTCGTACATTGTACCAATCTTGTCGTGGAAGGAAACTGATTTCAAACGTGCAACGTAGTCCGCAATTGTTTGTTTTTGATCTTCAGTGTAGAAAAATTCGGCATCTTCCAAACGAGCCGCCAAAACCTTCTCATTCCCACTAATAACGTTGTCCAAATGTTCAGCATTACCATTCCGAACAGAAATAAAGTTTGGTAATAACTTACCTGCTTGATCACGAACATAGAAATAACGTTGGTGGTCTTTCATCGATGTAATCAAAACCTCATCTGGCATATTCAAGTACTTGGCCGCAAAAGTACCGCTAAACGCGGTCGGATATTCCACTAAATTAACCACTTCTTCTAGTAAGTCAGGATCAAGCTCAATCGTCCATTTATTGGCCTTAACTAATTTTTGAATTTGCGCTTCAATCATTGTTTGCCGTTTGGCCGGATCAGCAATAACAAATTGACCTTCCAAAACCGTCAAATAATCGCTTGCCTGATGCAATTCAATCGCCTTGCCTAAGAAACGGTGTCCTTGCGTTTTTCGACCAGATTTAATATTCAGAACCTGGAATGGCACAATAACTTGATCTAACAGTGCAACGATCCAGTGAATTGGACGAATATATTCGAAATCATGATCACCCCAATGCATATTAGTAGAGAAAGTCATGGCCGTGACAACGTCTTTCATCCCCATTAGAACTTCTTTAGCAGGTTCTCCGGGAATAAATTTATCTAAAAAGACGTACTCTTCGCCCTTTTGTTCTTTAAAAATAATATCATCCGTCGTCATTTTTTGACCCCGAACGAAACCTTGAGCTGCCTTAGTCCAATTACCATCCGCATCCTGAGCAATTTTCTTGGCTGGTCCACGGACTTCCTTCTTAACATCAGTCTGCTTAGCAGCAAGCTCTTCGACCATTACCGTCAAACGCCTCGGAGTAGAAAATGAAGAAACTTTGCCGTAACTCAAGCGATTTTTTTGTAAAAATTCTTGCGTTCGCTTAACCAATTGTTGGCGACTAGGCGTAACAACATGTGCTGGCATTTCTTCCAACCCAATTTCCATTAAAAATGTATGTGTCATTTTAGTTCTCCTCCTTTTTTTCGGTATCTTGTTTTAGCAACGGGAAACCAAGCTTTTCACGTTCAGCCACAAATGCTCGTGCAACCGCCCGGGCCATATTTCTAATCCGAGAAAGATAGCCAGCACGCTCTGTAACGCTGACCGCACCACGTGCATCCAATAAGTTAAAAGTATGGCTACATTTTAAAATATAATCATAGGCAGGATGAACTAAGCCATTATCAATCTGTTTTTTTGCTTCATTTTCGTACATATCAAATAATTGCAGCAACATATCTTGATTACTTTCTTCAAAAGAATATTTTGAATGTTCAAACTCAGGTTCCTTAAAGATATCACCGTACTTAACGCCATCGCCCCATTCAAGATCAAAAACAGAATTAACATCCTGAATATAAGAAGCTAATCGTTCAATCCCGTATGTAATCTCCGAAGTAACTGGCTTAACGTTCAAACCACCGACAACTTGGAAATAAGTGAATTGTGAGACTTCCATCCCATCAAGCCAAACTTCCCAACCAACACCGGCACAGCCCATTGAAGGATTTTCCCAATTATCTTCAACAAACCGAATATCGTGGGCCAAGGGATCGATGCCTAATGCCCGCAAACTATCCAGATAAAGTTCCTGAATATTTGCTGGCGAAGGCTTCATGACAACTTGAAATTGGTGATGTTGGTACAATCGATTAGGATTTTCACCATACCGCCCATCAGCCGGCCGTCTTGAGGGCTCAACGTAAGCTGCATTCCATGGTTCGGGTCCAATTGCCCGTAAAAAAGTATACGGACTCATCGTCCCGGCACCTTTTTCAGTGTCGTAGGCCTCCATTAACATACAACCTTGCTTACCCCAATAATGCTGTAAAGTTAAAATCATATCTTGAATATTTAATTTTTGATCCATAAGTGAAACTCCCTTCACATTTAAGGCCAAAACACCACTTGTAAAAGTACTGCTTAAGCCAATCGACTTGTTTTGAATAGGTTATACTAGTAGGCTTTTCTACAAATTTAAATAAAAAAGCCCCTATGCAGATTAACAATCTACATAGGGACGATTACTCGCGGTTCCACCCTAGTTCTAGTGATTTATTCACTAACACTTTAATATTAACCTAATCACTCAGGAATGCCCCGCAGTCATAATTTAGTTCGGCTTTCACTATTTCCGAATTCGCTGATAAATCATTACCTGTTTCTTTCCGTCATCGTTCATCTAAACTAAATTCTACCGATTTTCATTTAACTTGTCAATTACGGTTTCAACAAGTGATCCCAATTCTTCATATCATCAATAAAATGTTTACTTTTTAATGCTAGACCCACCGTATCACTATAAATGCGGTCAATTATTCGCCGCAATTCATCCTTAGTAGCTTGCTTCACCGAAATTGACGTTAACTTATTTAAATTAAGCACCGAAAATTGGCGCAATAAATAAATTGCCCGCGCACTTGCGTGGAAACGATAAGGATCCAAATGAAAGTGCTTCTGACACAACAGGCCGCCATAACTTTCAGAATAGTCTAGGGGAAGATCACTTCGGTGACAAATGACACAGCTTTCTAAGTAAGGTGCCACTCCGAAAGCCGCCAACAACTGAATTTCATTAATATTCGTGATAATCTCTGGATCAAATCCATCGTCAATTAATTGCACCGATAAAACAGCCTGCTGATACCAGCGCGGTAACGGTTGGTTATCCGTAAAAGCAACATCAATCAAATTTAAGATGTAGGTTGCATACGCATTTAAACCAATATCAGTCGAGATGCTTTGAAATTGATGGTACTCTTTGGCCGCGTTAATAAATGACAATCCTTCTTCGTGAATGTTTCCAACGTAGGTTCCTTGCGTAAAAGGCAGTAATGCAGCCGCTAATTTAAAGCCGCGTTTGCGTGCACCACGAATAAAGAACATTTTCTTACCAAATTGATCAGTAAAAAATTTAACTAACATATCGCGCTCCCGGTAATCCCGGCGAAACATCACTAGGCCATTAAAGTCAGTTATTTGTCGTTGTGCCAAATGCAACCCTCCTTCAAAGCTTGACCTTCATTCAAACACGGCCTAAGTTCATTATCTCGCTGTTTAATAATCTTTCTTACGGTAACCTAATTCATCTAGGTACTGCTGATTATCGCGCCAACCCTTATCAACCTTAACCCATAATTGTAAATAGACTTTTTCACCTAGTAAACGTTCAATATCTCTTCTTGCCCGCGTCCCAATTTCCTTCAACATTTTGCCGCCTTGACCAATAATAATTCCCTTTTGACCTGGACGCTCGACAACAATGGTTGCGTCAATTTTCATTTTTTCGTTATCATTATGGCGCATTTTTTCAACCTGAACTGCAACTGAATGGGGGACTTCTTCGCGGGTTAATTCTAAAATTTTCTCACGAATTAGCTCAGAAACAACGAAGTATTCCGGATGATCGGTAATTTGATCATCTGGATAATATTGCGGTCCCACCGGTAATTCATGTTCAAGTTCTGCCAATAATTCCGTCACATTGTTACCTTGCAGTGCTGAAATTGGAAATACTTGTTTGAACGCCATATCTTTTTGATAACTTTCAACAAACGGCGCCAAATCATTCGGGTGCACTGTATCTATTTTATTAACAATTAAGTACACGGGCTGCTTCACCCGTTTTAATTGATCGATAATAAACGTGTCACCAGAACCCTTTTTATCTTTGGCACTGACCATAAATAGGACGGCATCCACTTCATTAAGTGAAGAAGTTGCCGACCTGAGCATAAACTCATCTAATTTATTATCTGGTTTATGAATCCCAGGTGTATCAATAAAAACAATCTGGGCCGTTTTAGTTGTATATATTCCCTGAATTTTATTACGAGTTGTTTGTGCCTTATTTGACATAATAGCAACCTTTTCGCCGACAACGCGGTTCAAAAAAGTTGATTTGCCAACATTAGGACGTCCAACAATCGCGACAAAGCCAGAATGAAAATCTGCCTGTTCACTCACAATGTATCCTCCTTATTTGGTTCGAAAAACCTGCTAGTTAATTAGCGGCCATAAATGGGGCATAAAAATAATAATTCCAATAATAATTGCAAAACAAGCCGCTAATAAAACGGCCGTTGCCGCCATATCTTTTGCGTTTTTGGCCGCTAATTCATAGTGATGTTGCGTTAATAAATCAACTAAATTTTCTACCACTGTGTTGACTAGCTCACTTAACATCACTAAAAAAATTGCAAGTAATAACCATAGCCACTCAAAACGGTGCAACTTAAATAAGAAACCAAGTCCCAACACCAAAATACTCGTGACAAAATGAAAACGCATGTTGCGCTCTTCAACAAATACTTGATAAATACCCATCAACGCATGGCGTAAACTCTGCCAAAAGCTATGATTTTTTTCAACTTGCCGCTTATCTTTTAAGCCCATAAGCATCCAAAATTTTACGCTGCAGGGCAAACATTACTTTTTCATCTTCCGCCGAACGCATGTGATCATAGCCATTCAAATGAAGAAAGCCATGTACGACCGTGTAACCTAACTCCCGTTCAAAAGAATGACCGTAATCATTTGCTTGTTCAGCAACCTTATCTACCGAAATCATCAAATCACCAATATTACGGGGAATTTGCATCTCCGGATCCATAATAATGACATCTTGATCATCGGGATCTTCTTCAATTGCAAAACTAATGACATCCGTCGCACGGTCAGTATCGCGATATTCTTTATTGATTTGGTGAATCTCATCATTATGCATCAATGTGACCGACATTTCTGTATCTTCTGGTAACTTCATGTAGTTACCGGCAAACTCGGTAATCTTGTTAATTAAATCCAAGTGTGCCTGCGTTACAGTCTTTGTATTATCATAAATTTCTAAATCCACTTAGTAATTCCTCCATCAAAGATTAATGACCTAGTATTAATTTTTCGGCGCCTTTTCCTGGCGTTCATAAGCCTCAATGATACTTGCCACAACAGGGTGTCGAACCACATCGTTTGCCGAGAATTCAACAAATGCAATATGACTAATTCCCTTTAAGACATGCTGTGCCTGTATCAAGCCACTATTAGCATTGCGCGGTAAATCAATTTGCGTAATGTCACCATTAACAATCATTTTAGAACCAAAACCAAGGCGGGTTAAGAACATTTTCATTTGGGCCGTTGTTGTATTCTGTGCCTCATCTAAGATAACAAAAGCATTGTCCAACGTTCGACCACGCATATAGGCCAGTGGTGCAATTTCAATAACCCCGCGATCCATCAGGCGTGTCGTATGTTCAGCACCTAAGACTTCATACAAAGCATCATAGATTGGCCGCAAATATGGATCGACCTTTTCCTTTAAATCACCAGGTAAAAAGCCTAAGCTCTCACCTGCTTCAACGGCCGGACGCGTTAAAATAATCTTTTCTACTTCTCCATTTTTTAACGCCGCAACCGCCATGACAACAGCCAAAAAAGTTTTGCCTGTTCCGGCCGGCCCAACACCAAAGGTAATATCATTTTGGCGAACCGTCGTAACGTATTGCCGTTGACCAAAATTCTTCACCCGAATTGGTTTACCCCGCCGGTCCTTAATTAATTCGGTTTTATACAGTTCCTGAAAGTGATCCAGCGTATCCCGCTGGGCCATCTTCATCGCACTGACCACATCAGCACTACTGATTTTAATTCCTTGCGTATATAATTGTAAAAGATTAGCCAAAACTGCATAAGTTTTACTTGCATCACTGGAAATGCCGGTAATTTTAATTTCATTACCAAAAGCGGCCAACGTGACGTGCAGCCCTTCTTCTAGGATCTTTAGAAATTTATCCTGTGTGCCCATTAAACTGACAGCCTCATCCGGGTTGGTGACGCGAAATATTTTCGTTACTTGTCCTTCAGTCAAATAAGAGACTCCCTTTAGTGTATTCTTTAACAATAAAAATGATAGCACAAAGCGGCCAGAAAAGCACCACAACTGCAAATGAACAAAGAAAAAAGGCTGTGCCTAAGCACAACCTTTTTTTCTATTTTGTTAAAGCAGCTTTAACTAGCTTGTTCACAACAGCGCCATCCGCGCGACCCTTAACTTGTGGCATCAAAACTTTCATCACTTTACCAAAATCTTTAGTTGAAGTTGCACCAACTTGTTCAATTACTTGTTGGACAAGTTGACTAACTTCTTCTTCAGATAATGGTTGTGGTAAATAATGTTCCACAATTTTGATTTCTTGTAATAACGGCGTGACCAAATCTTCACGATTAGCCTTTTTAAACTCAGTCAACGATTCTTTTCGTTGCTTAAGTTCTGTCGCTAAAATAGCCAATCCTTCTTGGTCGTTTAAATCGTGCCCTAGCTTAACTTGCTCATTAACAACGGCAGCTTTTAACATCCGAACAGTGGCTAATGTCTCTTTGTCCCGCGCTTTCATTGCCGTCTTTAAGTCTGCATTTAACGTATCAATCAGAGCCATCTGATGATCATTTCCTTCATTCACACCAAAAAAGTGTTAGAATTTCTTACGCTTTCTTGCTGCTTCTGATTTTAATTTCCGTTTAACACTTGGCTTTTCGTAAAATTCACGTTTACGGTATTCTTGCAATGTACCATTTTTGGACACAGTGCGTCGGAAACGCCGAAGAGCATCATCAAGAGATTCGTTTTTGCGAACGACTGTCTTTGCCATATGATATCCCTCCCTCCGAGCTCAAGAATGGAATCGTCTTGCAAGATTTCTCTTTCAAAAACTGATTCGGCTTTCATTATACAGATGTAATCGTATCACGTCAATAACTAGACACGATTGTCGTGATTAAATTTATGTTTTTTCGTCGCCTTGGACTGGATAATTATGCTATGATGAAAGCAATTACAATAAGAAATGACTTATTTGCCGATACACAAATAAATTTTTTAATTTTAAAGGAGTCTTTTAAATGGTCGCAAAACAAGAAATCAAATTTTTTATTATTTCTGATTCCGTTGGCGAAACTGCCCTTAATATTGCCAAAGCTGCATTGGCCCAATTTACAGACGTTTCACCCGTTTACTTTCGTTTTCCCTTCACTAAAACTGAAGAACGACTTGATGTTGTTTTGAAGCAAGCAAAAGAAAAACAACCAATTATTATTCACACACTAGTTACCGCAGGGCTCTCCCATAAAATTAATCAATTTGCCAAAGAAAATGAGTTAGTTTGCTATGACTTATTAAATCCAATTATGTCCGAAATTGTTAAACGTTCTGGTGAACAGCCACGAGGTGAAGCTGGGGCCATTCATCGGCTTAATGATCGTTATTTTGACCGGATTTCTGCTATGGAATTTGCTGTTATGTACGATGATGGCAAGGATCCACAGGGGTTCTTAGAAGCCGATATCGTTTTACTCGGTGTTTCCCGAACATCGAAAACCCCACTATCTTTATTTCTAGCTAACCGTAATTTAAAAGTCGCAAATTTACCACTCGTCCCCTCGGCACACATTCCCGGGCAACTTTGGAAAGTTGATCCTAAGAAAATCATTGGCCTAACAACGGATATTGCAGTCCTCAATAATTTCCGCCGTGAACGAATGATTGCTTACGGACTTAATCCCAATACGGCGTACTCTGATACAAACCAGATTACTGAAGAACTTAATTATGCGAGTCAGTTATACAAAAAAATTGGCTGTTACGTCGTTAATACCGCCCACCGTTCAATTGAGGAAACGGCAACACTTATTTTGGAGCACTTAGATTTAGATAATTACGGTAGTCCTAAACCATAAAATCTAAAATCGCTTTTGTGCTAAAATATCTGCTTCTAGATTTGGATTAAATTGCTGCCGATCAAACATTGCAATCTCGTAACCATAGGGAGCAAATTTATCCTTGCCCGCGCCTTTAACCCATGGTGTCTCCATAATTTTGGGAACATCGTCAAAACGCTTGTCGTGGACAATTTGATTAAGCCGTTCAAAACCGATATAACCCAATCCAATATCCGCATGCCGGTCTTTATGACTGCCTTGCGGATTTTTTGAGTCATTTAAATGGATCACCTTTAAGCGATCTAAACCAATTACGCGGTCAAATCCAGTCATGACACCATCAAAATCCGTCTTAATGGCGTAACCGGCATCACTTGTGTGACAAGTATCAAAACAAACACTTAATTTATCGTTCAAAGTGACTCCCGCAATAATTTTGGCAAGCTCTTCAAACGTCCGACCAACTTCAGTGCCCTTACCGGCCATCGTTTCTAAAGCAATCTGGGTTGTTTGATCACTCCGTAATACTTCATTCAGTCCCTTGATAATATTGGCAATTCCGGCCGCAGAACCCGCACCAACGTGTGAACCTGGGTGTAACACGATTTGCTTAGCACCGATAGCCTCCGCCCGAACAACTTCTTTTTGCAAAAAATCCACCGCAAAACTAAAATGATCTAATTTTTTAGTGTTTGCTAAATTAATAATGTAAGGTGCGTGAATCACCATGCTTTGTAGGCCATGTTCTTGCATGTAAGCCTTGCCGGCCGCAATGTTTAACTCAGCAATTGGTTTGCGCCGCGTATTTTGTGGCGCACCAGTATAGATGCTAAAAGTAGTTGCATGATAACTGGCCGCTTCCTTAGCCGAACCTAGGAACATTTCTTTACCATGCATACTAACGTGGGACCCAATTAATGTCATTTTTTACCCCGCTTCTTTTCATTTCAAATAAATTCCTGTAAAGTTAGCCTAGTACTGTTTTTAGTCTGAGTTTTAGAAAGGAAGTTCAACATGTCTGACCTAAACGCAACACTGGCATTACTTATTCATCATAAAACAATTCGCCAATTTAAACCACAACCAATAGCCACCGATGTCATTGAAAAATTAATCACCACCGCCCAACACACAGCAACAAGTAATTTCTGTCAGAGCTATTCAATCATCAGCGTTACTGATCCGGCAAAAAAACGGGCCATTGCGGCGATTTCTGGTCAGAATTACGTCGCCAGTAACGGACACCTACTGATCATGGTTGCCGATCAACAACGAAATCAGCAACTGGCCTTAGCTGAGCAGAAATCAGATAAACAATTACACAGTACCGATAAATTCTTGGCGGCGGTCTTCGATACTGTGCTAGTGACACAATCCTTGGTTGTTGCCGCAGAAAGTATCGGCGTTGGTAGTGTTATTTTAGGTAGTATTTTAAATGATGCAAAGCAAATGATTCAGCTACTAGAACTGCCACCATTAACCTTCCCATTATTAGGTTTGGCTCTCGGTTATCCTGAACAAAATCCTAGCGAAAAGCCTCGTTTACCTGAACCAGCTGTTCACTTTACGAACCGCTATCCCCGTAAACCGTTTGCACTTACTGACTACAACCAACAAGTTCAAGATTATTACCAAAATCGTCTGCAAACACCGCGCACCACGAATTATCAACAGCATATTGCCCAAAGTATCAGCCAAGAATTAGGTAAACAGGCAGATTTGGCAGCAGTTATTCAGACACAAGGCTTCTTACTGGACTTTAAAACCGATCAGGAGGAGCATTAATTATGGAACGTCTCAGTCGTCGCCAATCTCTATACGTTGGTTCATTACTTTTTGGCCTATTTTTTGGTGCCGGTAACTTAATTTTTCCCGTTTTTTTTGGTCAACACAGTGGTCAGAATGTTGGGCCGGCTATCCTTGGCTTCCTTTTAACTGGGGTCGGTTTACCGCTGCTTGGCGTGGTTGCGCTAGGTCTAACCCGCAGTCGCGGTAGCTTTGAGCTCGCTAACCGAATCAGTCGGCCTTATGCCTACTTGTTTACCATTTTACTCTACCTAACAATCGGACCCTTTTTTGCATTACCACGGCTTGCAACAACTTCTTTTCAAATTGGCATCGTGCCATTCACTGGACAACACCAGTGGCTACTCGTGCTTTTCTCACTTGGCTTTTTCCTATTAGCTTGGTGGTTTGCACGAAAACCATCTAAGCTGATCGAGATTATTGGTAAATACCTAAATCCGATTTTTCTCATCTTACTTGGTAGCCTTTTGTTGATTGCTTTAATCAAACCATTAGGCAATATTTCCCAAGTACCAGCGTTGGCAGACTATCAAAATCACGCCTTTTTTACTGGTTTCACTGCTGGCTATAACACAATGGATGCATTAGCGGCACTTGCCTTTGGTGTTGTCGTTACGGATACTATTATTGGGTTGGGAGTTACACGGCCAACCGCTATTGCTCGTGATACGGTTCGTGCTGGATTAATCAGTATGAGCCTAATGGCAATCATTTATGCCTTACTAGCAATAATGGGAACAATGAGTGCTGGCCACTTTAAGCCGTCTGCAAATGGCGGTATTGCACTGGCACAAATCGCCAATTACTATTTTGGTGGCCTTGGTAGCACACTTTTGGCCTTGATTGTGATCATTGCCTGTTTAAAAACAGCCATTGGTTTAATATCAGCGTTTGGTGAATCATTTCACCGTTTATTTCCTAAAGTAAGCTATTTTGTTTGGATCAGTTTAGCCAGTGGCTTGGCCTGCCTTTTTGCTAACGTGGGTTTAACCAAGATCATCGCTTACTCAACCCCAGTTTTGTATTTCATTTATCCTTTAGCAGTAACTTTAATGCTGCTGGGAATTCTGTCGCCGTTATTTCATCATCGCCAAATCGTTTACCTCACAACGACAAGTCTTACTTTCTTGGTGGCTATTATTGACGGACTTAACGTTGCACCAGCAGGCCTACGTCAATTAGCTTTTAGCCAGGCTTGCTTAAATTTAGCCCAGCATTACCTACCACTTTTCAGCATTGGCCTGGATTGGCTACTACCGGCAATAATTGGCTTTCTGATTGGTTTACTCTTAAGTCATTTTTGGCCTAAACAAATTAAATTACCCGCTTAAACACACCTAATAAGGCTGAGACGAAAACGTCCCAGCCTTTTTTTATTCATATTTTTTTACGATCTTAGCCTATAATTCAGGTCTTAACGCTCGGCTCAGAAACTGATCCCTTTTCTGGTGCTCAGTGATCAAACTGTTGGTTCGTAAAAGTGCCCTAAAATTTTAACGGAATCCGAAATACTAACGAAGGCCCTAGGGTCAGATTCACGCATTGCAACCTCAAGATCGTGCATTTCATAACGGGAAATAACGGTAAATAAAATGGTCTTTTCGTCATGTTGGTAAGCCCCTTCAGCATCATGCACAATGGTAATACCACGGCGCATGCGATTTTGAATGTGATCAATCACCCGCTTTGGTTTATCAGTCACAATCATAACTTGCATTTTTTGCTGCCGCGTATAGACCATGTCCATTACCTTACCGTTAACGAAAATACTTAACGCACTATAAAATGCGTACGGCCAACCAAAAATAAAGCCAGCCGCCAAAATAATAAATGCATTAAAAGTAATATTAATGGTCCCAATACTCCGACCAGTTTTTTTACGTAAAACCAAACCAATGATATCTAGGCCACCAGTTGAAATCCCATTTTTTAGCGCTAGGCCCGTACCAAAACCATTTACTGCACCACCAAAAATGGCACAAATAATCGGGTCAAAAGTTAGTTCCGTAATCGGAACTAGCTTCATCATAATACTCGAAAAAACAACCGCCATAACGGTAAAGATGGTAAAACGGCGGCCAATTTGGCGCCAGGCTAATACAAATAGTGGTAAATTAAGCAAAAACAGCAAGAGCGGAACTGATAATGAAAATGGTAGAACACGTTTAGAGAGCGTTGCCAGTAATTGAGCAAAACCCGTAATTCCGGAAGCATAAATCTTACCCGGTTGCCAGAAAAAGTTCATTGCCACTGAAACACAAATTGAGTAGATAAAAGCTGTTGATGCCCGTGCGGCATATTGATGTTTTTTTAGAATACGCTGTAAATCATCCATTATATCGTTAGTTAGCCTCTTTGTTTTAGAATGACTGAATTATACCATACTCACTTACCGGCTTGAACAAAATACGCTGAATCCTCATTTAAAGTACAGCCTTTTAAAAATGAGTTAATTGCCCATTACACATTTAACGTTACTTACTTTGAAAAATCATGAATTGTTGTGAACTACATTTATAACATTAATTTTTTTGATTTTCCAAACCTAATTTCAGCAGTATGTGCGCAGTACTTCTTTGTTTGCTTTTTCTACCAGTGTTTTTTAATAAAGGCTTTCCGACCACCCATTTCTTCAATTTGATAGCGAAACGGATCTTTTTTATAAAAATCTTGGTGTGCCTCTTCTGCCGGATAAAATGGTTTAGCCGACTCAATGTTAGTGACAATTGGCTGGGTAAATTTACCACTAGTTGCTAATTCATTTCGCGATTCTTCAGCGATCTTTTTTTGCTGCTCATTTTCCACAAAAATTACGGGACGATAACTAGCACCACGATCTTGGAACTGTCCCATTGCATCAGTCGGATCGGTCACCTGCCAATATATCTGTACCAATTGTTTGTAAGAGATAATGGCTGGGTCAAACGTAATTTTAACGGCCTCAGTGTGACCTGTTGTGTGACTAATAACTTGTTCATAAGTTGGATTAGCAACATCGCCACCGGTATAACCAGAGACTACTTTTTTAATTCCGGGCTGCGTATCAAAAGGTTTCACCATACACCAGAAACACCCGCCAGCAAAAATTGCTGTTTCTTCACTCATTTAAGCGTCCCCCTTCGTGAAAAGATTTTTATATTTCGAATAACCGGCCTGATCTAAGTACGCCACCGGAATAAAACGTAGTGCAGCGGAATTAATACAATAACGCAACCCACTTTCAGCCTGTGGTCCATCAGGAAAAACGTGACCTAAATGTGATTCGGCCACTTTACTCCGAACTTCAGAACGAATCATCCCGTGAGAGGAGTCGGTATTTTGTTTGAGTTGTTCAGTCTTGATTGGTTTTGTAAAAGATGGCCACCCACAGCCAGCATCATATTTGTCTAATGAGCTGAATAAGGGCTCCCCGCTAACGACATCAACGTAGATCCCCTCTTCATCAAATTGATCGTACTTACCCGTAAAAGGCCGCTCAGTTGCCGCATGTTGCGTTACATCATACTGTAGTGGTGTTAAACGCTTTTTCAAATCATTATTTTCATTGTTCTCGGCCATTCCAATCATCCCTTTCATTACGTAATTATACTGATTTATAATTAAGTTGCACGCAATCTGTTTATTGATTAAGTATTCTTTTGATGCAGATCATAAAAACAGCCCACAATATCTTTTTAACGATAATTGTAGGCTGTCCTTATTTTTAACCAAATCCAGAGTAAACGTAATTTTGAGAATAAATTCTCTGCTTTTTAAATACTTGTAAGCCTGTGTATCTTTTATTCTTTATTTTGATCATAAACACTAAGATCAAGATCTAATAATTGCTTAGTTGAAACCTTGCCCGGCGCGTTAGTTAATGGATCCCCGGCCTTAGAATTCTTAGGAAAAGCAATGACATCCCGAATATTATCGCGGCCTGACAGCAACATTGCAAAACGATCCAGGCCAATAGCTAAGCCGCCATGCGGTGGAAAACCGTATTCTAAGGCATTTAGCAAGAAGCCAAAACGTTCTTGTGCCTGTTCTTTAGTGAAGTTCAACGCGCGCAACATCTTTTCCTGAAGATCGCGGTTATGAATACGAATTGAGCCACCACCAAGTTCATAGCCATTTAAGACGATATCATAGCTCTGGGCGTGGGCCTGATGCGGGTCTTCACCTTCGTTTAAATAATGAATATCCTCTTCATTTGGCATGGTGAATGGATGATGGGCAGCCGTCCAACGGTGAATTCCTTCATCATATTCAAACAATGGCCAATCAACCACCCAGATAAAGGCGTATTTCGATTCATCAATCATATCAAGCTCATGCGCAAAGAATGTCCGCAAATAACCTAACGTGTCCGCAACAACTTTTTTACGATCGGCCGCAAATAAAATTAGGTCTCCTGTTTTAGCACCCAGCCGCTCATTAATTTCAGTTGCTTGTTCTTTAAAGAATTTTGCAATTGGGCCACTGTAGCTATCTTCAGTTACTTTTACCCAAGCTAATCCCTGAGCACCAAACCGCTTAACGTAATCCTGAATCTTATCAATATCCTTACGTGAATATTTTTCGGCTGCACCAGGGACGCAAATTGCCTTAACCTGACCACCAGCTGCAATTGCGTTACTGAAAACTTTAAAATCAGTATTCTTCATCAAATCTGATAAATCCTGTAATTCCATCCCAAAACGCATATCAGGTTTGTCTGAACCAAAGCGGGCTTGAGCCTCATTCCAAGTAATCCGGGGAATTGGCGTTTTAATCTCAATACCCTTTGTTTCTTGCATAACTTCCTTCAACAAGCCTTCAGTTAAACTTTGAATTTCTTCCGCACTTAAAAAGCTAGTTTCCATATCAATTTGCGTGAATTCTGGTTGCCGATCACCACGTAAATCCTCATCCCGGAAGCACCGGGCCAACTGATAATAACGATCAAAACCAGCACCCATTAACAACTGTTTAAATAATTGCGGTGACTGTGGTAAGGCGTAAAAATGACCAGGATAAACACGTGAAGGCACCAAATAATCCCGGGCCCCTTCAGGCGTTGATTTAGTTAAATCAGGTGTTTCAATATCTAAGAACCCATTATTGTCTAAATAACGATGGGCCGCCTTAGTGATACTATTTCGAATCCGCAAACCCTTTTGCATTTCTGGTCGGCGTAAATCCAGGTACCGGTACTGCAAACGTAAATCAGCCGAAACGTTAATATTGTCCTCAATATAAAATGGTGGGGTTTTAGCCTTGTTCAGAATTTCTGTATCATGAATTTCAACTTCGACCTTCCCGGTTTTCATAGAAGGATTGATTGCGTCATCAGAACGTTTAACAACCTTACCCTTGGCCTCAATAACGTATTCAGAGCGCATACTATCAGCTACTGCCCACGCATCATGATCAAATTCCTGACTATAGACTAACTGCACGATTCCTTCACGGTCACGCAAATCAATAAAAATCAAGTTACCGAGATTACGGCGCTTTTGAACCCAACCCATTAAGGTAACTTCCTGACCAACAAAGGCCTCATCAACTAAACCAGCGTACGTTGTTCGTTTATCCACTACCAATTCACTCCCCTTATTTAACTGCGGTCTTAAAAATAGCTTTAAAATCTGATTCAATCTTTGTAAATGGTACGGTGGTTTCTTCACCTGTTGCCATGTTTTTTAAGTTGGCAGCCTTTGCCGCTAACTCGCTGTCACCAATCGTAATAACAACCTTGGCGTTTAAGCGGTTGGCCGTTTTAAACTGAGCCTTGGGTTTACGGTCTAAATAATCACGTTCGGCAGAGAAACCTGCGCCACGAATTGCCTGAATTAACTTCAAGGTAGCTGGAGCCGCTGCGGCACCAATTCCAACTAAGTAAACATCTAATTGGTCATCAACTGGTAATGGCACCTCATCAGCCGCCATAATTAACAGCAAACGTTCAACACCTAAACCAAAACCAAAACCTGGGGCATCTGGACCACCTAATTCACTCACTAGGCCATTGTAGCGACCGCCTGCACAAACTGTCATGTAATTACCACCAAAGGCCTTAGAATTCGACATAATTTCAAAGATTGTATGGTTATAATAATCAAGCCCACGCACCATATTTGCATCAATTTCATAGTCAATGCCAAGTGACTCCAACATTTGTTTAACGGTAGTAAAATGAGCGGTTGAAGCCTCATCAAGGTAATCCAAAATAGAGGGGGCATCCTTGACGATTTCTTGATCATGCTTGTCTTTACTGTCTAAAACACGCAGTGGATTCTTGTGTAGCCGTTCTTTTGAATCGGCACTAAGCTCGGCAAAATGTGGTTCCAAAAAGTCAATTAATGCCTGCCGGTATGCCTGTCTGGTTTCCAAATCCCCTAAAGTATTGATCACTAGCTTTAAATTCTTTAAACCAAATTGTTTCAGTAATTGTAGCGCCATGGCAATTGTTTCAACATCAATGGCTGGGCTTTCACTTCCAAAGGCTTCAACACCAAGCTGATGAAATTCACGCATACGTCCAGATTGCGGCCGTTCATAACGAAACATGGGTCCCATATAGTAAACTTTAACCGGCTTTTGATGCTCAGGTCCATAAAGCTTATTTTCAACGTAAGCACGAACAACACCTGCTGTTCCCTCTGGTCGTAAAACAATGTGGCGATCACCTTTGTCAAAGAAATCATACATTTCTTTTGTGACAATATCTGAAGTATCACCGACGGAACGGGAAAAAACATCAAAATTTTCAAACATTGGCGTTCGAATTTCTTTAAATTGGTAGGCCTTAAAAACATCCCGCGCCGTTTGTTCAACGTACTGCCATTTTTCGGACTCGCCTGGTAAAATATCGGCAGTTCCCTTTGGTCGTTGGTATGCCATTTTTTCGAATTCCTCCTTATAATTTTTACTTTATGTGCGTACAGATCCGTTAATCCATTTGTTTCAGTGTTTAGCGTGAATCCCAAACTATTTAGTTAGGAAATTTTGCGGCTGAAACAAAAAGTCCTGACCGCTCACTATTTCCGAGCATTACTCGCAAACGTGCGCCAAAACCAACTTTTGTCTCACGCCTAATCTATCATCCACTCTTCACGTAACGCTCAAATTCGATATCGCCCTCACTGTGCGCGCTTAACAATATTCAGGCAATCTTCCCTGTGAAAACGAAAAACACCCCTGTCGCTTTGACAAGGGCGCTGAATTAGCACGGTACCACCTTAAATATAACTTACCCCATATCGCTGGGTCGCGAGACTGACGTCTAACCTAAGAAGTGTCAAATCAGTTCTAACTTTTAGTGGCTTTCAGCAAACCCACTTTTCTGTAAAAAGTTCTGAACAAATCTATCTTCCTCATTGGCCTTTATAATTCAGTTTTTACGTTACCGAATATTGTTTTGAAAGTCAAGTTTGTTTTCAGCATTTGTTACCGGTAAATTTAAGTCATAACCCATTATGATATTTATTTGTTATAATGGCTATAAATCAATTCGGAAGGTGACACAAGAATGCTAAGACGATTCGTACATTGCATAATTCTACTATTAGCCTGTGTCACCTTAACCTTGCTAGTTAATCAGTCAGTATCTGCCGCAAGTAAGACGATAACCATTCAGGCAAGCCGGGTTAATGTCCGTATGGGACCGGGCCTAGCTTATGATACCATGACTCAATTAAAACACGGTGCCACAATCCATATTATAACAACTAAAAACGGTTGGTACCAGGTTCGCCTAGCAAGTGACAAGATTGGTTGGGTAGCAAGTTGGTTGGTCAATAACAGTGAAGTAAGCTCGGCCGCTAATCAAAAAGGCACAATGAACGAAACAATCTATGCCCGTGAGCATCCTGATAGTTCAAGTCAAATATTAGGTACGATGACAGCTAATACTCCCGTCACAATTATTTACCAACAAGGCGCTTGGTCCCAGATCATTTTTAAAAATACGGTTGCTTGGTTACCGAGCCACACTATCACCCAACAAAACAACCAACAAACCAAAACCGTCGATCCAACAATTAAAACGATGACAGTTCGTTCTGATCAGGCAAAGTTGCGAACCGGCCCCGCAATTAATCATCACATCATAGCAACTCTTAAAAAACAAACCAATTTAACTTATATTGCAACGGATGGCGATTGGTACAAGGTCAAAACAACAACCGGGAAAATAGGTTACATCGCAAATTGGTTAGTTAATCTTAATAGCACAACCCCTAATAATGCCACAAATCTATCTGAGGCAACGATTGTTCTCGATCCAGGGCATGGTGGCCATGACTCCGGCGCCATCTCTTTAAAAAAGACCTATGAAAAAACATTTACTTTGGCTACGGCTAAGGCAATTGCGACTCGGCTAAGATCGGCCGGGGCCCGCGTTATCTTAACCAGAAACAAAGATAAGTACGTTGGCTTATCCCCCCGCCCTGCAATTGCCAAGCGGGTGCACGCTGACGCCTTTATTAGTATTCACTTTGATTCCAGCGAAACCGCGAATACTGGTAGCGGTACAACAACTTACTATTACAAAAAGAAAAAAGATTTGGCGCTTGCCAAGACACTCAATCAGCAATTAAAACAACTACCACTTAACAGTCGCGGTATCGACTTTGGCAATTTTCTCGTCTTACGGGATAATACCCGCCCCGCTGTCTTACTAGAGCTTGGCTACATCAATAGCAAACATGATTATCGTGAAATTCAAGAAAAGGCCTACCAAAAGCAGGTAGCAACTGATGTTTATCAAGGCCTTAGTCATTATTTCAAACAATAAATAAATTTAGCAAAAAAGAGTTGGAAAATTTTCCAACTCTTTTTTGCTAAATTAGATTAAATGAATACTTCATAATTTTACAGTCACACTACAAAATATACGAAAAAATCAGAATTGAAATCAGCCCAGCAACAACTGTAACGCCCATTGATTTCGTTCGTGCCGCAATCAAGAAAACTAACAAAGTTGAAATAATCTCTGCCGAACTATCAACGTTAAACGTGTATGTAGAAGTAACAAACACATCCTTTGCTATTAAAGCAGTAAATAAGGCAACTGGAATGTACTTCATCCATTCATCAAACCAGGCCGGAATTTTACGTTTAGTAAAGTAAAGTAATGGTACAACTCGCGGAATAAAAGCAACAATCGCCGCTAAAATGATCAGTAATAAATAGTCACCGTTAGTCCTCATGGTTGTCGCTCGTCTCCTTTACATCCGTAAATTGACCCTTTCTGCGGTGAAGATGCAGTCCACGCAATAAAAAGGCGTGCTTATGGCCCTCTAAACTATGTTCAATCAGAAAACCAACAAAAGAGGCAATTAAGGTTGCAATTACCAAGCCCATCGTACTTTTAAGGACAATCATCAACCAAACTGAGAGTACGCCTGATAAAGCAGCAACACCAATTGATAGCCAGTTTTTAACTTGCATAACCATCATGTAACCAAATAGCGCAGTTAAAGTAAAATTAACAATATTAACGTCAAAGTGAATTAAATTACCAATTGTCGAACCGATCATATTACTAACGGTCCAAAAAAGCATTGAATAGTGATTAACCATTACTGCCTTATGGCCATTCCAGTTCTTATCAGTCGCAAACTTAAGGTAATTAATCGCATAATTTTCATCATTCATTGAACTTGCAAAGTACACCAAGAAACCCAGTGATTCTTTTTTCATAAAGGGCGATAAACTAGCCGAAAGTAAGGCGTAACGAAGTTCCAGAAAGAGTAACATTAAAAGTACTTGTAATAAAGGTGCGTGAATCGCCAACATTGAGGCGATTAAAAACTGGGCACCCCCTGAAAAAACGAGAATTGAAGCAAGCCCAGTCAAAAGAATATTGAAACCGGAAGAATGTAGTAAAATACCACACGCTAACCCGATCGGAATATAGCTTAAACAAAGTGGTAACGCAATCTTAAAAACTGCCAACCAACCCTGATTTTCTTCATCTACTTCATTCAAAAGTCTGCCTCCAGATTCATGCAATAAACCTAGGTGATTATAACATATCCCTTTTGCCAATTTGTAGTCTTAATTAACCATTTAACCAATGTAAGGTATCAAATCAGTCAGTTGGTCAATTGTAATCGTTGCGTTACTGACACCATGAAAACCATCAATATCATAAAAGCAGGCCTTAGCGCCAGCATTTAAACCGGCCTCAACATCTAATGGTCGATCACCCACCATAATCGTGTTTGCCGCCTTTAATTGATAACGACTAATTAAATATATTAATGACTCTGGATCCGGCTTACGCTTAAAATGTTGATCACTTGTCACAAAATCAGTAAATAATTCAGCCAGACCATCATGTTCCAGAAAACGAATTGCTCCGCGATCACGGTGTGTTAACAAAAAATTACGACCGCCCTTATCAATCACTGCCTGACAGGTCTCCAGTGCCCCCTTAAGTGGTCTGGGCTCAAGTTGCCGGTCTTCCTCAATTTCATGATAACGTGCCTTAACTTGCTCATTAGGTAGACCTTTTAATTCACTAAAATGTTGAATTGCATAGTGAACCGAACGAACTTTGATTAAACGATAAAGTTCGCTATCTTCAACCTGAATATTAAATTCCTGAAGTGTTTTTTGTAATGATTTTAAAATAATTGGGTATGTATCGTATAAAGTACCATCAAAGTCCCAAATGACAGAATCTAACATCAGTTGAACCACTCCTTCAAAAGTCTAGAACTAGCATAACGTTTTTTAAATTTTCTGTAAATATCTTTTTGATTCTATAACGGTAAAATTAACCAATTAAGCCCTTTTTTTAGAATATTTGAAAGAATACCCAAAAATCGTTTTTAGAAATACGCCTTTCCAAAAGCGTTTACGCTGGATGAGTTAAAAAATACACTTTAACCACCACAACTCATTTATTCGCAGTATCAAATAAAATAGTCACCGGGCCATCATTAACCAATTCGACTTGCATATCAGCACCAAACTCTCCCGTTTCAACCGGAACTGATTGCGCTAGGGCCTGATTGAATTTTTGGTACAGCACCTTCGAACGTGCTGGATCACCTGCACCTTGAAATCCTGGCCGATTACCCTTTTTGGTATCCGCATAAAGGGTAAATTGCGAAACAGACAAAATTGCGCCGCCAATCTGTTCTAGTGAACAATTCATTTTACCCTGTTCATCTTCAAAAACACGTAATTTAATAATTTTATGAACTAAATAATCTAGATCGGCCTGCTGATCTGCATCGGAAAAAGCAACTAATACTAAATAGCCACGTTTGATGGACCCAACGACCTGCTGTTCAATTGTCACCTGTGCCGAACGAACGCGCTGTAAAACGACACGCATCAAGAATTCCCCCTGCTAAGTTTCTTAAATTTGAGCCACTAAAAAAGAGCTATTTCAAAAGCACTCCTTCATCGTACCAAATTCTAACGAGAAAATCAGTTACGTTTACGGATCACTTTTAAAAAGCTCTGTTTAAATCCTATTCTATTGTGGTTATTCCAAAACTAAATACTTTGTTTTTTATCAATTGAACGTACTCGTCTTTTCAGGGCACTGCCACTTGTTTCGTTACTATTTCTATTCACTAGCCCGTCTGACACTATAAACATCAGGAATATTTTTGATACTATCAATAAGCCGGGTTAAATGTGCCAAATTTGTAATCGCAACGGTCACGTGGATGGTTGCCATATTATCATGATCAACCTTGCCACTAACAGAAGTTAGATTCTTAGTCTGTGAATTTAAATTCTGTAAAACATCGTTGAGTAAGCCTGAACGATTATAACCGTAAATTTCCAAATTAGTATCATAACTAACGCCCTTGGCCCCTGTATCTTCCCACTCAACCTCAATTAAACGATTTTCAGCATCTTGGGCATTTTGCACATTCGGACAATCAGTTCGGTGAATTGAAACCCCACGTCCCTTGGTCACGTACCCCACAATTGGATCGCCAGGAACAGGATTGCAACACTTACTCAAGTGAACCAATAAATTATCGACGCCTTGAATAACGACGCCACCTTCATGCTTGATCTTTAGGGGTTGTTCTTTAGTTTTAGTTTTGGCCTGCTGATTAGCCGGTTTAGCGTCTGAATTCAAAACAGCCTTAGCCTGCTGATCCTGGGCTACTTTTTCTCGTGCCTTACGTGCCTTTTCGGTCAAACGGTTACTGACCGCCAATGGTGAAAGCTCACCGTAACCAACGGCGGCTAATAGCTCCTCTTCCGTACTAAAATTAAATCGATCTAAGATCTGACTAAGTGTCTCGCGATTTAAGAAATCTTTTGGCAAAAAATCCATTTCAGCCAATTGCTTTTCCAGCATATCCCGGCCCTTTTCAACATTTTCGGACTTATCTGCTTGCTTGAAGAAGCGTTTAATCTTGTTTCTAGCCTTGCTGGTGTTAACCAAATTAATCCAATCACGGCTGGGCGTAGAATTAGGCGAAGTTAAAATATCAACAATATCACCATTTTTAAGTTGGTAATTAAGCGGCACAATTTTACCATTTACCTTTGCGCCAATCGTTTTATTACCCACTTCTGTATGAATGGTATAGGCAAAATCTAACGGGCCAGAACCCTTAGATAGTTCGTAAACATCGCCCTTGGGTGTGAACACATAAACCCGATCGGAGAAAATATCACCCTTAACACTCTCCATAAAATCGGCAGCATCAGACGTTTCATCTCCGAGCTCTAAAATCTCCCGGAACATGTCGATTCGCTTACCATTTGAATCATATTTAACTTCGTCTTGTTGGCCTTCCTTATAGGCCCAGTGTGCTGCAACACCATATTCGGCAACTTGGTGCATTTCTTCTGTTCGAATTTGAATTTCCAACGGCTTACCTTTGGGCCCAATAACGGTCGTGTGAATGGATTGGTACATATTGGCCTTAGGCATGGCAATATAGTCCTTAAAACGACCAGGCATTGGCTTCCATTTGGTGTGAATAGCACCTAAAACGGCATAACAATCTTTAATCGAATCAACAATAACCCGGATTGCCTGTAAGTCATAGATTTCTTCAAATTGTTTGTGCTTGTCACGCATTTTTTTATAGATCGAATAAATGTGTTTTGGCCGTCCGTAAATTTGGTATTTGATACTGAATTCAGTCATTGATGACTTGATTTCCGTAATGGCCTCGTTGATGTAAGCTTGCCGTTGTGTTCGCTTAGAGTTCATCAAATGAACAATCCGGTAATACTGTTGTGGATTAAGGTAACGCAATGAAATATCTTCTAATTCCCACTTAAATTGACTAATCCCTAAGCGATCGGCTAAGGGTGCATAAATCTCTAACGTTTCATTGGCAATCCGGCGCTGTTTATCCGGTCGCAAATGCTGCAATGTTCGCATATTATGCAGCCGATCGGCCAACTTAACCATGACCACCCGTAAATCTTTGGCCATCGCTAAAATCATTTTACGGTGATTTTCCGCTAGGGCATCCTTATGAGCAACGTACTGGATTTTACTTAATTTTGTTACACCATCAACAATAATAGCAACATCAGTACCAAATAACTCCTTAATATCGCCTAGTGTAACGTTTGTGTCCTCAACAACATCATGTAAAAAACCAGAGGCAACGGTTGCCGGATCCATCTCAAGCTCAGCCAAAATAGCCGCAACCTGAATTGGGTGGATAATATAGGGCTCCCCAGACTGGCGAAATTGTTCTTGATGGACGTAGGTAGCAAAGTCAAGCGCCCGTTTAACGAAAGCGACATGCTCTGAGTTCATATAGGTCTTAACCAACGCCATAATATCATCGGCAGAGTATTCTTTATCTTTTGGCATAGCCGCCACACCCCTTTTACTTTGATACAAAAATAGCACGGTAACGTGAAAACGCAACGTGCTCATTATTTTCAGTAATCACCTAAATTATACCTAAGGTCATTCATTTTGCAACTGAGATTGGTTTTTTTAACCCATAACTCAAATAACTAAGACAGAGATAAATTAGGGCGAACCAATAAGCATATTTTCCGTATAGAAAATAGACTGCAAGTGTAAATAAAAGTGGAAAAATCAGAATTAGCCAAGCTGGTCTTCTTTTCCGAGCAACTTGAAGACCAAACAAAATGGCCGCAATGCCATTAACGATTATAAATCCCCACCCAATTCGCATCACGGAACTAATGTGTAGTGCTCGTGAAATTAGTGGCAAAATAAAAGTTAACAATAAACTAATTAAAAAATAGCTAGTGACTGGTATTAATAGAACTTGCTTTATTTTTGTCAAAATCGTGCCTCACAATTCATTGGATTTTCCGACTAAGAAGTGTCTTGAAACGATTCTTTCATAAGTATTCTGCAACCAAATTAGTTTAAATGTGTCCTAAAAGTAAATTTTGCGCATGACCTTGTTGTATTTCAACTTAGTTAAGCTTCACCTTAATGGAAGGAACAATACCTAGAAATCGTAATTACAGCACTCTCGGCGGGACTTGGGACTTCAATCGATCTTAGTCCGAACGACACCCACTCATAACTATTAATTGCAGAGCAGAATCTAAGTGTTTTACATCTATTTCTAACATTCAGATAATACTATAGATTTTACCATTTTTTACTGTAATTCCCAAATTACGGATAGAGCGGCCAACAAATAAAGTGGGGCTGTTTCCGCACGGAGTATTCTCGGCCCCAACCCCACTGGAACAAACGCCGCATTTTCTAACAAGGCGACTTCTGCAGGTGCTAAACCACCTTCGGGACCAAAAACGGCAACTAAACGCTGTCCTGTCTGCATTTGCCGAACTTGCTTAACCAATTGGGCCGTTTCACCTTGTTTAGCCGCCTCTTCGTAGGCGACAATGCCCGTATCCTTCGTTAACTGCGTAACAGCCTTTAAATTAGGTAAAATAACCACTTTGGGAACACTTAGGCGATGTGATTGCCGTGCTGCTTCTAAGGCGATTTTGGCTAGCCGTTCCTGCTTTTTAGGCTGTTTTTTTTCATCCCACTTTGCAACGCCATACTGGCTCATGAAAAAGACAAACTGGCTAGCACCCATCTCAGTTCCCTTTTGAACAATCCATTCGGCCTTATCCTTTTTAGAAACCCCACAAACAATTGTCACTGTACAGGGCAGTTCACTTTGACTAATCAAAGATTTCTCTAATTGGACAGTAACTTGTTTTCCATCAATGGATTTGATTTTGGCTTGAAAAGCAAACTGCTCATTAAAAACAACTTCAATTTTATCCCCTACCACCATTCGCATAACACGGGTAACGTGATGGGCGGCCTCACTATCCAAGGCGAACGTTTGCCCAATTTTATGCGCATCGGCCGTCATAAAATACCGTTGCATTAAGCGTCATCCTCCTGTAATTGAACAATCAAGGCAAACCAATCACCTTCATTACGCTGCTGGCGAACAACAAAACCGTTAGCAGTCATTGCTTCCCGGATCATCGCTACCTTGTCCACAATAATACCGGACACAATAAAATAACCGTTAGCTTTTAAAAGTGGTTTAACTTGCGGAATCAGTGGAACAATGATTTCAGCCAAAATGTTGGCCACAATTAAATCTGCCTTTTGTTTAATTCCCTGTAATAAATCATTCGCAGTTACTTGAACATCCGCCGCAATCGGGTTTAATGCCAGATTACTTTTGGCGGAAGTAACAGCAACCTCATCTAAATCGTAGGCAAAAACCTGCCTGACGCCTAATAATTTGGCCGCAATACTTAAAACACCTGAACCAGTACCAACATCAAGCATCGTTTCACCGCCGCGAACCTTATCTTCAAGCGCCTCCAACGTCAGCTTAGTTGTTGGGTGGGTTCCAGTTCCAAAAGCCATTCCTGGATCTAACCGAATAACCTGTTCCTGAGACTGTTGCGGTTGGTATTTCTCCCAACTCGGCACAACAGTTAAGTAGCGCGTCACCCGAACTGGATGATAATATTTTTTCCAAGCAGTTGCCCAATCACCCTCGTCAACATCTCCAGTGGTTAAGGTCCCAGCACCGGCGTCAAGTCCATATTGACTTAGCTGCTGCACACGCTGTTTGATAGTGGGTAATAATTCTGGCAAAAAAATAGTCTCTGGATAATAGGCCGATACCTCTGCACCAGACTGAATATGCGGTAATTTTGATGGATCAAAAATCTCGCCATGCTTACCAACACTAATTGGTTTGAAATCGGCCGCATTATTTATTTGAACCCCAGTTGCGCCAGCCTCCATTAAAATATTGGCGACGGCCTCAACAGCTTCATTACTGGTTTTAACTGTTACTTCTGTCCACTTCATTATATTTCTCCCATCTAATTAATCTAAAAACGTGGGTATGGTAAATAATCGCTGGCCTTAATTGAACCATTGGCCGCAACCTGAGCCTGATAAGCAACATTATCCCACTTTAATTGAAATGTCGTCACTGCATCATCGTTTAGGAAAGTCATCAAATCACTTAAACCATTATCAACAACGTCTTCTAAGTAGCTAAAAATGGCAGCAACTTGTTGTTTGGCCAACCCTTGCTTCCCAGTAAAGGGAATCATTGCTAAATAATCAGTTTGGTAGGCTGCACCATCTAAACGCTTAGTATCATAAATTAATAGTTGATCTTCAAACTCAATTTTTTTATCGGTTGAACTGACTCCCGTGGCATCTAAAATAGTCTGTGCCACTTTGTTCTGTGCGATTAAATCAATCGTAATTTCAAAAACGTGATGCTGTTGATCCCAGTTTAAAGCCAATGTTGCGTTTGCATCATCAAAAGCGGCCACTTGCTCCGCCAATTCATCCAATAAGGTTACTTTTTTCATTTTTGCCACCCATTATTCTCTAAATTCATTTCACGCTTCGCAAGCTTCGAAACAAAGGGATTGTGCGCAACATAAAAACGCAATGGTGCCGTTTGCCACTCTCCCTTATCATTAATTCCAATGCGGCCCGTTTCCGCAATCGCTAATGGCCTTTTATAGTGCGTTACATCAAGTGTTAACGGCGAACTAACATAATTCTTTAAATTCAAGTTCAAATTTTGAATGCCAAATGCGCTCATTAATTTTCCCGGTCCATTAGTTAAATCGTACAAGCGCTTCGGCCGATGTCGGTTCAGTTGCATTTGCGCAACACCAGCATCCGGTTCCACCCCACGAATTAAGATTCCTTGGGGATTCCCCTTCTTTTGCGTAATGATATTCAATAAAAACTGTCCGTAAATTGTGTAAATATAGATCGTTCCCGCCGGCCAATAGAGTGCTTCGTTCTTCTTCGAACGGTGCCCACCAAACGCGTGAGCCGCACGATCACGTTGACCAAGGTAAGCTTCATCTTCCACAATATAACCTGAAATTATTCCCTGTGGTGTTTGATAACAAATCTTTTTACCCAACAAATCACGAGCAATTTCAACGGTTGAACGTCCTGCCAAAAAATCATCTAACATTTTATCACCTAAAAATAGCAGCCACCAAATTACTAAATCATTTGCGGATGATCTTATAAAAAGATAACTGGATAAGTTAATTTACTCCGTACCCCAGAACGTAATATCCATCTGTCTATCACCAGAAGTGAAATAATCAATGCCTAATTTCTGGCTAGACTGATTAACAATTTGGTAATATTGTTTTGTGTCAAGATGCCCTGGGTGTACCGCTCGCGCATACAAATATTTTACCATTTTATGAATTAACGGATCATCCAATTTTTGTTGGGCTTCAAATTGAAAAGTTATATAAAGCAAATCACTGGTCGCACGATCAAAAGTAACTTGATCAATCGAATAGCCACCAAAATTAGTTTCCTTTTTCAAATCAGCTACAAATGTTTCGACCTGCTTTCGCGTAAATTTCGCCGTATAAAACATGATTCGCCAAGTGATTGTTTCATTCATTTTAAGCCGCCTCCAGTTTATTCATCATTATGCCATAGCTAACCAGGCTAAACCAGTCATGATGTAAAATAGCTCTTCTAAAAAGAAGATTGTGCTACAATTATGAAAACGGATACAAGAACAGGAGTGATTTTATGAGTACAGTTGGCCAGTATAATGAAAGTACTATTCGCAAAACTAACCCAATCTTTTCACAATTACGGACAACGATTGAATCGGCCTTTTATGGAAATAACATCACGGCCGTTGATGATGTTGCAACCGCCTACCACCTTGCCCACGATGCCCCGGAAACAATCGTCACTGACCTACCAATTAAATATGCTGATGAACTTGGGTTACCTGCTGACGCGGTTATGCTAGTTGATAATAACGGTCAAATAGTCGGACGAACGGCAGCCGCACGCCGTATTCTTGGTCATTCCGGCGTTGATACTGCGGCCATGGCCAAAATTGCCCGGGAGGCCATCTACCAAGGCTCCAAGCAGACTTTTTACAAGACCAGCGTGGTTGTCGGCCTGGACGAGGATTTTATATTAAAGGCCCACTTAGCACTTCCAAAAGGATTTGAAAATAATCTACTTTCTTATTTACTGAATTTTCAAACCATTAATCAACATTACGCAAAACGTTATCAGTCCTCGACAGCTTACAACGAAGGCGACATTTTTATTTACGCCAACCCTGACTTTCAGCACCCTGATTTTCCAAATGGACTTGCACTCTTTGATCCCCAGCATAACGTCGCCATTATCTTGGGATTACGTTATTTTGGTGAATTAAAAAAGGCCACACTTACATTGGCCTGGGCGACTGCGCACCGTAATGGCTACGTTGCTTGCCATGGTGGTGAAAAAGCGTTTCATTTTACTGATCGACCAGACCAAGTTTACGCAATGTTTGGCCTTTCTGGTTCTGGAAAATCAACTTTGACCCACGCAAAACACGGCGGCCGCTTCAAGACAACTGTCTTGCATGACGATGCCTTTGTCATTTCCCGTAAAAATGGTAGCTCAGTTGCGCTTGAACCGGCCTACTTCGATAAAACGAATGATTATCCCTCCGGCACGGCCGAAACCGAGTATTTTATGACCCTGATGAACGTTGGCGTTACCTTAAATACGGCCGGTCAAAAGACCTTGGTTACTGAAGACCTGCGAAATGGTAATGGTCGAACAGTCAAATCGCGTTATGCCTCTACTAATCGGGTAGATAAAGAAAGTGCACCAATTAACGCCATTTTTTGGATCATGAAAGATGATAGTCTCCCGCCTGTTATCAAGGTTTCTGATCCAGTTTTGGCCGCCACCTTAGGCGTAACGTTGGCCACAAAACGTTCTTCTGCCGAAAACCTAGTCGGCAAAATTGATCGTAAAGCCTTAGTGATTGAACCATTTGCTGATCCATTCCGTGCGTACCCACTAAAGGAAGATTACACTGATTTTAAGGGCTTGTTTGCCGAACAAGGGGTTGCTTGCTATATTCTGAACACTGGCTTCTATAATGGTACAAAGGTTCAAAAGGAAGACACATTAGCAATTTTAGAAAAGATTGCTAATCAGGCCGCCAACTGGCAAGATTTCGGATCTTTAAATTATTTAAGCTACTTGGCATTACCCGATTACCCAGTCGATTTTTCAAACTCAGATTACGTTGCGACGCTAAAGGCACACCTAGAAATTCGGTTAGACTGGCTGAAAAATTATGATCAAAATCACGCTGGACAAGAGTTGCCTTCAGAAATTCAAACAAGTCTACAAACATTAATTAACCAACTTAGTGCATAAGACCCAAAATAAGAGGGGACAAAAGTCGGTTTTGGGTTTATTGCGTCACGTAGGCTAGCCTAATAACAGAACTATGGCTATTGGATTAGCTGTAGTTAAGTGCGTGAATCCAGATTTTTGGCACACGCTCTAGAATAACGTTTTAAAACAATAAGGCGGCCGGGACAAAAAGTCCCGGCCGCCTTATTGTTTTAATCAAATTTATAGTTAACGATCAATTAAAAATAATAAATCTGCATCTTGTGACTCTGACTTAACATTATCGTGGTAGGTAAAATCAGCCTTGTCAAATTCCTCTTGAATTTCATCTTTGACTGCTTTTAATGGTCGTTTATCATTTTTTATTTGGTTAATGGCCACTTCCAAATGTGCTTTATCAGATGTATCAAATTTATAGTGAACATCTTCATCGTTTAAGATTACTGTTACCAATTGCTTTGTATCATCCATACCTATTGCCTCTTTTTTATTAGTATCCATTCTAATATAGCGCAATTCATCTCATCTGTTAAGCGCTTTACCAAGCATAAACTAGTTAGTAGGCCGATTTGGTTTAGAGATCATATAAGCTTTAAAATAATAGTTCATAGTTTTAATGAACATCAATCAATCTTTTAATACATAAAATATCTTGTTCTTGCTTTAAAACAGCATTTTAATTAAATAATGATATTTTTAAATAGCATATTAGAATAAATTAAAAAAGATCGTTATTATTTATATTGCTAATAAAAAGCTGTTTGCTTATTAAATACTTAGTAAGTAAACAGCTTTATTTATTTTACATAATTAAATTTATGTTATCTAGTTTCTGGATTAACGTCAATTTTCCACCAACTAGATCATTAATTATTCGTTACCAGTTAATTTAGTTGGATCACCCAGTCGGTACCCATTACCAGTATTCAGCTTAAATTTCTTCTTTAGGCCATTGGTTAGATAAATCTGTTTATCCTTCGTGACAAAAATCGCCTGAATGTTTTGCCTGTGTTTATTATTAATATAAGCCAAACCACCCTTAACACCTTTGTTAAAGGCCGCATTGGATAGTGCATCCCCATCAACGGACTTAGGTGATACAATCGTTACTCCCGCCAAGTTATTCTCGTACGGATAACCCGTATTCATATCCATTAAATAGATATACCTGTGTTCGTTAACCTTTAAATATTGCTCATAAATACCTGCAGTTACGATCGACACATTCTTTTCTGGAATAACCCCTAACGCTTTGCCTCGTGCGGCCAACGGATTCTGAACACCAACGTTCCAAGGTTTATTTTTGCCAACTGGTGAGTGGCCCATCACAACTATATTACCGCCAAGATTAATCACGGCCGTCGTAATCCCATTTTTCTTAAAGACCTCACGAACCTGGTCCGCAATGTAACCTTTGGCAATCCCACCAAAGTCCAAGCGCATCCCTTTTTTAGTTAAATAGACGGTTCGTTTCTTGGCATTAAGCTGAACATCATGATAATCAACCAACGGTAACGCTTGATCAATTTCCTCCTGACTAGGCACACGCGCGCCAGGTAGTCCGATCTTCCATAGGTTGGTAATCGCCCCAATTGACATATCAAAGGCACCAGCGGAGTTTTTACTATAGTACATTGCCTTCTCCACCATTGGCCACATATCAGCGCTAACTTTAACCGGACGAATACCCGCATTCTGATTTATCTTATCTAACTCAGTATTCTTCTTAGTTAAACTTGCTTGGTTATCGGACTTATGAATTCTGGCAAAGCCCTTATCAAGTACGGCCTTTTTTCCTTTATTATAAATTGACAACGTACAAATCGTCCCCATAATAAACTCACTTTTTTGATATGGTCGTTTTATCACTGGAGCCGTTGACCTTTTAGCCTGACACGCACTCAATATGAGTGGTAAAATTAATAATAGAACAACTCCAAGTAACCATTGTTTCTTGGGTTTCATTTTGTGCACCCTTTCTAATTCAAACTTACTTCCTTATTTTAAGGGACTAGTAACACTTTGACAATCAATAAAAAAAGTAACGTTTCACACTTTATCGTTTCTATTAGACAATAGATCCGTTACAATGATGATGGCAACATAATGCGAGGTGCAAATTTATGAAAAAGACAAAAATTTTAAGTCGAATTGAAGCAACGAAAAAGACGCATGAATTAATCGAAGTCCACGTCAAAAAACAAGTCGATGATTTTGAGGTTGGTTTCCCAATTGCCAGCGATCATCGCTGGCTAATTATTGCGGCAATTAACACTGAAGGCCAATTTGACGGCTTTACCCTCTTTGCCCTAAAACGAATCAAAAAAATCAAGGTTGGAACCGCCTATTTGGCCATTGTCCACCACTACATCGATTTCGCTAAGACTCATCAACTTTATGATCCACTAAAATTAGCGGACCGGCAGAAACAAATTAAACATTGGGAAAAGAATCTTAGTCGGCAATTACTTATTTTATTAGCAAAAAAACGAGCTTTTGTTACAATTGGCGGCCGCTTCAAAATAATACCAACTGGCAGAATTTTGGCTGCCTCAACTCACGGCTTCACTTTTCAGCCGTTTTACGAGTTTAACTACACCGTTGCTGACCCACTAACGATTTCATTGAAGGATATTGCCTTTATTCAATTTTGGGATATTTACGATGATCTATACCAATATACTGCCCCAAAAATTGCCAAAAAAACGTTTCAAATACAATCTGAAACAAAAACAGATTAAAAACTGACTAACCAGTTGAAGTTGCAAAATCAATTGGTTAGTCAGTTTTTTTGTCATTAATTTGATTATTAAAATAAAATGCGTTGATTTAAACATGGTCGGATCGCGGCAGAGCTACAAATAACTAACTTTAAACTAACAGATTCTGAAAATCACTTGGCAATTCAGCCTCATACTGATTAATGGCTTTTGTAAAAGGATCAAAGAAACTTAACCGACTTGCATGCAACGCTTGGCGCTTAATCCCCTGATTCAGCGGCCCCTGATAAAGTTCATCACCTAGGAGCGGGTGCCCTAAATAGGCAAAGTGAGCCCGAATTTGGTGCGCCCGACCCGTTAATATTTTTACACGCACAAGGGAGGCGTCCAAATCAGGTAAATAACGTTCTAACCAATATTCTGTCTGCGCCGATTTTCCTGTTTCTAAAACCGATTGCTTAAACTCATTTGGCCGCCGCCCTAATGGGGCATCAATTAAATCATGGGCCTGTTCTAACCGGCCCGTTACTATAGCCAAATATACTTTATCCAATGTCTGTGTTTGAACAAGATTTTGTGCCAAACGGTGCTTAGCAATTAGAACAATGCCGCTAGTAAAGCGATCCAGGCGCGTTATGATGTGCGGAACTTGATCCTGTGCTCCAGTGTTAATTAGATGGCCTTTAACCCGATTAACTACTGTATCTACGCGGTTAGCAGGTCCTGGAACAGTCGTCAATCCGGCCGGCTTATTGATGACTAGCCAGTTACCATCTTCGGCCAAAATAGTTAGCGGCTGGTGGCTGATTGCAACCCGCGGATCAGCACGTTCCACTGGTAATCGAACGCGAACTTGATCATTGCGTACAACATTAGTTTGCCCAGTAGTTAGGTGATCATTAATTAAAATTTGACCACCATTTTGACGAAGATAACGAAAAAAGCGACTACCAATTCCCCGTTCGTTTAAAAAATCTTTCATTGCTTGCTTTTCTTCCTGCTGCTGCCACATAAATTCCATTAATATCCCCCAAAAAATTAGCCGAACTAGTTACCATTGATCGTATCTACCTTAGTAAAACCAGCAATTATTTAACTAAATTAGTTTATTTATTATACGTGTGGTGCTAGTTTGTAACATTTAGAAATTTAACAAAAAAGTCCAACCCAGTTAGACTCATAAGTGACAAAACT
>NZ_RHNP01000017.1 GCF_003950295.1 Loigolactobacillus iwatensis
CATGAAGTCCGTCCTAACTTATTGGTTTCGTCGCTTATAAGTTTAAGGCTTCATGGCCTTTTTGGTCTAGTTATTTAGGTGTTGCACTTAGATTGTAAATCCGGCCATGAAATTTTAATCTAGAAAATACACATAATGGCTTGCTTTTATTAAGTAATGGGCTTATCATTCTTGCAATTATTAAATTTAAATGAGAGGGGCTCGATTCATGCGTCCACGCATCGCAATGCCTGCAGATACATTAACTGAAGCAACCAATATTATTAATGAGCGTAACGCCGATTTTACGCCGCGAATGGCCGTTAACGCTGTTTTAAAATCAGGTGGCCTACCCGTTATTCTACCAAATAGCGCGCCAGAGAATGTCGCCGATTACTTAGATTCTTTTGATGGTGTTTTATTTCTTGGTGGTTTCGACGTTGATCCAACTTTTTATAATGAGGAACCTGATATGAATCTTGGCCAAACCTATATTCCTCGAGATGAATTTGAAATTGAACTTGTAAAACAAGCCGTTGCCGCTGGAAAAAGTATTTTTGGTATTTGTCGGGGCATGCAAATCATTAACGTAGCCTTGGGTGGGACACTTTATCAAGACCTTTCTGAAGATCCCACAGCTAAATTAAAGCACGCGCAAACGGCACCAGGTAATTTACCAACGCACCACGTAACCGTAGAAAAAAATAGTCGCTTGTACAAAATCATGGGTGAACGTCCATACGTCAATTCACGTCATCACGAGGCAGTCAAGCTTGTCGCTCCTAGTTTAAATGTAGTTGCGCGTAGTGACGACCAAGTAGTCGAAGCAGTTGAATCAAAGGCCAATAATCAGATCTTAGCCGTTCAATGGCACCCAGAAAACATGTACAAACACGCCGTTGCCATGCAAGATCTATTCCGTGATTTTATTCAACGTAGTGGCGCTGCTGCTCTGGCCAAAACTGCAGCACCGCAATTAAAAGTTGTTAAATAATTTCGAAAAATAAAAATAACCCACAATAGGATGTTAATTGGTAAGGATGTTGATACCAATTTCACGTTATTGTGGGTCATTTTTATTTAGATCGATTTATAAAATACCCAGTTAGCCAAACAATACTTCCCAAAAGAAGAAGTTCGCTGGTTGTGGTGCCGAGGATAAAGTTAAATTGCTGTAGCCAATAATAACCGACCACGCCAACCAGCCAAAAAATAAAGTTTAGTTTAATCTTTAATGGCCGTTTCAATAAGAAGTAATTAACGAATACTATCGTATACAATGGTGCGAAAATTGAACCAATTAAGTATAAAAATTGCTGGTACAAACTAAGTGGTACCACCAACGCGATAATCAAACCAATTAACACAACGCCACTAGCCAGCCACTTCAAATTTAGCTTTTTCCAAATATTGTGAACATTAACTGCGGCCGAATGGGCATCTAAGAATGTCGTTGTGACGGTTGAAAAAATAATAATAAATAACGCCAAAATACCTAGACCAGAACTAACTAAAATTGTAGTAATATCCGTTTTACCCGTTCGAACAGCGGACAGTAGTCCAATTGAAAACATAAAAAGACTACCGATAAAATAACCGGCCGTGCTGGCCCAAGATACCTTTATTGGTTCTTCAGTTTGACTAGTGTAATCCGCGATCAGTGGCAACCAGGATAACGCCATTGTAACTCCCAGTTCAACGGCGGCACCAAAAGTTATTGAATTTCCCGTTAACACTGAGGCATGCTGTGGTATTCGTAAAACAAGCCATAACATAATTAAAGATCCGATGAAAAGTAAGGCCACAACTAGATTATTAATTCGAAAAAGCCAATCGTTATTAATTAATAACCAAAAAATAAGTAAGGCCGCCATGATTAAGCCCATGAATAGTGCACTTTTAAAATTAAATAAACGGCCGGAAACACCATTAAGGGCACTAATGGCGTTAGCAATCATAACTGCCGTCCAACCAATTAATTGAAGTGCATTAAGAAGTGAGAACAGTTGCACGCCTAAATGACCAAAGGCAAAATGAGTTGACGCAATTGCGGTACGTCGTTGGCGCCCACCCATTATCGCTGCAGGTAACAAGAAAACAAAGCAACCTAGGATATGCCCAACTAGAATTGCCAGAAATCCCTTGGCCAATCCAAGTGGTGCAATTAAGGTCCCAGTTATAATTTCCGCAATTGAAATGGCAGCACCAAGCCATAATAAGAATTGCCCACTAATCCGACTATTTTCTTTCATTTTTAGAAACCTGAGGGTAGAGATGCCGCATTGCCGCAATAATTTTAGCGCGGTGTGGACTGTGCGTTATCAGTGAAATAACCGCCAACCCATCAACTCCGGTTGCAGCCGTTGCGGCCATTGTATTACTATCAATCCCACCAATCGCAACACTTGGTAATTTATTAAAACTAAGCGCTCGTTTTAATCCCACAATTCCAATTTCTGGTTCGGCATCCGCCTTTGAAGTTGTGGAAAAAATGGGGCCAATTCCGAGATAATCGATACCAACAATACTTTGAGCGCGCTTAACTTGCTCCAGAGTATTACAAGAAAGTCCAACAATTAACTTTCCCCGCACCCGCTGAATTACTTGTTGAATGGTCTCATCCTTTTGCCCAACATGAATACCGTCAGCCTTTACTGCAAGCGCTAGATCAACGTCGTCATCCACAATAAAGGGAACCTTATAGTTAGCACACAAATCGCGGGCCTGTTGCGCCAAGGCCAATTTAGCAGTAGCAGAGGTTAAACTATTACTTCCCTTTTCTCGGTATTGAAAAGTCGTAATTCCTGCGCTTAAAGCTGCTTCAAGTACACCTAACAAGGTTTCACCCGCTGGAATATCCTGGCTACCGGCAACAAAATAGACGGCCAAATCAGTCTTTTGCATCAGTTTGTTCCACCTTTCTAAAGGCCCAGTGATTTGTTGGACCGTGACCATGACCAACGTCAATCCCGTCAGCAATGGCCGCCTGAATAAAGGCCTTAGCCAGACGAATGGCCGCCTCAACATTCTTTCCTTTAGCCAATTCGGCCGTAATGCACGATGCAAATGTGTCCCCGGTTCCGTGTGTATTCTTCGTTGCAATTCGTGGGGTACTTAACCAAAATGAGCGGCCATTCTCCAGTAAAACAAAATCACTGGAAGTTTGGCTATTAGAGCCATGACCACCTTTTACAACCACGTTTTTAGCACCTAATTGTTGTAAAGTGTGGCCAGCAGCCTGCATGTCGGCTTCCGATTCAATCTTTCCACCAGTTAGTGCTTCTGTTTCTGGTAAATTAGGGGTTACAACTGTTGCTAGTGGAATTAATTCATCTCTAACCGTCGCAATCGCGTCATCACTTAGTAAATGAGCGCCACCCTTTGCCACCATGACTGGATCCAACGTGTAAGGGCCAAAATCATAGCGTTGTAAATTCTGGGCAACAGCGTGAACGTGGGCTGCGTCAGCCAACATCCCTGTTTTACAAGCCCGAATATTGAGGTCATCCGCTAATGATTTGAATTGCTCGTTAATCAATTTAATGGAAACTGGCTCAAAATCCTGTACACCTAACGTATTTTGGGCCGTTACAGCAACGATAATTGTTGCGGAAAAAACGTGGCGTTCCTGCATTGTTTTGACATCAGCATTAACACCTGCCCCACCACCAGAATCGATTCCGGCAATGGTTGCTGCCTGTGGGTATGAATTCATTGATAAAACCTCCAAATTATTTTAGTTCTTGGTACCGAGCAACTTTCTCAATTTCCGCAACGGTAACAGTATGTAATCGATCAATCAAGGCAGTCCGGAAACTATTTGGTAATTCCGCGGTTAATGACTGGGCCGCCAACTCACCCGTTGTGGCGTAAATTTGGCAGGCGGCGGTAACCGCTGAAAAGTCATCAACTGTCTCCGTGGTTAGAGCTAAGAAAGCGGCACAAATACTCGATAATAAATCGCCAGAGCCGGTCATCAAGGGGAAAAGAGCGCTACCGTTTTCAATTAAAGTTAGTCGCTGGCCGTCAGTTACAATATCAGTTGGTCCGGTGATAACAACAACACAATCATAGCGTTGGGCAACTTGCTTGGCCACTTTTTGTAAATCAGCTTCTCCGTGGCCTGCATCTACTCCCTTGGCCTGCCAGGCAACATCCGCCAGCGCCGTAATTTCACCTGCGTTACCACGAATCAAGTTAACTGGAAAGGCAGCCAATATTTCCCGGGCAATTTTTTTACGGAAAGCAATAGCACCAACCGCCACTGGATCCAAAACAACTGGCTTATTAGCCAATTGTGCGTAATAACCCACACTATGCATTTGGCCAATTTGTTGTTGCGTCAGCGTTCCTAAATTTAGCGTAATACCATCAGCGGCCGTCACCATCTCTTGGGCCTCGGCCGGTTCTAAAGACATCATCGGTGCCGCACCGATTGCAATCAAACCATTAGCAACATCATTAACGGTTACAAAATTAGCAATTGTAAAAACCAATGGATTTTGCTGCCGTAATTGTTCCAGTAAAGCTAATTTCATTTCAAAAACCTCCAGTAATAATTAACCAAAATAAAAAGCCACCGCTTACTTGCATAAAGTAGGCGCTGACTTGAATTGCTAGCTTCGTCACTTTCCCTACGCAAGTATAAACTTACAGGTTCAAAGGGTCCGTGCCTAAACCACGTCTCAGTTCTTTTCAGAACACCCCTAGTGAATTTATTTAATTGTAACCGTTATAATTGTAACTTGTCAAAAATACTTTAAGCTTCTTGCCAAATGTTGTTCAAAACGTTAGTCTGATCACGATCAGGACCAACAGAGAAGGTTGCGATGTTAACGCCAACCAGCTCTTGAACTCGTTCCACGTAATGGCGGGCAGCCGCTGGTAATTCGGCCAACGTTTTAACACCGGTAATGTCCTCGTCCCAACCGGGCATTTCTTCATAAACTGGCTTACATTTGGCCAATTGCTTTAAACTAGCGGGATAATGATAAATTATTTTACCATCAAGTTCGTAAGCCGTACAAAGCTTAACCGTCTTAAGTCCAGTTAAGACATCAACACAGTTTAAACTAAGATCAGTCAGGCCAGAAACGCGCTTAGCGTGGCGCATGACAACAGAGTCAAACCAACCAATTCTCCGCGGCCGCTTTGTCACAGTTCCGTATTCATGCCCTGCCTCGCGAATAAAGTCGCCAATCTCATCATGTAATTCAGTTGGGAATGGTCCATCACCAACCCGGGAAGTATAGGCCTTACAAACACCAACGGCGCGATTAATCCGCGTTGGCCCAACACCACTACCGACAGTTACCCCACCGGCAACTGGATTTGATGAAGTCACAAAAGGATACGTTCCTTGGTCAATATCTAGCATGACACCCTGGGCGCCTTCAAAAAGAACTTTTTTACCATCATCTAAAGCGTCGTTTAAAACAACTGACGTATCAGTGACGAATTTTTTAAGTCGTTGACCATACGCGTAGAATGGTTCAAAAATATCAGCAAATGCTAATGCTTTTCCACCATAAATTTCTGTAAACTCACGATTCTTAGCTTCTAAATTTGCGGTAAGTTTTTCCTTAAAGACTTCCTTATCGAGCAAATCGACCATCCGAATTCCGACCCGAGCCGCCTTATCCATATAAGCCGGACCAATGCCGCGATTCGTAGTGCCAATCTTTTGATCGCCCTTACTAGCTTCTTGCAAGCGATCTAGTTCGATATGGTAGGGTAAAATTACATGGGCGCGGTCGGAAATCCGTAGATTATCCGCCGTTACCCCGTTCTCAGCTAAGTAGTCCAATTCTGCTACCAAAGACTCTGGATTAACGACAACACCGTTACCGATAACCGAAATTTTGTCTGGGTAGAGAATACCGGATGGAATTAAGCGTAACTTCAAGATTTTGCCTTGCGCGTGAATTGTATGTCCCGCGTTGTCGCCACCTTGCGAACGTGCAATGACGTCTGCAGCCTCGCCTAAGAAATCGGTAATTTTCCCTTTTCCTTCATCGCCCCATTGGGATCCTACTACAACAACTGATGCCATATAAACACCTCAATTATTTATTTTTCGTGTCTAAATTACCAACACAACAGCTGTCATTGTAGCAGTAAATGGCTAGCTTGGCAATAAAAAGACGAATGAAATTCTGTATATTATAGATTATCAATATGAAAAACGAACAAAATAATAATATTATTAATAATATGCTTAAAATACGAACATTATTGTTGTGGGTGCTATTGGAACTAAATTAGCTTTTTATCAGTCCGTTATTTATTAATGCGGTGTAACCCGTCATATTTTGAGTGTTGCCGTTTGAAAATAATCTTAAGGTTCTACGTAAAATTATCACGGTCACGCTATGCCGTTTGTACCACACTTTTAGCCATTTTAATAACGCCGCATTCAGTGACATTCATCTACTGGTCCAACACCTTATACCCAAAAAATGACATTCTCAGCCATCAAAGGATGAATAATTTTTAAGCGCGATTATATTAAAATCAAATTTTATTCTATTCCGCGGCCTAAGCGCGCTACAGTTTGCGCTTAAGTCTCTAGACCCCAAATAAGTCGCCGTTAATTATTAAGGTTTCGTCATCGGTCACTTTAAAGACGTGTACTTCATCAGCTAAACGGCCACCCTCAATTAAATCAGTCGCCGTTTCTACTAATTCATGATATTCATCTAATTCATCACCAAAGCGTAAACTGTCCTCGTCATTAAAAAAACTTGGCGGGATTTTAAGGTAAGCACGTACTTGTTCCTCAATGTCTAGCGTTGTTAAATCTTCAACATCTTCATTATTTTTAGCATCCGTAATTTGAATAAAGGCCGCGTGAGCAAGCGGAAAGTACTGATTCTCAACTAAAATTGATTCAAAATAACGATCCCGTGAAGTTGTCGCGGTCCGTAAAACATCATAAACGTTCATTGACATTATGAATTTCCTCCTTTTCATCATTATAAAGGCCCATTAAAATAAAAATCTGCCACTTAGGTATTTACCTAGTTGACAGATTAATTTTAGAACCGATTAGTATTGAATGGCCAAATAGTAGCCACGCGTAAAATAATTCGTTGGCTGAATTGGTCACTGATTTGGGTTACGTTTAAAGATTACTTTTACTAGTCATTTTTCTGACCAATTTAGTTTGAACGTGTTTACCAAAGTAAGTTGCTGTGCTTAATTTTCTGGCACGTATGCGATTGATGAAAACTTATTGTACTGTTTGACAAAGAGCAGCTTAACTGTACCGCGGGCGCCGCTTCGGTTCTTTTCGATAATAACTTCTACTTCGCCGACTTCTTGATCTTCTTCCCGGGTGCCGCCAGCAGCGCTAGATTGGGCAAATTGGCTATCATCATTACTATCCTCATCAGGCTCATCCCGATAATAATCATCCCGGTAAAGAAAGGCAACAATATCCGCATCCTGTTCAATTGATCCTGATTCACGAATATCCGATAAAACTGGTCGCTTATCTTGTCGCTGTTCCACACTACGCGATAATTGCGATAAGGCAATAACTGGAACGTGTAATTCCTTAGCCAATTTTTTTAATTGTCGTGAAATTCCTGAAACTTCTTGTTGCCGACTTTCATGATTACTACCTTCAATTAATTGCAGATAATCAATAACAATTAAGCCTAGATTACCCTTTTCTTTGGCAAGACGGCGACATTTGGCCCGAATTTCTGACATTTTATTTCCTGGCGTATCGTCAATATAAATTGAGGCCTTAGACAGACTGCCCATGGCAATAATTAAATTCTGCCACTCTTCTTCGGATAACTGTCCCGTTCGTAAATGGCTAGCATCAATACTACCTTCAGCGCACAACATTCGGTTAACTAAAGACTCTGCACTCATTTCTAAGCTAAAAATAGCTACCGTCTTATCCGTCTTAGTCCCAACATTTTGGGCAATATTTAACGCAAAGGCCGTCTTACCAACGGCCGGCCGCGCAGCAATAATGACTAGCTCATCTTCTTGTAAACCGGCTGTCATTTTATCTAAATCGCGGTAACCAGTAGGTAGCCCCGTGATATCATCATTATTTTGGTATAACTGATCAATTTGCTCAATTGCTGAATTTAAAACGTCTGAAATTGGCTTAAATCCAGAAGAATTACGCTGCTCAGAAACATTTAGAATTCCCTGCTCGGCCTCGTCCAAAATGGTCGAGACACCTTCTTCTTGGGAATAACTACTGGTTACAATTGTTGTGGCGGCCTTAATCAAACGACGTAAAATTGCCTTTTCCTGGACTATTTTAGCATAATAAGCCACGTTAGCAGCAGTTGGTACAGCAACTGCTAAGTCACCTAGATAGCTCATACCACCAATATCCTCTAGTTGATTTTGGCTTGCTAAACGGTCCTTCAAAGTCACAACATCAATAGCTTCTGAGGCGTCATTTAAATCAACCATTGCTTGAAAAATAAGCTGATGGGCACGTCGGTAAAAATCAGCTGGTTCAACAAACTCCATTGCTTCAACTAACGCCTCAGGATTTAAGAACACCGCACCAAGAACGGCCTGCTCAGCCTCAATATTCTGCGGTGGTGTTTGGTCAATTAATTCATTGTTCATCTTAAAACTCCCTTAAATACAAACGCGACGACAATGCCATCATTATACGTGTTGGATTGATCCATGGCAATAACCCAAAAATGCAGAATGAAGAGTTAAAGTAACGCACCTCCTCATTCCGCATTTTTATTTTGGGCGTGTTTTAACCTATTTTACCGGCATTTCACGACTAAATTATTTAGATATATCTAAAAAGGCACTGTCACTCTTAACCCTCTAACGCCATTTAGCAACGATCAAAATCCATACTTCACATCGTCAATTGGACTACTGTTCAACCACGTGAACCCGAATTTTAGCCGTAACGTCATCGAATAATTTCACGGTCACATTTCGATAACCTAGTGCCCGAATTGGCTCTGGTAACTCGATTTTACGCTTATCAACTTTAATTCCAAACTGTTTGTCCAAAGCCTGAGCAATTTGCTTGCTAGGAACGGAACCGAAGAGCCGGCTATCTTCACCAGCCTTAGATTTAATTTCAACAACTGTTTTATCGTCTTCAATTTTTTCTTTTACTTGTTTCGCCACTGCTAATTCTTCAGCAGCACGTTTTTCTTCAGCCTTTTGTTGGCCTTTTAATTGGCTCATTGCTTTTTTTGTTGCAAGCATTGCCTTATTATTTTTAATCAAAAAGTTTTGTGCGTAGCCATCAGGAACATTTTTAACCTCGCCGCGTTTACCCTTACCACGAACATCTTCTAGGAAAATAACTTTCATGATTAAACAACCTCTCTTTATTCGGATTAAATTTATTAATTTTAATACTTACTTACTTTTTTCGGCAGCATCTTCGGCAGGCTTTTCTACCTCATTAACAACGTCAATCAATTGTTGTTTGGCCTCATCAATACTGACTCCCGTTAACTGGGTAGCTGCATTAGATAAATGACCGCCACCACCCATTTTCTCCATAATAACTTGAACATTGACTTCACCTAAGCTACGGGCCGAAATACCAATTTCTTTACCATCAGGCCGCTTAGTTATGACGTATGATGCGTTAATTCCAGATAATGATAACAAAGTATCTGCCGCCTGTGCCGCAACAACTGGATCATAAGTTTTATTTTCTTCACCAGCACATAAAGCCACATTGGGTTTTATATATTTGATTGTTTCAATGAGGTGGTTTTTCTGAATATAATTATTAACGTTTTCCTTCAAAATACGTTGGACCATCACGGCATCGGCGCCAACCGAGCGTAAGTAACTGGCGGCATCAAACGTTCGGGTTCCTGTTCTTAACGAGAAGGATTTTGTATCCACCGTAATGCCGGCCAACATTGCCGTTGCTTCGATCTTACTAATTGCCTCAGTATCCTTAGGTTGGTACTCAAACATCTCAGTGATTAACTCACACGTTGATGACGCGTAAGGCTCAATGTAAACCAACATTGGGTTCTCGGGAAATTCCTCACCACGACGATGATGATCGATAATAAGTGTCCGGTCATGCAACTTTTCGTATAAAGCCGGACTAGTTGTAAGTGAAGGCTTAGAATGATCGACCATAATTAATAAACTATGTTCAGACACTAAGTCTGTTGTTTGCTCAGGTGTAACAATGAAAGGCTCAATTTCTGGATAGCGCTTAATTTCATCTAACAATCGTTGAACATCACTGTGTAAATTATCTTGATTCACAACCACGTAACATTTTTTGCCATTCATCGCCGCAATACGCCGAATACCAAGACAAGCGCCTAATGAATCCATATCCGGTTTGAAATGACCCATAACAAAAACTTGGTCGGCCTGACCCATAACTTCTTGTAAGGCCTGGCTAATCATTCGTGCCCGGACACGCGTTCGTTTCTCCATTGGGTTAGTCTTACCACCATAAAATCGTGCAGGATCATCTTCAGATTTAACCACAACCTGATCCCCACCACGACCCAGAGCTAAATCAAGGTTACTTTGCGAAAGAGTAGCCAATTTGGCTAGATCAGTATCATTATAGGCAATTCCTAAAGATAAGGTCAACGGATAATTTTGTTTAGAGGTTCGCTCACGAATTCGATCCAAAATCTTAAAATTATCCGCTTCAATCGCCTGTAATGCCTTGGCGTATAAAATAACGAAGAAATGATCATCATCCACCCGCTTTAAAAACATACCGTATTTCCGTGCCCAGTTACTTAACTCATTGGTAACATAATTATTCAGGTTAGAAATATCTTTATCAGTCATTGTTTGGGTAATTTCATCGTAATTATCTAAGAAAATTTGACCAATGGCTAACTGTTCATCATTATAGCGGTCTTCAATCTTAGCGTAACGCGTGATATCTAATAAATAGACAACGTGAATACTTTTTTGGATGATAATTTCAAATTGGTTATCGCCCCAGCGAACATTGCGCGGCTCGTCAAAGGATTCATTTTCACTGATTAACGTGGCCAATTCAGGATCAATTGTCGCAATTTTTTTGCCTAATACTTCTTGTTTACCCAGATATTGCTGTAAATACGGATTAGTCCACTCAATTTCAGCATCTTCGTTATAAAGCAAAATTCCAATCGGCATTTGAATCAATGCTTCTTGTTCGCCACGTTTAATTCGGTAAGAAAGATCTGAAATATAGCGATTCGTTTTTTTCGTAACTGTGTCGATTGCATAAAAGGTTGTGCTTACTAATGCAACGAAAAGTACAAATAAAAAGAGTCCTAAAATAAAATTAATGAAGAACGCCAGAATAATTCCAACACTTGCTAATATAATCAGACTTGCTGATACCAACCGCAGCCGATTATTCTGCAAGAACACTGGCAATAGGTTCTGCGAAAATAATTTTTTCATACTAACTCCTCTATCACTTAACCATTCAGAGCCGTACCAGAAAAATGTAACTAACTATTTGACCATTCAAATATGGTCAGTTAGGCCTCTAGTATAGCTTCTCCCCGTTTATTCATTCCATTATTAACTCACTCAACAATCCAAAATGGAAAGTACTTCTTTTATTTTAGCACAAACTAGGAAAAGACTCATTTTAAGTCGAATCAGGAAACGTTTCACGTGGAACAACTGAGTATAAAAAAAGATCGAGACAAACTGTCTCGATCTAATAACTGTCTACATATCTTCGGAAACGAATGGTAATAGAGCCATGATCCGTGCACGCTTGATTGCAATCGTAATCTTACGTTGGTTCTTGGCACTAGTACCCGTTACACGACGTGGTAAAATCTTGCCACGTTCTGAAACGAAGCGCCGTAATAAATCTGTATCCTTGTAATCAATGTGTTCAATATGATTAGCAGCGATATAATCTACTTTACGACGGCGACGTCCACCTCTACGTTGTTGAGCCATAATTGATTTCCTCCCCACTTAAATGGAATTAGTAATCATTACAACACATTAGAATGGTAAATCATCATCGGAAATATCAATCGAGTCCCCGTTATTTGCAAACGGATCATTAGGATTGCTATTAGGTGTATTGCTGGTTGAACCACTCGCAGGTGCTTGACTACTTGATGACTGAGGAGCTGGATTATTATTAGCGTTACCACCAAAGTTACTGGCTGGCTTATCTTGATAACCACCAGGGTTTTGGTTAGCATTATTTTGCTGACGACGTTCGTCAGTAGACCGTGATTCTAACAATGAGAAATTATCGACAACAACTTCAGTCACGTAAACACGTTGACCTTCTGCATTATCGTAATTACGCGTTTGAATTCGGCCATCAACACCAACTAATGATCCCTTGTGGGTGAAGTTAGCAAAATTTTCTGCGGCCTTTCGCCAAATAACACAACTGATAAAATCAGCTTCACGATCACCATTACGGTTAGTGAATTGACGGTTAACGGCGACAGTAAAAGTTGCTACAGCAGCACCACCAGAGGTATAACGTAAATCAGGGTCCCGGGTCAAACGACCAACAAGAACGACACGATTAATCATATCCTAAAGCTCCCCTTTCTTTTTTTAAAATTTTATTTACTCGTTGTATCTTTTACTCGAAAAGATACAGCGCACTAATTAGTCTTCTTCGCGTGTGATCATATGACGTAAAATATCGTCATTAATCTTTGAAAGACGGTCGAATTCACCTAGTGGCGTATCATCATCAGTTGCTACACGAATTAAATGGTATAAACCTTCGCGGTAGTTTTTGATTTCGAACGCTAAGCGTCGTTTCGACCAGTCCTTTGATTCAATCACTTCTGCACCGTTATCCCGCAAAATGCCGTCAAAACGTTCAACTAAGGCTGTTTTGCTTTCATCGTCTAAATCTGGACGAATAATGTAGAGAATTTCATATTTCTTTGATTGAGCCATGACTGTTCACCTCCTTATGGACTTTAAGGTCTCCAACCCTTTGTTGGAAACAAGGAGAATCTAAATAACTAGATACTCACAAATAAAAATTATAGCACGCGTTGACAGAACTTTCAACTAGTTTCCAATTTTATGGTCCTCAGTCATCAAGTGGGAATTGATAATTAAAACACAAAAATCGTTTTGGCTTTCGTCACCTTATAGATAACTTACGCCAAAACGATCTCGTTTAACTTTTACAATTAATCAGTCGTTGGATCTTCAGTGGTTGCTTCAGCATCAGCGACTTCTGGTTCAACTTTGGCCATTGTTGCGACCTTGGCCTTGTCGTCAACCCGAATTAACCGAACGCCTAAGGTTGCCCGACCAGTTTGTGAAACGTCGCTAACGTGGAAACGAATAACAACACCTGTATTAGTAATCAGCATAACATCCTCATTACCATTGACAGTTGTTAAACCAGCTAATGGGCCATTTTTATCGGTCACATTAACCGTCTTAATACCCTTACCGCCACGACCCTTAATTGGGTACTGCTTGGCACTAGTACGTTTACCGTAGCCATTTTCAGAGATAACAAGAACTTCGCTGTCGGCGGTTAACAAATCTGAACCAACAACATAATCGTCCTCACGTAAACGAATACCACGAACGCCGGTTGCAGAACGACCCATTGAACGAACGGCCGTTTCAGCAAAGCTAACCGCGTAACCTAAATGAGTTCCGATAATAATATTCTGCTTACCATCTGTCAAACTAACGTTAATTAGCTCATCATTCTCTTTTAAGGTAATTGCCTTTAAGCCATTACTGCGAATATTTTGGAACTCCGCAACAGGTGTCCGCTTGGCAACTCCCTTTAGCGTAGTAAACATCAAATAGTTATCTGCAGCATCCGAAGCCACATTAACCACCGTTTGAATACTTTCGCCAGAATCAATTCCAAGTAGATTAATCACCGGAATTCCCTTGGCTGTTCGACCATATTCAGGTATTTCGTAGCCCTTTGCTTGGTAAACTTTACCCGTATTCGTGAAGAATAATAGCATATCATGCGTTGAGGTAAAGACTAGGTGTTCGATGAAATCATCATCGTGAATGCCCATACCTTGAATACCACGGCCACCACGATTCTGGATCTTAAATTCAGAAGCAGGTAAGCGCTTGATGTAGCCATTGTGCGTCAAAGTAATCACAACGTCTTCTTCTTCGATTAAATCCTCATCTTCAAGACTCAGAACTTCGCCAACTAACAACTCAGTCCGCCGCTTATCACCAAATTTAGTTTGAATTTCTAACAATTCTTGATAAATAATCTGGTTAATCCGTTCCGGTTTAGCCAAAATATCCTTATAGTCAGCAATTTTGACCATTAAATCAGCATATTCGGACTCAACTTTATCGCGTTCCAAACCAGTTAAACGAACCAAACGCATGTCTAAAATAGCCTGTGTTTGCTTATCATCTAATTCATAGCGTTCCATTAAAATATTTTTGGCAACTTCACCGGTTTTAGAACTACGAATAATTCGAATAATCTCATCAATATGGTCTAATGCAATTCGTAAACCAGCCAAGATGTGCGCGCGTGCTTCGGCCTTACGTAAATCAAAGGCCGTCCGCCGTTGAATAACTTCTTCTTGATGTTTTAAATAATACTGCAAAATTTCTTTTAAACTCAACGTCCGTGGTGTGCCATTAACAATGGCTAGCATGTTAAAGCCGAAAGAAGTTTGCATCATAGTTAATTTATATAAGTTGTTCAAAACAACTGAAGCTGATACGTCACGGCGTATATCAATAACAACACGCATACCTTCACGATCGGATTCATCGTTTAGATCTGTAATTCCATCAATTCGTTTATCACGTGCCAATTCAGCAATTTTTTCAACTAATCTGGCCTTATTAACCATGTACGGAAGTTCAGTAACAATAATGCGTTCCTTACCGTTTTTTTGTTCCTGAATCTCAGTTCGTGCACGGAGCATAATGGTTCCCTTACCAGTTTCATAAGCACGGCGAATACCTGATTTGCCCATGACTAAACCACCAGTTGGAAAATCAGGACCAGGAACTGCCTCCATTAAATCGGCTGTAGTTGCTTCTGGATTATCCATTAAAATATGCAGTGCACTAATAACCTCACTCAAATTATGTGGTGGAATATTTGTTGCCATCCCAACGGCAATCCCCGTTGAACCATTAACTAGTAGGTTAGGAAAGCGTGCCGGTAGTACAGTAGGTTCTTTTTCAGTACCATCATAGTTATCTTGGTAATCAATTGTATCTTTGTTAATATCGCGCAACATTTCCGTTGCAATTTTACTCATTTTAGCTTCGGTATACCGCATTGCAGCGGCGCCATCACCGTCGACGGAGCCAAAGTTACCATGTCCATCAACTAACATGTAGCGATAACTGAAGTCTTGCGCCATTCGTACCATGCCTTCATAAATTGATGAATCACCATGGGGATGGAATTTACCCATAACATCCCCAACAATTCTGGCCGATTTCTTATATGGCTTGTCCGGTGTTACTCCTAATTCGCTCATACCGTATAAAATACGACGTTGGACTGGTTTTAGACCATCACGAACGTCCGGTAATGCCCGTGCAACGATAACACTCATCGCGTAGTCCAAGAACGAGGTACGCATTGTTGTCGATAAATTGACGTCTTTTATCCGGCTATTTTGTGGTTCGTCTGCCATTTACTTCATTGACTCCCTTCAAAATCATCTATATATCCTAAAATTAAGGATCCATTAAACGTCCAAGTTTTCGACGTAATGGGCATTATCTTCAATAAACTGACGCCGTGGTAAGACCTTGTCACCCATTAACATTTCAAGAACGTGATCGGCCTCAATGGCATCGGAAACGTCAACCCGCAACAAACGGCGATAATCTGGATCCATCGTTGTTTCCCATAATTGAGAAGCATCCATTTCACCAAGACCTTTATAACGCTGAATAACTGGCTTAGGACTAGGTTGCAAGCTACCTAAAACAGTTTCCAGTTCTTCGTCAGAATCAATGTACTTTTGCATTTTTCCTTGCCGTACTTGATACAACGGTGGCTGGGCAATATAAACGTAACCTGCCTCCACGACCGGACGCATATAACGGTAAAACAACGTTAAAAGTAACGTGCGAATATGTGCACCATCTACATCGGCATCAGTCATAATAATCAATTTATGGTAACGTGCCTTTGATAAATCAAATTCATCACCAAAACCAGTTCCCATCGCCGTAAACAACGTTCGAATTTCTTCATTAGCCAAAATACGATCTAAACTGGCCTTTTCAACGTTCAAAATCTTACCACGAATCGGTAAAATGGCCTGCGTTAAACGTGACCGTCCCTGCTTAGCAGAACCGCCGGCCGAATCCCCCTCAACAATAAATAACTCACTGATTTCAGGATCCTTACTGGAATTATCAGCTAATTTACCTGGTAAATTACTAATCTCTAACCCTGATTTTTTACGGGTAACTTCTCGAGCACGCTTAGCAGCTAAACGTGCTTTAGAGGCTAATAGTCCCTTATCCATAACATCTTTAGCGATATCAGGATTTTCCATAAGGTAACGCGAAAATGTCTCCGCAAAGGTATGGTCAGTTACCGTTCGTGCGTCAGAATTACCTAATTTTGTCTTAGTCTGGCCCTCAAATTGAGGATCTGGATGTTTGATACTAACAACAGCAGTCATCCCTTCACGAACATCTTCGCCTGAAAGGTTATCTTCACTGTCTTTAAGAAAGTTCTTTTTGTGCGCGTAGTCATTAATTACTCGCGTTAACGCGGCCTTAAAACCAGCCTCATGAGTCCCACCTTCATAGGTATGAATATTATTGGCGAAGGTCATCAAGTTAGTGTGGTAATCGTCAGTGTATTGTAAAGCAACTTCAACCTTAATTCCCTTTTCGTCACCTTCCACGTAAATTGGCTCTGGAAAAAGATCGTGCTTACCGTTGTCTAAATACTCAACGTAACTCTTAATGCCACCTTCATAGTGGAAAACTTCTTTGGTCGGTTTCTCAGGACGTAAATCTTCAATGCTAATTCGTAAACCCTTATTCAAAAAGGCCAACTCACGAATTCGCGTTGTTAAAATTTTAATATCATAAACGGTTGTTTCCCTAAAAATATCATGATCAGGCCAAAAATGAACAATTGTGCCGTGTTCATGTTCTGGAATTGTACCGCTAACCTTAAGCTCAGTATTAACTTTACCGCGCTTGAAATCCATATAGTAGCGTTTTCCTTCTTTAAGGACCTCAACGTTTAATTGGCTAGACAAAGCGTTAACGACTGAAGCACCAACACCATGTAAACCACCAGAAACTTTATAACCGCCGCCGCCAAACTTACCACCAGCATGGAGAATAGTAAAAATTGTTTCAACGGCTGGCCGGCCGGTCTTTTGCTGCAAATCAACTGGAATTCCGCGACCATTATCAGTCACGCGGATGGAGTTGTCTTTTTCAACAGTGACGTTGATTTCGTCCGCAAATCCAGCCAGCGCTTCATCAATCCCATTATCCACAATTTCCCAAACTAAATGATGTAGACCTTGAGAAGTTGTCGTACCAATATACATCCCTGGTCGTTTCCGAACAGCCTCTAAGCCTTCAAGAACTTGAATTTGACTAGCATCATAAGATTTGGCTAATTCTTCAAGACGCTCTTCTTTTTTTTCTGAATCCGTCAAGTGTTGTTCCCTCCATTTTCTTTCTTCCAGTTAATCATGGTCGCTTTGTACTAATTCGCCATGTGTGATATGAAAAACCCGTGGCGCCTGAATCATCGTTTTGGCGACACCACTTAAACTAGTTGTCGTTAAAAAAGTCTGCACTTTATGCTGGATAGCCTTTAAAAGGTGTGTTTGGCGCAAATCGTCCAACTCCGATAAAACATCATCTAACAATAAGACTGGGTACTCACCGGTTTGTTCCTTCATCAAATCAATCTCCGCTAATTTAACGGATAAGGCAGTCGTACGCTGTTGTCCTTGTGAACCAAATGTCTGCACATTTTTTTGATTAACTAAAAAACGCACATCATCGCGATGTGGTCCAACTAACGTCGTGCCCTGTTCAGTTTCACGCTTAACATCGCTACGTAAAAGTTTTTGCAGTGCGGCAGTTAATTCTTCGACTGATTGATCTTTAGCCTGCTCAATTTGTGTAATGTAACTAAAAGTCAATGTTTCGGCGCCGTCAGTAATGCTCCTATGCAATTTTTGCGCCCAACCTTCTAGCTTACCCAAAAATTGTATTCGTTGATGAATAATAGCAGCACCGTACTGGGCCAACTGGTCGGACAGTACCTCTAAGTAAACTTGGTCCTTGGCCTGCTGGTACTTGAGTTGTTTCAAGTACCGGTTACGTTGTTTTAAAACTGTCTTATACTGGCTAATATTATATAAATACCGGGGACTCATTTGTCCAAATTCCATATCAATAAAGCGCCGCCGAACTGCCGGTGAGCCCTTAACAAGCGATAGATCCTCTGGCGCAAATAAAATAACGTTTAATTGGCCCAAATACTGTGATAATTTAGCCTGCTCTAAATGATTAATTTTAGCTCGTTTGCCTTTTTTACTAATAACCAGTTCTAAAGGTAACTTACTGTTGTTTTTTTGAATTGTCCCTTGAATTTTAGCAAATTCGGCTTGCCACTTAATAAAATCCTTTTCATTATTTGTTCGGTGACTTTTAGTCATTGCTAAAACGTAGATTGCTTCTAATAGATTAGTCTTACCCTGGGCATTTTCACCAAGTAAAACATTCGTATCCTTAGAAAAATGAACGTCAACTTTTTGATAATTACGATAATTTGTCAAGATTAAATGATCAACGTACATTAGTTATCATCCGAATTGGTTACTTGCCGTAAAATAAAATCGCCAACGTCAGGAATTGTCACTTGGTCGTCCGCCACTAGCTTACGTCCGCGTCGATTTTCCGCTGTTTGGTTCACTAAAACAGGCTGCTCCTGCAAGAACCATTTGGCCTGTCCACCAGAATCAATTAAACCTAATTCTTTTAATAATTGACCAAGCGTCATATAAGCGGTATCGAGATCCACAATTTTTTTCAATAACATCCCTCACTTCGCTCTATTACATTTGTTTACCTCATATATTATACGCGTTTTAATAGAAAAAAACAATGTAAATAGCCAAATTATGCGACTCAGTGCGTTTTTAGCCTAATTCGACAAAAGACACTAAAAGTACTTAAAGAAGCTAAAATAAAAAAATAAGGCTATTTATGTCATTTTAACGTTAGTTTACGTAAAATTTGCGCAAACTGGCTCTAAAGTAATTTTATGGCAAAAAAAAGCATCCTAGATGGCCAATATTCTGACCGTCTAGGATGTATTTTTGATCATATTTAAAAAGTTCGAACTGGTGTAATTAATTGAACAAAATGATCGTTATCCTCCGTTGGCACAAGCGTAAATGGACGAAGTGCCGAAGTAAAGGCGATGTGAATTTGTGTCTGACCGAAAGAACGTAATGCATCTTTCATATAATCAGGATTAAACGAAATCTCTAAACTATCACCGCTTAAATTCTCACTAGCCAATGCTTCTTCAACGTTACCAACATCTGGCGAGTTACCGTAAATAGTAACGTTATTTTCTGTAGGATTAAGTGCTAATTTAACTACGTTATTGTGGCTTTCATGAGACAGCAATGATGCACGTTCAATTGCTGCTAAAAGTACAGGCGCACTAAATTCGACTTGGGTTGTTGAGCTAGTTGGAATTAAACGTGATGTCTCTGGATAATTTCCCTCTAACAAACGTGAATAGAACGAAGTTGCCCCCGCAATAAAGAGAACCTGATTTTCGGCAATCCGTACTTCAACGGTATCAATATCATCGTCTAACGTTCGCGAAAGTTCAACGAGACTTTTACCAGGAATAATAACGTCGTAGTGAATGTTAGGGTTCAGATCTAAATTAATTTTACGTTGCGATAAGCGATGTGAATCCGTTGCGACAGCCATCAGTTCACCCTGATCAAGAACTAAATGAATACCAGTTAGAATCGGCCGGCTTTCTTGATTAGAGACAGCAATAACAGTTTGGGCAATCAATTGTTTTAGAACACTGACGTCTAAGATTAATTGATCTTCAGTATCAATTTCAGGTAAGTTGGGATAATTATTGGCGTCTAGGCCATTAATCGTGAATTCGGCTGGACCGGATTTAATTTCTGTTTGAAAATTATCCTTAACTTCTAAATTCATTGTGTCTTCAGGTAATCGTTTGACAATTTCGCTAAAGAAACGAGCCGATAAAACAATTGAGCCAGTTGAACCAATATCTAATTCATTTTTATCATCAGTAGCAGAAATGAATGATTCAATAGAAATGTCTGCGTTACTGCCCGTTAACATTAAACCGGCGTCTGTCAAAACGATTTTAATTCCCGTTAAGATTGGAATCGTTGTTTTAGATGAAATTGCACGTTGCACGTCGTTTAAATGTCTAATAAAAACGGAACGGTTGATTGAGAATTGCATATAGATGGAGCCTCCTCTTTATTATTTACATTATAAAAGATTTTAAGTAATAGTAGTAGGGCATGTTAACTCTGTGGAAAACAAACTGAAACGTAAAGACCGAAAGATATTCACCTGTGGATATCTTGTGAATATCTTTGCGGATAACTCGCTAGTTATTCACAGGTGATTTATTTAGGCTTCAAAATATTCTTAAGTTCACGGATGTCACTTTGCAGTTGTTCTTCATTTTCTAATTCTTGACTTATTTTTTCGTGAGCATGAATAACGGTTGTATGGTCCTTGCCGCCAAATGATTTACCAATTTTTGGAAGCGAGTTATCAGTCATTTCACGAGATAAATACATTGCTATTTGCCGAGGCATTACGATTGATTTAACTCGTTTCTTCCCTTTAAGATCAGTTAAAGAAATATCGTAGTATTTAGCGACTGCATTTTGAATAGTAAGAATTGATAAACCACTTGCTTTACCATTTAACTTAAGATTCTTTAGCGCATCAGCGGCCAAGCTAGTTGTGATATCAGAGTGTTTCATTGCCGCGAATGCTTGTACACGAACCAACGCTCCTTCAAGTTCACGGATATTAGAATCAATTTGACCGGCAATATAACTAAGTGTGTCGTCAGGAATTTTAAGTTGTTCGGCGTCAGCTTTATTTCTTAGAATTGCAATCCGAGTTTCAAGGTCTGGCGGGGTAATATCAACGGATAGTCCCCATTTAAACCGTGAAACAAGTCGTTCTTGCAACTTGGGAATTTCATTCGGTAAACGATCGGAAGTAAGAACAATTTGTTTTTTATCATCGTAGAGTGCATTAAAGGTATGGAAAAACTCCTCTTGCGTCCCCTCTTTATCAGCAAAGAATTGAATATCATCAACTAATAGTAAATCAACGCTACGGTACTCTTGGCGAAACTGCTCTTGTTGCCGCGTTTGGATCGAATTAATAAAATCATTTGCAAAAGCCTCAGAGGTTACGTATTTAACTTTAGCCTCTGGGCGATAAATCAACATTTGGTGACCGATTGCGTGCATTAAATGAGTTTTTCCAAGTCCAACACCACCATAAAAGAATAGTGGGTTATACATTGTTCCGGGTTCCTCTGAAACAACTAACGCTGCGGCATGCGCCATCTGGTTTCCCTTGCCAGTGACGAATGTGTTGAACGTATACTTACTATTTAAATGCGTTGGGCGCATAAATGTTGGTGTCACACTAGCTGGCTGTTCTCCCTGCGTCGTTTTAGGCATCTCGGTAGTGATTGTCGGTTGCGGCTTATCAGTAGATCCCTCCACACGAAATACTGGCGTGATTTCCACGTCAGCGATTTCATAAACCCCTTCAACCACTTTTGTTGCCAGATGGTTATCCCAATAGTCCTTATGTAAAGGTGATGGGACTTCGATAACGAGCCGGTGATTCTCTAAGGCTATGGGAGTAGCGTCTGCAATCCAAGTGTTATACCCTACGGGGGTAAGTTCGGATTGAAATTTCTCCTTTAGTTTAGCCCATAAATCGTCCAAATCAGGCACAAAAAGGCCTCCTTTTCAAAAAACGTACCTTCATTCTAGCATTCTATAAAAAAGTTTTCCACAACTTTTAATAAACTGTGAAAATATCTAAATAGATATCCACAAGGCTGTTTAAAGCAATATCCACAGCTTTACAAAAAGTGTGAGTTAGTCTGTGAAACATTAGTTATCCACAGCTAGCTTCTAGTTTTTAAACGCTGATATAGCAACTGTTTCACAAGTTATCAACAGAGAAACACAAGTCTGTGTATTATTTTTAAACAGCCTGTTATTTTGTGTAAATAACAGGAAGAACGCTGTGTATTTCTTTTAGAAAACTAAAATGTATTGTTTGGGTTATCCACAAAAAAGACGGTATATTTTTTATTTTGTGGATAACTTTTATTAAGGTACTATTTGCTTAATGAGTGAGGTGTGCTATTATATCTGAGTAATTGCAATTTGACGAAGGCCTACTTTATCCGTTATAATGTTTTGTAATCGGTAGAAGTGTCTTTACGAGAATTAAGCAGGCAGGAGGTGTCAAAATATGTCAACAAAGAGAACATACCAACCAAAGAAGCGTCATCGCGAACGTGTGCATGGTTTCATGAAGCGTATGAGTACTAGCAACGGTCGTAATGTATTACAACGTAGACGCCGTAAAGGTAGAAAAGTATTGTCTGCATAGGCCACTGACCCTCAGTGGTCTTTTTTATTATTTTTGACGTAAAGTCACGCGGTTAAGGCAGGCAGATCTTGCCGGACCAATAGCTGGCGTGACTTTTTTCGATATTAACCTAATTAATAGTGGAGCATCAGTCATGAGAAAATCATACCGTGTTAAAAAAGAAGCAGACTTTCAAAAAGTATTTGAGCTTGGTGATTCAAAGGCCAACCGTAATTACGTTATTTACCGAATGGATAAACCGGAGCAGAAACATTTCCGTGTTGGAATTTCGGTAGGTAAAAAAATTGGTAATGCTGTTCACCGAAATCAAGTTAAACGTCATATTCGTCAAAGTCTGCAGGAGTTAAAACCAATGTTAAAATCCGACGTTGACTTCCTTGTTATTGCGCGTCCGCATGCGGATACGCTTGATCAAGCAGCGGCCAAACAAAATTTGGTCCACGCGTTGACGTTAGCTGGACTATTAACGGATGAAGTGAGGGAATAGGATTTGAAGAAAAAGAAGCGAATACTTGGTGTTGCGGGTCTTTTTACACTGGTATTGTTCTTAGCTGGTTGTTCAACTAAGCCAGTTACGCAGCACAGTACGGGTATTTGGGATCACTACATTATCTGGAATTTCTCCCGGGCAATTATTTGGTTATCAAAATTATTTGGTGGTAGTTATGGTGTCGGAATTATTGTTTTCACTTTAATTATTCGGATTATTATCTTGCCATTAATGCAATACCAAATGAAGAGTTCCCGTAAAATGGCTGATTTACAGCCACAGATGAAGGCAATCCAGAATAAATATTCTTCCAAAGATCTAGAGACACAGCAAAAACTACAGGCAGAAACGTCAAAACTTTATTCTGATGCAGGTGTTCATCCATTTGCTAGTATGTTGCCATTATTGGTTCAAATGCCGATTTTGATCGCATTATATCAGGGAATTCAACGAACACAGGCATTAAAATCCGGGACATTCTTGTGGATGCAATTAGGTAAACCTGATCCTTACTTTATTTTACCAATTTTGGCTGCAATTTTGACTTGGGGAACTTCTAAGTTAACAATGATGGGGCAGGCCCAACAAAGTGGTATCCAAAGTACCCTTATGGTTTGGGGGATGCCGATCATCATTTTAGTTACTGCCATTAATTTACCATCGGCTTTGGCAGTGTACTGGGTCGTTACTAATGCTTTTTCAGTGGGACAAACGTTGTTGTTTATGAATCCCTTTAAAATTCGTGCAGAGCGCGCGGAAAAAGAAAAAAAGCAACATGATCTACAACGTCAACTTGAAAAGGCCCGGCGTAGTAAGAAACGTAAACGTTAAATTACATAAAAGAGTGAGCTATTTGGGCGTAACTTCTTGTTATTTTGAGAGTTCAGCCTAATTAGTTCACTCTTTTTTTCGTTAACCTTATTCCTTACTCTAAAAACTGGTAAAATTAAATTGGTATTATTTAGGCTAGAAGCCATATTTTGGTGTCGTGATTTTGCTCAATGAGGATAGAATGACTTCTACAAGGTTTTGTGCATGCATAAAATCTCACTATTAAGAGAACTTAGGAGGAACAAATATGCCGACGTTTGAAGGCAACTCAATTCAAGATGCCATCCAAAAAGGCTTGGCACACATGAAAGTGATCCGAGATGCTGTGACAGTTGAAGTTGTGTCTGAAGGTAGGAAGGGCTTTTTTGGATTAGGTCGAAAGCCCGCAATTGTTTCGTTAGAATTGATTACTACTAAATTAAAGGCTGCACAGTCAATAACTAAAGAAAATGAACCCAAAGCTGAAAAAACAGAACCAGTTTCAAAGCCCAAAGTAACAGTTGAATCTTCGAATTCAGTAACGCCTAAACCCAAAAGTAGGCAACAATTACAAGTGATGACGCCAGAGCATAAGCAGCAAGATAAAAAGGCCTTAGACGGCGTGCGTGCTTATTTAATGGCAATTACTAAACAGATTCCAGCGACGGCTACTATCAATATGCAGCGGGCCCCACGCAATCAGTTAACGTTTCACCTGGTTACTAAGCAAGAAGGTTTATTAATTGGACACCACGGTAAAACAATTAACGCCCTGCAGTACCTGGGTCAAGTATATTTAAATCATCAGGCTCACTCCAAGTTTGCGTTATTACTTGATGTGGGGGACTATCGTGAACGGCGAACGGGAATTTTACAACGATTGGCCGATAAAACGGCCCGCGAAACGATTGCGACCGGAAAACCAATTATGTTAGACGCAATGCCGGCTTTTGAACGTAAACAAATTCATGCTCACCTAGCCGAAAATAACTACGTAATAACGCACTCAGAAGGCGATGAGCCGCATCGCTACGTGGTTGTCTTACCAAAGAAAGAACCGTTTTAAATCTGCTTTTGTTGGATGGGTTTAAAAAGGACACTATTCGAATATTTCTTGGAATTAAGCGCGCTTAAACTTAGAATAATGCTAACAAGGCGTTGACAAATTAAAAGTAAGCATTTATATTAGTGCTAATAAAACATTCTTATCTTATTGAGATGAAGTAGTCAAAGTGCTTTATCACGGCTTATTTAGGTCGTGGTGTAGGCGCTTTTTTTATGGGCAAAAATAAGGTATTAGTTAAAAAAGGGGTATTAGTATGGCAAATACAACTAGTGAATTTGATACAATTGCTGCTATTTCGACACCACCGGGCGAGGGAGCCATTTCGATTGTTCGTTTATCCGGTGAGCAAGCAGTTGAAGTTGCTTGTAAGGTTTTCAAGGGAAAAGACTTGCATAAAGTTGCCAGTCATACGATTAATTACGGGCACATAATTGATCCTAAAACACATGCGGTGGTTGATGAAGTAATGGTTTCGGTCATGCTAGCACCCAAAACTTACACCCGTGAGGATATTATTGAGATCAATACGCATGGCGGGATTGTTGCCACTAATCATGTTCTGCAACTTTTACTAAGTTACGGTGCGCGTATGGCCGAGCCAGGCGAATTCACCAAACGTGCATTTTTAAACGGGCGCATTGATTTAACTCAGGCCGAATCGGTGATGGACCTAATCCGGGCTAAGACAGACCGCGCAATGCAGGTAGCTGTTGATCAATTGGATGGTAGTTTATCCCATTTAATCAAAGGGATTCGTCAGGATATTTTAGATGCCTTGGCCCAAGTAGAGGTTAATATTGATTACCCGGAATACGATGATGTTGAAACGGTAACAACTAAAATGTTAGTCGAAAAGGCAACGATGGTTAAGCAACGAATTGAGGATTTATTAGCTACGGCCAATCAGGGCAAAGTTTTGCGTGAAGGATTAGCCACCGCCATTGTCGGTCGGCCTAACGTAGGCAAATCCAGTCTTTTAAACCATTTATTACATGAGGATAAGGCGATTGTAACGGATGTTCCTGGAACAACACGGGATGTGATTGAAGAATACGTTAACGTCCGGGATGTGCCGCTAAAGTTAGTTGATACTGCTGGTATTCGCGCCACTGAAGATAAAGTTGAGAAGATTGGTGTCGAACGTTCACGTAAAGCAATCACGGCCGCTGATCTCGTTTTGTTAGTCCTGAATAATAGCGAGCCTTTAACAGATGAAGATAATGAATTATTGGCAGCAACTAGGAATAAAAAACGATTAATTATTTTAAACAAAACTGATTTACCCGTTAAATTAGATGATCAAGAATTAAAACGACAAGTTGCGGCTGAAGATATTATCGCCATTTCGGCGCTGACTACAAATGGGATTGATAAATTAGAAGAGCGCATTGCAGACTTGTTCTGGGGTGGCATCGAAAATAGTCAGAGTAATACACTGGTAACCAATGCCCGGCAAATTGGTTTACTTAATCAGGCCGATCAAGCACTTGATGATGTTTTAAAGGGAATTAATGATGGCATGCCAGTTGATCTAGTTCAAATCGATATGACGCGCTGTTGGGATCTACTCGGTGAAATCACAGGTGATTCCTATCAGGATGAACTCTTGAATCAGTTGTTTAGCCAATTTTGTTTAGGAAAATAAGCGCGCTTGAATTGGCGCTTAATTAGAAGATTTAATGATAATTATTGTAAATAACTAGTCGTAATTATGAAGGATAGTTGAGTGACTTTTATCCTACTCACTGCTATTAAATTCATAATGATACGCGACTTTACGAATAAAGGAGTTATGTTATGAAGGTTCAAGAATACGATGCTCAAGATTATGATGTCATTGTTGTAGGTGCAGGTCACGCAGGCAGCGAGGCCGCTTTGGCTGCAGCACGAATGGGCAATGAAACGTTATTGTTAACGATTAATTTAGATATGGTTGCTTTTATGCCTTGTAATCCATCAGTTGGTGGTCCAGCCAAGGGAATCGTTGTTCGTGAAATTGACGCGATTGGCGGTGAAATGGCGCATAATATTGATAAAACTTACATCCAAATGCGCATGCTAAATACTGGTAAAGGACCGGCAGTTCGAGCTTTACGCGCTCAGGCTGATAAGCACGCTTATCACCGAGCAATGAAGGATACAATTGAACGGACACCACATTTAACTTTGCGCCAGGGAACTGCTGATCGGTTGTTGGTTGAAGATGGTGCTTGCGTAGGAATTGTTACTAATACAGGGGCACGTTATCACGCTAAAAGTGTTGTCCTGTCAGCAGGGACTGCTTCACGAGGAAAGATTATTATTGGCGAATTGCAGTATGCTTCTGGTCCTAACAATTCGCAGCCTTCTAATGAGTTATCCGAAGATTTACTTAAACAAGGTTTTGCTTTGACTCGTTTTAAAACAGGAACACCACCACGAGTAGACGGTACAACGATTGATTATTCGGTAACTAAGGAACAACCTGGTGATAAAGAGGTTAATCATTTTAGTTATGATACGCCTGATTCAGTTTACTTAAAGGATCAGATTTCATGTTGGCTAACGTACACTAATCCGACTACGCATCAAATTATTCGGGAAAATTTAAATCGTGCGCCGACGTTTTCTGGTGTTATCAAAGGGGTTGGTCCTCGGTATTGTCCTTCAATTGAAGACAAAATTGTTCGTTTTGCTGACAAGAGCCGACACCAGCTTTTTCTTGAACCAGAAGGTCGGGACACGGAAGAATGGTACGTCCAAGGTTTTTCGACATCAATGCCTGAAGAAGTTCAACAGAAAATGTTGCATTCAGTTGCTGGCCTAGAGCACGCCCAGCTAATGCGACCAGGTTACGCCATTGAGTACGATGTTGTTGAACCTTATCAATTACGCCCAACTTTGGAGACCAAGGTTGTTAAGAATCTTTTCACTGCTGGACAAATGAATGGGACCTCAGGTTACGAAGAGGCGGCCGGCCAAGGCTTAATTGCCGGAATTAACGCTGGTTTACGTGCCAAGGGAATTGAAAAGCCCTTTATTTTAAAACGAAGTGACGCTTATATTGGTGTTATGATCGATGATTTAGTGACCAAGGGAACTAATGAGCCTTACCGGTTATTAACTAGTCGTGCCGAGTACCGTTTGATCTTACGTCACGATAATGCAGATTTACGTTTAACCGAAAAAGGCCACGAGCTTGGTCTGATCTCCGAGGAACGTTACGCTAAATTCTTAAAAAGACGAGCGGCGATTGAAAATGAATTAGCGCGCTTAAATAGTGTTCGTGTTAAGCCTGGTACTGCCGTTAACGCCTTTTTAGCAGAACATCAAGCGGCACCATTAAAGGATGGCGTTTTAGCAAGTGAATTCCTTAAGCGCCCAGAAGTAACTTATAAGGATTTGGTTCAATTTATACCGGCCGTAGAAGGAATTGATCGGCGTGTGATCGAGCAAGTTGAAATACAGGTTAAGTACGCTGGTTACATTAAAAAGGCCGAAGCACGTGTTGAGAAGCTTAAGCGAATGGAAGCTAAAAAGATTCCAGCCAACATTGATTATGATGCTATTAGTGGTTTGGCCACTGAAGCTCACCAAAAATTAAAAAAAATACAGCCTGAGACGATTGCTCAGGCAACAAGAATTAGTGGGGTTAATCCAGCCGATATCGCTATTCTTTCTGTTTATATTGAACAAGGAAAAATTGCTAAGGTTGATGCTGGTTAAAGTAAAAAAGAAATGAAGTGGGACAAAAGTCGGTTTTGGGTTTACTGCGTAACGTAAACCCAGACTTTTGGCGCACGTTCTGGAGTAATGCTTGGAAATAATAAGGGGGTTAGGACAAAAGTCCTAACCTCCTTATTATTCGCTAACCTAGTGGAATGTCCTGAACTTCATCTGGATCCAAAAGTTTAAAGTAAGTTTCAGATCCATTGATGACACCGTAAAGTTTTTTTGTTTTAGTTCCATCAAAATAACCAAGATCTAAGGCATCATGTCCGTCAACAATGGAAATACCCTTTAATTGACGGCGCATAAAGCGATGAAATAATGAAGCCTGTTTGGTATACTGTGAAACTTTGGATACGGCGGCTTGAAGTGTATAGCCTTCATCTAGATAGTGTTTAATACTTAAAACTGCGATTACTGTTTTAAAATCATACTGCCGCGCCTTACCATCTTCCTTTGTTAAAGGATGAATATAACCGCGCTTTTCCCAATAGCGTAGTTGGCGTGTCGAAACCCCTGTCATTTCACTAATCTGACCAATTCCAAAAATTAAATTGTCCATTGATAACATAGATTTTTTTAGATCAAAACTCATACTGTTCACCTACATTTTCCGTGTTAGAACCCTTAAGTCGTTAAATTAACCTACAATGACATTGATTATAACAACCTTAACGTCATTGTCAACTTTATTAAAACTATTGTCAATTTACTTGACAACTAAATTCAAAGGTATTATAGTCATTCTCAGTACTTTTTATGAAAGAAGGCCTTGAAACATGGCAAAGAATCAACCAACTGACGCAAATGGCAAGCCATATAACCGTAACTTGTTACTTGCAACAGTCATCATCGGAACTTTTGGAACTGTTTTAACGCAGACATTACTTGCAACTGCTTATCCAACCTTAGAAAAGGCATTTAGTGTTTCAACGTCGACCGTCCAGTGGTTAACAACTGGTTTTACATTAGTTAACGGAATTATGATTCCGATTACTGCGTGGTTGATTAATCGTTTTAATAGTAAATACTTATATATTAGTGCAATGACGATATTTACGATCGGAACTTGGATGTGTTACGTGGCACCTAACTTTTCAATCCTGCTTTCAGGGCGCCTAGTTGAAGCCGTGGGTGTTGGTATTTCAATGCCATTAATGCAGACGCTGGCACTTTCAATTTTTCCACCAGAGAAACGTGGGGCGGCCATGGGGGCTACTGGATTAGCAATTGGGCTAGCACCAGCTATTGGGCCAACGCTTTCTGGCTGGATTATTGATACCTACAATTGGCGGGTCCTTTTCGGAATGATCTTACCAATTTCTATTCTTGTTATTATTGCCGCATTCTTCTTTATGCGTAAAGTTTTGGAAACAAATAAAACTTCCTTAGATGTTCTTTCCGCAGTTTTATCAACAATCGGTTTTGGATCGTTATTATACGGTTTTTCCGAAGTTGGCGATAAAGGTTGGGGTAGTTCCATCGTTGTTTGGGGCTTAGCTATTGGGATCGTATTTATTGGACTCTTTGGTTGGCGTCAATTAACCATGAAGAAACCCTTCTTGGAACTACGTGTTTTTAAGTCATCTGAATTTACGATTGCCACGATTTTGTCATCAGTTGTTATGATGGCCATGGTTGGGGCAGAAATGGTATTACCGTTGTATATTCAAACGGTTCGTGGTGAATCGGCCTTCCATTCTGGATTAATCCTATTACCAGGTGCCATTATGATGGGGGTAATGAGTCCTGTTACCGGCCAACTCTTTGATAAAATCGGTGCCAAACGTTTGGCAATTGTTGGGATGACGCTTCTTACAATTGGAACAATTCCATATATGGGCTTAACGCAGTCATCACCTATTTTAGTTGTTTCATTATTCTATGCCGTTCGGATGTTTGGTATCTCAATGGTTATGATGCCAACGACAACGTCTGGGATGAACGCATTACCGTTTAATATGATTAGTCAAGGTACTGCCGTTAATAACACTGTTCGGCAGGTTGCCAGTGCAGTTGGGACTGCTATTTTAATTAGTGTCTTATCTAATCAAACAAGCAATTCAATGCCAAGTAAGCATGTTTTACACGCAACACCGTTACACTATAAGACTGGTGCAATTAATGCTGTTTTGACAGGCTATCATTCAGCCTTTCTAGTCGCCGCAATTTTCTGTGTTATAGGTTTAGTTATTGCCTTCTTCTTGAAAGATAAGCGCGGTGCTACCGTAACAGGAGGTGACAAATAATGATAATTGTATTAATTATTGTTGGTGCCATTTTATTTGCAGTTTTCACAATTGGACTTAAAAGTGGTTGGCTACGTAACGTTTTAATTGTTTTGGCACTTGCCATTTTGATTTGGCCAATTGCATCAATATCTGCAACGGATAATAATCATTATGGTATGAAAGAAAAAACAACGACCACTGAAAAATCAATTGCTTCGGCAGCTGATATGAAGGGTGCTAATATCAATATGCTACTTTACCAACCATTAGGTAATGGTAAAGAAAAAGTCTATATCTATAAGACTGATAAAACGCAGAAGAAGCCAACAACAACCCAAGCAGATGAAAAGACAACCAATAAGGTAGTCAAATCTGGAAGTACAAAAACGGCGAAGTTGGTTACTAAGATAACGCATTATGTATTCAAAAATAATTTCTATAAAGCAATGTATGCCGGTTTAGATGCTGATAATCAATACAAAGAACGAACTAATACGTTTAAAGTTGGCAATAACTGGTTAGTTTTAAGCACTAAACAGGCAAAGCAATTACAAAAACAAGCGACGGCAGCCCAGAAACAGATGAAGACTGCGATTGAAACACAGGTCAAAGAAGCAATGACAAAAGATCCAAGTATGTCTAAGAGTCAACAAAAGACTCTAACACAACAATTAGAACAAAAGGCTCAGCAACAAGCACAACAACAAATGATGCAAAAGTTACAACAAATGCAAAAATAAGTTACGTGCACTGAGCAAAAATTGACCAATGAATTGCGCTAAATTAAATTTTAGCGCAATTTTTTTGTGCCTAAAATTCAAATTCTTTAAATAGTGGTTGGAAAATTAGTTGAATTATTGGATAAGTTAACACCAAAAAGTAATTTAGTAACAACTTTTTTAATTCACAAACAGAAATTTTTGAAGTCAATTAATTAATTTTAAAAGGATTTTAATTGCCATAAGGTATAACTAAATTTTGCACAAGTAAAAATTTATACGATAAGTCAGCATATTAATTCACAATTACCCGTTAGGAGATTATGCTTATAAAGAATATTATGTTAGCGTTTTACTACTTAAAAAAGATTGGAGTGATTTATTTTGGCAAAAGAAGCAACTTATATTATGGCGATTGATGAGGGAACAACAAGTACCCGGGCAATTATTTTTGACCAGCAAGGTAATAAAGTAGCGGATTCGCAGCGTGAATTTCCGCAGTATTTTCCTAAACCTGGTTGGGTGGAACATAATGCTAACGAAATTTGGAACGCAGTATTATCAACAATCGCGAATGTTTTTATTGAATCTGGCGTGAAGCCGCGGCAAATTAGTGGTATTGGGATTACCAATCAACGGGAAACAACGGTTGTTTGGGATAAGCAAACGGGCTTACCAATTTATAACGCCATTGTATGGCAATCGCGGCAAACATCTTCAATTGCGGATAAATTACAGGCTGATGGTCACGCTGATTTAGTGCATAAACGGACTGGCCTAATTATCGACGCCTATTTTTCGGCAACAAAAATTCGTTGGATCTTAGACCACGTTAAAGGTTCCCAGGAACGTGCCGAAAAGGGTGAGTTACTTTTTGGTACGATTGATACGTGGCTTCTTTGGAAGTTAACTGGTGGTGAAAAACACATCACTGATTATTCTAACGCTAGTCGAACAATGTTGTTTAACATTCACGAGCTACACTGGGATGATGAAATCCTCAAACTTTTAAATATTCCTAAGGTGATGTTACCTGAGGTTCACCCAAATTCAGAAGTTTACGGTAAAACTAAGGATTACCATTTTTATGGTAGTGAAGTTCCGATTGCCGGGATGGCCGGGGATCAACAGGCCGCACTTTTTGGGCAGATGGCGTTTGAACCGGGAACGGTTAAGAACACTTACGGAACTGGTGCTTTTATTGTGATGAATACTGGTGAACATCCACAATTATCCGACCATAACCTATTAACAACGATTGCTTACGGCATTAATGGCAAAGTTTATTACGCTTTAGAAGGAAGTATTTTTGTGGCCGGTTCAGCAATTCAATGGTTGCGCGATGGAATGAAACTGATTCAAACAGCACCGGAATCGGAGAAACTAGCGGCGGCCTCGCATAATGATAACGAAGTTTACGTTGTTCCTGCCTTTACTGGTTTAGGGGCGCCTTACTGGGACTCAACAGCCCGCGGATCTGTTTTTGGCCTAACACGTGGAACGACCCGGGAGGATTTTGTTAAAGCAACTTTGCAGTCCGTTGCTTACCAAACGCGGGATGTTGTTGACACGATGAAATTAGATACTAAGATTGATATTCCGTTATTAAAAGTAGATGGTGGTGCCGCTAAAAATGATATTTTGATGCAATTTCAGGCTGATCTGTTAAATATTCCAATTCAGCGCGCTCATGATTTGGAAACAACTGCTTTAGGTGCAGCTTTCTTAGCTGGGCTGGCAGTTGGTTACTGGAAGGATCTCGCCGACTTGAAGCAGCACTATACAGAAGGTGAAATGTTCCAACCTAAAATGCCTGCCGATGAACGAGAAAATCTTTATGAAGGTTGGCAAGAAGCAGTTGCAGCAACGCGGAAGTTTAAACACCGTCCCTTGAAACACAACGACTAAATAATAAAGGAGGTCGCTCACGATGGCATTTTCATTAACAACGCGTAAAGAAATTATCGATCATTTGCAAAGTGAAGCTTTAGATTTATTGATTATTGGTGGTGGTATTACTGGTGCTGGTGTTGCCATTCAGGCAAGCTCAACGGGAATTAAAAGTGGCCTGATTGAGATGCAGGATTTTGCTGAAGGGACTTCTTCGCGCTCAACTAAATTAGTTCATGGTGGGATTCGCTATTTAAAAACTTTTGATGTTGAAGTTGTCTCCGATACCGTTAAAGAACGGGCGATTGTTCAACGAATTGCGCCACATATTCCGCGGCCTGACCCGATGTTATTGCCGATTTATGATGAAGCCGGTGCAACCTTCAGTTTGTTTTCAGTAAAAGTTGCAATGGATCTATATGATCGGTTAGCCAATGTTACCGACCCTAAGTATACAAATTACACAATTTCAAAAGAGGAAGTTTTGAAGCGTGAGCCACACCTAAAAGCAGAAAATTTGCTGGGCGGGGGCGTTTATCTTGATTACATTAATAATGATTCACGACTTGTCATTGAAAATATAAAAAAAGCTCAAGAAAATGGTGGGCTAATGGCTAGCCACGTTAAGGCTTTAAAATTATTACGCACTAAAGACGGTAAAATTAATGGTGTTCACGCAAAAGATTTACTGACTGGGCAGGAATTTGACATTCACGCACAGTTAGTGATTAATACCGCTGGACCATGGTCTGATTTAGTTCGTGAATTAGATCAGCAAGAAAAAATCATTCCACAAATGCGGCCAACAAAGGGGGTACATTTAGTTGTTGATGGTGCTCGACTCCCTGTTCCACAACCAACTTATTTTGATTCAGGTGATCAGGATGGGCGAATGATTTTTGTTATTCCCCGGGAAGATAAAACTTATTTTGGAACGACTGACACGGATTACCAGGGCGACTACGCACAGCCGACTGTCACCAAAGAGGATGTCGATTACTTACTTGCAATTGTTAATAAGCGTTACCCAACGGTTAATCTAAAGTTGGCCGACATTGAGGCTAGCTGGGCCGGTTTACGTCCATTAATTGCTTCTAATGGCAGCTCTGATTATAACGGCGGTAATTCAGGTAAAATTGCTACAAAGAGTTTTGATCAGGTTATTGAGGTTGTTAATGCTTACGAAAACGCTAAGGCAACCAAGGAAGATGTCGAGAAAGTATTGAATGATTTAGAAGTGACACTTTCAGAAAGTAAATTAAGTCCATCATCAGTTTCTCGTGGTAGTTCATTGACAGTTGCTGCGGATGGTCTGATTACTTTAGCCGGTGGTAAATTAACTGATTACCGCAAGATGGCCGCCGGTGCATTAGCGCTAATCACTAAGTTACTAAAGGATCAAGAACATGAAACTTTTAATCCGATTGATTCTAAAAATTTACCAGTTTCTGGTGGTGACATTGATCCCGAAAATGTTGTGGCGACCTTAGAATTTTTTGCCAAACAGGGTATTGATGGCGGCTTATCTAAGGAAGAGGCAATGATGATCGTTAATCTTTATGGTTCTAATGCAGCGCGTGTGTTTAGCAGAATTGGTGAATTAAAGGCGGCACCGGGTTTGAGTTTAGGTGAAACGCTTGGATTACACTATGCGCTAGAAGAAGAGATGACGTTAACGCCAGTTGATTATCTGCTTCGGCGGACTAACCATATTCTCTTCCACCGTGACACGTTAGACGACGTTAAAGTTGGTGTTAGCAACGAAATGGCCCGTTATTTTGGTTGGTCGACTGCCGAAAAAGAACGGATGAATAAACAATTAGATACTGCGATCGCAACTTCTGATCTTCGCGATCTGAAAGCTGAGAGGTGACGTTATGCCAAAAGATAGTTTGAGTTTACAATTATTAGGTGAATTTATTGGAACCTTTATTTTAGTTTTACTAGGTGATGGGGTAGTAGCTGGTGTTTCTCTAAAAAAATCTAAGGCTGAAGGTAGTGGCTGGATTGCAATTTCCCTAGGTTGGGGATTTGCGGTGACGCTAGGTGTTTATGCATCTGCCTTTCTTAGCCCAGCGCACTTAAACCCAGCTGTATCAGTCGGAATGGCCATGGCCGGGGAATTTCCTTGGGCCCACGTTATTCCGTATAGTTTGGCACAAATTGCCGGTGGTTTTGTTGGTGGGGTTATTGTTTGGTTACATTATTATCCTCATTGGAAAGAAACTAAAGATCCGGCAACAACGCTTGGTATCTTTGCAACTGGGCCAGCGATTCGGAATTATCCGGCAAATTTTGTTAGTGAAGTTATTGGAACCTTTGTTTTAGTCTTTGGTCTACTGACTTTTACACGAGGAAACTTCACTCAAGGGCTTAATCCACTTGTTGTCGGTGTATTAATTACAGCTATTGGTCTATCACTTGGTGGAACAACTGGTTACGCAATTAATCCCGCTCGAGATTTGGGGCCACGGTTGGCACACGCAGTCTTGCCAATTGCCAATAAGGGTGGTTCTGATTGGGCGTATAGCTGGGTACCGATTCTAGGACCACTAGTAGGTGGCCTAATTGGGGCAATTTTATTTAATTTGATTCCACTGACTTAATGCTTGAGTATCGATCATAAAAGACAGGGAATAAAAATTCTAGTGGTATAGATAAATTGTTAAAAGGATAGAAGCAAGTCGCGGTAAACTTTATTTTACCGCGATTTGCTTTTTTGTTATGTAAATGGATAAACACTAGTTAAATGATAGCTTTTAGGCCCGTACTATTTTGGTTGGCGTCTAATTGGTTTATAATAGGACAATTGAAATGGGGGAGTGGCCTGATGACGACTAAAATTGGTGTTCGTGAGCTAGTAGAATTTGTTTTGCGTTCTGGAGATTTAAATGCACGCCAAAATAGCCAGAATACGGCCGCCCAAGGTGCAAGGATCCACCGCCAATTACAAAAGAAACACGCAGCCGATAACTACCAACGAGAAATTTATTTAAAAAAGACAGTACATATGAACGGCCAAGACTACGTGATTGATGGTCGGGCCGATGGTATCTATCAAACGGATAAACAAAATTACCGGATTGAAGAAATTAAAACGTCGGATAATGATTTTAGTGAGCTAACGTCGAATACGTTGACGCTTTACTGGGGACAAGTTAAAGTGTACGGTTATTTTTTGATGGAAGATCAAAATTTGGACGAAATTACGCTGCAATTAATTTATTATCAAACCACAACGGAACAAATTACGCAAACAGACAAAACCTTTACGAAGAAAGAATTAAAGGACTTTTTTCAATCTTTAATTGATGATTACGAGTTTTGGTTAGTTTTACGTGAGGAGTGGCACCAAAAACGTAATGCAAGCATCAAACAGGTGACCTTTCCTTTTCCGGAATACCGTGCCGGCCAACGGGAGTTAGCGGTGGCCGTCTACAAGACGATTGTATTGCAGAAACGACTTTTTGTGGAGGCGCCAACTGGGACTGGTAAAACCATTTCAACCTTGTTTCCGACGGTTAAGGCATTAGGCGAGGATAAGATTCAGCGCGTTTTTTACTTAACGGCCAAACAAAGTACCCGGCACGTAGCAGAAGAGGCGGTTCAATTACTAAGCCAACAAGGGCTACAGTTAAAAAGTATTACTTTGACGGCCAAGGATAAGATTATCTTCCCTGAAGAAATTGATGTTGCACCAGATAAAAATCCGTATATGCTAGGTTACTATGATCGCCTAAAACCTGCGTTGCAAGATTTATTGGAAAACGAAAATCAACTAACGCGGACAGTGATTGAAACATACGCACGCAAGCATCAACTTGATCCGTTTGAATTTTCGCTGGATGCGTCATTATTTGCCGATATTATTATATGTGATTATAATTATCTTTTTGATCCCATTGTGTACTTGCAGCGCTTTTTTAGTGAACCAGATAAGGATAATTTTTTCTTAATTGATGAGGCACACAATTTAGTCAGTCGTTCCCGAGATATGTATTCGGCGGAGTTAACGAGTGGGGCAACCAATCAATTAATTCAACTAGCGAAAAAAGATCATTCCGCAATTGAAAAAGATAATTTGGTTAAACAAACTCGTAAATTAAAACGGTCGTTTACAGCTATAACAAAGGGATTACGCGATACTAAGCGCGCTGAAGAGGCAAGCCAAGCGCCGCTGGATAAGTTTAATAACAGTCTTAATCGTTGGCTAGAATTTATTCACGATTGGTTGCCGGCGCAGCCAGACAGTTCCTTTACGACTGCCGTTTTAAATCTATATTTTAGTGGCTTAACCTATTTAAAAATTGCCGATTTATACAATGAAACTTATCAAACGTTATTGCAGTATGACGAAGCAACTAAGTCGAGTACGATTAAACAATTATGTCTAGATCCTAGTACTTTTTTAGATCAGTCCTTAAAAAAAGGTGCTGGTGCTGTTTTATTTTCGGCAACTTTATCGCCAGTTAATTATTATCGGGAGGTTCTAGGCAACGATGAGACTAGTCTGGCTTTCCAATTACCTTCCCCTTTTTCAGCAACTAAACAAGCGATTATGATTGCCCAGTACGTTCAAACAACTTATCAAAAACGAGCGGCTAATTTAACTAAAATTGTTATGAGTTTAGGCGAATTGGTTCAAGCGAAACAAGGTAATTATTTATTCTTTTTTCCTTCCTATTCGTACCTTGAAACTGTCTACGCTGCCTTTCAAACGGCCTATCCAGATATAAAATTAACCAAACAGGTGTCCGCCATGACTGATTTAGAACGGCAAGGTTTCTTAGCCCAATTTAAAGAATTACCAACGCAATCGTTAGTTGGATTTTGTGTATTAGGTGGTATTTTCGCAGAAGGAATCGATTTAAAGGGAAGCCGCTTAATCGGTGTTGCGATTGTGAGCGTTGGGTTACCCGGGCTTTCAACTGAACGTAATTTAGTGCGTGATTATTTTGATCATAAAAATGGTGCTGGCTTTCAGTATGCGTATCAGTTACCAGGAATGAACCATGTCTTGCAAGCCGCCGGGCGATTGATTCGCGGAAGCCAGGATGCTGGGCCAGTGTTGTTGTTAGATCAGCGCTTTGGAAGTAGTCGCTATACAAAACTTTTTCCAAGTCATTGGCAACGCTATCAGCGTGTTCGTACATTAGAGCAATTATCTAAGTCGTTACATGATTTTTGGCAGAATAATCAAAGCTAAAAGGTTAATTAAATTTCGTATCAATTAATGTTGTTTTTTGTTACAATCGGTTACAATAAAGACTCAAAGTTTGAAAGTTAAGCGCGCTTTTTAAGCGGTGCTAGAAATGGGGTGAGTCCATGAATTCAATTTTAACAGAACTGCAAACTGCGCAACGAGAGCATTTATTGATTAATCTCTACCAAACTGCGCACGATGTCATTTATACTGGCTACGTTACCGAATTGAATGAATCAGGGGTAATTATGCAAACTTTTGATGACGCGGGCTTACAAGATGGGCTTGTCTTCTTAGCATTAAACGTTATCGAGGCGGTTGAATTTGATAGTGATGATTTAGACAGCATGGCTTACCGAATTCAAAATGCACAACAAGCGCACTTTGTGACTTCATTGCAAGCACCATTTAAGTTTGACGGACAGCAAAACCTATTACCACAATTAATCCAGCAGGCAATTAGACGGCAAACGATGTTACTACTTGTTTTAAAAGACCGTGATCTGTATTTGGAAGGAACAATTCAAGCACAAGTTTCTGGGGCCGTTGATTTTCACGTTTTTGATAAATTTGACTATACTAACCAAACGATATTGTCGGTCACAACAGAACAGATTCAAGTAGTTGAGTTTTTGGGAAAGGAATTAAGTTTAGAGGGGACGTTAGTTAAATCTAACTTAGTTCACCAGGTAACTAAGCAGGAAACGACAACATTAGCAATGGTGGCGACACTACACCAGGCGCAGAAAAAGCACCAGTTAATCTCGCTGAGTACTAGTGATGATGATGATCTATTTTTTGTTGGCTGGGTAAATACTTTAACTAACACCAGTGTGATCATTAATTTGGTCGATATGAACGGTCAATTTGGTGGTTACGTCTTGATGCAATTAGACATGCTACAGCAGGTAACTGAAATTTCCGATTATTTACAGACGATTGATTTTTTCATTCAACGTAATGTGGTTTTTAAGCAACCAGTATTAAATGATGAGCGACTTTTTGATCCAACGGTTGATCTATTTCAGGCAGTTTTACTGCAGGCACGGTATTTTAAGCGAATTATTCGGGTTAAGTTAAGCAATGAAGATGAAGGTTTAGTCGGTGTTCCCACTGATTTAAATACAGATCAATTAACGTTTAAGATATTGGCCGGCGATGATGAGGAAGATCTTGATACAGTTACAGTACCGTTAGTGGCCATTAGTGAGATTGCTTTTGATTATATGGACGCTTATTTATTGGAACAAGAGTTAAAAGAGACTGGGGATCTGTAGAAATTACTCGTAATCAGTGATTGAGATTGCTATAATAGGTGAGTTACTAGACGTGTGTGTTGCGTATTGACTGATCAATTATAAAGGAGTTTTAATCATTGTTGAATATCATTAAGGCCGTTATTCTAGGTATTATTGAAGGAATCACAGAATTTCTACCAATTAGTTCCACGGGCCACTTATACTTGGCAGATGAATTTGTTCGTTTAAGTGAATCAACTGCATTCATTAACATGTTTATGGTGGTTATTCAATTGGGTGCAATTATGTCAGTTGTTGTTCTTTACTTCCATAAGTTAAATCCATTGTCACCGCGAAAAAATGGCCAAGAAAAACGGCAAACGTGGGTACTTTGGGGAAAAGTAATCTTAGCCGTTTTGCCTTCAGTAATCATTGGCTTGCCGTTAAATGATTGGATGGAAGAACACCTAACCAGTTGGCAAGTTATTGCAACAACACTGATTGTTTACGGGATTTTATTTATTATTATCGAAAATCACAATAAAAAAACGACGCCTAAATATACCGATTTGAATCATTTGCCAATGAACATTGCATTATTCATTGGGCTGTTCCAGGTATTGTCAATGATTCCAGGAACATCACGTTCAGGGGCCACAATTTTAGGCGCAATCTTAATTGGGACTTCACGCTACGTTGCAACAGAATTTTCATTCTTTTTGGCGATTCCAACAATGTTTGGCGCCTCGTTACTAAAAATCGCTAAGTACTTTATGAATGGCAACACATTTACGGGAATGCAAACGGCAGTTCTGTTAACGGGTGTTATTGTGTCCTTTGTTGTTGCCTATCTATCAATTAAGTTCTTACTAAATTACATTAAGAAAAATGATTTTAAGGCCTTCGGTTGGTACCGAATCATTCTGGGGATAGTTGTAATTGCTTACTTTACGCTATTTGCTTAGAGCATATTTGAAAAATAGCATCAAAAATAATTCGGGATTATTTCCCGGGTTATTTTTTAGGTCTTGTATATTACTTGGTGTAGTGAAGACACCTTGTTATGGTTAAGGTAATGATAAAATTATTAACTTAACGAGGTGATTGGATGGCTTTAACGGATGAATTTTTAACGCGTCGCTTTATGAAATTTCAGTGTTGGCAATGTCAACATCCAGGAATGGAAATAACGGGTAAGACGCCTGCGGGACAAAATGATGATCAATCAACACGTTATCAGATTGAGATGACTTGCCCACGCTGTCACGCAAAGGACAATTATTTCATCAATGATGGTGAAGAAGGAAAAATTACGCCGAGTGAAAAAAGTGGTAATACGGCCGATCCGGAAAATATTCTCTAGATTTTCGGAATAGTACTAAAAAATGATTTTATGTTACCGTTAAAAAAGCTAATGTTTTAGCCTAAGGCCTGTGAATTATTCAACGGGAGTTAGCGCTAAAATCATTAGTGTTTTTTTTGATTAAGTAGGGTTAATTTTTAAGCTGCTTCGTGGCTAATTTAGTCAAAAAGCGGTAAAATTATTCTTTGTAATTATAGGAATATGACTGTCTTTTGTTGTATTACCCAATAAATTTGTAAAGGAGCTTCTGTTTTGGAAAAAATTGATCGTGCTTGTACCTCAATTATGGTTGGTAAAGAGGCCAGTTTGGATGGCTCAACTATGATTTCCCGAAATGATGATACATTTTTGCCACTAACACCACAACGCTTTTTAATGCGTCCTGCAGTTAAGAAAGCACAGCACATTAAATCTTACTTAAATGGTTTTGAAGCTGATACGCCGGCTAACGCTTATCGTTATCAAGCAGTCCCTAACGTTGACCTTAAAAAGGAAGGCGTTTATGACGAAAGTGGTTTTAATGAAAAAAATGTTGCGATGAGTGCAACTGAAAGTACTTATGGTAATGAAAAGGCCTTGGCCTATGATCCATTAATCGCTGATGGTATGGACGAAGATACGATGCAACAGATGGTTTTGCCGTACATTAATTCTGCTGTAGAAGGCGTTAAACGCTTAGGTGATTTAATCAGCCAGTATGGTTCGCCCGCTGGTAATAGTGTCTTGTTTAGCGATAAAAAAGATGTTTGGTACATGGAAATCGTGACCGGACACCTCTGGGTTGCACAACGAATTCCGGATGATGCTTATGCGATTACTGCTAACCAAGTTGCCATTCAGCAAGTTGATTTTAACGACTCAGAAAACTTTATCTGGGCAGATGGTATCCAAGATTACGTTACCGAACACCACCTGAATCCAGATAAGGAAGGATGGAATTTCCGGCACATTTTTGGAACTAGTAATGAAAAGGACCGCCACTACAATACACCACGTGTTTGGTTTGGTCAGCGTTACTTCAATTCCGAAATTGAACAGGATCCTGAAAGTAGCGAGCTACCATTTATTTGCCGAACGAGCCATAAAATTAGTGTTGAAGACATTGAATATATCTTAGGATCACACTATAACGAAACTAAATTTGATCCACTAGGCCACGGTAATGATGCAGATAAATACCGTTACCGACCAATTGGTTTAAATCGAACACAGAATTCGCACGTTTTACAAATGCGCAATGATGTTCCTGAAGCACAGGCGGCTATTATGTGGTTGGCAATTGGTTACCCAAGCTTTACGCCATACGTGCCGTTCTACGCCAACGCAACGGACACAGATCCTAGTTATAGTGAGACGCCGGAGAAGTGGGATACTAAGAGCGCTTATTGGATGTACCGGACGGCTTCAATGCTAGTTGAAAGTCATCATAGTAGTTTTATCCAGACTGACCTTGATTACGTTAAGGCCGCTCAAGAACAGCAGCGCCGCTTAATAATCGAAACTGGTCGTCAAGCTGAGAAGCTAAGCGGTACGGCCTTGACTAAGTTCTTGACGGAACAAAATTATTCAATGGTTGAAGATATGCGTCAACGTACGATGACCTTGATTGGCGAACTAGTTATGCAAGGAATCAATTTGTCCAAACTTACCTTTGATATGGATAAAAATTTATAGATTACCGTTTGAAGGGCGTGGGACAAAAGTTGATTTTAGGTTTACTGCGTAACGTGAGCTAATCCAATAGCGCGCTATGGTTAATTGGATTAGCTGTAGTTAGGCGCGTGAACCCAGACTTTTAGCGTACGCTCTAGAGTAACGTTTGAAGACAATAAGCGGCTGGGACTTTTGTCCCAGCTGCTTATTTTTTATTACTAATTTATGAAAGCGTTTGAAAAAGCAATGAAAGTCCGATAGAATAGATTTATGTTTAGATAAATGTTACTGAATAAAGGGGAAATGAATATGGCAAAAATTCTCGCCATTAACGCAGGAAGTTCAACATTAAAGTGGAAATTATTTGTGATGCCGGCAGAGACTGTTATCGCAAGTGGGATGATTGATCGTTTAGGCTTAGCAAATTCAGTCTTTACAGCAAATTATGGTGATGGTCAGACCTTTAAGTTGACCAAAGATATTACAACCCACGATATGGCTGCGACGTTGTTACTTGAAGAGCTCAAAGAACTAGGTATTATTGATCACTTTGAGGAAATTAGTGGTATTGGTCACCGTGTAGTAGCCGGTGGCGAGCAATTTAAGGATTCGGTTATCATTACTGAACAAACATTATCACAAATTGAGGCCTTGGCCGAATACGCACCACTACATAATCCAACGCAGGCTTATTATATTCGCGTTTTCCAGAAATTATTGCCCCGTGTGTTACAGGTTGCCGTTTTTGATACCTCACTTTACGCGACAATGCCGCAAAAAAACTTTTTGTACAGTATTCCGTATGAGTACTACGAAAAGTACGGTGCACGGAAATACGGCGCCCACGGAACTAGTCACCGTTATGTTTCAGAACGAGCGGCCGAATTAGTGGGTAAGCCCTTAGAGCAGCTAAAAATGATTACACTGCACTTAGGCAGTGGAGCATCAATAACTGCATTTGATCATGGGAAGGCCGTTGATACGTCAATGGGCTTTACGCCACTTGCTGGGATTACAATGGCCACTCGTTCAGGAGATATTGATCCATCCCTAGTTGCCTTTTTAACGGAAAAGCTTGGTTTGAAGAACATCAATGAGATGATTACAATTTTAAATCAAAAATCCGGCTTATTAGGATTATCTGAGCTATCGCCAGATCAACGTGATATTGAAAAAGCCGCACCAACTAACAAATTGGCGCAACAGGCCTTAGATATATTCGTTAATCGAGTCGTTAAATATATTGGGTCTTACGTTGCAACAATGGATGGCCTAGATGTATTGGTCTTTACGGCTGGCAGTGGTGAAAATGGGATTGGATTACGCCAAAGTATTGGTGATCAGCTTGCTTATTTTGGTGTTAAAGTTGATCCAGAAAAGAATCATATTCGTGGAAAAGAACAAGTCATTAGTTCAGATGGCGCACCGGTAACCACATTAGTTGTACCAACTAATGAAGAGCTAATGATTGTTCGGGATGTTATGCGCTTGGGCCATAATTATACGGCGCTTGATTAGCAGGTACGTAAACCAGATTTTTGGTCCACGTTCTAAAGTAATGCTCGGAAATAATAAGAGGCTAGGATTTTTATCCGGCCTTTTTTTGCGCCCAAATTTATTAATTATTGAATTGGTCTAATCCAATTAAGTAGTATGGTAGCTTTAATTAACTTATGTTATCGCTTTAAAGAGAGCAATACTCGCGTTTAATCGGAAATAGTCAGAAAACCAATCGAAGTTAGGTTTTATAACAGCCAAGGTTATAAAAATGAGAAAACTTTATTTATTTATTAAATATACCTTTTAATAAACGTAACTGATGTTATAATTTTTAACATTAATAAGGATCTGACTGGAGGAAATTAAATGAATACTGCTAATACAACGTTCGTTATTATTGCGAGTATTTTAGTCTTGTTCATGACGCCTGGATTAGCGTTCTTTTATGGTGGTTTAGTTTCAAAACGTAACGTTGTGAATACGATGTTGTCAGTTTTCTTTATTATTGGGATTGCAATTTTACTTTGGATTTCTGTTGGTTATGAATTATCATTCAATGGCAATATCCACGGATTTATTGGAATAGTGCACCATTTCTTTTTAGCTAATCTGAATTTAAAACAGTTAACGGCGACTGGAATTCCAAGAGGCCTATACTTATTTTTTCAAATGATGTTTGCGGTCATTACGCCAGCTCTTTTTGTCGGTGCGATAGTTGGTCGAATTCGTTTTAAATTTTTATTTTGGTTTATTGTGCTGTGGTCCTTCGCTATTTATTACCCGATGGTTCATATGGTTTGGAGCCCCCATGGTTTATTAGCTAATTTAGGGATCATTGATTTTGCAGGCGGGACAGTTGTCCACATTACTGCCGGGATTACGGCGTTTGTCTTATCGGCATTTCTAGGTCATCGCTTTAATTACGGGCAAACAACAAAGCACTACAATTTACCCTGGGTACTGTTAGGAACCTCTATTTTATGGGTTGGTTGGTATGGTTTTAATGCCGGAAGTGCCTTAGCGATTAATAATATTGCGATTCAGGCCGCCCTAACGTCAACAGTGGCCGCCGCGACTTCAATGGTTGCTTGGTTATTTTTAGATACACACTTTGTGGGTAAACCAACGTTGGTGGGGGTTTGTACTGGGACCCTTTGTGGTTTAGTTGGTATTACACCTGCTGCAGGTTACGTTACAATTGGCGGTGCTTTTTGGATTGGTTTGTTGGCAACCGCGGCCAGTTACTCTTTTATTACTTACTTAAAGCCACGCATTGGTGTCGACGATGCTTTAGATGCTTTTGGTTGTCATGGTGTGAGTGGAATTATGGGAAGTATTGCGACTGGCCTATTTGCGACAAAAACAGTTAACCCAAAAATTCCAGAAAACGGTCTGTTTTATGGCGGTGGTTTTAAATTATTTGGAGTACAGCTATTGGGCACATTGCTAACCATACTTTTTGTGGCAGGGATGTGTGCGCTGGTGATCAGTTTATTACGCTTAGTCATTAAAATGCGCGTCGATGAAACAGAGGAGCGTGTTGGCTTAGATCAAGGGGAACATGGTGAAACGGCCGATTATACGGTGGAAATAAATAATGATTTTGTCAATTATGAAGATGAATTTAAAGGCCAGATGGCGAATTTTCACCATAAACCAAATCATCATTGACCCTTCGCCGCAAATACCCTTACCAACACGTTCTAGTTATTGGTCCTCTTTTCCATTAGAATAAGGATAATTAGTTTTAGTGGAGGGGATTAAATGCATTTTCAACAAATACATCACATCGCGATTATTGGTTCGGATTACGCACAAACTAAAAAATTTTACGTTGACCAGTTAGGGTTTCAAGTATTGGCCGATCATAAGCGAGAAACTGATCGTAAATTAGATCTGACAAATGGCGAAATTGAATTAGAGATTTTTATCAAGGCTAATAGTCCTGCGCGACCCAGCTATCCAGAGGCCTTAGGGTTACGTCATTTGGCCTTTAAGGTGGCAAGCGTCGCTGAAACTAGCGTTTGGTTAAATAACCAGGGAATTAAAACTGAACCAATCCGAAACGATGCATTTACTAATAAGGCAATGACTTTTTTCTTTGATCCAGATGGACTGCCACTTGAGATTCATGAATAGCAGATTAATTGGCCTTTTTAGCCTTTCAAGCGCTCATTCAAGCGCGCTTAACTTGTTCTTCATTTAGTGATTGGCGTATACTTTACAGGTAAGGTTGCCAGTTTTTAGCGGGCGCTTTAATTTGATGAAAGGTGTGATTTTTTGAAGAAAATTAATTTAGGTGGCAGTGGCCTGCAAGCTTCTGCTGTGGCGCTAGGAATTATGCGCATGGATGCCTTGACTACCACTGATGCGGCTAAGGTTATTGAAACTGCCGTTACTAATGGCGTTAATTATTTTGATTCAGCCGATATTTATGGTCAAGGTAAGTCGGGAAAGGTCTTTGGGGAAGCGCTGCAACAATCTTCCGTTAAGCGTGAGGATATTTATATCCAATCCAAGGGCGGCATTATTGTGTCACCTGAACGCAGCCACGGCAGTGAAGTGTTCGGTAAACGTTATGATTTTTCGAAGCAACACTTGATTGATGTTGTTGATCAAGAGTTACAGCATATGAAAATCGATTACCTTGATACATTCCTTTTACATCGTCCAGATCCGTTAATGGAACCTGAGGAAATTGCCGAAGCGTTTAATACGCTACAGGCTAGCGGGAAGGTGCGTCACTTTGGCGTTTCTAACTTTAATCCCCGCCAGATTGAATTGGTGCAACACTACACTAAGCAACGTTTGTTAATTAATCAATTGCAATTTAGTATTATGCATACTGGCATGATTGATTTTGGCATGCACGTTAACATGACTGATCCACGAAGTATCAACCATGATGGTGGTGTTTTAGAATATTCACGCTTACACGATATGACTGTTCAGGCGTGGTCACCTTATCAATACGGGATGTTTGCAGGAGTTTTCATTGATAATCCTAAATTTCCAGAACTAAATACTAAATTACAAGAAATTGCGGACAAATATAAAGTAACTAAAAATGCGATTGCAACTGCGTGGATTTTACGACACCCAGCTCAAATTCAAGTTATTTTAGGATCAATGAATCCACAGCATATTACTGAGTCTTTAGCAGGTGCTGAGGTTGATTTGACTAAACAAGAATGGTATGACATTTATTTTGCAGCAGGTAATGATTTACCATAGCATGATTTACTGTTAGCAAAATAATGAACGAGGGTAGCCTATCTATGGTTGTACGCACAGCCACGCCCTGACCTTATCCTCGTATATTCTGTGCATTAGTTGCCAAAATAAATTTACCCATAAAGATCGTTTTCAATGTTTTATCAGTGGATTTACATTGAAGGCCTTTATGGGTTTTTGTGTCCGGTTAAAGTATCAAGTTATAATGGCAAGCTAACTTTTACAAAAAAATTTCATTCTTTTTTACGGTGGCGGAAAGCAAGCTGCTGTAGTCGTTTTTTTAAATGTTGGTGAGTTAATTTGGTATGATTACTTGTCGCAAAGATCCAGCGACTAAAAAGATAATTTACGATTCCAACAATAAGTTGGTCAGCAATTTTAGTTGGCATACTGGCCAGCTTCAGTAAACTAATGCCACTAAACATAATCAGCGAATCAATACCCAGTGAAAACAGGCGAAGTGATAAAAAGGAAAGTAACTCACGCCGTAACGCCCGCCAATTAGTGTATTTTGAACGAAAAACGAGTGATTTATTTGTAAAGAAGCCAAATAAAGTGGCAATTAACCACGCTAATGCATTTGCCAGTAGGTATTGAATTAGAAAAAAATGGCGGAAAAGCCAATAAGCTAGAATATTGATGACGGAAGCAAGGAAACCAAAAACCATATAGCTGAAGAAATTATGGTAACGATGAAGTAAGTTTTTAAGCATATTTTTGGGCTCCTATCAGCTAAATTTTAGACTTAGTAAACAATAGCAGTTTGTGAACCTGATGAAAAGTAATTTTAATAAAATCCATAATAATTAGTTAAATGAATTTTTATGCAAAAAATAATAGGCTTGACATTTGGCAAATACCTTTGCATACTGTAGGCAAGTTGAATAGATTTCTTCGGGGCAGGGTGAAATTCCCGACCGACGGTAAAAACGTTTTTACGTTTAAGTCCGTGACCCGCGTTTGCGGTGGATGCAGTGTGAATCTGCAACCGACAGTTAAAGTCTGGATGGGAGAAGAAAAAAGTTGACGGTTGTTTGGCGTTTTATTTAGCTGGCCTCCGTTTAGTAATGAATAGTTAGATTTTGTAGCCATGAGTATTGACTACTAGATTTATTTGTTACTATCACACTTTTTAGACTTTAGTTATTATGGCTAAGGCTCCTTAACGTATTTTAGGTGTGCCCCACATTTTTGTGGGGCACTTTTTTTATGCAGAAAAGAGAAGGTGATCGGAATCAATTCAACTAGTTATATGCGTTTGGCGCTTCATGAAGCGCTGAAAGGACGTTATCTTACCTACACCAATCCAATGGTAGGCGCCGTTTTTGTTAAAAATAATAATATTATCGGTGTCGGGCACCACCTTGGTTTTGGTTATGAGCACGCGGAAGTTAACGCGTTTCACAATGTTCAATCCCCCGAAGAAGTTAATAATTCAACCCTTTACGTCACGTTGGAACCATGTTCACATTTTGGTAAAACGCCACCTTGCTGTCGGCAACTTGTTGCTTGGGGAGTGAAGATGGTCTATATTGCCCAAAAGGATCCAAATCCTTTAGTTGGTGGTAAAGGAATTAGTTATTTACGTGAACACGGGGTTTTAGTTCACATTGGGTTAGAACAAGCTGCTGCCGAGAAACTTAATCAATTTTATAATTTTTTTTACCGGCAGCGGCGGCCGTTTATCACGTTGAAAGTGGCACAAACCTTGGATGGTCGTGTCAGTTTAGGTGGTGAGCAGCGTACTTATTTAACTGATAAAGTTGCCAATCAAGATGTTCAAAAATTGCGTGGAGATTATCAAGCCATTCTTGTTGGCAGTGGGACGGTTTTAGCAGATGATCCTAAATTAACTGTTCGTCAGCAACTTAAATACCCGCCAGTTCGAGTTGTTCTTGATCGACGGGGGCGGATAACACCGGCCCAGCAAGTTACTGATAACGCGGCACCGACTTGGCTCTTTACTGAAAATCAAAAAAGTGCGGCAAAATTGGCAAACACAACCGTCAAAGTCTTTTATAAGCCTAAATGGTCAATTAACCTGGTTATTCAAGAATTGGCCCAAGCCGGAATTCAATCCGTTTTGGTTGAGGGTGGTCCCCAGCTTCATGATGCCTTTTTAGTTACCAATAATTGGCAGCGCTTAATTATTTATCAAACCAATCAATTAGCTGGTGGTACGGGCCTGGCCGCGTTTCAATCTCAACGGCAAAGTACAGAATTAACGACGCTTGAAATTAGATCCGTTAAGAAAATCGGTAACGCAATAAAAATTACTGGGGAGATGGCGTGAATGTTTACCGGAATTATTGAAGATATTGGTCGGATCTATCAGGTTAGAAGGCAACGGGAGACAATTAAATTAGGTATTATAGTCACTAATTTAGATTTAGCAACTACACAAATTGGGGCCAGTATTGCAGTTAATGGTGTTTGTTTGACAATTGTAAGTCGACAAGGGAAACGATTTATTGCTGATGTAATGCCAGAGACCTTTCGCATCACTAATTTGGCCAAACTAGGTATTAATGATCAAGTTAATTTGGAGCGGGCACTACCAGTTAGCGGGCGCTTTGAAGGGCACATCGTCTTAGGACACGTAGATCAAACAACTACTATTGTGCAACGCCAGCAAGATCAATCCGCGATCGTGGTCACTTTTAAAACACCAGCCGTGTTGTATCAACAAATCGTGACGAAGGGATCAATCGCCATTGATGGCATTAGTCTAACTATTATTGAGGCCAATAGGCAAACTTTTAAGATAGGCTTGATCCCACACTCACAGCAAGAGGCAACATTAGCGGCCAAAAAAGTAGGTAATGTGGTTAATCTTGAAACGGATATTTTAGGAAAATATGTGGTTCAGCACTTAAAAAATACTACAAAAGGGCATTTGGTAGACACACTGTAGAAATAGTCAATTGTACTTAATCCAAAATGAACGGTTAATTTTTAACAATTAAACTGAGGTGAAAGTAATGGATAATGAAAAAATAGAACAAGCAATTACTGATTTAAAAAATGGTAAGTTGATTTTAGTTGCTGATGATCGTAATCGAGAAGCCGAAGGAGATTTTGTTGGTTTAGCACAATTTGCTACTGGGGCAACGTTAAACATAATGGTCACTCATGGCCGGGGACTTGTTTGTGCACCAATGACGGCTACGGTTGCTAAACGGTTACAACTTGAGCCAATGACGCAGCATAATACTGAAACTTACGGTACGGCGTTTACGGTTAGTACAGATCATAAGACGACAAGCACTGGTATTTCAGCGTTTGATCGCGCAACTACAATTAAGGCTCTCAGTGATCCGACGGCGCGGCCTGATGATTTTGAACATCCTGGTCACGTTTTTCCACTCGTTGCTAAGGCGGGCGGGGTTTTAAGTCGACGCGGGCACACAGAGGCTGCCGTTGATTTAGCCCAAATTGCTGGGGTTGAGCCAGTTGCCTATATTTGTGAAACACTTAATCCTGATGGGACAATGGCGCGCTTACCGCAATTAGAGAAGTTGTCCCAGCAGTTAGGTCTGACCTTGATCACAATTGAAGAGTTGACCGCCTATCGTTATAGTTTGAACCAATCCGTTGTGACGGCGGCCGAAAAGGTCAAATTGCCAACAGGTTACGGTGAATTTGATTTAACGGGCTATACATCCGAAAAGGATAGTCAAGTTCAATTATTTCTGACTAAAGGTGAACTGGATACAACGCAGCCAGTGCTATTACGGCTGCATTCGGAATGTTTTACTGGTGATATTTTTGGTTCAGAACGCTGCGATTGTGGTGAACAACTCCACGCCTCAATGGCACAAATTCAGCGCGCTGGGAGCGGCGCTTTATTATATTTACGTCAAGAAGGTCGGGGAATTGGATTACTTAATAAATTGCACGCTTATAAGTTACAGGAGTCTGGCTATGATACTTATGACGCGAATATTGAGCTTGGTTTTGCACCAGATGAACGAGAGTACGGATTGGCAGCGGCCATTCTTCACGTTCAAAGGATTACACAAGTTCGTCTGATGACTAACAATCCCGCTAAAGTGGCGGCCTTAGAGAAATACGGAATTGAAGTTGTGGAGCGAGTACCAGTTGAGGTTAAACCTCGTCCAGAAAATATTAACTATTTAAAGACCAAGCAAGCCAAATTTCACCACATTTTACATTTAGCACAATAAAATAAATTAGTATTTTAGGAGGAAATTAAAAATGACCGTTTATTCAGGAAACTTAACTTCAAAAGATGTCAAAATTGCAATTGTTGTTGCACGTTTTAATGAATTTGTAACGAGTAAATTATTAGGTGGCGCACTGGACGTTTTGGAACGTCACGAAGTAGCAGCCACGGATATTGATACTATTTGGGTTCCAGGTGCATTCGAAATCCCGGCGATTGCTAAATTACTGGATGCGTCCGGTAAATACGATGGCATTATTACGCTTGGCGCTGTCATTCGCGGTGAAACTAGTCATTATGACTATGTTTGTAACGAAGTATCTAAAGGAATTGGTAGTCTGGCCTTAAATGGAAAAACACCGATTGTCTTTGGTGTATTAACGACGGAAAACGTTGAGCAGGCTATCCAACGTTCTGGAGCCAAGTCAGGTAATAAAGGCAGTGATGTTGCAACTAGTATTTTGGAAATTATTAATTTAAAGCGGCAATTAGTTACGGTAGCAAAATAAGTTAACAGAAAATTATTACGTTTCCTAGTTTGGGCATAAAATCGCGTGGCAAATTGAAGCGAATGTTGTAAACTGATTATAAGGAATTTTCGATTCAGAAAATAAGCGATTTAATTAATCTGAACGTGATCTTTAAATTAAAAGAACTATGATGGAAGTTAGAATAATAGCCTTGAGTTTGCTAGGCCATCAGTTTATAGATCCATGTGGTCGGCTATTGATCATAGATTTAAAGAAAAATGGTGGCCAATTAATCTCGCAAGTTTAACTGGACGTCACAGATTTTAGAGGAAAACGGAGGAAACGTTTTGGATGCTGTTAACTACATTGGGATTGCCTTTTGGCTTATTGTCTTAATCTTTATCTTCTTTACATTTCATAATATCCGTGTGCGCCGTTTAAAGCGGCTTGTTTCAGGGGAAAAGGGCTTTTATTGGCCAGGATTCTTACTGTCTAGTTTGTTAATTGTCATTGCTTTTGCTGGTCTGTGGTTAGCGAGTTACGCGACATTCTTCAGAAATGTTGATTTGACTGATAAACAAGAAATCAGTTTAAGTTACAAGTATAAGCCACTAGTAATGTCTTCTATTAACGGCCGTTTTTACGATGTTAAGGTTGAAAATGGCAACGGTAAGCAACCAACACAGTATTACACGTATTGGGTTGATGGGGCTCGTTACCAAATTTCCAGTAACAACGCAACGATTGTTTCTGGTGCGCACCCGATGAATGTTAGTGCTGGTAATTATCCATGGAAACATGACGAATTGGCTAAGCAAGAAAAGAAAACTGAGCGGACTTTTGTTGCGACAATGACGGCAACTTATAAGTCTAATTTTATGAACGGATTGGGTATTCGAGCTGGGCGCAAAGCAACAACTTTTTCAATGATTCGTGTACCTAACTCATCGGTTATTTACATTAAAAAAGATAATCCTAAATAGAAAAAAGGCCACTACTGCAGGAAGGTTCTGTATCGTAGTGGTTTTCTTTATTTTTAGATATTTAATGGGTGTCGTTTTACTAAAAAAGCGTGCTAAGATAAGTTTAATGGTTGCGCTGGGAGCGCCAAAATTCAGTTTTGGGTTCACGTTCTAGACCAATACCGAACTTGAGCGCCTTTTCAAACATTCTCTAAGGAGGTTCAAATGACATTACGTTACGGCATTATGGGGGCAGCGTCAATTGTACCGCGTTTCATTGCTGGTGTTGCCGCTAGTAAATCAAGTAAAGTTGTTGCGATTGCGGCGCGGAATGAAAATCGCGCGCAGAAAATAGCAAATGACTGGCAAATTGCAACGGTTTATCCGGACTATCAAGCATTGTGTGCGGCCCCTGAAATTGACGTGATTTATATTCCGCTATACAATCGTGCGCATTTTAATGGTGCTAAATTAGCGTTGGAAAATGGTAAAAATGTACTGTTAGAAAAGCCATTCACGCTGTTTGCTGATCAGGCCAGGTCGTTATTCAAATTGGCCGCACAAAAACACGTTTTTTTGATGGAGGCACAAAAGGCGGCCTTTTTACCAATTACACAGCAAGTTAAGACGATAGTGACTTCTGGTAAATTAGGCAAGATTAACTATCTTGATTCTCAGAGTAGCCACGCTGGTGCAGAAACTATTCCGTGGTTTAATGATCTGGCCAGTGGTGGTGGCGCTTTTTATGGCAGTGCTGCTTACCCGCTGGATTATCTTCAGGTTTTGCTTGGAGCTACTGGTATCACAGGTGTGACCGGTCAAAGTATTCACGTTGGTAATGAAAGTGACCGTCAGGCTAGCGCGCTAATAAGTTTTGACTCGACTTTGGCCAGTATTTTTATAACCAGTACGTTTAATCTGGCTAGTCGGATGGTTATTCATGGTACAAAAGGTAAAATTGTTATTCCTAACTTTTAGAAAACGGATCATGCGTTTGTTACGCTAAATGATCAACCACCTGAAAAGCTAGCCGTTAAGCAACAAAGTGAATTTAGTTTTGAAGTTGACCACGTCGCAACTTGTTTGCAAAAGGGCGATTTGGTTAGTCCAATAATGACGCCAGAAATCACAATTCAAACGTGTCAGATTATTGAGACGCTTTACCGAAAATGGTACTCAAATTATGATCAACTTATGAGATAGAAAAATTAGTGTAGTCAAGCGCATAATTAAGCGCGCTTGATTACTAAGTACGGGACTTGAGCTTAGTGAAGAAACATACTGAATGGCTATTACTTTTTGGAACAAGTTTGGTTTCATTTATGGGAACCTTAGATGCTAGTGTCGTTAATATTGCGATGCCTGATATTGCGGCAACATTACATATCCCGATGAACGTCGTGGAGTGGGTTGCATCGGTTTATTTAGTGACAATTTGTGTTTTGTTACTTTTTTGGGGTAAATTATCTGACCAGATTGGCCGCGTGAATATTTTTCAAGTTGGGACACTAATCTTCATTCTCGGCTCAGCAATTTCTGGCTTTAGTTCGAGCCTAATTTGGCTGCTAATTGGTCGAGTCGTTCAGGCTTTTGGAGCCAGCATGACGATGGCAACTAACTTTGGTATTATTACTGCTATTTTTCCAAAAAATATGCAGGGGCGTGCCTTCGGATTAAACAGTTTAGTATTACAAGTTGGCAATGTTGCCGGTCCTGGGGTTGGTGGTATTATTTTGTCGTATTTAAATTGGCACTGGATATTTTTTATTAATTTACCAATTGGGATTGCTGTATTCGTACTTGATTGGGCCATTTTTAAGCACGAAACCATTGTTTGGACTGATATTTCGATTGACTGGCAGGGCTTTGGCTTTTATGCAGTAATGATTATTTTATTCTTTGGGATGATTTTTTATGCCCAAGTTGCTGGGTTCACTAATCCAATTAGTCTTTTGTTACTTGCGGTGGCAATTGGCCTACTGTTTGGTTTTATTTGGACCGAGCGGCATGTGGCCGATCCAATTATTCAATTAAAAGTATTTCGAAAGGCTAATTTTACGATTGGTTTGATAAGTGCCATGCTTGTTTACATCGTTGGCTATTTTTCTAACGTTATTATGCCTTTTTATTTAGAACGAACGCTAAGTATGGCCCCTAAAGCAGCGGGTTTATTATTAATGGGTATTCCGTTAGCCAACGTTATCGCGGCACCAATTGGTGGTTATTTAACGGATAAATACGGGGCTGTCTTAATTTCATTTTTCGCATTATTTATTTTTGTCATACCGCTCGTCTACTTCCAACTAATCCAAATTACCTGGGCCGTTAGCCTAGTCTTTATCGTTATTTTATTTTTGGGGATTGGAAATGGTATGTTCCAAAACAATCCAATGATTATGGCCAGTGCACCACAAGCGTACCAAGGAGTTGCTGGTAGCCTGGCAGCGTTAGCACGTAATATTGGGATGACTATTGGACTAAGTGCTGCTACAACAAGTCTTTACGCCGGAATGAGCATGAAGGCGGGATATAAGCTAACAACTTACCCAGTAGGCCATCCAGCGTATTTTATGGCCGGAATGCATTTTTCGTATGGTTTGGCGCTAGGATTAATTTTAATTGCAGTCATTTTAGTTGGTTGGGTCCTGAAAACAAAGGGACCATGGCCAGTTTAATTTCAGGCTAGGGAGTGTTTAGAAAGGCACAGGAATCTGCTTTTTCAAACACGTTTATACCAAATTAGTCAGAAAGATACTAATAAAAGTATTTTACAAACACGACCTAGCTAAGATTATAAAAATAATTCTTGAAAGATTCTTGAAAATTCTTGAATGACTTGCTTTTAAGCAAGAAAATGCTTACTATTTCTATGAAAGCAAAAAACCTAAAATGGAGGTTGCTCATGTCAGAAGACTACTTTGACCCAAAGTTAAAGTTGATCACGCTCAACGCTAACAAACCATTAGCGGAGAAGATCGCGAAGGAAGTTGGTGTCTCACTAGGTAAGGCATCAGTCAATCAATTTAGTGATGGTGAAATTCAAGTTAATTTGGAAGAAAGTATTCGTGGTGATGAAGTTTTCGTTATTCAATCAGTTTCTGATCCAATTAATCAAAGTTTGATGGAATTAATGATTATGATTGATGCATTACGACGTGCCAGCGCTAAGTTTATTAACGTTGTCATTCCTTACTATGGTTATTCCCGGCAGGATCGTAAAGCACGGGCCCGGGAGCCAATTACGGCCAAGTTAGTTGCCAATATGTTAGAGATGGATGGTGCAACGCGGATCATTGCTTTAGATTTACACGCAGCACAGTTACAAGGATTCTTTGATATTCCGGTGGATCATTTACAAGCAGCGCCATTACTTGCCAATTATTTCATTCAGCACAACTTAACTGAGGACGTTGTCATTGTTTCGCCTGATCACAGCAGCGTTGCACGTGCTCGCCAAATGGGAACGCTACTTGGTGGCGCACCAATTGCAATTATTGATCGGCGTTACTCAAAAGCTGAGCAAACCGAAAATTTAGAAATTATCGGGGACGTTAAGGGTAAGACGGCCATCATTGTTGATGATATGATTGACACTGGTAGTCGAGTAACAACTTCGGTTGAGGCTTTGAAGAATGGTGGGGCCAAGGATATTTATGCAGCCGCTACCCACGCTGTTTTTTCTGATCACGCGACACAGAAATTACAGGCCTCGGCTTTAAAGAAAGTTGTTGTGACTGATTCGGTTCAAATTCCTGAGGGTAAGCAATTCCCTAAATTGGTGGAATTATCTGTTGGTACTTTGATTGGTAAGGCGATTAGATTAATTCACGCTGATCAACCCATTGATCATTTATTTAAAACAATTTCCGAAAAGAACGAAGATTAGGAAGATATTAAACACTAATCAAGTAAATATTTAGGAAAATGAATAGGCGCTATGGTAGGGAACACTTCTTACCACGGTGCCTATTTTTCTATGGCGTTAAAAGTAATAAATCGGATAGTCGCTCTATTTAAATAATGTTGATTTTCATGAAAATTACGTAAAATTCACCAGAAAGATAGTTTTTTCTTCAGATTTTTGTTACATTATAAAATAATGATAAAAAAATTAATGTAATTGTAATTTAGTAACTATAAGAAAGTGAGCGGATGATAATGCGTGCAGTATTAACGGTAATTGGTAAAGATCGAGTTGGAATTATTGCGGGTGTCAGTCAAAAATTGGCCACTTTACAGGTGAATATTGTGGATGTAACGCAGACGATTATGCAAGAAAATTTTACGATGATGATGATGTGTGATCTTCCAGAAAAGGCAGATTTTGCGGGAATTAAAAAGAGTCTTAATAGTGTCGGTGAAGCTTTGGGAGTTCAGATCCGAATTCAGCGTGAAGATATTTTTACTGCAATGCACGAAATTTAGAGAAGGAGCAGGCCATGCAAACTAACCAAATATTAGAGACAATGCGAATGATTGATGAAGAAAATTTAGATATTCGGACGATTACGATGGGAATCTCATTACTAGATTGTATTGATGCTGACATCGATCGCGCGTGCAGTAAGATTTATGACAAGGTAACAACAAAAGCGAAGGATTTAGTGAAAGTTGCCGAAACAATTGAAACAGAATACGGTATTCCAATCATTCATAAGCGAATTTCAGTGACGCCAATTAGTATTATTGCGGCCGCAACACCGGATACGGATTACGTTAAGTTTGCTCAAATATTGGATAAAGCGGCGCGAATTGTCGGGGTTAATTTTATTGGTGGTTTTACAGCTTTGGCGCAAAAGGGCTATCAAAAAGGTGATCGAATTTTGATTAATTCTATTCCTGAGGCACTTGCCGTGACGGACTATGTTTGCTCGTCAGTTAATGTTGGCTCTAGTAAGGCCGGAATTAATATGGATGCCGTTCAAGACATGGGCGAAATAGTCAAGCAAACGGCAGCCAAATCAACTTTGGGTCCGGCTAAGCTGGTTGTTTTTGCGAACGCAGTTGAAGATAATCCCTTTATGGCGGGTGCATTTCATGGTGTCGGTGAAGCAGATGTTGTGATTAACGTTGGTATTAGTGGCCCGGGTGTCGTTAAACGGGCCCTGGAAAAAGTTAAAGGCCAACCCTTTGACGTCGTTGCCGAAACTGTTAAAAAAACGGCCTTTAAAATTACCCGGGTTGGTCAAATGGTTGGTAAATTGGCCTCCGAACAGCTGCAAGTACCATTTGGAATTGTTGATTTATCACTGGCACCAACGCCAAAAGTGGGGGATTCAGTTGCTCGCATTTTAGAGGAAATGGGTTTGGAGCAAGTTGGTACCCATGGGACGACAGCGGCCTTAGCGTTGTTGAATGACGCAGTAAAAAAAGGTGGTGTTATGGCCTGCAACCAGGTTGGTGGGTTATCAGGGGCCTTTATTCCAGTGTCTGAGGACGAGGGGATGATCGCTGGTGTTCGCAGTGGCTCATTAAATTTAGAAAAATTAGAGGCAATGACGGCCGTTTGTTCGGTTGGGTTAGATATGATCGCTATTCCAGGTGATACGTCGGCCACAACAATTGCCGCCATGATTGCGGATGAGGCTGCAATCGGGATGATTAATAATAAAACGACGGCCGTTCGTGTGATTCCTGCTAAGGGTAAAAAAGTTGGAGACCAGGTTGAATTTGGCGGTCTGTTGGGTACGTCACCTATCATGGCCGTTAATCCAGCCTCTTCGGCCGAGTTTATTGGTCGTGGTGGCCATATTCCAGCGCCAATTCATTCTTTTAAGAACTAATTATCGTGGTAAACTAATAGAGTAAGTAGCGTTTATTGGATAGCTAATTCAGCTGCCTAATAAACGTTTTTTTGCGGCGTAAAAAAGGCCGATTTTTGAATGTGCCTATTTTAAGTTGAAAGAATGCCAGTAATATAGCAATCCAAGTGAGGGAGGAAAACTTTTGCAAGAAATTAATAAAAAGCGTTTCAGTTGGCCGTTATTTTTAAGCCCTTTTATTTCGCGGCTCGGTGATGGGCTTTATATCTTTGGCCTAAATTGGTTTATTGTAAAAGCGACTGGTGCTGCCGCACAGCTTGGAATTGTTCAGGGAATTGGAGGATTGGTTTTAGTTTTAGGCGATCTTTTCGCTGGGCCGCTGGTGGACAATTATAATCGTAAATGGGTCATGATTTTATCAGATTTAATTAGTGCCATCGCCTGCCTTATTTTAGCTCTGCTCATTGATATTCGGCACCCCGTTTTTTACCAGCTTATTTTATTAACTAGTATTCTCGACATTGGGTTAGCTTTCAATTTTCCGGCCGCGAAGGCAATTATTCCCGAGCTTATTAAACAGAGTAACCTGACCCGTTTTAATGCTTTGGGCCTAGAATAAAAAGTGTACAAGTTAAATAGAGACTCTGATTTAGTATAATTAAGGAAGTAAATTGGAGGATCA
>NZ_RHNP01000018.1 GCF_003950295.1 Loigolactobacillus iwatensis
TGTAAATTCAAGGGCCCAAAAAATCCTGTTAATAGTTTACCACTTTGTAAACTATCAACAGGAAAAAGTATAGAGCCATAAAAAAATAAGATTTTAAACAAGTTCAGCCCTGTAGTAACCCGTTAAAAGGTTATTGCAGAGCTGTTTTTTGTTTAAGTAAAAATGATATAAAATGATTGAAATTGGTTATTATCCGGTACATTAGACGGTACATTTTAATTTGCCCGTTTTGTACCGTCTATAACTTTGAGGCTGGTTTTATTTCATTAAAAAGGGTAATGGTCACTGAAAAATTAAATGGCCATTACCTTTTCTATTTTGCGTGTGCCTTAAATGAGTCTATAAAAATGGACCAGTAATAGAGTGAATGCTATTTACAGAGTCAGAAGGTATTCTCGAAAAAATAATTTTACCGCTATTTCTACCGGATTCTGGGCTAAAATCGGCCATCCAATCGGTCTGTTTTATAAATTACAAGTTATGTTCAATGACGATCAGGGTATTTTGCCTAGTTAATATATTGTCGACGGCGGATAAAAGTCCATTCACGTCTGAATTGCTTAAGCCTGTGGTGTGTTCATTAAGAATAATCGATTTATTTCTGAGATTGAGATTTAAAGATAATTTCAATCTTTGCAATTCACCTCCAGAGAGTGAGCTTGTGGTCTGGTCCAAGGTCAAATAATTGAGGCCGATTTGTTGTAAGGTTAGGAGTGGACCTGCAATAGTTGAATTGGACCTAAAGAGATTAAAAGCCTGATCCACATTCATATCCAAAATATTTTTTGGCCCAAAGTATATTTTAAAACCTTAGGATCATATTTACAGCCTTGACAATATTCACAAGTGCTAACGCTATCGTCTGGAAAGGTCATGTTGATTTTGACACAGCCTTTTCCACTAAATAATCCCTACCCAACCTTATTTTATTAACTATAGTACGCCCTAAATTATACCTAAAAGACTGTTACCCTTGGGCATCAAAGCCTGTCAAAATACAGTAAATAAAAATATTGGTTAGGCGTATATTCTTTACCATCTGAATGAGCCAATTTTGGCGACTGGCCGGTGAATGTAAAAAGATCCTTGCGCTCAAGTATACTTGAGGTAGTAGAATGTTTAGTCGAGGAGGACTTTTATTATGCGAATATCCAGAATTGCCAAATTAACTGATACACCAATTTCCACCATTCGTTATTATGATGATTTGGGGTTGTTGTGTTCAGTGCAACGTAATCAACAGCGGCAACGAGAATTTAGCGAAGAAGATGTGGTGTGGTTGAAAAGATTAAAGAAGTTGCATGCCAGTGGTTTAACGCTAAGAACGTTGGCACGATACGTTTGTATTTCAGATCAAGATAAAAGTGCTCGCATTAAAAGACAGAAGTTGTTGTTACAACAAAAAGATAGAATTTCGGCCGATATTGAAAAATTAACGGATGCATTGAACGTGATTGATGCCGAGATTGAGGCTCCAACATTTTTTACAAAAATAGGAGGATAGTTATGGCGGTTTTAGTAATGGGTGGAACGGGTAAAACTGGATTTCAAATTGTAGAACAGTTAGTAAACAAAAAAAGAAAAGTTATAATTGGTAATCACAGCGGAAAAAGTAAGTTAGCGGTATCTCAATTAAATGTGAATCTTCGTAAATTTGATTTGATTAAAGAAGATGTGAGCCAGATTGCTAGTAAGTTAGGCGATGTTGATGTGATTATTTTTGCTGCAGGGGCCAGTCAATCCCATCCGGAACAGGCTGAGTGGTTGGATTTAGATGGGGCCGTTAAGCTCATGGACGCCGCAAAAGAAGTTGGGATCAAACGCTACTTGATGGTCTCTGCTGCTGGAGCGGCGGATCGGGCAACCTGGAACATTTATGATATTCCTGAATATTATATTGCTAAATATTACGCGGAAAAAGAACTCAAAAATAGTGGGTTAACTTATACCGTAGTACGGCCACCAATCTTATCTGATGGCCCGAAAACCGGGAAAGCTTCGTTAAGTAAGACGGGAAATAATGAGATTATTTCACGAGCCGATGTCGCAAATATGGTAGTTTTATCCATTGATGATGTTAGGGCATTAAATCGTTCGTTTGACCTGTATAGTGGGATTGAACCAATGGATGACTTATTAAATCGGTTATAGCTAAAATATGCCCGCCACTTTTAATTGATAACTGTGAATATATTACGGTAAATAAAGTGTTTAGTTAATATTTCTCCATCATTCTCTTCAGTTGGTTTGATGTTATTAACTATGCTGATTAAATACTTTAACAACCACCAAATCGTCTGCCTCACAGATACTTCGTTAATCTAGATTGTGATTTGGGCTTCGATTTATTTTAGTCCGATCGATAACCTTAGTAATGATGCTCGGAACCTGGGCACTCCCGTTAGGCGCGTGAACTTAGACTTTTAGTGCACGTTCTAGAGTAATACTCGAAAAGGGAAAAAGGCTGGGACTTTTGTCCCAGCCTTTTTTTCTTAAAGCTTTTCAATTGGTAAATTCATACCCTTCCAGCCTTCAAGGGCACCAGCTAACTCATATGCTTCAAATCCGTTTGAAAGCAGGATTAACAGGGCCGTTTTTCCGAGTGTTGTTCCGCCAGTCCAGTCGTAAACGACGTATTGCTTATTCTTATCAAGTTCACCCAAATGTTCGGTTAAATCCTTCGCCGGCATTGCAAGGGCGCCCTTAATCTGATCTTGCTTTACTTGAGCAGGTGCATTTCGAACGTCTAAAATGACGTAGGGGGAATCTGGTTTCTCTAAACTGTTAAGTACCTGATGATGGTCAATGTAAAGACTAAGGTAGGTTTTTAGTAATTCGATTTTTTTGTTATTCATCGTGCGCGGACTCCATTTCTTGTTTTAAATTTTGAGTTCCAAGTTTTATTTTTTGAAAAAGTGAAAATAGTTGTTGAATTTCACTAGCAGACAAATTAGCCATAATCGTATTTACCGCGTCAAAGTTTTTAGGTAAGAAGGCCTTCAAAATTTGTGCTCCCTTAGCGGTCATTTGAATGGTTACGCTTCGTTTATCAACTTTTGAATGCTGCTTGGCGACTAAACCATCCTTTTGCATGTGGTTGACAAGTTTAGTGATTGTTGCTCGTGAACTACCTAATCGATCTGCCAACTCGGAAGGGAGATGGGCGTGATTAGGGGCCTTCTCTAAAAACATTAAAATGATAAATTGCGATTCAGATAAGTGAAACTGACCAAGCAGTTGGTTGTACTGTTGCTGCATGGTTCGGTAAGTCCATTGCAGTTCGAGAAATAAACCAACCATCTGGGCATTGGCCGTGTTCTCATCCGTAAATTGCTCTAATGTTTGTTGAATTCGATGCTGGTTTGGTTTGTCATTAAATGTGAAATCCAATATTAATAATGCTCCTTAAAATTTAATTAGCCGGCTAACTATATTTTAAGTATAATAATTCTTTCGGTAAAGTCAATCAAAATATTAAATTATTTTACTTTTTGGGGGTGCTCAAATAAGTAACGTTGGCCGCTTTTTATTAGTTTCAATTGAAAAATTGTCATACAGTCTATTCTTTCATTGAATTTTGCGTAACTAAACACTAAGTTTTGATTGATAAATACGTCAATCAATATTTCTCTGACTAATTTATTCTAAAAATATTTGAAGAGGTCGATTCCTATATTTATAAACTAAGTCCCGACAATTTTGGGTACTTCAAATTATCGAGGCTCAGTTTATTTTAGTTGTAAAGGCCATTTTTGTTACAGTAAGTTAGTTACTTTGTATCCGATTGAAATCAAATGTTTGGCCTGATTTTTATTGAGCCATGAAGTTATATGTAATTGCTTTAATCAAACGTATGCCACATACAGCACAACCACAATCAGCGCCGGCAACATATTGGCCACCCGAATTTTCATATCAAAAAGCAGGTTCACCCCAATACAAAAAATCATCATTGAACCAACTAACGAAATCCCGTTAGTCATGGCAGTTGATAGAAATTGATTGATTAATACTGCTAATAATGTGATTACCATCTGAAAAATAAAAACAGGTAACGCACTGAAAATAGCGCCAAGGCCAAAAGCTGACGCATAGATGGCCACAATCACGGCATCTAAAATTGCCTTTGTAAAAAGCATGGTTGGATCATGCTGCAGTGCATCTTGCAATGGGCCGATGACGGCCATTGCCCCCACGCAAACGGTTAATGAGGCACTGACAAAGCCGTCCACAAATTTAGAATCATTAGCAGAACCAACGTGCCGCCGTAACCATTTACCAAATTTGACGAATTGACTGTCAATGTCGATTAACTCGCCAATTAAAGTCCCTAGTACTAGTGAGATGGTGGCCATAATTGTTCCGGTTGTACTAATTTTAGTTCCGTGAATCACCAAAATTTGGGCCAGCGCACCTGCAAAACCAATAAAAATTACGGCAACGGCCAATAGCCTGCATAATTGCCGTTTTCAGCTTTTCATTGAGTAACCGTTGAAAGATGTACCCAATAATACCGCCACCGACAATTGCGCCTGTGTTGACGAAGGTTCCAGTTCCCACTATGTAAATAACGCTCACTCCCTTTAACTAATAGCGTTATTATACTATACCGTTTGGGATATGGTTTAAAGGCACCACTAATAGGTACCGAAAGTTACAAGGAAAGCGACTACCAAACGAGAATGGAATCGTTTGACCATTGGTGTGATAATAGTGGTGGTTATTGTTAACGGCATTGCCATTTGGCGGCAGGGATTAACTAGTTTTACATCTGGGCTAATGGTTGGTAGCATTTTGTGTGGTGTTTTAATACTGAAATGGGTTCACAATGACGTAGATAAGCAGAAAGAATAATTTATAAATTGTTTTATCAGTGTTAGGCTTCTGAAGTAGAGCCAATCTGACCGATTGATGGCAAAGGATTGGGGCCGTTCACTATTTTTAAGACCTCATTTTATTGTATAATAGCTGGTGTATACAGAAAGGTTTTCTAAAATAAATGGATGGAGGTCATTAACATGACGCAACCAATATTGGATCACGAAAGCAATGTCTTTAAGCAGGCCGAGGCGGCGGAAACAAAACTGCTCAGCGATTACGGGCTGAAGGGTGAAAATCGCTGGCTGACGTATCAAGGCCTTCAAGTACGAATCCTAATTATTGGGGAAGGCACTCCAGTTTTAGTGGTTCCAGGAAATACTGGTGACCCATACCCGTGGATTCCACTGTTTTCTAAACTACCTGGTTATAAATTTTACGTAATGGCACGTCCAGGTGGCGGCCTAAGTGATGGTATGGATCACAATCAAGTGGAAGTCCACGATTTTGCCATCAATCTATTCACTAGTGTATTGGATCAACTAAAATTGGATCGGGTCCCACTGCTTGCTCACTCGATGGGGGCCCATTGGAGTACTTGGTATGCGTTGGCCCACCCGGAGCGGATTACGCAAGTGATCACAACCGGTAATCCAGGCCGCATACTAATGGACAAAACACCAGGATTCTTGAAGGCGATGGCACTACCTGGTGTATCAAAATTGGCGGATAAACTTGTAGTGCCGAAAGATGCTGATCACGCATTGCGCAACCAGAAGTTGATGGGAACTGATCCGGATGCTGTGGCTAAACTGCCGCATTCATTCGCTGAAGCAACTTTTGCTTTTGATCAGTTGCCAAATTTTGGCTTGTCCACTATTAGTTTGCTGCAGGCAATGAACGATCCAAAGAAACATAATGGAATTACTGCTGAACAGCTCGCAACATTGCAAGTTCCTATGACCTTGTTGTGGGGCAGTAATGATACTTTTGAGAAACCTGAACTGGGAGAAAAGATTGCCCAAGCGTCCCCCCATGGTAGGTTGGAAGAAATCAAAGGAGCAGGTCACATGCCGTGGTTGGATCGGCCGGAAGAGGTTGCTAGCATAATTTTGAAACAATTGGCGGCTGTAGCGGAATGAGATTAGATCTGTAGTGTGGTTGTTTTCGGTGATAAATTTGAAAAATTGACTTAGATTGCTAATGTTCTAAAAAATTGAGTACAATATCTTATGAAATATTGATTCAGTGGCATTTTAGAATATAATAAAAATATGAATTAGCTAAAATATGAGGTTTTTATAACAAAAATACTCGTCAAGATTTGGACTACACGCATATGTGCGGCCAGATTTTGACGGGTGTTTTTGTATGGCAATTAGCAGGAGTGAATAGATAAGTAATTGAGTTCCGTTTTTTGTTCAACTGATTACTGTCTTTCAACTATGATTTAGGTCTTTATACCGGTTGATAAAGTATACCGAATGAATTGCAGAAGCACAGCTTTAATGTAAATAATAATTGACTTGTTGATAGTGAATACTTATATTAAAATTAGTGAAGTGCTTAAAATTTAATGAAAAGATTAGGGAAATATAGTCCAAAGTTATTGTCGCGATTATGTGCTCCGACTTATTAAGTCTGAACTGTTGCGGTAAATATGGCCTAAATTTACTCAGTAAATTATCATTTTTAGGTATAAAAGAATAGTCACTATATGTGGGGGACAACATGCAATATAAGATTGGTAGACTGTTAGGTAATAAGCCTAAGGAAGCCGCCTTTATGGCGATAGAGAATAAACTGCAAAACGGCGATACCGTGGTACTGAATTCAGATATTATCGATTCCGTCACGATTAATGCGGCCATTACGCTTGATGGTCAGGGGCACACGTTCCATGTTGAGGATGAAACAGTAGGAATTAATTTACATAATCATTGCCAAATTGTGAATTGTAATTTTGACATTGGTGAAAAGGCAAATGGTATTTCGGTTAGAGAAACAGGTATAGAGTTGTCCTTGCAAGACTGTACATTACTACATCACTCGGGCGATAATGTTTATGAGTCGTTATTTATGAAGTCGCCGCTACATAAGTTAATGGTAGATAACGCAAAGATTGATTATTGCACGTTGAATACAAAACAAATAGAAGGTTCTACTCTGTACTTGGGACATTCGGATCTTCCTAGATTCAATCTCGGATTTCGAGAAAATAGTAAATGGTCGGCAACTGAAATAAATGTTGCTAATCTTTATGCCGTAAATATAAACGCGGCAATTTATGGCAAGATTCAGACGTTGAATGCCCTAGACGTTAGCTTATTTACTTATGGTCGGCAGATTACTATCGCTAATTTCACGATGGATCTGGGACTTGATCCTGAACAAGCTATCACTGATAAGCAGATCTATGGGTTAAAGATATTTGGCAATACGACGCTAAAGAATGTCTTTAGTTCTGAAGCAGATCAAAAATTGCTAGACAGATACGGTAAAGTTGCCCAGTTGTTTATAATTAATCCAAAAGATGCGGGGACTATTGTCAACATAAGTGGTGACTGGCGGATAGCAAACAACTGGTTAAATCAAATTTGGAACGGTAACGTTAATTTTATAAACTATAAAGATGTTAATCAGTGGCGTTTTAAGAGCGAAGAATCAAAAATTACATGGAAAAGCAGTAATTTTAGATACAAAAAAGATTATACGCCGAAGCCTAAACAAAAATCGGCACAAGAGAAGCTTGACGAGATGATTGGTCTCGAAGATGTGAAGAAGAAGGTTAAGGCTTATATTGCTACCAGCATTGTCAACAAGAAACGTAAAGAACTGGGGCAAAATGTTGCTGCGAATAGTTTACACTTAATTTTTAGCGGTGCAGCGGGGACGGGTAAAACACAGGTGGCACGGCTCCTGGCACAAATTCTATCTGACAATGGGATCATTAAAAAAGCAGAACTTAAAGAAGTCACCGCAAAAGATATGGTGGCGGAATATCTTGGCCAAACATCACTAAAAACACACAAATTAATTCTATCGGCTAAAGGTGGCGTCCTCTTTATTGATGAAGCATACGAGTTAGACCCAACTAGTGAAAGTGATGGGTATAAGAAAGAAGCCATCACTACTTTAGTCAAGGATATGGACGACTATCGTTCAGATTTAATCGTGATCATGGCCGGTTATACTGCCGAAATGGAACATTTACTACAAGCAAACTCAGGGTTACCCAGTCGGTTTGTCAATAAAATTGAATTTCCTGATTATAGTGAACAAGAGTTGATCGAGATTTCTAATTTGCAGTTGAAACAGCAGAAACAAAGGCTTGATGATGAAGGTCTTCACGAACTTGGAACCTTCATTAGCCAAGCAAAGAAGGCCGAAAAGGTGGATGGTAATGGTCGCTGGGTCCGGAACGTTTTGCAATTTATCGGCCAGGCCCGCGATCTTAGGATTGTGGCTGATGGTTCAGTGGACTCAAATCCAGAGGCCCTCAACATGATTACCGCCGCGGATGTACGTGAGGGGATTGTAAACTTTAAATAAAAGAGGAGTGGACGAAGAATGGCAACTGGGAAAGTTTATCGCCATGCTGATGGTACAGAAGAATTTGTGGAGGATACGGATACTGGTGGGACAGGTCTGGCAGTTGGTTTAGTGATTTTAATTTTTGCACTGCCAGTTGCAATCCTATGGTGGATTTTATTTCATGTTTCCAAAAAGCGCTACGGCTGGATTCACCACTCACTCAGTAAGTTTAAGCGAGTTGTGCTGTTATTATGGGCAACGGCGCTGTGGTGGACGGTATTGTCTGTTTCGATGGACTCTTGGATGAATAGTTCTAACGTATCAAATCCTGCTATGCACACCCACACCGCACAGGGTTCTGCTTTCGTGGGGTATAGCGTTATTGCTCTTTTACTGATTGGTTTTAATTACTTCCGATTAAAATCGAAAGGCTTGAATCCTTGGAGTGGAACGCGCAAAGTTCGTTCGAAATCGGTCACACATGCCATTGGGATGGCGGTGCTGATTCTTTTGATAGCGTTCAGTATCTTGAGCTTTTTCATGGGTTTAACTGCCTCAATTGGTATTGCGCTGATCATTGCACTTATTGGTTATTTTTTGATTGAGAATTTCTTGTAGTGTACCGACTAAAAATAATGAAGTGTCCCACTCTTAGTAGACTTGGCTGTTGAATAGGGGGCACTTCATATTTGTCTAATGGGAAAAGAGTTCTATATCCTTACTGCAAAAAGCGTTGTATTTTGATGGAAAATAAATGATTTCTATGCATACATTACAACAAAGCTAAACACTTTCTGAATTAACCGACAAACAATTGGAAAAGGATGGTCAAATATGTTTAACTATGACGAATATTTGAAAAATCAGGATAGTTTATCCTTCGAAGAAGCAGTCGCTATTTACAATGAAATAATGAGGAGCGCTGATATCAATGATTCGACCTTTAAAGAGTTATGGAATGATGTAATAGAAAGTGCTAGCAAATATATACAAATTCGGAATGAATGGCTTTTCTTATCACAAGGTGAGAAAGTGGCAAAGGATTCTTTACGCACGGCGCAGCATAATTCGTTTATGGCAACCTTGTCTCCACTGGAAAGATACGTGGAAATGCAAAGTTGGGATACGACATGGGTTGCTGACCTAGGCAAAATCGAAAATGAAAACAGAAAGCGACTTGGCGATTTTGCAGGCTATTTACTGTGTATAGGCTCGTTAAAGGCGCGCTAAGATCAATGTGCCGCTAAACTTGCAATCTACGTTAATGCAATAACTAAATCAAAATATTTCACCAGTGAGTGTAAATTCACTGAACGGTTAATCTAAATTCTTATTTTTTCTTGCTATGGAGTACACACGATGGTTTACACTACAGTCGTAGTCGAAATAAAAAGAACTACTGGCCTTGAGAAAAGTGGATTTTTTAAGGTGATCAGTAGTGAGACGAAAGAAAATAATGGTTATCATCATTATTTTTATTATTCTTAAAAATGGAGGAATTTAAAATGACCAAAAATGTTTTAATTATTGCAGCCAATGGGCAAATCGCTCGGCTAGTTGAAGAACGAATTTTGAATGAAGATAAGTTTGCCGATGTTCGCTTGACGCTTTTCTTACGTAATAAGTCTCGGTTGTCTAATCTGGCCAACAATTCACGTGTTACATTGGTTGAGGGCAGCTTGGATAGTTTAGACGATCTCAAGCAGGCGGTTGAGGGCCAAGACATTGTCTTTGTTGGAGTGGTGGATCACACTAGTGACAACCATCAGACGCAAAACGTTGTTGCCGCAATGCAGGCCGCTGGTGTTAAACGGTTAGTCTACACTAACGTACTGGGTATTTATGACGAAGTACCTGGTGCTTTTGGCAAGTGGAATCAACAAACGATTGGTGCGGGATTGTCGTCGGCATTGAAGTCCGATCAAATCATGGAACAATCAGGATTAGATTACACAACACTGCGTTTGCCTTGGTTAAATGATCGTGAAGTTAAGTATGAGATCACCCATAAAAATGAGCGGTACCTTGGTGTTTCGGGTTCACGGAAAAGTGTTGCCGATGTTGTTTTACGAATAATTACTGAACCAGAATTTCTGAAAAATGATAGTGTTGGGATTGCTGATCCGGCAACCCAAGGAGAAACTCAACCAGTTTATTAAGGCAACTGATAGACTGATTTGTGGTTTAAATTTACTCACTTTTTTACTTATATAATTAGGGGAGTTCGGCCCTTAGAGATACATTGTACAAAAATAATAGCCGCAAAAGGTTAGACTAAATATGAAGCACCTCATAATCACTAGACTTTTGTCTAATAATTATGAGGTGCTTCAATGTCTTACTTTTTGAGGTTATTTTTAGTAAATTCGATAATTTAGCAATCGTGCCTTAAATTCGGCTGTTAAGTGTCTTAGCAAAATTATCGCCAATAATTGCATTACCTGCAACAACAGCATTTTTACCCAGTGGCGCCAAGCAAAATAGCGATCCGGACATTATTTTACTTAGGTGCGCGATATTCGAGAATGTCTCCGGGCTGACAATCTAAAGCGGCACAAATCGCCTCTAGTGTAGAAAAACGAATTGCTTTGGCCTTGCCGTTTTTTAAAATGGAAAGATTGGCCATGGTGATGCCGACGTGCTGCGATAACTCGGTAACGCTCATTTTACGTTTGGCCAGCATGACGTCTAGATTAATAATTATTGCCATAGGCGCACCTCAGACCGTTAAGTCGTTTTCGCGTTTTAACGCGATGGCATGAGTTAATAGTTTTTGTAAAACGGCAGCGAAAACTGCAATTGTACCGGCGGCAATCGCGAACAGGCAACAAACAACAATGATTCCAGGGGCCTCTTGCTCTTGCGCGGCGAGGTAGGACATGGGTAAGCCGAGAAAATACAACCCGCTCATTACTGCCGCACTCACTTTAATTCTACGTAAGGCGTGAATCGACAACTCGGAAAAGGCACTGTCGTTGTCAATGTAACTGAGCAGCAACAAACCTTGCCATAAGGCAACATAAAATGCCGCGGCACTAGCGTATAAGCCAATCGAAGTGGCAGCATACATTAATTTAAGGTTCCAGTGCGGGGCCGTAATCGCGCTAGAAACTAAGGGCAGTGCCACGATACATAGCCCTAAAACGAATAAGGCCATTAAATAAATTACGGATTTAAGAAAAAGTGTTTCACGTTTCATCAGCGTTCACCTCATAATTAAGTTGATTTTATTTTACCATAAATTTATCGTTTATCAATAAAAATATATTCTTTTTCAATATAATTATTGCGCTGATGACAGTTTTAACTAGTGGTTTAGTGACTTAATTGAAAGAATTTAATAAGGGTAACTTTAGTTCGTGCTATTCATTTTATAAATAACACGGTATTCATAAAATGAGTATCCAGAAAAACGATTGTACTTCTACAATGTTGGCCGATATACTTCAAAGTAGTTAATCACTTAGACATATTTAATTGGAGGTAATACGAATGACAGCAAAAATTACTGAAAAAATGAAATTTAGCCCATCTTTTGATTACATTGATAATGGCGTTGAACATGGTGTTCTTAGTCCGTTTGAAACAAAAGAAATGATTTTAAAAAAGGGTCAACAAATTGCTAAAGGATTCAAACCATTGGCTTGTGATATTAAAATGTTAAAGGACGTCCCGGTTAAATTACGCGATGGCGTCACAATTTATACAGATATTTATCTACCAACGACTGGCGAAAAGGTACCAACATTGATTGCTTGGAGTCCTTATGGTAAGAGCGCTGGTACGGCACCACGTTACGTCAATCTTTTCAATATGCTTGGGATGGGCGAAAAATGGAATTCAGGTTTAACTAAGTTTGAAGCGCCAGATCCTGCCTATTGGGTATCGAAAGGCTACGCTGTTTGTAATCCTGACATGCGTGGTATCGCCCATAGTGAAGGTAATACAACTATGCTCGGTTCACAAGAAGCAGAAGATGGCTACGACTTAATTGAATGGTTGGCCGCCCAATCATGGTCTAATGGCAAAACTGCATTGACGGGTACATCTTATCTGGCTTTTTCTCAATGGTATATTGCCGCCGCAAAGCCGCCGCATTTAACTTGTATTAATCCTACTGAAGGACTTGCTGATGGGTACCGCGATTTGGCCTATATTGGCGGTATTCCAGACGAAAACTTTATTGAACGTTTGGCGGTTAATCATGTTAGTGCAACTGGCGCAAAACGTGAAGATTTGACGAAGGAATTGCAGGCCGAACCTTTAGCGTCAGCTGATATTTGGCAAGATAAAGTTGCCCATCCAAGTGAAATTACTGTACCTGCTTTTGTTATTGCCAGCTATTCAAATACTTTGCACACAATGGGAACATTCCGTTCGTGGCGGACATTAGGTTCAAAGGAAAAATGGCTTCGAATTCATGATCGGCAAGAATGGCCATATTATTACGATGAAGCTAATACCGAAGAATTACGTCGTTTCTTTGATTATTATCTTCTTGGCAAAGATAATAACTGGCCAGATACACCTAAAGTTCGTTACACGGTCATTGATTTTGAAGGTCATAATAAAACTGATATACCAGCCGCTGCATTTCCACCGGCCGGTAGCAAAAATACGCGTTATTACATGAATGGTTTAGCACGAACATTGCAAGATCAGCCTGAAGCAAAAGATTTTCCCATTAAATATGTGGCGGGCGGCCTTCCAGGACGGACTTCGTTCCAAATGACCTTTGCTAAAGATACTCAGTTTGTCGGCTATCCTAAAGCGAAACTTTTCATGGAAGTTGACGGTTATAATGATATGGATGTCTTTGTTTGGATTCAAAAGCTGGATAAATTTGGTAATGTTTTAAGTGAATTTGTCGTACCTAATCACGGTGCCGCCCTCCAAGATTTCACGCAAGAAGGGGCATCTGCACTTCGTTATAAGGGTGCGTGGGGTCGTTTACGCGCCTCAGTGCGGCACCTGGATGATCAAGTCGCAACCGATGAGATTCCAGCATACACGTTTGATCGAGTAGAAAAACTTGAAAAAGGCGAAATTGTTTCATTAGACATCGTTCTAAGTGCTATTGGCTTGGAATACAAAGCGGGTGAAACGTTAAGAGTTGTTGTCAGCTCTAAAGATGAACTTGGTGGTGTAATGCCTGGAACACCAGGTGGTCAGGTTGATAATAAAGGTGTGCACATTCTTCATACTGGTGGCGAATATGCTTCATACCTTCAATTACCATTAATGACAACTCCAGCAAATTAGTAGGCCGCAAAAATCTACTTTTTAAGTACGTTATTGTTAAATAAATAATAGATATTGTCGAACTAGTGTGTTTGTAGTAACTTTAAGCTAAAGTTACTACAAACATATTTTTTTGGAATGGAGCTATCTATTGAAGCTATCAACGTTAAACTATTTTGTTGCGGTTGCGACTGAGAAAAGCTTTACTAAGGCTTCAGAAAAGCTTTTCATCTCGCAACCAACGTTAAGTAGACGAATTCAGGAATTAGAAACTGAATTAGGCGTCACATTATTTATTCGCCAGAGCCACGCACTAAAATTATCGCGTGAAGGTGAAAGATTTTTAATTGAAACAACAGATGTTTTAGAACGAGTTGATCATTTAGCGCACATGTTTGACCAGCAAACAAACTCTGGACAGACGGCAGTCATTTTAAAAATTGGTTATTTACCAAATTTTAATTTGGGGCACATGTATAAATTGTTGGATCGTTTTAAAGCTGAGCATTCAAATGTTCAATTTTTAATGAATCAGGATATACCGCTGAATTTAGCAGACGGTCTCGATGATGGGCGCTATGATTTGGTTTTTGGACTAACTTCTTATTTTAAGACCAACAAAAATATTAAGAAGTCGCTCTTTATGAAAAATCATTTACAAATTGCAATACCAATTCAGCACCCACTAAGTCAGCGGCAAAATATAGTTTTTGCTGATTTAAAGCAGGAAACGTTTATTTTACTTGAAAGACAGCAGTCGCCAGTGATTGTGGATTACGTTATTAATCAAGGCCTTAAAAATGGGTTTAACTTAAAGGCAAATTATTACGTCAAGGATCTAGATGAAGGGCTGTCCATGGTTTCAATGGGGAAGGGATTGGCCTTTTTATATTCAGGAATGAATGATGGCACGTTAGAAGAAAAATATCACATCAAAATTAGTGATTTAGAAAACGTTGGCCGCGATCAAGATATTATTAGTGCCATTAATAAAAGTAATGATAATAAACTTCTTCAAGAACTGTTTGCATTTATAAAAAGGAATTCATCTGAGTTGTAAGCAATTTGGCACAACCTGAATTGTTGCTTTTGGGTTAGATTTCAATTACGTAGGATCAGACAGTGATGAGTTAATTGTTTAAAGCTGAAAATAAATAGTCCCTTTATGGTTGCTGGATGAAATAGCGTTGTTCATCCATTAACCATAAAGGGATTTTTATCTGTTTAGCGTTGTTCAATACTACCAAGAAGAAATTATCGCTTTCAGGGGAGTTTAAGACTTTAAATAAAATTACTGAAAATATTTAGCTTGCGTAATATGTCGTACCGACGTATACTTAATCAGTCGTTACGACATATAGGAGGCAAACATGTATGAATTATTGATTTTGGGTATTTTAAGAACCCATAAAATGTCGGGTTACAAGCTTGGCCAAGTGCTGGAGAGTAGCTTGGTGCCGCGACGTGTAATTTCTAATGGGGTTATGTACCCGTTACTTAATCGCCTTACAAAACAAGGTTATATTGAAGAGATAGCCAGCCGGGATGAGTCTCGAAATAAAAAGATGATGCAGATTACTGAATTAGGTAAACAGCGTTTTCAAGAATTAATGTTGCTACCTGTGGCAATGGATGCCAAACGTGAATCGATCTATCGCTTTAAATTTCGGGGAATGTCTGGGGTGGATATCGCAACGCAGCGGGCAATTCTGAATGAATACGCTACGGCAACGCAGACTGATTTAGATGTTTACCGGCATTTTCAGGCACATTTACAAGCCCAGTTAACGAATGAAGAACCCACAATTGCTGCTTCGTTTGAGGCGGGATTGCGGGCGCTGGATTTAAGCATTGCCATTTGTAAAACTACACAGGGTTGGATCAAGCAATATCAGGCTGATCTAAAACAAAAGGAGAATCTTAATGCAACAGAATGAGAGTAAAGTAAGACAGTGGATTGCACTGGCAGCAATGAGTTTAGGTGTTTTTATGGGTCTACTTGATGTGACCGTTGTTAATGTGGCCCTGCCAACAATGGTGCGCAGTTTTAAAACAACTTTTACTAATCTACAGTGGGTGTTGAACGCCTACACTTTGGTCTACGCAGTAACCTTGTTGATTATGTCAAAATTAGGCGATATGTACGGCCGCAAAAAGATTTTTCTTGGTTCATTAATTTTGTTTGTGATCGCTTCGGCCGCGAATGGCATGGCGCCAAGTTTGTTGGCTCTGGATATTGGCCGTGGGATACAGGCAATTGGTGGCGCCGGAATGATGTCACTGTCAATGGCGTTAGTTGCCTCTAACTTTAGTGGGCGCAATCGCGGTTTAGCACTCGGTATTTTAGGTTCGATTATGGGAATCTCAACGGCTTCAGGACCGCTGATTGGTGGTTACTTGGTCGAGCATTTTGGTTGGTCGGCGATTTTTTACGTTAATGTGCCATTTGGTATTTTAGCGGTAATCATGACGATTATTTTTGTCAAGGAAACACCAAGTTATGGTAAGAACCAGCGAATTGATTTAGGTGGAATGCTCCTTTCGGCCGCTGGTTTATTTGCCATTATTTATGGCCTGATTGTTAAAGAAGGACGGCCCCATTTAAGTTGGACAAGCATCCAAGTTAGTGGTTGGCTAGTAAGTGGTGTCGTTTTATTGGTTGTTTTTGTGATCGTTGAGCTGCACGTCGCTGATCCGATGGTTGATGTTGGCATGTTTAAACGGCCCCATTTTATTGGTATTATCCTTGTCGCCTTTGTTTTAGGCGCAGGTCTCTATGCCTTCAACGCTTATTTAACACCATTGATGCAAAATTACATTGGCTATTCGGCCATCCAAACGGGTGTCCGTCAGTTAACGATTAGTGGCTGGTCATTAATTTTGGGTCCAATCGTTGGTATTCTTAGTTCGCGTTATTCTAAAAAATGGATGATTGTCATCAGTTTATTTATTGGTGGGGCTGGCTTTTTATTGATTGCTCGGGCAATCAGTCCTGGAGTCAGCTTTGTTGATCTGTGGCCCGGTATGGTTCTGATTGGGTTTACCAACGGGATGGTTAATCCATTACTGAATACTACCGGCATGGAAGGCGTTATTCCTAGTGAAATGGGGATGGCCTCAGGGCTTTTAAATGTCTTCCGTCAATTGGGCACAACAGTTGGGGTTGTTGGTTTAGGCCTAATTCAAAATTCACAGTATGAAACTTATCTCAATGGCCATCTTGGTCGGATCAACATGCCAGTTGCGGCAATGAATGGTTTGAAGCAGGCGTTGATCAAGGCCGGACCATTTTCTGGTCATGGAATTGCTTTTTCTCATCGTGTCAGTCAAGCACCATTTGCCCAAGCATTTCAGCGTGTTGTGGTCAAGGCTTATGATAATGGGATGGTTGCTGTGTGTGTAACTACAGCTGGAATTGTTATTTTTGGCGGTATCGGTTCTATGCTATTATTGCATAATCATGTCGCCGCACCAGAGATCTCGGAACGGCCAAAAAATCAATAAAAAAGGTCTGGAAAATCAGACTATTTTCAAACGGCAATTGAAAATGGATTTTAAGTAATCGCTAAAATAAAGGTTCTCGCAAACAAAAGTGTGGTTACACTTCTGGCTTGGAGAACCTTTTATTAATTATTAGGTTATTTGGCAGACTAATGGTTACTGGAGTTAATTAAGATTGAGATATAAGCAATCAATTTGAATAAAAATTAATTTAGCAATAAGCCGTGAATAGGATAATAATTGTTTCGGCCACTATCTGGACTTTGGTTCACCTAAGTACAATTGATCGCATCAATAAAGCCAGTAATGATTTTCAATGGTGAAATAGACTCTAAAGTGTTTTTAAACACTAGTTTACTTCATTGAATTGTTGGTGTGCTTGTAATTCAAATTCTACAGGCGCTTCACTGTTCAAAAGGGCCTCTGTCAATTTAACCTTCGTAATTGTTTGGTCGGCGTAAGGTTGCATGTAAAATGTTGGTGTCGCCAAATTCATATAACCGCGGTACTGTGTATAATCAAAGCCGCCATCTGCTTGGATTTTAAGTCCCTTTGGAATTTCAACGTTATTCAAAATGTGGGTCAAAGTATTGATGGCTGAGTCTGTATCCTTTGCAACCTCAGTATGTTGTCGGGTAAACGCAGTCCGAATAAAACGTGAAACGGACGTATAATCACCAGGTAATCCAAGTGCACCTGTTCCTGCACCAAAACCGTTGGCAACGAGCGTACCGTATGATTTATCACTGTGTAATGCAGGGTTTAATTGAACATAGTTGTTTAAATTTTTTAAATGCCAATCGAATTCCGGCGAATTGGCCATCACACCAACTGGATTATCGGTAATTTTTACCCCATCCGCTTGTTGTTCAATGACAACGCTAGCCCCGGTGTTATCGGCAACGATCCAGTGAAGGGGAACAACAATTTTTAAGAGACTATTGGGCACGGCCATAATGTTGATTTTTTTAAATTTCTCCTTTAAATCGAGAATGCTGGTTACATTACCCAAAATCCAGTTAAGGACTTCGTGAGAAGCAAGGTTAGTTGCACCATTTTGGGGCTGATCAGCATAAACAGATTCGTTGAAGTATAGGGCCGCCGCGCCAACACCTTTTTCGTTGACGCCATCCACGAGAATATAACCGTTTAGATTTCGGCCTGCGCCGACAAAACCGTAGTTAGTAGTAAAACCCTCTGCAGAAGCATCACTTGTAAAATGATGCCGGCGGGGAATCGCCACCGGCCGGCCACCCAGTTCAAATCCGAAATCCATTGTTCGCGCTAAAAACCAATCATCATTGGCATTTTTGTAGGTTAGACTTGTACACACACTGCATCACACTCCCTAATAATTTGTTTAAGTTTAGCACGCAAAATCAATATAAAAAAGTCCTTACCTTATGCTGGTCCATGATTGTTGGACAATTAGATCGACTGAGCATCGGTTTTTATGATCAAATTGAATGGTTGGGTTGATTTATTTTTAAGCCAACTAATTAGTTGCGTGCGCAAGTATTATGGTACATAATGTATTTTACCTGCAAGGAGGTGAAACTTTGTCAGGATCACGTGAAAATTCAATTCATAAATGGCTGCTAATTGCCGGCCGCCAAGTTAGTCGGCAGCTTGATCGGCAATTGGCCAGAATTGGACTTAGTACCAGCCAGTATTTTTATATTCTGAAGATCCATGATCATCCGGGACTGACGCAGAAGGCCCTTGGGGAAACAGAGTTTATTGATCCTAGCAATGTCACGCGGGCAGTCAAACAACTTATTGGCCAAGGTTTGATTGAACGACGTCAAAATTTGCAGGATAAGCGAGCCTATCAACTTGTTTTGACCGCAAAAGGAAAAGCAATCTACCCACAAATTCTTCAGATTCTTGATGCTGAGGAAGTTGCGTTAACTAAGATCGTTACGGCACAAAAAGATAGTTCTGATCGGCAAAATTTTGTTAATTCATTGCACAGTATGAGTCGGATACCAGATAAGTGAGACGATCACTAAGTTATGTCCTTGTGTCTTTAGTAAATAAATTAGAGGAGCTAATATTTTGAAAATAATTACAGTCGAAGAGCATTTTGATACACCAGCCAATATTAAGCAGTTTAACGCCTATTCAAAAGTAAAAAATAATAATCCGCAACAAGAAAAGTTAAGCGCCGTTTTAACTAATTTCGACAAACGGATTGAATATATGGACAAGTATGGTATTGATATGCAAGTAATTTCTGACGCCGGTAATTCACCACAGGTATTACCTGATGAACTTACGGTGGATGCCTGTCGTGCGCAAAATGATACGTTGGCGGAAGCAGTGGCGGCACATTCGGATCGTTTAGCCGGTTTAGCCGCCTTACCAGTTAACGTGCCGGATGCCGCGGCCAAAGAACTTGAAAGGGCCGTTAAAACACTTGGTCTAAAGGGCGCAATAATTAGTGGTACGGTGGACGGTCAGTTTTTGGACGATCCGAAATTTGAAACAATTTTTGCTATGGCTTCTAAATTAGATGTGCCATTGTATTTGCATCCTGGTGTCATTAAGGATGAACAAAAGGCAATTTTATATGACAGTAAAGCATATTCGCCTGCACTTGCCACATTTATGGGCGGTGCTGCTTGGGGCTGGCACATGGAGCAAGGTATTCAGATGGTACGTTTAATCATTTCCGGTTTACTGGAAAAATACCCAAATCTTAAATTAGCTTCTGGTCATTGGGGCGAATTTGTGCCAATGTTTATGGAACGGCTAAGTGAGTTTTTACCTTTTTCTGGTTTAGATCTACCGCACTCATTTGAGTACTACTACAAGCGTAACGTCTACGTGACGCCATCTGGTATGTTTACTGATCCACAATTGAAATTAGTACTTACTGAGATGGGCGCCGATCATTTAATGTATTCGGAGGATTACCCGTACATTAATCGCAAGGACAAAGTTGGTCAATTCATCACCCAAGCTGACCTCAGTGACCAGGAACGTGAACAATTTGCCCACGGAACGGCCGAAAAATTATTTAAACTATAAAATATTCCAAGAAAAATATTTTTCTAAATTAGGCGTTGCTTACCACTAAAAATGGACATTGCGTGTTTACTTTCGGTTGAGAAGGTAAATAACGTAATGTCTATTTTGGCTTAACGAGTTTCGCGCAAACAATATGAATCATTGACGGAGTAATAGCTCGCCAGGGAAAGCTTATTTAATAAAATACTTGCTATGAAGTGCACTTCAAGGTTTAGAATAACTTGGGTGAAAAAATAAATTTAGGAGATGTTTCTTTGAAAGCAGCAGTATTTATGGAACCTGGCAAAATGGCAGTTCAAGAAGTTGAAAAGCCTAAAATTGAAAAGGCAACTGACGCTATTATTCGTATCGTTAGAGCATGTGTCTGTGGTTCCGATTTATGGTGGTATCGTGGAATTTCAAAACGTGATCCGAATTCGTTAGTCGGTCATGAAGCAATTGGGGTCGTTGAAGAAGTTGGTGCCGAGGTGACTGATATCAAAACTGGTGATTTTGTGATTGCGCCATTTACGCATGGCTGTGGTCATTGTGCTGCTTGTTTAGCAGGCTTTGATGGCGACTGTATGAATCAGGAGGCGGGTGGAAACGCTGGGTACCAAGGTGAGTACTTACGCTTCATTAACGCTAATTGGGCTTTAGTCAAAATTCCTGGTGCTCCCAAATCTTATTCTGATGAGATGTTAAACTCATTGTTAACCCTGGCTGATGTTATGGCAACCGGCTATCATGCAGCTGCAAGTGCTGAGGTTAAAAAGGGCGATACAGTTGTTGTTATGGGCGATGGTGCGGTTGGCCTATGTGGTGTGATTGCCGCTAAGTTACGTGGCGCTAAACGTATTATTGCAATGAGCCGGCATGAAGATCGGCAAAAACTTGCCCGTGAATTTGGTGCAACCGATATTGTCCCCGAACGTGGTGCTGAAGCGGTTGAAAAGGTTATGAAATTAACAAATGGCGGCGCTGATGCCGTCCTTGAATGTGTTGGAACAGAACAATCGGTTGCGACAGCAGTTAAAGTTGGTCGCCCGGGAGCGATTGTTGGCCGGGTAGGTGTTCCGCAAAAGGCCGAAATGAATACCAATGATCTTTTCTGGCGTAATATTGGGTTACGCGGTGGCGTTGCCTCGGTACCCACTTATGATAAAAAAATATTACTAGATGCCGTGCTGAGTGGCAAAATTAATCCAGGCAGGGTCTTCACACAACGGTTTGATCTTGATCATATTCAGGCTGCCTATGAGGCAATGGATCAGCGAACGGCCATCAAGTCATTGATTACGGTTAGCGCGGTTTAAATAAAAAAGCAACGGAAGTAGGACAAAAAAGTCGGTTTTGGGATTAGCTGTAGTTGGCACGTGAACTCAGACTTTTGGCGTACGTTCTAAAGTAATGTTCGAAAATAATGAGCGGCTAGGACAAAAGTCCTAGCCGCTCATTATTTTATTATGCAGGAATCGTTGGCCGTGATCTTGTTTGGGAACCACTTTTGCCAATGTTTTTAACCTCTTACATTTAACTTTAAATTACTTTATTAGTACTATTTACCGTTTAGTAATTGTTTATGCAACTGCCTTGCTTCTTGATCTGAGGTCGCGACACCAACAAATTGCATTTCAAATACATCACAAAAACGTTGAATAACGTGAGTGACTGGTTGAAGGGCATCGGTTGGGTCACTGCCTTGTAAAATTAGATAGAGTTTTTTACCACGTAATTTTTCGACCTGATCGCTAGCGGAAAGACGTTCAATTAAAGTTTTAAGCGTGGCGCTCATATCGTGCCAATACACTGGCGTTCCCCAGATCAAAGTATCGTTTGTGATAATCTGGTCTAAGATTTGCCCAAATTGGTCAGTTGGAAAAGTTTGCCCGACCTGATTAATTTGATAATCAATCATATTAATTTGGTCATAGGGAAGATCATTTAATAATATTTTTGCCATGGCATTTGTATTTCCAGATTTGCGTTTACTGGTGTTAATAAATAGCATATTTATACTTCCTTATATTAGATGCTTGGCATCACTCATATGATCATCATAGTGTGCTATTTTGTAGTCTAATTGTTCAATTGCGGATTGGGTCACCGCTACTTTTTGCTGTAATAAATCACGCTGTTCTGTTAGAAGCGCTATTCGAGCAGCGCGAGTTTGATCGCCTTGTTGAATTAACGTTGCGTATTCGAGTAGTGCAGAAATGTTTAAGCCGGCCGTCCGCATGTGCCGCATAAATTTAATTCGGCGAAGATCACGTTCTGAGAATTGGCGAAAACCATTTTTATCACGCTTAATTGGTGCAATAATACCAATCTTTTCGTAATAGCGAATTGTATCCGGCGCAGTATTGGTTAATTGACCGGCCCGTTTAATATTGATCATCTTAATTAGGCCTGCTGTTTACTTGGTCGAATAATTAATTCATTGATACTTGCGGCTTCAGGAGTATTGATTGCGAACGCAATGGAAGCGGCAATTTGGTCAGGATTAATGGCAACTTGGTCGTAAAATTGTGCCGTTCCCTTTTTCACATTTGGATCAGTAATACTATTGACCAGCTCTGTATTAATTGCGCCAGGTGATACTACGGTTACACGAACATTACTTTGCGCCTGGACCTCTTCTTGCCGTAGTGCATCACTGATCATTAAAACACCAGCCTTAGTAGCACTATAAACACCACCACCTGGATGGGTTGCGTGGGCGGCAATTGAGGCCGTATTGATAAAATGACCGGCTTTTTGTTTACGCATTGTCGGTAATGCGGCATCAATACCATTTAAAACGCCACGTAAATTAACATCAATCATGCGATTCCAGTCATCAACCCGGCCATCAATGAAGTTTGATTGAGGCATTAAACCAGCATTATTCATCCAAACATCAATCCGACCGTAGTGTTCAATTGCAGTTTGGGCCAGGTTTTTGACGCTTGCTAGATCTGTTACATCGGTCACTGCATAGATTGCGTCACCATTTGCGGCCTTAATTCTTTTAACGAGATCTTGAAGGCGCGCTTCTCTGCGTGCGCCTAAGACCAATTGATTGCCTTGTTGGGCCAATAGTTCGGCCGTTGCTTGACCGATACCGCTTGAAGCACCTGTAATTACGATTACTTTACTCATAAATAAAACCTCCATTTTTGATCTGCCCTGAGTATATACCCTGGAGTGCACTTCAAGCCAAGCTCTTTATTTTTTATTTTCTAAAAATTGTTTTTAGTCTAATAATTATTCGGCCGATCATCCGCTGTACGTTTCTTTTCGCCTAGCTGCCATGTTTCTTGCGGTGACCGAGACAAGCTTAGTCGAGGAAACACAGTTATGGACTTTATAACTGTGCTCCCTAGCCTGCGCCACAAGAATGGTCAATGTCCGTAGCATCAAAGAATATTAGCGTTCTTTGCTGCGATTCGGACTTCGGTTCATCTTAGTCCGATCGACATCGTAAGCGAAGCTAGTAATATTCCTCTTCTGTTGCGGAGTAGTAGGCTATCCACCATAATCTAACCGCTTTTTCAAACACTCTCTATGTTAACCTTAAGTTGTTAAAGGGGGACTAATGATGAGTAAAATGATGCAAGCCATGCAGATTAAAACATACGGCCAAGTGCCTGTGCAGTTGGTCTCAGTTCCAGTACCAGCAATTGACCCAACCGATGTTTTGGTGGCAGTTAAGGCCGCCGGGGTAAATCCAATCGATTTTAAAACGCGAAACGGAGAAGTTAAATTGCTGGCTAAACACCAAATGCCCTTGACGTTAGGTCATGAATTTGCTGGTGTGATTGTGAAAGTGGGTGGCCAGGTCAAACAGTTTAAAGTTGGGGATGAGGTTTATGGTCGGCCACGGGATTCGCGAATTGGGACGTTTGCCGAATATTTAGCAGTGGATACTGGCGACATTGCGCTAAAACCACGGAATTTATCATTCATTGAGGCGGCAGGTTTACCATTGGTTAGTTTAACCAGCTATCAGGCATTGGTAGATATTGCCCAAATCCAGTCGGGTCAAAAGGTTCTGATCCAGGCCGGTGCCGGAGGAGTAGGTTCAATTGCCATCCAATTGGCCAAAAGCTTAGGAGCTTATGTTGCCACCACGGCCAGTCCCACCAGCACAACGTTAGTGAAACGGCTTGGCGCAGATAAGGTGATTAATTATCATCAGCAGGATTTCAGCCAAGTATTACACGGCTATGATTTGGTTTTCGATACTTTAGGTCACACCAATTTAAAGAAGGCCTTCCGTATTTTAAAATCAGGTGGTCGGATTGTCTCGGTCAGTGGACTACCCAATGCCCGCTTTGCCCTCCAGACACACCGCAGTTGGTGGAAGGTGCTACTTTTTGGACTGGCTACGTTGAATTTGACTTGGTGGGAACGGAAATATCACGTTCGTTATGATTTTTTGTTTATGAAAGCTAACGGAGCGGAGTTGACCAGACTGACAAATCTAATTGAGCAGGGTAAAATTAGGCCGTTGGTCGACCAAGTATTTCCGCTGGCGAAAACGCAGGCGGCACTAGATTATTCAGAAAAAGGTCGGGCTCACGGCAAAATCATTGTGAAAGTGGCTGATTAGGCGTTGAATTACTTCAATTTAAAATACGTCCTAAATTTCAGTAGGAAAACATTTTTATGTTTCAAAGTCGTATAATGACCTTATTAATAAGATGATGAGAGGTAAATTTATGACAGAATTAACACGTTTCTACAATACGTTTCAACCAAGCCACTATGATATTTTTTTGGACATTAACCGTAAAAGTAAACAATATACTGGTAAGACAACGATCAGCGGTGACGCCAAGACGCAAACAATTGCTGTGCACCAAAAAGATTTAACGATCGAGTCCATTCAAGTAGACGGGCAAAACAGACCTTTTACGATTGATGCCAAGACCGATGCCATTCGAATTGAACTGGCAAATACAGGTGACGTGACGTTAACAATCAATTATAAGGCGGCGTTAACGGATTCTATGATGGGCATTTATCCGTCCTATTACGAATTAAACGGGGTAAAAAAACAAATTATCGGGACCCAGTTTGAAACTAATTTTGCCCGGCAAGCCTTTCCATGTATTGATGAACCGGAAGCCAAGGCAACTTTTGCTTTAGCCATCAAATTCGATGAACATCCTGGTGAAACAATCATTAGCAATATGCCAGAAGTTCGGAATGAAAATGGGGTTCACTATTTTGACACGACGGTGCGGATGTCAACGTACCTGATTGCTTTTGCCTTTGGTGAGTTGCAAAGTAAGCAAACAACTACTAAAAGTGGTGTGCAAGTTGGTGTTTTTGCGACCAAGGCACATCAAGCCAATGAATTGGATTTTGCGTTGGATATTGCTAAACGGTCGATTGAATTTTATGAGGATTTCTATCAAACGCCATATCCGTTACCACACTCTTGGCAATTGGCCTTACCAGACTTTTCGGCCGGAGCGATGGAAAATTTGGGCTTAGTAACTTACCGCGAGGCGTATCTATTACTTGATCCTGAAAACACGGCACTAGATATGAAACAACTTATTGCAACGGTAATTGCCCACGAGTTGGCTCATCAATGGTTTGGTGATTTGGTCACGATGAAATGGTGGGATGATCTATGGTTAAACGAAAGTTTTGCCAATATGATGGAATACGTTGCCATTGATGCGCTTGAACCAAATTGGCATATTTGGGAGATGTTTCAGACATCAGAGGCCTCGGCCGCTTTGCAACGAGATGCTATTGATGGTGTGCAGTCAGTGCACGTTCAAGTTGAGAATCCAGCAGAAATTGATGCGTTATTTGATAGTGCAATTGTTTACGCAAAAGGGGCACGAATGCTGGTCATGGTACGGGCCTTAATCGGTGATGATGCGCTACGTGCTGGCTTAAAAGATTACCTTGGAACTCATAAGTATAACAACGCAACTGGCGCCGATCTATGGTCTGCTTTAGGAGCAGCATCTAAGATGGATTTAGGCACCATTATGAAATCATGGTTGGAACAACCTGGCTATCCAGTAGTGACCGCGGCGGTTGTTGCTGGTAAATTGACTTTAACCCAACAACAATTTTTCAGTGGCAAAGGTCAGGAAGTTGGCCGAAAGTGGCAAATCCCGTTGAACAGTAATTATGTTGCTGCACCGGCAATAATGGCCGAAAAGACTTTAACGCTGGGGGACTACGCACAATTACGGGCGGCCAATGGCAAACCGTTCCGCTTAAATTTAGGTAATAATTCACACTTCATCGTTAAATACGATCGTACATTATTGACGGATATTTTGAACAATCTTACGACGTTGGACGCTATTTCACAGTTGCAAGTATTACAGGATCTCCGTTTACTAGCGGAAGGACGCCAAATAGCATACGCTGATATCGTGCCGCTGTTGGCCCGGTTTGCGGACAGTCATTCGAACGTCGTCAATGCTGCCTTATACCAAGTTGCAAGTAATTTGAAGAAATTCGTAACGCCTAATTCTGTTGAAGAAAAAGACTTACAAACCTTCTTTAACCAATTAAGTAGTGCGCAAGTTACGCGTTTGGGGTGGGCACCTAAGGCTAGTGAAGTAAATGATGATCAGCTAACGCGGCCAGTTGTTTTAAACGCGGCGTTATACGCACAAAATAAAAATGCAGTTAAAACAGCACATGATTTATTCACGGCTAGTAAGGATCACCTTGCAACTTTACCGGCTGCGACGCGGGTTTTCATTTTGAAAAATGAAGTTAAGAATTTCGGTAGCGCCGAATTGTTTGATCAATTGTTGGCGGCGTACCGACAAACCGCCGATGGGAGCTATAAGTCTGATTTGTGTGCGACCTTAACAAGTACACCAGATGCGAGGTTAATTGGACGGTTAATTGAGAAGTTTGAAGATGCAGACACGATTAAGCCCCAGGATTTGCGTGCTTGGTTCCGTGGCGTTTTAGCAACTAATGAGGGTGAACAGGCTGCCTGGGACTGGATTCGCCGTGATTGGCAGTGGCTAGAAGAGACTGTTGGCGGTGATATGGAATTCACCACGTACATCACCGTTATTGCTAGTATTTTCCGGACGCCTGAACGTTTGGATGAATTCAAAGCTTTCTTTGAACCTAAGTTAAACACGCCTGGATTAACCCGGGAAATCACGATGGATACCAAAATGATTGAAAGTCGTGTTGATTTAATTGAGGCAGAGAAAAATGCCGTAAATGGTGCTATTACTGAGGTTATTGGGTAATTCAGTCAATTAACAAGGAAGCAGCAGTTATTTTGATGCTGATTTTCCAACACTCTCTAGTTTCACGGGATAATTTAATAATAAGGAAGTTCATAAATTATGGTATATAAATATTGTCCCACTTGCGGTACAAAGCTAACCAAGAAAATGGCCGGCGATGATGGGTTAACGCCATTTTGTCCAAACTGTGAGCGTTACTGGTTTCCGACCTTTTCGGATTGCGTGATTGTTCTAGTTGCAAATGAACTTAACGAGATTGTTTTGGCAAAGATGCCTTATTTATCACATCAATATGCTTCGTTGATTTCTGGTTACATGCAGCCAGGCGAGTCCGCCGAAACAAGTGCAAAACGAGAAGTTGAAGAAGAACTGGGCATTACTTTGGGCAACATTGAATACGCAGGGACTTACTGGTTTGGAAAAAGTGAGGCCTTGATGCATGGTTTTATTAGTCGGACGACCAATCAGGATTTGAAATTATCTAGGGAGTTAGCTTCTGCAAAATGGGTTTCAGTCAGAGAAGCGCCTAAATATATGTTTCCCGATAGTCCCGGCAATGCAGCTGCGGCCGTTTACCATAAATTTGTTCACGAAATTACTGGTCAACAGACTAATCGTTAGGCTTATGGGTAATGGTTTAAAATTTTATTGTAAAAGTATAATTAAGTGTGAAAAAGGAGCCAAATGAGTTAGACAAAAAGCTAACTCATTTGGCTCCTTTTTGTGTAGATTTTATGTTTGACTATTTTTTTAGATTCAGAGTTGACGATCCTCAAATCAATGTAAAAGGTCGTATTTTAAAAAGGTATCAACTGTGGCTAAAATGGCAGTTTCATTATTACTTAGTGGTTGCCAGCCCAATACCTGTTTAGCTTTTTGATTACTAACGTTGCGGTTGATATCCAAGAGCAACTTGCCTTCTTGTGCTTGCTTATTGACCAATGCGCCAGTCCGAATTATCCAATCGGGCAGCACTTTTGTGGAAATTTGGTTGGCAAGTTGCGGCCGTTTTTGTCTGATCAGGGCACCAATTTCGGGTAGTGAAATTTGACCATCTTCACTAGCAATGAATCGCTGGCCCTTAGCCTGAGGAGTGATCATTGCCCGAATGTGCAGATCAACAACATCCCGGACATCAACAACATTTAAGGGAATGTTAGGAATTCTTTTAAGTGACCCATCGATTAGGTTTTTGATCAAACCAAAGCTGTCGGAAACGTGCTCGTTAAGCGCTGAACCTAAAATGGCCACGGGATTAACGGTTGTAAATTCAAGCCTACTGTTTGCAGTTTTGAGGTATTGCCAAGCTGCTTTTTCAGCAAGTAATTTTGATTTTTCGTAGGCGGACAGGCCTTTTTGGTTTGGGTTCGTCCAATCTGCCTCGGTAGTTAATGACTGTTTATCGTTTATCTTTATTACTGAAACCAACGGCGCCAAAATTGGCAGTCATAACGACACGTTTGACGTGAGCAGTTTGGGCCTGCTTAAGGATTCGTAAAATGCCTTCCGTTGCACCGCCTTTATTCTTTGAGCTAGCTGAAAACATGGGTGAAGCGACACTTAAAACGTAGGTCACGTTGCGCATTGCTTCTTCCCAACCAGCATCACTTGTTAGGTCGGCCTTCACAAAACTTAACTTATCAAGATTAATACCGTTATTGGCTTTGAGTGTAGTGACAATCGTTGCCTTCTTTTCTAAAGTACGTAAAGTCGCCCGTACATTGTAGCCCTGTTTTAAAAGTTGCAGAATAAGTTGCATGCTTAAAAAACCATTACCACCAGTTACTAAGACGTTATTATTCATAATTGCCTCCACATGATTGCTTAATTGTTGTTATTTGTTCATAATGATCACAGTAAACTATCGACAATACTCTAGGGCAAGAATAAATCATTAAAAGTTTAGGAAAGAGTTGGCATATGACTTATACAATTAAAGAGGTCGCACAGAAGGTAGGTTTATCGATTTATACGTTGAGGTTTTATGATAAGCAAGGTTTGTTACCGTTTGTTATGCGAAATACGGCTGGTTACCGCACCTTTACGGACTCGGATCTTAGCATTATCCATACGATTTGCTGCCTAAAAAATACAGATATGAAGATTAGTGATATTCGGCAGTATTGATGGCGGGACCGGCCACAATTGATAAAAGGGCCAAGTTGCTTTCAGAACAACGCAATAAAGTTTTGGTCAAACAAAAGCAATTAACTGAAAGCCTGGGGGAAATTGACTATAAACTTAATATTTATAATTCTCCGGAGGCCGAACAAATCATTAAACAGGCAAGAGCATACGTCAAAAATGAAAAACAACTTAGTGATCATTTTTAGTTGTAGAGTAAAGGGCGCACGTTCTAGAGAGTGTTTAGAAAAGCGCCGAGGAGCACAGTTATGGACTTTATAACTGTGCTCCTTGGCGCTTCAATTCGTCTCAGTCACTGTAGAAAGCTGCCTTTCAAACACGTTTACACAAAAGTGGCCAGAGGAGAAACTAGTTAAGGTATTTTCCAAACATAGTCCCTTGGATTATTTCCCCTTAATTTTCAGTTTTAGGGTGCAACCACTTAGTCACAAGTGGTCTATTTTTGATTAGGACTGGTGCCAGTAGCAGCAACGCTAGAAAGCCACAGGCAGGAAAGCCCCAGAAACCTGAGCTAACATCCATAATGCCACCAACAAATAGACTGCCCACCGGGGTTGTCCCTTGATTAAGTAGAACGTAAACGCTCATAATCCGGCCGCGTAATTCATTTGGAATTGAGAATTGGAACGAAGCATTAGATTGATTTAAGAAAATCATATTACAAAAGCCGATTAATACCATCATCAGCATTGCCATCCAATACGTGTGTACGAAGATCATTGCGGCCTGCAAAGCGGCCGTACCAACGCCGACGTACAAGTAGATGTTACGTTGCAGGCCAAAGCGGGAAAGGTAACTCATTAAAAATGCGGCAATTAACGAACCAATTCCGGTTGCCGATAGTAGATTGGCGTAAGTTTGTGCACCGGAATGGAGTACCGTCTTCGCAAAAATGGGAATGATGACGTTATTATTATAGTTCAGTGTACAAACAACCAACATCAACTCCGCACTTAGTCGGACCGCACTATGACGCCAAACATAAGATAATCCGTCTTTGACATCACTCCAAATGCGTTCGTGGGAGTGTGAAGCAACGACATTCTTTTGTTGAATTAAAAATAAACCAAATAAAACGGCAACGTAACTGATCGTGTCAACTAAGAAGCAAAAACTAACACTGAATTGAACCATGAGCAGACCCGCCAACGATGGTCCGGCAATTTTTGCCAGGTTAAAGATGGTTGAGTTTAGCGAAATACCGTTCATTAGGTTTTTCTGGCCCACTAATTCAACCACAAATGACTGTCGGGTTGGGGTATCAAAACTTTGTAGAATTCCGTAGCCTAACGCGATCAATAAAATTTCCCAGTATTGAACAATTTTAAGGTAAACCAAGGTAGTCATGATGGCACCTAAAATTAGAAAACCAAATTGAGTGACGAGCAAAATTGTACGTTTGGGGAAACGGTCGATTAAAGTTCCCGCTACTAGCGTTAGCGCGAGAATGGGGATGAACTGAAAGGCTGATGGAAGACCAACCTTGAAGGCAGATTTGGTCATTTGGTAGACTAGCCAGGTCTGCGCGGTCCGTTGTACCCAAGTTCCCATAACGGAGATACACTGACCAATCCAGAAGTAACGAAAATTTTTCTCACTTAATGATGAAAAGGTACTGCGTAAAAAATTCATAGCCAGACGTCCTTCAAAAAATTTTTCGAAAAAATATAACTTTACCTACTTTAGACTTTATTTATCGGTTGTCAATTGAGGTAAACAGTGAAATTATTGCTACTATTTTAAACTGGAAATTTCAAAAAACAATTCTAAAATACTTCTAATTGGCGGCCCAGATGTCCATTGCGTCACATGCTAATAATAGTTAGTATAATAACTATGGAAGATTTATTAACAAATTCGTGTTTAAAAATCACTTTTAATAGTGTGTATCTGACTAATTCAGTGTGAACGTGGCAAGCACAGGAACCTGGGCGCTTTTCCAAACATTTTTTAAGGGAGGCTTGATCTATGGGGCTTTTAATCTCGTCGTTTGTCATTTTGGTGGCAGTAGCCGCCAGTAATATTATTGCTAAATATATTCCTGGTATTTCGCGAACCTACATTAACCTTGCTGTTGGTGTACTCGTGGGATTAATTCCAATGACTAATCACTTGGTTTTAGATTTTAACGATAACGTCTTTATGATTTTAATTTTAGCACCACTATTATTTTTTGAAGGACAAACAACACCATTACTAACGGTGCGAAAAAAAGTTAAAAGCATTGTGGGAACGGCGGTTGTTTTGGCCGTTCTGTCAGCAATTTTAGTGGCAATTGTCATTCATAAAACATTTAATTTGATTATTCCAGTGGCCCTTATTATTGTGGCCATTAGTACACCAACTGATGCAACGGCTTTTGATTCGGTGGTTGAAGGACGTAAAATATCACAATCATTAAAAAATAATTTAAAAATGGAATCACTATTTAATGACGCTACTGGCATTATTCTCCTTCAGGCAGCAACTTTGTGGTTAAGCACCGGCCATTTATCCTTGTGGGGTAACGTGACTGCCTTTTTGGTTTCGGCAATTGGGGGAATTGTTGTTGGTTCAATTCTGGCCTTTGCGTTTATGGCCTTTCGCCAATATTTTGTTCGTTCAACCAACAATGTCATTTCGTCACAAACCTTGATTTACATACTCACGCCATTTTGCATTTATTTTTTGGCCGAGAAATTAGGCGTGTCTGGGATAATTGCCGTTGTTTCGGCCGGTTTAGTCCATAATAGCGAGGCCAATCGTAGTCGTTTTTCCTCGCCGCGGCAAATGCATTTAGGGCTTCAAATGATTAATTTTGCGAATGAAGTACTAAATAGTTTTGTTTTTGTGGTCCTAGGAATCAGTTTGGAGCGAATCTTTTTCAGTCGCTATAATATAATGATCAGTTCATTAAAGTGGCTTGCAGTGGGGATTGTCGTCTACGTTTTGTTACTGGGCTGTCGTTATGTTTACGCGCGTTTCTTCATTGGTGATAAACGGCGCCTAACTGCGAGTCTGTTTGCGCTAGGTGGTGTTCACGGGACCGTTACCTTGGCAATGACTTTTTCGATTGGTAGTGAAATTCCGCGTTCAACCTTTCATTTCATTATTATTGTGGAAACCGTTGTTATTATTTTGAGTATGCTAGTACCAACTATTGTCTTTAAATTTATTTTACCAATTGATGCGGACGAGCAAAATCGTGCTGATGAATTGCAAAGATTACGTCACGAAATGGTTATTGTTGGTATCAATCAAGTAAAATCAATGACGTTGACGGCAGAGGTCAGTGCTAGTGTCATTTACGACCTGCGCGATCAAACACAGAAAAACACGCTTAAATCCTTTTACCGCCAATGGCATGCAGTAACCTCGAATAAGGCAATGCTAACGGGATTACAAAGCGTTGAAGAACGCCGTGCTTTGATGCATGCTTTGGATGCTGAACGGCAATATTTGTACACTTTAGCAAAAAGGCACATGGTTAGTTCAGATTATGTTTATGAAATCTATAGTGAAATATTATTGTCTGAATCACTAGTACTTGATCCTAAAAATCAAATGATTTGATTCTTTTCAAGCATCGTCCAATTGAAAGGTGGCAAGCTGGGAGTGGGACAAAAGTCCATTTTGAATTGGCCGTAGTTAGATACGTGAACCCAGGCTTTTGGTGCACGTTCTAGAGTAATAATCTAGAATCTGAACGCTTTTTCCGGCACGCTAGATTTAAACGTAAAAAAGTCCACTGTGTATCCGGCAATTAAGTCTGATACGCAGTGGACCTTTCAATTATAATCGTGACTGTTTTTATAATTAAGCGTTTTGTTTGGTTTCCACCCAATTCTTTAACAAGTAGATGTTGATTAGTGAGAAGACGATTGTTATTAAGAAAAGTATCCCGCTAAAGCTTAGTAAGCCCGGATTAATGGTCGCATTATATTGACCTGTGAAGAGTGGGGCAACAAATTTACCTAGCAAATTGCTCACCATGGATAAAATCTTCAAAAGAAGAATACCAACTACAACGTACAACACGAAGTAAATGAATCTGGAGCGCATTTCGGGTAGCCAAGTGCTAATCGTTATCCCTAACAAATGGACTAAACTAATGAATGCCCAGCCGTATAAGGTCAGTGCCAGAATGGTCGTTAGACTAGTGGCGATATAGGGGAAAATTTGTTGGAAAGAGGAGTGGATGTCTGATAAAGCACCGATACTGCAGATTCCGCCGATTATTAGTTCCAGTACAAAAAAGTAAACAAAACTGAGTAACGTTGAACCCAGATTAGCTAAGTATAGTTTGGTGTCAGTGGTAGGTAATAACCGCGCTGAACTGCTGGTCCAAACGTGTTCGGTTCGGCGTGCCAAGAGGATAAATAAAATTAAACCGGCAAGAAAACCATAAGAAAGCGTTAGTCCGAATGGGTCCATTCGGTCAAAAGTGTGCTTCCATAGTGAGTTGATCAATGTGATCACTAATGCCAGTAGCTGCAGGCCGACAATGGCGTGCACGCTGTTACTTTTTTGCGAAATAAATTTGTCGTTAATGCCAATATTTTAGTCATCATTCTCGCCTCCCGTATAAAGATTTTCGTAATAGTCCTCGATACTTTCGCCGTATTTTTCACGAATGGTGTCGGCCTGTTCTTGAGCAACAACGTGCTTATCTTTGACAATAACCACTGAGTCCAATAAATTAGCGATATCGTTAACGTGATGATCACTGATGAGAATTGTGGCCGTTTCTGATTTCCACTTTAGAATACTGGCAATAATCTTTTTGCGGCTCATGACGTCAATACCATCAAATGGTTCATCCAACAAATAAAGGGGAACTTGACGTGCCAAAGTTAATGCAACGATAAATTTGTTGCGGTTACCCTTAGATAACTTACTGAGGCGTTGGTGCAAATCAAGCTCAAGAAAATCTGCCAATTGTTGAAATTGCGTCGCCGAGAAATCAGGGTAAAGTAACGTGTAGTCATGGACAATTTGTGCTAAACGAGCTCGTTTATCGCTACCATCTAATTGATGACTAAAGCTGATCTGTTGCTTTCGATTAACGACACTGGTTTGTTGATTAACACTGATTTCACCATGGAAACCTTTGGCAACACCACTAATCAAACGCATTAACGTTGTTTTGCCGGCACCATTTGCACCCAATAAACCAACAATGCTGCCTGCCGGTATAGTACAGGTGAGATCGTCAAGAATGCTAACTAGATTTAATTTATAAGTTAGATTTTTAATTTGTAGAACTTCAGTCATGTTGTACTTCCTTTCGTTGGTCAATGTAGTTTTTTAAATATTGCACCATTTCTGCAGGAGTGATTTTGAGGGCAAGCATTTTATCATACAATTCACTAAATTGTTCCGTAACTATGCGTTTTTTTAACGCCTGCAGGAGCTGAGTATCGTTAGTCACAAAATTACCCTTACCACGTTGGGTGATAATGATACCTTCCGTCGTTAACTCACTCAGTGCTCGTTGGATCGTGTTGACGTTAACCGTCAACGTTACCGCCAATTGCCGAATTGCTGGCAGCTTCTGCCCGGCCTTGAGATGTCCTAGAATAATTTCCTGATAAACGTACTGTTTAATTTGGTAATAAATTGGTACCTTATCGTTGAATTTCATGTGGCCCTCCTTAATAGTGTATTAGCTTTCTATTACACTATAGGACGTTTCGGGAAATTTGGCAAGGAATTTTTTGATAGCCGTTGTACGAATATCCGCCCAGTTTACCGAGTTGGTAGTGGCACTGGGAAAATTAATTTTGATAATGACGAACCTTAGGCGGAATATAAGCGGTCATGAAGGCTAAAATCTCAGTTAATGAGTCAGAGAATAACAGCTTTTCCCGGTCAATTTGGGTAAGAAAATCATCCTGCACCATTTCATCGAACATAGCTTTCAATGGGTTATAGTAGCCATTAATATTGTAAAAAACGCAGGGATTATCGTTATCACCAATTCGCGCCCAAGAGAATGCTTCCACAATTTCCTCCAAAGTTCCGGGGCCACCGGGTAAAGCAATACAGCCATCCGCTATCGTTAACATTTCCTGTTTGCGAATGGACATATTGGCTACCACTTCTAGGTCAGAGAGTTCGCTGAAAGCAGCGCCGTGATCGACCAGTTCTTGCGGCATAACGCCGTGTACCTTACCACCATTATGAAGCACTTCACTTGCTAGTATGCCCATTAAACCGACGCCGCCACCGCCATAAACTAGTTCGAGATTTTCACGCACTAACCAGCGGCCTAATTTGCGAGCGGCAGCCTGATAGATTTTATTATTACCGGAGGAGGCACCACAGTAAACGGCAATTTTTTTCATTTTAAAACCAACTTTCATTTTTAAATTTAATCAAGGCGTGTTGAAAAAGGATTAAGTTTCTACGCCGTAATTGGTGGTCAAGTAAGGGAAGTTGAGTAGTTTTTTAAACACTCTCCTAGTGGCGTGTAGCGCTCATATTTAAAACTATTAGCTAGTTTTTAGAACGCCAAAACCTAACTGGAACGAGCCAGAACAGATTAGATTCCATTCCGGGGCGCGAGGACGGAACACGTGCGACTTGGACTTGCCGGGCTTCAGCTTAAGTCCAATCGACAACGGGAAACAAGTTCTGTTTAGTGAATATGTTCTAGTAATTAATATTTGCTAAAATTGGGTGTTAAGAATGAGCGACAGTGGCGGGTTGGCGAGCTAACTTTTACCAGATAAAAGCAAAGCTGGAGTAAAAATGGATCTCGCCAAGCCCGCATGGCTCTACTCCACAATAGTGGATGATTTTCGAAACGAGAATCTTAGATGTTACGGACGATGACCATTTAACTAAGGCATAAGGCGCCAAGTTGAAACATGGCTCTAAATGGCCCAAACCGCCATTAATAATCATCGACACAGCTGACCCTCGCGCCCCTTCACTCCATCAGGCCGCGTGGAACATTCAAGCGTTGTTTGTGTATTCGGCAGCTACTGTAAAACAGCTTGTTGCAAGTAGGTGAAAATTACTTTCATCAGTGTTGATAGCTAATTAAGATCACTTATAAAGTGTAAAGTCTTAAGGCCATGGTTCCGACTCAATTGTACTAACTAAACGATTAAATTAATTAATAATCAGAGCTCAACCACTGCCAAGGTGAAATGGAGGCGCTGGCGTATCAGCCGTGTCGAAGGTACTTGATGACCGAATTGTGGTCATTTAGTACCTTGCGTGATTGACAAGATCCATTTTCTTTTCCGGTGGGTTTAATCGGAAAGAAAATTAGCTTGTCAACGCGCCACGCGTTCCATACGCCAGCGCCGGAATGGAACCTAACCAAATCTGACCAGTGCAATTCAGTGGCCAAGCGGCATAAGCATTATTTTTAGTAGCGATATAATTTAATTTAAATATGGGCGCTACGATGCACTAGGATTGTCTATCTACAGTGAAATAATAGGTTATAACCAAACTAACGCTTTAATTTTACAGCAATAAATTTCAGAAAGAAGAATAGAATTTAAATTAAGAACTATTTTTTTAATATCGTCCGAATTATTTTAGCGATAGTTTATACTTGTCCTACAAAACTAATAGAAACTAAGGGGCTTAATATGACTTTACAAGAACACCAACAATGGTTAGTCGCTTTTTATAAACAGCGTAATTGGTACCAGTATTCGCCGTTTATTCGGTTAAATTTTCTAATTGAAGAAGTAGGAGAACTTTCCTGGGCGATTCGGGCGTTAGAAATTGGGCGCGATCATCCCGGGGAGAAACCAGGAACAGATGCCAGTAAACGCGCAAATCTACAAGAAGAATTAGCGGATATTTTAGATCAAGTGTTGATTATTAGTGCAAAATACAATATTGCTCCAGAAAATCTGTTAACTGCTAGTGAAACCAAATTAAGCCAACGATTTAAAAATAGTTAATGATCGGTTATTTTTGATGATGCGCTTTAGATTAGATCTTAAAGTTAGAAACGCATTGCCTAATAAATCATGTGGTCGACTTGTCGACTAATTTTCGTAAATTATCCGGATTGTTCTGGGTCGTATTTGAAAAATACTTTTACTAGTATTTCCCTAGCCAATTAGTCCAAGCCGTCATTTATCTAACTAATGCGGCGGATATTAAATGAAATTTGGCGGAGTTTTTAAGTAGTGTCATTGGCAGTTGAAACTTAAATGGTTGCCGCTTAAAATAGAGGGATCAGTAAAAACGGAAAGTGAGCGAAATATGCAACTAACAGCAACGACTCTTTTAAAAACAAAATTTGGTTATGATCATTTTCGCCGCGGGCAAAAGACAGCAATTGATAAAGTACTTGCTGGTGAAAATAGCTTAGCGTTAATGCCAACTGGTGGTGGTAAATCCCTTTGTTACCAAATACCAGCGTTATTGTTGCCGGGTATCACTTTAGTAATCTCGCCACTGATTTCGCTAATGAAGGACCAAGTGGATGCCTTACATGAAAATGATATTCCAGCGACCTTTATTAATAGTACTTTGGATTATGCTGAAATTAATGAGCATTTGCGCCTGGCGGCTAGTGGTGAGGTTAAGCTGCTCTACTTAGCACCAGAGCGCTTGGATTCCAGTTCTTTTTTGGCCGAACTTGGTCGACTTAATATTTCATTAATTGCAGTTGATGAGGCTCACTGTATTTCGCAGTGGGGTCACGATTTTCGGCCTAGTTATTTAAATTTAACGACAAGTTTGGCACAACTACCAAGTCAGCCACCAATTATAGCCTTGACGGCTACCGCCACCGTCCAAGTTGCAGACGATATTTGCCAGCGCTTAGAAATTCCGACCGAAAATGTTATTCGAACTGGGTTTGCCCGGGATAATTTGGCTTTTCAGGTAATTAAGAACCAAGATCGTGATCGTTTTTTGCTAGATTACTTAAAATTGAATCATGATCAGTCTGGCATTATTTACGCGAGTACACGTAAAGAAGTGCAACGCCTGACTCACTTACTGCAACAGCGCAAAATTAAGGCAACGCAGTATCATGGAGGTCTGTCAGAGCAAGAGCGGCGCCAGAACCAAGAGGATTTTTTGTACGATCGGGTTCAAGTGATGGTAGCAACCAATGCTTTTGGTATGGGGATTGATAAAAGTAATGTTCGCTTTGTGATTCACGCCCAGGTGCCAGGAAGTTTAGAGGCTTATTATCAAGAGGCTGGTCGGGCCGGGCGGGATGGTCTGCCTAGTGAGGCCATTCTAATCTTTAGAGCACAGGACACACAAATTCAACATTTTTTCATTGATCAGTCAGAAATGGACGATGAACATAAACAAAAGGAGTACCGCAAGCTACAAGAAATGGCGCAGTACGCCAATACACAGACGTGTTTGCAACAATTTATTTTGCGTTATTTTGGGGACGAACCTGGTGAGCCGTGCGGGCGTTGCAGTAATTGCCTAGATCAACGAGAAGAACAAGATATTACTGTTGATGCACAAAAGGTATTATCTTGCGTGATTCGAATGCACGAGCGTTTCGGTAAAGCCGTAATTGCGCAGGTTTTAACGGGTGCCAATACGTTGCGCGTTCGGCAGCAACATTTTCAAGAGCTATCTACTTATGGACTATTAAAACGGCAGTCACAGAAAAATGTGATTGGGTTAATTGATTTTTTAACGGCGTCCGGCTTTTTACGCGTTAGTGGTGGAAAATTTCCGCTAGTTCAGGTGACGGCGGCGGGGGAGCAAGTCTTACGTGGAAAGCAGCAGGTGTTGCGTAAAACGGCAGTGAAAGCACAGCAATCCTTACCCGAAGATGATGAATTATTTCAAAAATTACGTCAGTTACGGCGTGAGTTGGCTGAAAAACAGCAAGTTCCCCCGTTTGTTATTTTTTCGGATAAGACGCTTCACGCTTTGGCAGGCGAGTTACCAACTAATTTAACCGAAATGCTGGAGGTCAAGGGGATTGGCCAAAATAAGCTAGACAAGTACGGGCAACAATTTCTTGATGCGATTAATGCTGCAACGACAACTCAAAAAGGTTAGGTATAATTTTCGCGACTATAATATTGGAAGATACAAAAAGGGTTGACGCTTTTGCGTCAACCCCTACTATTTCCGTGCATTACTTCAAAATGTGTGCCAAAAGCCTGGGCTAGCTGTAGTTATGTAGTAAACCCAAAGCGAACTTTTGTTCCACGCTAAAGTGGTTAATGAATTTTAATTAAAAATAAGCATAATCTTTGTAGTCTTGATCATCGACAACTTCGAAATGACTCGGATCAATTCCGGTCTCCTTAGCAATAACTGCTGTAAAATCAGCCTTACTAATGTGACTCCAGAAACGGTAATCAGTGTCACCGTAAGCCATCCAGTCACCTAATTTAGTGACACGTGGAAAAGCCTTTAGATCTGGTCGTGGGATATCAATAAAATGGAGAACAAAGTCAGAAGCATCATCATTAAATGCTGGTCTGAGTTGAAAATAGTTGCGTACTGCCATGGTCGTTTCCCTCTTTCTAAATCGTGGCGGAAATACGAAAGTAACCTTTAACACTGTATTAAGTATACCGTAAAATGAGAATTTGACAAGTAATTAGCATCCTAGATAACGTAATCAGGCTATACCATTTCATTTAAAAAGGGCTTGAACTATGATTAGTAGTCTATTTTGTAAAGAATTTATAATGATTAGTTGCGGTCAGTTAGCTAGACCATTTAGTGATCGAAATTAATGTGCCTTTAAGTCATTAAGTGGGCCTGCAATTTTAGGAAAGGTTTAAGGCTAAGGTTTCATTTAACCATTCAATCGTTAAGTCAACCCAATGTGCGACGTGTGGTTGATTAGCGTCTGTCTTCCAGGCCGTTTGCCGATTAGCAAGTGCTAAACCGTGGGGACCATGATGGAAAAAGTGGGCCTCAACGGGAACCTTTTGTTGATAAAGTGCAGCTAAATAACGCAGACTATTACTTGCGGGTACCATTGGGTCATCCATCGTGTGCCAGATAAAAGTCGCGGGGTTAGCGGTAGTAACTGCTTCATCGGCCGCAAACTTTGTCGGCTGATCAGTTATTTTGGCCAACTGTTCTTGACTGGTCGGAAAGCCTGTATCTAAACGAATAACCGGATAACTAAGAATGGCCGCCGCTAATTTGAGTTGTTCTGGTTGGGCATTGAGTGTTTGCGTTAACCACTTTGATTGCCAATAATCAGCGTAAAGGCTGACAATGTGGCCACCTACAGAGAAACCGGCGGCAATAATTTGTGTAGGATTGATCCGAAACTCGCTAGCGTGCTGGCGTAAGGTCAAGACGGCGGCCCCTAAATCAATAATTGGTTGAGGTAATAGTGGTTTTGGTGCGACATCTTTTATAAAGTGGTACCGTAAATAAAAGACTTGTAGGCCGCGGGCAGCAAATGTTAGCGCCATAGTTTCTGCCTGTTCTTCAGGAATATGGGTATACGAACCGCCAGGAACGATTATCAAGGCTGGGTACGCCGGTTGGGTTATTTTTGGATCTAGCTCACGCACGTACCCGCGTAAATACGCACTGGCCACTCGTTCACCTATCTGAGGTAAGGGTAAAGTTAGAGTTTTCATAAGATCATCTCCCACAAGTAAGTTTATAATGATTAAATTGATTTTACAGCGCAAAATAATGAATTTAAACTAAAAATAAGAAAGAGGTTAGCAGAGTGGCACGTTTAGAAACGAAACGATTGATTCTTCGCTCGTTTGCAGAAAACGATCTGGATGATTTACATCATTTTGCACAGAATCCCAAACTAGGTAAAATGGCTGGCTGGCAACCACATAGTGGGCTTGGTGAAAGTCAGGCAATTTTAACGTTATTTATTCGTAGTGACGAGGTTTTTGCACTTGAATTAAAGGAAACGCACCATGTAATCGGTAGTATTGGCCTACACCGCAGAGCACCGTCAGGTTCAACACCTGAGGATAGTGAGCGTGAGTTAGGCTTTGTTTTGGATGAAGACTATTGGGGGCAGGGCATAATGCCGGAAGCCATCATGGGTATACTTGCTTTTGGGTTTAATCACTTACATTTAATGACAATTTGGGTGGGTCATTTTGCAAGTAACCGCCAGTCAAAACGTGTAATTGAAAAAACAGGTTTTCATTTTGAATATGAATTAGAACGACCAAAGTTATTTGCCGATGATGCACCGGTAACGGAATGTTATTATAAATTAACGGTGACTGATTACCGCTCCCAACAGGCCAAATTAGAGAATTCTTAGTTTTGAAGTAATTCTAATGGGGCTTTGATGAAAACAGTATGAAAATCTCTCTCCCATAATGATTATCCATTAAAGACGTAGTTGGTTATGGTATAATAAATTTGATTATGGATAGGGGGAACTATGATGGATGAGCAAAAAGAGCGTGAAAATGCAATAAAAAAGGCTTACACTGAACGCTTAACCGCAATTGAAGCTGATGCTGATTTAACGATACTTGAAAAACAAGATAGAATTGATGCACAACCGAAGAAAATTACGCCATATATTGTTTACACGAATCTAAATCGTGAACGATTTAATGAACGGAGCTGTTCGGTATTTGTGTATACCCCGTACGCAAATGTTGATAAGTACGGCCACTCTAAAACAGATTATCAAAGTGAGTTACTTTTTGAATATAGCGCGTGGGACAATGAGATTCACATGACCGTTTTAGAGACGCTTGGTTCCGAGAGTCAACTTGCTTTTTACGATTTTCAAAATCACGGGATGGCACAATTAGCAATTATTAATTTACTTAAAATTGCACGCAAAATAAACGTTACTGAAATTGAGGGTAATGTCAGTTCCTTTGATGGTGAGGGTTTAAAAAAGGTTATTTACCTATTGAGTAAGTTTGGTTTTACGTTTGATATTCAAGATAAAAAGCAAGGCCTAGCCAGTTTTAAGTTGAAACTCGAATAGGCAGTTGGCTTGGCAGTTAGTTTAGATTGCAGTACAATTGAGAAACACCCTTGGCAGGAGGAACGTGTTGTAATGGGTCTAGCAACCTTTTACAAGCGTTCTTTTTTGATATGTTGGCAAAGTTGATGATGAATATGCTATGATAACTTTGAGTGGCAATCTAGGGAGTGTCCGAAAAAGCGTTCAGATGCGATTTCTTAATTATGGGGAAAATTCGAACGCCCTTTTAGGACACACTCTAATTTTGTAGAAAAAAGGTGTATCAGTCATGCAATTGACGCGAGGCTTCGAACAGGCGGCTTGTATTATTACATTATTAGCAACGCAAGACCCAGACTTTCCGATCTCATCAGAAGTTATTCATCATCGGTTAAACGGCTCCCAAACGTATTTACGTAAAATTATGCGCAAATTAGTGGTAGCAGGGTTAGTGAAGTCGGTTTCAGGGAATAATGGTGGTTTTACAATTGCTCGGCCTGCCAAGAATATTAGTCTTTATGACGTTGTCCAAGCGACTGAAGGGGATATTCATACTTATCCTGATTCAGGCCTAATTGATATTGTTTTTAAAGATTTTCAACCAGTCGCAAGGCAGGGAACATCGGTGGTTAATTCAGTTTTTAGCCGTGCGGATTCGCTGTGGGAAGATTCATTAAAAAAACAGAGTGTTTACCAACTGATTAGCGAGACTTTAGGTGAATCTGAAATTCCGTTGATTAATTGGAATGAGACTGATGAAAAGCGTGAACTATTGATTCAACGATTACTGCATAATCTTCATTAAAATCCAAATTAAAGCTGAAGCCCAGTGGCCTCAGCTTTTTTAGATGAATCTTTGTCAGGTAAAAGAAGATTCGGCATAAAACCGTGCTTAAAAGGACTCCCAAATTAAATGCTGCACACATGTGGTGTAATTTTACAGTTTGTGAAAAGAAGCCAAGCATATAAAGAGTGATTTAGCAAGATTGAAATTGAATTCACAAAATAAATTGCACAAGCTTTTTGCGGTTAGATATGCTATGATAAAAAACGGTTTTTGGTACACATTAGAGTTAGATACGTTTGATAAAACTTGGATCAAAATATAATAGACCTTAAAGAACCGAGGAGGAGACTTTTTGACAGAAAAACGATATGGTGCGGATATTATTTTAGAAAGCCTAATTAATCATGATGTTAAGTACGTATTTGGGATTCCGGGGGCTAAGATCGACCGTTTATTTGATCGCTTGAGTCATAGTAAAAACCCGAAAACGCCACAATTAATTGTTACCCGGCACGAACAGGATGCCGCTTTTATGGCCGCAGGAATTGGCCGGATTACTGGCAAACCTGGTGTAGTCGCAACAACGTCTGGTCCTGGGGTAAGTAATTTGGCCACTGGGCTAGTAACGGCAACTGCTGAAGGTGATCCAGTATTGGCCATTTCGGGGCAAGTTCAGCGAACCGATTTACTGCGCCTGACACACCAAAGTATGGCCAACGCCGCTATGATGGCACCAATTACTAAATATAGTGCTGAGGTTCAGGAACCAGAGAACGTTTCTGAAGTTTTGGCCAATGCCTATCGAGAAGCAACTTCGGCTAAGCAAGGCGCTAGTTTTATTAGTGTGCCGCAAGATGTAGTTGATTCTGAGGTTAAAAGTTCCGCAATCATGCCATTGCAGGATCCAAAGTTAGGCCCGGCCAGCCCGGCTAATATCACTGTTTTAGCTCGGGAAATCAAAGAGGCTCAGCTACCGGTTTTGTTAGTTGGTATGCGTGCCTCCTCGGAAGAAGTAACCCAAGCAATCCGAAATATTTTAGAAGTTTCAGATTTACCAGTTGTTGAAACCTTCCAGGCAGCGGGGATTATTTCGCATGATTTAGAGAAAAATTTCTTTGGTCGGGTAGGGTTATTCCGTAATCAACCTGGTGATATGTTGTTGAAACACAGCGATTTAGTCATTGCGGTGGGCTACGATCCAATCGAGTATGAGCCGCGAAATTGGAATGCCGAAAGTGACGCCCGAATTATCGTTATTGATGATATGAAGGCACAAATTGACCACAACTATCAACCTGAGCAGGAGCTTGTTGGTGATATTGCCCAGACGTTGGAATTCCTGTTACCCTATTTGAAGGGGCTCAAGATTAAAGAAACTTCGCAACATTACTTGGCGCAATTACACACAAAATTAGAACAACGTGATTTACCGCCAGTTGTGACACCAGAAACAAAATTAATCCATCCGTTGGCAGTTATTTCAGCCTTACAGAAACGGGTTGATGATTCAATGACGGTCACAGTTGATGTGGGAAGTCACTATATTTGGATGGCCCGCCATTTTCGCAGTTATGAACCACGTCATTTGTTATTCAGTAACGGAATGCAAACGCTGGGAGTGGCTTTACCCTGGGCGATTTCTGCTGCGTTGTTGCGGCCAAATACTCAGATTATTTCAGTTTCCGGTGACGGTGGTTTCTTATTTTCTGGTGAAGAATTGGAAACGGCCGTACGACTTAATTTGAATATTGTTCAACTGATTTGGGATGATGGCCATTATGATATGGTTAAATTCCAAGAGGAAATGAAGTACGGCGAGTCCGCCGGGGTTGACTTTGGTAAAGTTGATTTTGTGAAATATGCTGAAAGCTTTGGTGCAACTGGGTTACGGGTTAACCAATCCAGTGACCTGAATCAAGTCTTGGATCAGGCATTTGCAACTGAAGGGCCTGTGATTGTTGATATTCCAATTGATTACAGTGATAATAAAAATTTGGGTGAGACGATTTTACCTGATCAGTTCTATTAAGATTTAATCAAAGGAGCAAAAAAATGGCAGTAATAGATAAATCAGTATTGTACCAACACGGCACGTTGAGTTTATTAGTTCCCGGTCTATTTGAAGGGACAATGACTATCGGTGAATTGTTGCAACACGGAGATTCCGGCATTGGAACCGTCCAAGATTTTAATGGTGAAATGGTTGTTTTGGACGGCCGCGCCTATCAAGTTGTTGAAACAGGTGAGGTACATGAGTTGACGGCCGAACAATCGGTTCCTTTTGCAACGGTCCACTTTGATAATCCCAAGGCAACAACTCACGAAACTGGGCTAACCAAGGCTGATGTTGAACAAAAGTTATTAACGGATTATCCTTACAAAAACGTTTTTTACGCGGTTAAAATCCAAGGCACATTCAGTCACATGTTGACCCGAGTTGTTCAAAAACAGGAAAAGCCGTACCCTAATTTAACTGAATCGACGAAAACGCAGCCAAAATTTAAGCAAGAAAACGTTAAGGGAACGTTAATTGGTTATTACGCACCAGAATTATTTCAGGGGGTTGCTGTTGCCGGTTACCACGTCCATTTTTTGAGCAATGATCATTCTATTGGCGGCCACGTGCTTGATTACACTTTGGCCGAAGGGGACGTTTCGATTCAGCCCTTTGCATCATTGCAGCAACATTTCCCGTTAGAAGATCCAGCTTTCTTGAAGGAAGATTTTAATTACGCCGGAATGAGTACGTCAATTAATAAGGCAGAAAAATAAATGAACTTGTTTCTAGCGTAGAAGTTAGCTATAATAAAACAATATAAGATTGAGGTTGCGGAGATCAAGAGTCACAAACTGGAAGCGAAAAGCGCTGGTGAAGGTTTGTAAAAGGGTGATCCGCCGAAGTCATAACTTGCTTTTTCAAGTTGTGGTTGGGACTTGGTTTAAAAGGCCAAGAACTGTCGTAACAATAGTTACGGAGCGCTATCGACTGACTGTGAAGACTAATCGTCTTTTTTGCCGTTGTAGTAGCTTGGGCAAAAAGGGCGTTTTTTATTTGTTCTAAAGTGTGGGTAAGAATGAATGACGCAACAGGAGAAAGCGACCTCTAAAAATTTAAAGTCTAGCTAGTGACACTTGGCCAGTAGTTTAAAGGGTATTGGTTTTGGTGTGGTTAGGTTAGGCAGAGGAGGATTTTTTAGATGGCGCAGGAGAATAATGGTGGGGTTAAGCGTGAGCTAAAGACGCGACACCTATCGATGATTGCTTTAGGTGGTAGTATTGGAACTGGGCTTTTTGTTGCCTCAGGGTCAGCTATTTCTACCGCTGGACCAGGTGGTGCCTTAGTTGCCTATATTGGCATTGGGTTAATGGTTTACTTTTTAATGACGAGTTTAGGGGAGATGGCAACTTACATTCCAGTTTCCGGTTCGTTTGCCACTTATGCTGGGCGCTTTGTTGACCCAGCGCTAGGCTTTGCAATGGGGTGGAATTATTGGTTTAACTGGGCAATTACCTTGGCAGTTGACGTTTCTACCACTGGGATTGTCATGCATTTTTGGTTGCCGCACGTTCCTGGTTGGATTTTTAGCGCTTTTTTTCTGGCAGTGATTTTTGTGATTAATGCGCTGTCCGTGCGAACTTTCGGTGAGACCGAGTATTGGCTGTCGATTATTAAAGTTGTCACGGTAATTGTGTTCTTGATTGTTGGTTTCTTAACTATCTTTGGCATTATGGGCGGTAATGGGCCAGCGATTGGGCTGAAAAACTTCTCAATCGGTAAGGCACCTTTTGTTGGTGGAATCCCTAGTATTCTCAGTGTTTTCGTTGTAGCCGGATTTTCTTTCCAAGGAACGGAATTGATTGGGATTACTGCTGGTGAGTCAGAAACACCAGAGACAAGTATTCCCAAGGCAATTAAACAAGTATTCTGGCGGATCCTATTATTCTATATTTTAGCTATTTTTGTGATTGCCGCTATTTTACCTTATACAAGTAAAGACTTATTAGGTTCAAGTGCCAGTGATGTTGCTATTAGTCCCTTTACGCTAGTTTTCCAGCGAGTTGGGTTAGCATCTGCAGCTAGTGTAATCAACGCAGTTATTCTAACGTCAGTTATTTCGGCCGCAAATTCAGGAATGTACGCATCAACACGGATGTTATGGGCAATGTCAAAACAGCACATTGCGCCAAAAGCATTCGGGCGGGTTAATAGTCATGGTGTTCCGATTCCGGCTTTGTTGTTAACAACAGTTGTTGGGCTATTTACCTTTATGACCGGTATCTGGGGACCACGGATCTATATGTTTCTTGTGTCGGCTTCTGGTTTAACCGGCTTTATTGCCTGGTTAGGGATCGCCATCTCGCATTATCGTTTCCGTAAGGCCTTTATTGCTCAAGGCCATTCGTTGAGCGAGTTAAAATATCACGCCAAACTATTTCCGTTTGGTCCAATTTTGGCAATGGTGTTAGGTGTTTTAGTTATTGTTGGCCAGGATTTAAACGCTGTAAAAACGTTAGATTGGCAAGCACTTGGCATTAGTTACATGAGTGTGCCCCTGTTTATAATTTTGTATGGTTATTATAAAATTCGACATAAAACACACGTTATTCCGCTAGAAAAAGTTGATTTAAGCAAAATACGGGATGATTAAATAAAAAAATAAAAAGGTTGTTGGCAAAAAATATTTTGTCAACAACCTTTTTTAATTTTAATGCTAAGTAAGCTTATTAAGGTAAGTATGTTTGATTTTCGTATATAAACTATAAAAATCGCTGTCTTGTGCGTCTAAATTCCAGTGCACAATTTCCGTACCGGCCGGAAATTTAAAGCCAAGGTAATGAGAAACGTCATCAATAGTTGTTACAATAAGATCTGCGTCGTTAAAATTAGCCCGATTGTCCAAGACTTGGACAATACTGATATCACGTAAAAAAATCGACATATCGCGGGTCAGTAAATCGTTATTTTCCATAAGCAGTTTGATTTTAACAATTTGTTTTTCCTCAAATTGGCGTAGATAAGGGATTAACAGGTAATAGAGGTAATGTGCCAAGCTCTTATGGCAGCTATAGATAATTTTAAATTCTGGGTTTGTTTTAATCGTTTGGAAAAAATCCTTAATAATCTGGTATAGGTTGGATTGCTCGTATTCGGGATGTTCATGGGAATAAAAATCCATCAATTTTGGATGATCTTCTTGTAAAACTTCCGCTGCAATGGCCAAGCGTAAGACGTTGGTTGTCAATTGGCGGTCGTTTATAATTTTATCCTGTTTGTCAGGCGCTAAATATTGAATCAAGTAGGTCATGAAGCTTTGAGTGAATTTCCAAACTGTATTGTTTTCGGTTGCGAAGTGTTTATAAAATTCCTGCGATTGATCGCTGAATTCTGAAGAAAATGAAATCGTGATGTATCGTGAAAAAAAGAAAAATTTATATTCGTTTAATGACTGATTTTTTGAAAGCCCAGGAATTACATCTTCAGTGAAAGATAATTTTTCAAAAGTAGCATTGTTGTGGGTTAGTGGGTCGAAATCAGAGCCATTATGGATTAAATAGCCATGTTCAATACGGGTGCGGCAAATACCTAACATCAGAACTTCTTGCAGTTCAACAATGATATCATCACTTTCAAGCCCCATTTTTTGGTAGCTATGGAACATATCTTTAAATGAAAATTCATTAATCGGCCACTCGATACCGTGAAAACCAATCCAATAAAAAGTAAATAGAAGTAGGCGAATATTACGTTCATCACCAATGATTCTTAGATGTGTGTAAGAAAAGCGTAATGAATAACGATTCATGAATTTTTTAAGTGCCGCCGTTTTACGCAGTAAAGTTGATTTACTGACAAATTGTGTCTCACAAAAATTGTCGATTGTTGGATTCGCCTGTTGAACTAGATAGTCAACAAATTGAAACACCAATGAGTGCTTTAACAAAAATAAGCGATAGCGATCAAGTGTAACGTGAAAGGAATCCTGGGACATTAACTTATGCCGACCAACATTTTTATCAATGTTTTTATCCAGAACTCGCATATCCGTCAATAAATCTTGAAAAGCATTGTAGGTTTGTTGATAAGATAGATTTAACGCAGTGCTAATATCGTTTATCGTAAACGAATTGGCGTCGATGGTCTTTAGAACACGAAACATTAAGAATTTTTGGAGGTCCGTTTTTTCTAAAAATAACTCTTCGAATAACATCCGCTTACCCCCATTTATAACCTGTTTAATTTTATTTTACTATTATGGCAAAGATTTGCAACAGCAATAATCTTTTAAAAGTCCGTTAAACCAACTGTTTTGATTAGATTGGTGCACTTTTTGGCGAAAAAAGACCCGCTCAAAATCTAGAAGAAATCCTTCAAAATTTAAACGGGCATTAAGTTATTTAATTGTGGTTACCAACGGCGTCCAATTGATTTAACTGTGGTAAAGTACTTAATTTTTGTTCAATGAGCGTTAGGACTTTTTTGCGTGCTAACTCATCTTCAACAAAATCAAGACGATCACCATTAATCTGCATCTTCGGGCTTTCATGATAGTCCTCATACCAGGTGTTGTAGCGCTGATTTAGTTTGAGATAGTAATTATAGAGGGTAGGATCTTGGTCAATTTGTTCGTAAGGACGATTACGTTTTTGAATCCGCGTTAACATTGTTTCGAAAGAAATGTTGATGTGAATCAGTAGGTCCGGTTTCTTCTTATAAGTTGTGTGCGGTAATTCCTGCATCATGTTTTTCATCAGTGAATCATAGACACCAACCTCTGTTTCAGTAGCACGCCCTAGATCTGCGTTTAAGTGAAAAAGCAGTGAATCTTCAAAAATAGAGCGATCCATTACACTCTCACTTTGTTGATCTGCCAATTTAAGCTGAGCAAGACGTTTATTTAGAAAGTAAATTTGCAGTAGAAATGCATACTTTTTAGGATCCTTATAAAAATATGGTAAAACGGGGTTGTCATCGACAGATTCATAAAATGCTTTAGTGTGGAGACGTTGAGCCAATAGGGTAGTAAGACTAGTTTTACCCGCTCCAATAGTGCCTGCTAATACAATCATAATTGCTAAACTCCTTAATTAATTGGTGTGCTACTAAAATTAGAATACTATATATTGTACCATCAACTGCGATGATTGCAATATGTTGCTATTAGTATAATATCTAAGGTTGTGTTTGGTACATCCGTTTATGCGTGTTTTCCAAATACTCCTCCAGACAAATTTAGTGATGAAACTTGATTGAAATCAATTCACTTTGATAATTAAATGTGTAAAATGATAATTAAACACTAGTGGTTAATGTAAAGTAGGCCAGTAGTGTGTGGTTAAACAAAGTAGATTTTTAAAAATTTAAGAGAAGCGGGTACATGATTGGTGCTAGGAATTATTTTGCAGTAGCAACATTTTGTGATGATGTGAAGTAGGTCTTTAAGAATGAAGGAGGATAAAAATGCATGCAACCCATGATTACACAGCGTGTTTAAGTTTAGTACCAATTTTCGAAGCATTACCGCATGCTGATTTAAAAACAATTGCAACAGTGATTCGACCAATGAAACAACCACGCGGAACCATTCTATATCAAGCGACTGATTTAGCCGATACACTTTATATTGTTGATTCGGGGCAAGTTAAAATCTATCAGCTGGCCGCGAATGGCCGTGAGCAGTTACTGCGTTTACTGAATCCAGGTGATTTTGATGGTGAGTATGCTTTGTTTAAGGAAAATCAGGCCCACCAATCTTACGCGGAAACTTTAACTGAGGCCACAGTTTGCGAGATTCGTCGGCAAGATTTTCAAAAGCTACTATTAGACTATCCGACAATTGCGTTACGTATTTTAAATATATTAGCAAAACGAATTCAACTTTTAGAAAAACAAACAACACGGGTAACTACAGAAAGCATTGAAACCAGATTGGCGCTTTATTTATTGGATACGGCAGATGCAGATAAAACGGATGAGTTTAAACTACCAATGAAGAAAAAGGAATTGGCCACTTATTTAGGAACCACACCTGAAACGATATCACGAAAATTAACGGCCTTTGAAGATGCAGGATACATTAAACAGGTACCGCAGCGAATGATTCAAATTATTAACCGTGATGGCTTATTATTTGTTTGACCTTAATGTTATTTTAAATGATGAATAAATGAATATTTAGCGATTATTATACTGGATTTAAAATCGAAATCCGAATCCTAATTTTAAGTATAACTATAATTGTTCGTGCATAAGCTTTTTCCTGATTTATTTGTAAGATATGCTTGACCGTGGGATGTATTGTTGGTATAGTTATTTCTGTTGTTATAGCTGTTGTGAATCAATTCTGATTTACAGAAAAGTTCTTGACAACAAATTAGATTCTTGCTAAACTATAAAAGTTGTCGCGTTAAGTAAACTTGAATATTGATTGAATAAAAATTCAAATTACTGCTTGACAAACAACCGCTTAATCTGCTATACTGACTGAGTTGTCGCTGACAATGATTTAACAGAGTAGACCTTTGAAAACTGAACAAAGTTTCGACAAATCAAATGTGTAGGGTCTTTTTTTAACCGTTCTTCGGACCGGTTGGAAGAAGCAAACATTTGCGAAGTCAATTCAATTTGAATTATAACTCGCTAGCAACAAA